>NZ_CAXBEQ010000008.1:0-233809 GCF_963974845.1 uncultured Marivirga sp.
CCGTTAATAACACGGCCTTAACCGGATTCGGTACACATTCCCTTATGGTTTCTCTCGACCTTGCGCTATTGGGCAGACATGGTTTAGGTAGAAGATTTTTCTAAAGAAAAAAGGCAGTAAACTATAAATCTACTGCCTTTCCAATATTTAGAACTTATACAAAAATCTATTTGCCTTCTTCATATCTCTTCGATACTTCACCCCAATTAATTACGTTAAAGAAAGCTGAAATGTAATCAGGCCTCCTATTTTGGTAGTTTAAGTAGTATGCATGTTCCCAAACATCGAGACCTAAAATTGGAGTTCCGCCACATCCTACATTTGGCATAACTGGATTATCCTGATTCGGAGAAGAACAAACCTCAACTTTTCCGCCAGCATGAACACATAACCAAGCCCAACCTGATCCGAAACGAGTTGCGGCTGCGTTTGAGAACTCTTCTTTAAATTTTTCGAATGAACCATAAGCTGCATTTATAGCATCAGCCAAGGCTCCAGATGGTTCACCTCCACCATCAGGACTCATTACAGACCAGAATAAGGAATGATTAAAATGACCACCGCCATTATTCCTAACTGCATTGTTATCACTATTATTTTTGAGCAATTCTTCTAAAGATTTGCCTTCCATATCTGTACCTTCAACAGCACCATTTAATTTCGTAACATATCCATTATGATGCTTACCATGGTGGATTTCCATAGTTTTTGCATCAATATGTGGTTCTAAAGCATCTTTAGCATATGGTAATGCTGGTAATTCAAAAGCCATAATATTTATAAATTATAGGTTAAACATTTATTAAAAATTCAATTCTTATTTTTCCTCATTTTCGCAAAAAAATCATCGATCAACTTTTTACTTTCTGCCGCCAATAAACCACTTTTAACTTTAGTTTTAGGATGAATCATCTGAGGATTAATTTTGGTAAACCCCTTTTTTTCATCCTCTAAAGCATAAAAAATTTGATCTATTTGCGACCAATTCAATGCACCTGCACACATTCCGCAAGGCTCTAAACTGACATAAAGCGTACAATCTGTCAAGTATTTACCACCTAAGTGATTCGCTGCTGATGTAATAGCCAACATCTCTGCATGTGCAGTAACGTCATTCAACCTCTCAGTTTGATTATAAGCTTTAGCAATAATTTTTTTCTGGCAAACAACGACAGCACCCACAGGAATTTCTCCTTCATCGAATGCTAATTCGGCCTGACGAAGTGCTTCCCTCATATAGTGCTCGTCAGAATTAACGGTGAGTTCCATTTTATGTTTACCGGAATTTGGTGGTTTCGAACATTTTCTGTGCAATTGGCTCCCACTTAGATTTAAGGTAGGGAGGACATGAAAAGCTTATGACTACCAATCCATTTTTATGAATCGTATAAAGCAAATAGGTATAGCGTTCTTCTGCAGATCGATTTCCTTCAGCATCTGGTTTTCCATCAAATTGATAGGCCACATATTCCTTTTCATTTATAGTCACTAATTCCTTTTGGGAAAAATCAATTTCCTGAAATAAGTTAGGAATACTTGAATCGTAAAATTCTTTGAGCAATGCAACATCTCCATCTTGCCAAAAAGTAGGCGATGCGGTGATGGTAAATTCTACAGCTGATTGCTCGTCAGTCATGGCAATATCTGGAATTCTGGCCCCAAGAAATTTGGCCGAAAGTTCTTGCTCAGTCATTTTCCTAAGCTCAGTGGAAACTTCCATGCTTATGTAATCAGTAAGCTTTTGCTTTTTAAGAGTAGGCTCTTGAACAAAAAAGTACATCAAAAATATTAAACCAATTGATTTAATCATCTACTTATATTTAATAATTCAAAAAAATTATGCTCTAATTGCGATTACAGGGTCTAGTTTCGCTGCCATTCCGGCCGGTACAATTCCCGATAATGTGCCTATAATCACTGAAACTCCAACACCAAGAATTATATTACCCACGGAAAGACTCAATTCTAGACTTCCTAATGAAGCAAAACTCAGTAAATACACCAACAATAATCCAAAAAGACCTCCTAATAAGGAAAGGAATACTGCTTCAAACAAAAACTGAAATAGGATAAAAAAATTCTTGGCCCCTAATGACTTTTGAATGCCTATAATATTGGTCCGTTCTTTTACAGAGACAAACATAATATTGGCAATACCAAAACCTCCCACCAAAATCGAAAAGCTACCAATCACCCATCCTGCTAAAGAAATAACTCCAAAGATTGAGCCTATAACTTCTCCAAATGCTTCTGGTCTATTAATAGCGAAATTTGTTGCCTCTCTGGGACGTAAGCCTCTTTTCTGCCGAAGCAAACCTGTTATTTCCCCTTCTAGGTTTTTAAGTCCTTCGTCATCCGGATATCCTTTTAAGGCAATAATTGATTCTACACCAAAATTGCCTTGGCCTGAATACATTTTAAAGAAAGTATTATAGGGAACATAACAAAAGTCATCGGCACTTGGTGCATCTATGACGCTTGCCCCTTGTTTTTCCATCACTCCTATCACTCTAAATTTCAATCCTCGTAACTTAACTTCATTACCGATAGGATTTGAAGTTGGAAATAATGTTTTAGCAACCTCCGCCCCTATGATGGTTACATTTGCTCCCTTCTCAACCTCTTGCAGTCCAAAATAACGGCCTGTTTCGACAGGAATTTCAAACACGTCTTTATGCTGATATGCGACACCAGAAACTATTGCCCCACTCAAGCTATTACTTTCATGCTTTACTGTCACTCCAAATCTTTCAGCAAAAATGGTAACTGCGCTAGCCTGGTCAGAATTATTTTTCAAAAATTGATACTCACTAAATTGTGCCTTAGGTCGGTTTACATATTTCCACCAGGGATAATTATCTTCGAAAATCCAAGGAAACTTTTCTATACGAATCACATCATCTCCCAAAAAGTTAAGGCTATCTCTAATATTTTTTTCCAAAGAATCCACAAGAGTGAATACAGTAATGATGGAAAAAATCCCTACTGTTACGCCAAGTAGCGAAAGAATAGTTCTTAATAAATTGGCTCGCAATGCACTTAAAGCAAATCGAAAACTCTCCAGAAGCAGATGAATATAAATCATATGTAAATATAAAAATATAAAGCTACAAGTTTACAAAAACTATTCTTAACTTTGCCCTCTTAAATTTTTAAACCTAACCACTTAATACCGTAATATTAAGTATGAAATTATCAGAATTCAAATTCGAATTACCACTTAAATTAGTGGCACAACATCCGGCAGAAGACAGAGACTTAGCAAAGCTAATGGTTTTGCACAAAGATACCGGTGAAATTGAACACAAAACTTTTAAAGACATTGTTGATTACTTTGACGAAGGTGACATATTAGTGACCAACAACACCAAAGTATTTCCAGCTCGTCTTTATGGGAACAAGGAGAAAACTGGCGCCCAAATCGAGGTTTTCCTTTTGAGAGAACTCAATAAGGAAATGCACCTTTGGGATGTATTAGTTGATCCTGCTCGTAAAATCCGTGTTGGTAACAAATTGTATTTTGGAGATGGTGAATTAGTAGCTGAAGTTATTGACAACACCACTTCAAGAGGGCGAACTATCAAGTTTTTGTATGATGGAGATGACCAAGATTTCTACAAATTAGTAGATTCATTGGGTGAAACCCCACTTCCAAAATACATAAAAAGACCAGTAGAAGAAGCGGATCGGGAAAGATTTCAAACAATTTATGCTGAAGAAGTAGGGGCTGTGGCAGCTCCAACTGCAGGAATGCACTTCACGCGTCAGGTCTTGAAGAGAATGGAATTGAAAGGTATTAAAACCAGTCCCATTACTTTACATATTGGCTTAGGCACTTTCCGTCCTGTTGATGTGGAAGATTTAACCAAGCACAAGATGGACTCTGAAAACTTTAAGGTTCCGAAGAAAACCGCAGAATTGGTAAACGAGTCTTTGGACAGCAAGAAAAAAGTTTGTGCGGTGGGTACTACAGCTATGCGTTCAATGGAATCTTCTGTAACGGCCAATAATCATTTAAAAGAAAATGAAGGCTGGACAGATCGTTTCATATTCCCTCCTTACGAGTTTAAAATTTGCAATGCATTATTGACGAATTTCCACATGCCAGAATCTACCTTATTGATGATGGCAGCCGCTTTTGGAGGATATGAAAATGTAATGAATGCATATCAGGAGGCCATTAAGAATAAATATAGATTCCTATCATATGGGGATGCTATGTTGATTATTTAATTTGGAAATCATTAAAATGAGACTGCCATGCACAATTATTAGGGCATGGCAGTTTTATTTTTACTCAGAACAAACATTTCTTCGAAACATGCTGTTAGCCCAATAACAACAGAAAATCCAATTTCAGATGACAGTTTTACCCTACAAAGACAAGGAAACAGGCAAAAAGCAACAGGTGGCAGATATGTTCGACAACATTAGCCACAAATATGATTTCCTTAATCATTTCCTCAGCTTAGGAATCGATATCAGATGGAGAAAAAAAGCCATAAAACTTCTTAAGGAAATCCAACCCAAGCAAATTTTGGATATTGCTACTGGAACTGGGGATTTCGCAATTGAATCTTTGAAATTAAATCCAGACCATGTAACTGGTGTTGATATTTCTGAGGGAATGCTAAACGTTGGACGAGAGAAGCTTAAGAAAAGGAAATTAGATGATAGAATCACTCTAACTTCTGGAGACTCTGAAAATCTCCCATTTGAAGATAATAAGTTTGATGCAATCATCGTTGCATTTGGGGTAAGGAATTTCGAAAATCTGGAAAAAGGATTAGCAGAAATGTTTAGAGTCTTGAGACCGGGAGGAAAAGTAGTGGTCTTGGAGTTTTCTAAGCCAAAAAGCTTTCCATTTAAACAGCTATATAATTTCTATTTTAAAAATATCTTACCTACTTTAGGAAAAACAATTTCAAAAGATAACGCGGCTTATACTTATCTTCCTGAATCTGTAAAGTCATTTCCAGATGGAAAAGATTTTACTTCGATATTGGATAAGTTAAGCTTCAAAAATACAGAATGCAAACCTTTAACCTTTGGCATAAGCTCAATCTATACTGGAATAAAGTAATATTATTCGGACTAGCGATATTGATAAGTTTTCAAGCATCATCTCAAGTTTATGAGCAAGAAAACTTACCCAATTATGATAATGATTTAATTCATTACGGTTTCTATTTGGGTGGCCATACCGCTAATTTAAAGGTTAGATACAATGAAGCTTACCTGAGCAATCAGTTTGATTCTTTACATTCAGTAATACCAGAAAGTGCACCAGGATTTACTGTTGGGTTTATTTTCAATTTAAGAATTGCTCAATATTTAGATTTTAGAACTCTGCCAGGAGTAGGTTTGTATCAATATACGCTAAATTACAACACTTACGATCGAGCAGAGGAAGTTACTTATCAAGGGAAGAAAGAAGCCTTTTATGCCGAATTACCACTATTATTAAAATATAAATCACAAAGAAGAAAGAACTTCAGAGCTTACATGATTGGAGGTGCAAAACCCTCATTTGAAGTAAGCGGTAAAAGACCTTCCGAAATTAATGAAGATGTTTTACTAATCAATACATTTAATTTGGCTTTGGAAATCGGCTTTGGAATAGACATATATTACGAACTATTTAAATTCTCCCCAGAAATCCGTTTTTCAAGAGGTTTGACCAATGCACTTTTTGAAAGGCAGAATAGTTACAGCAGCCCTATTAATGAATTGGTGACAAATAGCGTATCTATCTACTTTCAGTTCCAATAAACCACTGTGTTCTTTCACTGATCTAGCCAATTCTTCATGTTAGCCACCTTTTCCCTGCTAACTAAAATATCATTATCAGTGCAGTGCTTTATATTTATTTTCAGCCGACTGTTAGAGTAGGTGATGATTTCTTCTATTGCGTTCAAGCTTACAATATATTTTCTGTTTAACCTGAAAAACTCTTTAGGATTCATTTCCGATTCCAATTGATCAAGCGTATGATCAATGAGATATTTTTTTTGGTCGTAGGTTTGAATAAAAGTAGCTTTTTGAGCACTATAAAAAAATGAGACATCAGTTGTTGGAACACTATGGATTTTCTCCCCAACCTTGACCATAAAGCGCTCTTTGTATTGCTTCTGATCGCCTTGGATCATGGATTGCAACAATTGAACATCTATAGCAGCTGGTTTCAATTGATTTTTATACTTCTGAACAGCTATGGCCAACTCATCAGGATCAATAGGTTTAAGTAGATAATCAATGGAATTTAGCTTAAATGCTTTAATTGCGAACTGATCATAAGCAGTCGTGAAAATAATAGGACTCTTAATATCTAATTGCTTAAAAATCTCAAAACTTTGACCGTCAGCCAACTCAATATCACTCAAAATCAAATCAGGTGCAGGGTTCGAATTCAACCATTTTATTGACTCTTCAATACTATCGATATGTCCAAATATCTCAGCAGTCGGCAATAACTCTCTCAGCAAATTTATTATTCTTGTCGCGGCCGGTCTTTCATCCTCGATGACTAATATTTTCATTCCTCTAATTTTAGTAAAGGTAATTTAACTGTAAAGAAATCTTCATTTTGATCCACTTCCAACTTGTGTTCTCCCAGTAATTGATATCTTTTCTTTATATTTTCGAGCCCAATTCCTGTATTATTTTGATCGCCTTTCTTTGGTCTCCAATTGTTTATAACAAACAACCAATCCTTATCTTGCTTAATTTCTACAATCAGTGGATGAGCAGCACTTGCAGTCGTATGCTTTACAGCATTCTCCAAAAGCAATTGTAAAGACAAGGGCGGTAAATGATAAGAAGCTATATCTTGTACCGAAATTTCAAATTTCAATTTATCCTCAAACCGTATTTGTTGAAGTCCTAAGTAATTTTTTGCGAAATTCAATTCCTTTTCTAGCAGTACTAATTCCTCGCTTTGTACTTCTAATACATATCTGTAAATCTTTGAAAGTTGCTGAATAAACTTTGAGGATCTCTCAGGACTTTCAAAAACCAGGCTATTTAGGGTATTCAAAGAATTGAATAGAAAATGAGGATTTAGCTGGTCCTTTAAGGATTGGTTTTGACTTGCTAAAACAGTTCTTTTTAGTTGTTCGGCTTCTAAGACAGACTTTCGCCACTCCATCAGCCACGATCTGGTTGTAAAAATACTGTTAATTATTACCGCAATAAAAACAGGGTTTAAAGCTTCTTTAGCAAAATGAAGTAAATTCAATTCTTCAAATGTCAATTCGGAATTTCGTACCCAAACATAACTGGTGATTACGACAAAACTTGCCAAAAAAGAATAAATCGAGTATGTAATTAAGGTGCCAATCAATCGCGTAATAGGTTTCTCAACCCATTTGAATTTTTTTTCAAAAAGCTTATCGACAAGAAACCCTCCATAGGACAATGTGGATGACAATAGAAGTGCATTGACAAAACTGGGAACTATGTATTTCATTTGATCGAGCTTAAAAAAACAGCTCGGACAAAATATGAACACCAATACAACAGAAATTCCTAGATTCAGGATTAAGAACCTTTTCAAATTTCCAAATACAGAAGAAGGAGATGTTGTAGCCTTAGTAGTCATTGATTCAAATATACAGTTTTGTTTTAAAGTCTCTGCCGGAATACAATAATTCCAACAGAGACATTTAGTATTATGGATTTTAGGAATTCAGTCAGCGATTAAAAATAACTGGTATTGTAGGTTCTCTATTATCAGAATATTGAATGACTTTAATTTTCGTTTCCTAGTTTTAGAAGTCAATTTAAAGAACCTGAAGCCATGACTATACCGATTCTAATATCTGTTTTTTTACTATTTACATGAAGCAATTACAGCTTCCGCAGACTCTTTTCCCCACTTAGGTGCAAACGGATCAGAAGAGTCCTGACTGCCTTCATTTTCAAAGTATTGAAGACTTTGCTTTGCCAAGCTACAAGCCTTCTCAGGTCCTTCTCCAAAGAATCTAGCCATTCCTAATTGCATCTGAGCCATCATGGCCATTGCTCGTGGGTTTTCCGGCTCAAGCTTTAATGCTCTGCCAAAGGCTTGCATGACCAATCCAGATAATTGTTGTCCTCTGGTCTGCGGATCGACCGCAAGTTCACCCATTAAAGCAAACCCTTTCAGTGCAACCAGTTCTGCATTTTCACCTGTTCTGGCTATGCATTCATCAATAACTTTCTCAGCAAGTTTGAAATTATCGTCCTGAGCATTTTTATTTCCTTCAAGTATAAATCCTGCCCTTGTATATGCTAAAGCAGCATAATAATCAGGCAACCATTTATCAGGGTTCATTTGAGCTATTCTGGTAAACCCATTTGCCACGGCCTTAAAATCTGCGGGTGTAGTTGACTCATTCATAGCTTTAAGCTGTGCTTCCATAGCTGAATTATAGGCCGGATCAAAAGCCCATAACGAGCTTGACATTAAAAATAAAATTGCGAGTAATGTGAATTTAGTTTTCATAATTATTAAGATTTAGATGTTAAATAGTGCCTCTTAGGCTATTAAAATGTGAAAGTTTTGTATCTATCTGTTTCATTTACCATTAGATAGATTTTAGTGAAATTAATTATCAGCTTCTGCATCATATTTTTATAAGTTATTTAATTGATTAGCACTTTTATCTTTGGAAAGGGTTAAGAACACTCCCAGAAACAGAAATCTCGGAGCTCCTTGCATTATAGGAGAAGAAGCGAAAACACCTTCTTCATTGGCCTGATTCGCATATTGATATCCGAACCTATTGTCCCTTCCTAATACGTTATTGCAGGCAAAATGTATTATTAAATAGGGTTTTGGCAGATAGCTCCAGGACAAACTCAATGATTGAAAGCTTTGGGTTTTTGAATTTTGTTCCCCATCAATATTTGGATTTGTATAAGCGTAGCCATCATTCAAGGAAAATGAACCTCCTAATTGGGAGTTTAAAGCAGTTATAAAATGCTTGACCACTACAGAACCATTATGGCGCGGTGCGTAACTTGGTTGAACCAGTGATTGAAAGTGATTGAATTGTCGCTTGGAATCTACAAAACTGTAAGTAATCCAAAAATCTGTATTTTTTATGCTTTCTCTGTCTCTAAAGAAGAAATCTATACCCTTGGCGTAACCATCTCCTTTCACTTGTAGATTAGTGGGATTTTGATTTGTTCCGTTATAGGTAATCAAATTATTGTATTCTTTATGAAAAGCCTCAGCCCTAAATGTTCGGTTATTTTTAGCAATGAAGTAATTTAAGATATAATGGCTTGCTTCAGTATTACCTAAATCATTATTGAGTACTCTAAAATTAGATTCTGGAAGTTGACTAAATTCACCATATGCCAAAGACAGTTGTCCTTCATTTTTAAATTTATAACTTAAGGAAGCTCTAGGATCAAACCATTGGTCTTTAATTAATTGGCTATGTCCTGCTCTTAGTCCTGCTCTAACTATCAAATTATTGCTCAAATAATAATCTGATTCTACAAATAAATTGACTTGAGGATCCTCAAAACTTCTGCTCAGATCTTCTAAAACTAAGGTCTCCTCATACTTATTCCAATATGATTCTACCCCAAGTTTGGTTGAAAAAGCATCTGAAAAATCCTTTATAGCGACTCCCTTTGCATGAAAAAGTTGAGTATTTTGTTGCACTTCCAAGCCATCAATATCGAAGAAATCGCTATTTTGGGTATATCCGAATCCACCAGTGAAACTCCAATCATCTTTAGCTACCTGCTTGAAAGAAACTTGACCTACATTATAATCATTGTTGATCTTAATTAATTGACCTCTGTCGGAACTACCCGGTTGAGACTGCCAAAGCTGCATACCACTTGATTCTTTCTGGAAAAAAGCTTTTATCATACCACTATTTCCCCATTTCTGTCTGCCTAATATCGAGACATCCCAACTATTGGGAGCACGCTTCCAGTCGAAATCTTGCTCGATCAATTGCTGATAAGGACCCAAATCAAAGTAATTAGCATTTGCAGTTATACTGTTCCTTTTGCCCACTAAAGTCTGCGAAACCCCTCCGCCTAATGACATTAAACTAATATCTGCCTGACTTCTAACTGGCATATCAATACTATTTAAAACTAGTGCTGAGGATAAAGCTTGCCCGTATTCAGCTGAATAACCTCCAGTTGAGAAAAAAGAACCCTTAAACATATTCGGACTGAATCGAGTGCGAGTGGGAACATTTCCCGCGGTCGTCCCAAAGGCATTGCTCACTTTTAATCCATCTATGAAAATAGCTGTTTCTGAAGCATCTCCACCTCTGACAAATAATCTGCCGTCATTACCTACAGTGCTTGTTCCAGGCAAAGTCTGAAAAGCCCCCACTATATCACCAATAGCAGATGGAGTGGTCACTATATCGATAGGCTTCAATACCACAGCTTTTCTTTCATCAGAAGCTTCCATGGCCCCCGCTGTTATAGTCACAGCTTTCATTTGATCAATGGCTTGTTTCAATGAGAACTGAAAATTTAAAGGCTCACCTGTTAAGTTGACTGTTAAGGTTTCCTTTTTAAAACCAATAGATTGAACTACTAGGGTTTTTTCGCCTGTAATTTCAGTAGAGAACCGAAAACTTCCATCAGCAATAGTTGATGTTCCTTCATAAGTTCCTTCAATGTAAATATTGACACCAGGCAATGTCTCTCCGCTTTTATCTGTTACGATTCCCTTGATTACTGTCTGTCCGTAAACTATCGAAGTAAATAAAAATAAGGCTGTTAGGATTAAATATTTCATACCGCTTTTGTTTTTTTCAAAGTTGCGGTATTTGAAGGCTTTTATAAATTAATACTTACCCAACTCTAATTTGGTTGGGATGAAGTGTAGAAATTAAGGAATGAATTGATTTTTGTTGAATTTGATTAGGCCCTTTTTAATGGTCAAAATTAATAGGCTGCATAGAAAAAGAGTCTTCTTTATCGGATGGGTGAATCATGAGAACATTGGAGACTACCAAATTAACCAAGATTTTTGAGGCATTGTATCTATTGAGTTTAGCCAATTCCTGAAATTGACTGACCGTTATTTTATCAAACTCACCTAAATACTTGAGGAGTAGTTTCTCCTTCTCATTAATCTCTAGCACTCTAGCATTTTTCCGTCTAGAAAACTTAATTACGTTCCGGACTTCTTTACTTGCTTGTATGCTTTTGTCTGCCAAGCGTACATAAGCTTTTCCCCACTCGGCATTTTCATCAGGCAAGGCATAATGAGGTTTCTTTGTACTTTCGGCCACTTCATAATGTACTACTGCTCTGCTCTCATGCTCATCTAATGGGATGATCGTGTACTCGTATTGTAATCTAGGCTTGCATAAGTTGGCAAGTGCTTTATCCAGGACATATATCTCCTCCTCAGCATATTTTACTCCTGGAATATTTCCATTATCATCTACACCAATTAAGATATCTCCTCCTTTGGTATTAGCAAAAGCGACAAATTCACGCACAATCTTCTCAGGATGAGCAGCTTTTCGTTTAAACTCCAATCTGTTGCCCTCTCCACGCTTTACCAGTCGATATAGTTCTTTTAGCTCCATTTCCAAAAAGTAATATAGGCCATAACCAAAAGCTTAAGCTATCGGTTTTGTTAATCTGCATTTCGTATGAGAAAATTATGAAGCGAAGATATCTTCGTCTTTCTTGAAGGATTTAAATTCTAGTGCATTGCCACTAGGATCTAAGAAGAACATGGTAGCTTGTTCACCAGCTTCACCCTTAAAACGAATATAGGGTTCAATTATGAAATCTGTTTTTGCTTCTTTTAATCGATCTGCCAGTTGATGCCATTGTTCCCACTCCAAAATAACTCCAAAGTGCTTGATAGGAACTGATTTTCCATCTACCGGATTAGCGGCTGGCTCTTGAATAGGCTCATTAGTGAGATGTGCTGTAATTTGATGTCCATATAAATCAAAGTCAATCCATCTTTCAGAAGTACGCCCGATTTTGCAATCTAAAACTTCTTCGAAAAACTGGCGAGTCGCTTTTAAATCAGTAACCGGGAAAGCAACATGAAAGGGTCTGATATTTTTCATCTACAAATATTTTTAAAGAATCGTTCTATAAGATTACCAAATGCAAAAAGTCCTGTCCGGTTTAAATGCCTTACTAGCACCAAAGTGATTATCGTGCATCATTTCAATTCTACAATCCGACAGACTTTTTATATAATTCGCTAAAAAATAAAAAAGCAGTCATGAATACTTTCACTAACTGCTTTAAAATCTAAATCAATAATTTAAACGCCTTCCGCCTCTACTTCCTTCACATCATTCGGCAACATTCTTTTCAGCAGGTTTTCAATCCCAGCTTTCAACGTGATTGTAGAAGAGGGGCATCCACTACATGACCCTTGCAATAGAACTTTTACTTTTTGAGCTTCCTTATCGTAGGAATGAAAAGAAATAGCTCCACCATCTTGCTCTACTGCCGGCTTGATATATTCCTCTAAGATATTTTTAATTTGCTCCTCTAACTCTGCATTCTCGCTGGTATTAGTTTCCTCAAATAGATCTTTGGCTTGTAACTCAATTACTCGCTTACCAGACTCTAAAAACTCCTTAATGGTATCCTTTACATCATTTTGTATCTCTACCCATTCGTATTCTGGCTTTTTGGTAACCGTCACAAAATTACTCATGTAGAATACTCTATCTACATATTCTTTGTGAAAAAGAATTTCTGCTAATGGCGCTTGAGCTGTGTCTTCAATAGATGGAAAATCAAAGGAATCACCTTCAGGCACCAACATCTGGTTAGTAGCGAATTTCAATGAATTCGGATTCGGATTGGCTTCCATATAAATGGTAACAGGTTGTTGTGTCTGTGTACTCATCTTCTTAATTTATATTTTTCTAAATTTATTTATTTGCAGGAACGTCATCGGGAACATTTAGTTCACCTTCTGACTTTGCAATTAATGTAGAAACAGTAGCATCGCCTGTAACGTTCACCACCGTTCTGAACATATCCAAAATTCTATCCACTGGGAAAATAATGGCTACCCAAGCTGGATTTAACCCAACTGAATTCAATACAATGATCATCATCACCAATCCTGCACTTGGAACAGCTGCAGAGCCGATAGAAGCTAAAGTAGCTGTTAAAACTATGGTCAACTGCTGACCTAGCGTTAAGTCTACCATGTGTAATTGTGCTAGAAAAACCACGGCAATCGCTTGGTACATACTGGTCCCATCCATATTAACTGTTGCACCGATTGGTAACACAAAACTGCTAATCTTTTTTGAAGCTCCCATATTTTCTTCCACGCATTCCATAGTTACAGGAAGTGTTGCGGCACTACTTGAGGTAGAAAAAGCTAAAAATTGAGCCGGACTGATTCGCTTTAAAAATTCTCTATAGGTTAATTTCTTAATGAAGATTGAAACAATCAACGGATATAATACAAATATCATGAAAAGTAAGCCCACCAATAAGGTAATCGAATAGCTTCCCAGTCCTTTAAATATTTGTAGTACTTCTCCTGGTGTATCCGCCATTTTAGCAATTACCCCCGCTAACAAGGCAAACACAAAGAAGGGTGCCGCTTTCATAATGATATCTACCATTTTAAGAATAACCTCATTGGCACCGTTTACAAAACTAATTACCCCTGCTACTTTACTGCTTGGTAGCATTGCTAAACAAATCCCGAAGAACAAAGCAAAGAAAATAACTTGAAGCATATTGGCATTACTATGAAAGGCGCCAAAAACGTTTTCGGGAACCATATCCACAAAAAACTTTAGCGGTCCTTGACTACTTGTTTCATCTGCAGATTCTGCCAACTGATCAACTCTGGCGTTAGAAGCTTCCGCTACATTTTTCAAGGAATCCATGGCGGACTCATTCATTGTTGAACTCACTAAATCTTGATATTGCTGCTCCTGCAAAAAGGACCGACCATCTTTAGGCTGTGGAACATCAGGGTTTTCACTAACCCATAATTCATATTTGATTCGGTTTTTTACTCGTTGTTCCTCATTGACAAATTTTCCGGGTTTAACTAAATTGACCAAAGTCAATCCAATTCCTACTGCCAAAACAGTTGACATCAAATAGAATACTATAGTTTTCAGCCCTAGTTTCCCTAATTTATTGATGTCGGTCAAACTGGAAACCCCACTTATAATAGAGAGCAGTACCAGAGGAACTGCAATTGCTTTCAACACTCTTATAAATATAGTTCCAAAGGGATCAATCCAATCAATAGTGAATTGGTTCCAGCCTAAGTAGCTAGATATAAAGGCCCAGGCAATTCCTAGTACCAGACCAATTATAATTTTTATATGTAGTGGTAATTTTTTCATCAAATTTTATTCGTTTTAGCCCTTAATAAAAAGTCCGCAATCGTAATGGCGGCCATTGCTTCTACAATAGGCACTGCTCTTGGTACCACGCAAGGGTCGTGTCTTCCTTTGCCTTTCACAGTGACTTTATTTCCATCTTTATCTATACTCTCTTGATCACTCATGATCGTGGCAATAGGTTTGAAAGCCACATTAAAATAAATATCTTGCCCATTTGAAATTCCACCTTGAATTCCACCTGAATGATTGGTAGTTGTTTTGACTATTCCATCTTCTGTTTCGAAGCGATCGTTGTGTTCCGAACCGTACATTTTCACTCCTTCAAACCCACTACCGTATTCGAAACCCTTTACTGCGTTAATACTTAACATGGCTTGACCAAGCACTGCATGTAATTTATCAAATACTGGCTCTCCAAGACCTACTGGAGTTCCCTGGATTACACAACTTACGATTCCTCCAATGGTATCTTTATTTTTTCTCGTTTCATCTATATGCTGAATCATTCTTTCAGCCATTTCAGGATCAGGGCAACGAACAATATTTTCTTCCGCTTTACTTAAATTCATTTCCTTATAAGCCCTCTGAAGCCTTAAACCACCCACTTGTGATACAAATGCTTGAACCACAACTCCAATTTGCCTTAAAAACATTTTAGCAATTGCCCCAGCGGCTACTCTGGCGGCAGTTTCTCGGGCTGAGCTTCTTCCCCCTCCTCTATAATCACGTACACCATATTTTTCCTGATAAGTGAAATCAGCATGTGACGGACGAAAACTATCCTTGATATGAGAGTAATCTTTGCTTTTCTGATTAGTATTACGAATGCTAAGTGCAATTGGCGTTCCTGTTGTTACTCCCTCAAATATTCCAGATAGAACCTCTACCTCATCTTCTTCTTTCCGCTGCGTGGTGATTTTAGACTGACCAGGTTTTCTTCTTTGCATTTCAGATTGAAGAAATGTCTCATCAACCTTCACACCCGCAGGACAACCATCGATGATAACACCGATTCCTACGCCATGAGATTCACCGTAAGTAGTAATTTTGAAGATTTTACCGAAACTATTGCTCATTTATACAAAAATTGATGCGCAATTTAGGATTTTTTCAGCAAGATGAACAAAGAAACAGAAAAAGCCACTATAAGAAATATGTTAAACACCCATTTCCAGATTTCAGTGGCTTGATGAGATTGTAATTTATTGGACATTTCATCGATTCGATCATAGAATAACCCATCAGAAGAAGCTTGTTCAATATTAACGTTAGCCATGCTTTCTCCCGTAATTTTAATTTGATAATTTGGCTTTAGTGTATCGTATTTTTCTGTGCGTGTATTGAAAAATATGAATTGGAAATAGTCAGACAAATCATATTCTCCTGGTTCTTTAGGAATCATATAATACCGAAAGGCTTTAGAACCCCTCACTGATACACCACTTCGAGTAATGTTCTCACTTATATTAGGTGAGTATATTTCTAGCTCTTTTTTATCTTTAAGCTGAGGTTCAGCAATTCCTGAAATATTCCCAGTCCCCCTCACGTCAAATTCATATTGAAAACTTTCGCCAGTATTTAGCTCAGTAGAGTTTATATCTTCAGACAATTTATAATCACCAACCGAAACCTGATCCTTTAATGGATGATCTGGCAAAGGGTTTACCTTTACCGTTTTAGGTTTAGAATAGAATTTCTTAAAACTCTCTTTTCTGTTTTGCCCGAAAAAGCTTCTGCTTTTTGCTACTTGATACTTAATCATTTCCAGACCAACTGTTGGAAATTTGATATCCTCTTCTCCTAAAGGGAAAAAAGTAGCTTGATATATTTTATAAACAGTATATCTCTTCCCCCCTAAATTAACTGGCTCTCCAGCAATATTCTCAATATTAAAATTTTCCTCCCAGACATTATTTGGTCTTACTTCTTTTAGAATTTTAGTTAGTTGGTTTGTCAAATCATGAAACTGCAAAGGAGCCCTATTTTCGTTTGAAACATAAAAAGCCAAAGTCGTATTCACTCCTTCACCAACATATATTTCTTCTTTATCAGTAGTCAACGCAAAAAATGCATCTTCTTTGAGGTCAACAAACTCCTCGGGCTCGTCTCTTCTTCCAAAGAAATCTTCAAAAGGATCACTCCCAAAAGGGTCATATCGCCTGTTTTGGTTCTGTTGTTTTGCAGGCCCAACCTCTACAGTCTTACCGGCTGAACTTACCACTTTGCCGTTGACATTAATACTAAAAGCAGGGATATTGATCGTTCCCTCCCTCTCTGGAACATAGCTTTGGGTAATACTTTGACTTCTGGTCACCTGACCATTAAAGATATTAGTAGAGGAACTACTGGAAGTACCTCTCTTCACTAATCCGTTAATATCTGGGAATTTATCATAAGATTTTAAGGTCTCACCTTCTACTTTAACCGTAATCGTAAAAACTTGATTCAAAGCAATTCTGTCAGGTCCTAATTCTATAGATATGTCCTGTGCCTTTAAGCCCACGACACTGCCGGAAAATACTGAAAATATAATTAAAATTTTTACTAACCTTATTATCATTTTATTCGTATTTTGATTCAAATACTTCAAGAAATCGAACGTTAAAATTAGTGTTTAATTTTCGATTTTAATAAATTTTTGTTACTTTCAAGATACCATAAAAATTAAGTTCTTTAAAGTACTAACTACAACCCAAACCATAATAGCTATGTTAGATTATGCAAAGTCAATTCTTTCAAAGGTAAGCTTCGACAGACGTTTATTTGAAAAAGAATTGAGAAAAGCTATTGCTCTGTTGGTAGAACATGAGCTGAATTTGTTGAAGGAATGGTGCTATAGAAATTTTAGTTCTAAGTACCGTGATGTGTTAAACAAACATTTCCAAACCATTTAATATTAGAAGCCACTTTTTAAGTGGCTTTTTTGTTAGTAATAATCCTAAATATCCTACCTCATATTCGCAATTCACTTGCATTTAATGTAATTTCGCATCAAATTTAATCCCATGAACAATAGAACGAAGAATTCAATCTATTCTTTAATTTTAGTGGCCATTGTGGCTATAGTTTGGTTTTACCGAGACAGCCAAAATCCGAAAACGGATATACTACCTTATATTTTTATTTCAGGAGAAGCGCAAGGTACAACCTATAATATCACCTATTCTGATGTGGAAAACAGAAACTTTAAAAATGAAATAGATTCTCTTTTAAGAAAATTTGACCAAAGTTTATCAACATACCTGAAGAACTCAGAAATCGTTCAGTTTAATAAGTCAGACAGCCTTCAATTCCAATCCCCTTATTTTTATCCCGTTTTAAGAAAATCAAAAGAAATATATGAAGCATCTGGTGGTGCATTTGACCCCACTGTTTATCCCTTTATTGAAGCTTGGGGGTTTGGTCCAGAAAAAGTAGATTTTCCAGACAGTAGCCGAATTGAAGAAATAAAGAAATACGTAGGCTTTAGCTACATTCTATTCGATAAGAAAAAAGTGAAAAAAGAAAAAGAAAAAGTTTCTCTTGATTTTAATGCAATTGCACAAGGATATTCTATAGATGTGCTTTATGATTTTCTGGATTCAAAAGGAATCAAAAATATGATGGTTGAATTAGGTGGAGAGCTTAGAGTAAAAGGCGAAAATGAAAATGGGGATTTTTGGGCTATCGGAATCGATGACCCTCAGCAGAAAGTTGGACAACAGCCCGAGAGAGTAGCGATAATCCATTTAGATAATGAAGCTATCTCCACATCAGGTAATTATAGAAAATTTTTCGTTTACGAGGGAAAAAAATACGGACATAGCATCAATCCTAAAACAGGCTATCCTATTCAAAGAGATATTATAAGTGCTACAGTTGTTGCCCCTAGCTGCATGGAAGCCGATGCCTGGTCCACTGCCTTCATGGTAACTGGATTAGAAGAGGCAAAGAAAATCCTTTCTTCTCAAGATCATCTGGAAGCTTTTTTTATCTATGAAGATGAAAATGGAGACTTACAACACTACAATACTGACAACCTAAACGGAAAAATCATATTGTGATCATGTCAGAAGCTAAAAAAGAGTGGTTCAATGAATGGTTTGGTTCTCCTTTTTATCATATTCTCTATAAAAATAGAGATGAAAAAGAAGCACAGTTCTTTCTGTCCAAACTATTATCATTTTTAAATATCCCTAAAGATGCGAAATTGCTAGATGTAGCCTGTGGCAGTGGTAGACACTCCATCTTCCTAAATAAGCAAGATTTTGAGGTCGATGGAATAGATATTTCGGAAAGAAATATTGAACTGGCCAAGTCTTATGAGAATGAGAAACTGCACTTTCACGTTCAAGATATGCGTGAAAGCATCAAAGAAAATTATTTTAACTACGCCTTTAATCTTTTTACAAGTTTTGGCTTTTTCAAATCTGAAGATGAAAATCAAAAATGTATTAACTCTATTTCAGATTCGCTACAATCTGGAGGCATATTTACATTAGACTTCCTGAATCCTTATAGAGTGATTCATAATCTAGTGAAAGAGGAAATAAAAACAATTGATGGTATCGATTTTCATTTGAAAAGAAATTTTGACGGAGAAAGTATTATCAAAGAAATTGATTTCCACGCAAATGGGGAAAACTATCATTTTGAAGAAAGAGTAAAAGCTATCAGACGTTTATCATTTTTAGAATATTTCCGTAACGCTAACTTTATGCTGGTGCAAACCTTTGGAGATTATGAGCTAAATGAATACGTACCCGAAACCTCTGAACGCATGATATTTATAGTGAAAAAATTATGATCATCAATTCAATCATATTATTTGTACTTACCTTTGGTACAGGTTATTTAGTCTTCTTTCTGCCAAACGTTAATAATCATTTTTTCAAATTCGCTTTGGTTTTTGCCGGGGCTTATCTGTTTTCGGTAACCGTCATCCATATTTTACCTGAAATTTTTTCTCAAGGGGAAAGTGTCTCGCATATAAGTCTATATGTGCTGGCTGGTTTTTTTATCCAAGTGATATTAGAGTATTTTTCCGAAGGAGTAGAGCACGGACATTTACATACTGTTCATGAAAATCATCAGCATGGACAAAATAAATGGTTGGGATTGTTAATTGCACTTTCCATACACGCCTTTTTGGAAGGCACGCTTTTGGCACATCCTGATACTAT
Source organism: uncultured Marivirga sp. (assembly GCF_963974845.1). Lineage (NCBI taxonomy): Bacteria > Pseudomonadati > Bacteroidota > Cytophagia > Cytophagales > Marivirgaceae > Marivirga > uncultured Marivirga sp. The sequence goes on from NZ_CAXBEQ010000008.1 coordinate 19,505, forward strand.
CCATTCTCACGACAACTCAAACTCAGTCTTTTTTGGAATTCTGATGCACAAAATGCCCGCTGCTTTTGCACTAATGTCAGTCATGATTTGTCACCTGCATACTAAATGGAAAACAATATTGATTCTAGTTATTTTTAGTTTGGCTAGCCCAGCAGGTCTAGGATTGAGCCATATTTTGCACGATGCTGAAATTTTTTCAGATAAAGTGTTCTTAATTCTATTTGCTTTGGTGTCGGGGAACTTCTTACACATATCAACCACTATCTTTTTTGAAAGCAGCCCCGATCATAGCTTTAATTTCAAGAAGTTATTTATTTCTCTTTTAGGGGCACTGGTTGCCGTATTGGCTGAGTTTTCTTTTTAAGAATAGCTATTTGCACGATGGTAGTGTAGAGTAAATAGTAACAAGGCAATAAAAGCAAATGACTAATCACATTCTGGTCCATCCATTTATTGAAATTGAGCCCAAAACTGTGAATCATGGCAGGGCCTGCAAATAGAAGGATAGCCAAGGGAATTTTTAAATAAGTTTTATCTCTCGATTCAAAGTATTTGTAAATGTGAATGCATGATACAAAGCCAATTAATCCCACAATAGAATTCACCTTTACCACATCAAAATGCTGAACCGAATAAATCTGAGCAACAAATATTCCGAAAAAAGCGAATATCAAAGCCCTCAAAAAGAATTTTATTTTAGAAGATTGGATTAACTTCAAACTTGCCAGTTGAAAAAATAGGATAGAAATGCCTTGCAATGTCCAAGCAACTAAATGTGGCGTTTTTCCCAAATACAAATCCAATAAATGAGAAGTACCCCCAAGAAAGGCCGACACTCCCAAAAACAAGAAAAAATAGGCTGATAGCTTTGCGTATTTAGATTTAAAATCGTGGAATAGTCTGTGGCCCAAAAAAGCACAGACCATAGCCATCATAATATCGGAAATAAAAGTTAAGGGATCGGCTAGTTCCAATCCCAAAAATTCTATGTAGGTATGTTCAATCAATTTAAAAGAAATTCAAAAACCAAAAATAAATAGAGAATTGACTCCAAATAGATCAACTTTCTATTCAGCAAAAATCAAACTGATGAACAATATATTAATTTTATTTTATACTCAAGTGTAATTCTTTTAATTGTTCGGCAGAAATGGTAGATGGTGAATCAATCATCACATCTCTTCCTGCATTGTTTTTAGGGAATGCAATGTAATCTCGGATTGAATCAGAGCCACCAAACATAGCACACAATCTATCAAAACCAAAAGCAATTCCACCATGAGGCGGAGCTCCATATTCAAATGCCTCCATTAAGAATCCGAATTGCTTTTGCGCCTCCTCTTCAGTAAAACCTAATGCCTTGAACATTTTCTGTTGCAATGATTTATCATGAATCCTTATACTTCCACCTCCTATTTCCACTCCATTAATCACCATATCATAAGCATTCGCTCTTATTCTTCCTGGGTCAGATTCAATGAACTGCATATCTTCTAACTTAGGACTTGTAAACGGATGGTGCATAGCATGGAATCTCTTAGTATCTTCATCCCATTCTAAAAGAGGAAAATCCAATACCCAAAGTGGTTTAAAAACATTTCGATCTTTTAAACCTAATTCAGAACCCATTTTTAAGCGTAGTTCATTCATCGCTTTACGGGTATGGTCAACATCTCCACTTAAAACCAAAATCAAATCTCCTGCTTTGGCATCAGTTGCTTGTGCCCATTCTTTTAAATCTTCTTGACTATAAAATTTATCCACAGAGGACTTGAAGCTTCCATCTTTATTGCATTTCACATAAACTAAACCTTTGGCTCCGATCTGCGGGCGCTTTACATATTCGGTCAAAGCATCCAATTGTTTACGAGTATAATCTCCAGCACCCGAAACATTGATACTCACCACTAATTCGGCCTGATCGAATACATTAAATCCTTTGCCTTGAGCATATTGATTTAATTCCACGAAAGGCATTCCAAATCTGATATCAGGCTTATCCGATCCATACAATTTCATAGCCTGATCATAGGTCATTCTTTCGAAATCCTCTATTTCAACTCCTTTCACTTCCTTAAAAAGGTATTTTACCATCTCCTCAAAAGTGTTAAGGATGTCTTCCTGCTCTACAAATGACATTTCGCAGTCGATTTGAGTAAATTCAGGTTGACGATCTGCTCTTAAGTCTTCATCACGGAAACATTTCACTATCTGGAAATATTTATCAAAGCCGGACACCATCAATAATTGCTTGAAAGTTTGCGGGGATTGCGGCAAGGCATAAAATTCGCCTTCATGAACTCTTGAAGGCACTACGAAGTCACGGGCACCTTCTGGTGTGGATTTTATCAGAACAGGAGTTTCAACTTCTAAAAAACCTGCGCCATCCATAAACCTTCTTGTAGCTTGCATCAATTGATGACGCAATTTTAATTTCTCTCTAACTGCAGGCCTCCTTAAATCCAAATAGCGATATTGCATTCTTAATTCTTCTCCGCCATCTGTATCATCTTCTATGGTAAATGGAGGGGTTTTAGCAGCATTTAAGATATTCAATTCTTCAACAAAAATTTCGATATTACCCGTAGGCATTTTATCATTTTTGGAGAAACGCTCTACCACCTCACCTTTTGCTTGAAGCACAAATTCACGCCCCACTTTTCTCGCTGTTTTCAGGATATCTTCATTGGTTTTTCCTTCTTCACATAAAAGTTGTGTGATTCCGTATCGGTCACGCAAATCGATCCAAAGCAATCCGCCTTTATTTCTAACTCGCTGTACCCAGCCGCTCAATACTACTTGCTGACTTTTATTTTCTATTCTTAACTCTCCGCAGTGATGTGTCCTATGCATGATAAAATCTTAATTCAAATTTTGGGCAAAGGTAAGCAATTAGCCGAATTGATGAAGTGGTTTTCAGGATTGAATTAACTGAATGAGCAAATATTGAAGAAAAAAGGGGTGATTTCACTTCCTCTTGTGAATCCACCCCAGACAATCTTATTAACTAATTTTATTTGGAAGAAGCGGTTTCTTTAGCTAAAATCTCCTCAATCACCGCTTTCATTTCATTTTCAGGTCTATAACCTCTGGCTATCAAATATCCTTGCTTACCAATACTTAAAACCACAGATGGAAATCCATTTATCCCCATTTGCTGACCGATCTGAAACTCTTGATATGTTTTTTCTTTATAAACTGGATCTTCCAATTTACCTTTAAAAACTTCCCAAGGCAGGTCAAAATCTTCTACCAACTTTTTATAGTTTTCAATTTCATTTAGATTGACACCCTTTTCATACAAAGTGGATTGTAAAGCTGATGCAAACTCTATATTGGATTTTTTACTCATTGATTTGAAAACTGTCATTGCTATGCAAGGCAATTCAGAATTGAGCATTAAGCTTCCTTGATCCAAAAGTTCTAAATAGGGCTGACCAAATTTAACCCCCGTCATTTCTTCTAAGCGTGGCATGGCTTCTTTAAGGTAATCTTTCATCTCACTTAAAGGCTTTACTCTTTTGCCCAATACCATTCCGCCACTAATGGCTTCAAATTCAATTTGCTCCTTGAACTCTTGCTCCAATTTCTTGATTACTGGACTAAACCCGAAGCACCACCCGCATAAAGGATCGTAAAAGTATAATAATCTTGCTTTTTCCATGTAGGTACATACGTTAATGACACTGTCAAGTTCTAGGTTTTTTAAGAACTCTATTTAAACTCTCCTGAAAGTTGATACCCAAAAGATGAGGCATTATCATCAGGACTTAATGCCAACAAATACATTCTAGTTCTTGGTGGCACTGTGAATTTATATGGTAAGTTTTTAGTGCTGATTAAATTCTTCAGTTGTAGTTTTAAAACTCCATTCATTTCCGCATTCATGCCATTATCTACATATATCAATACATAATCACCATACTCTTTCGTATCAAATTCAATTTTGCCTTTGAGACTGGAGGGCTCCATCTTTCCTTCAAATGCTGCCTCTTGAAATTCATCTTCAACTTCAAAATCCGGTTTTCCTGGATGGAAAGCATAGTAACTTTTAGATTCAATCGGAATAAAAAGCTCATCCTCATAATTTAGAAACTTAATCGGTAAGGTGAAATTTTGAAAATCCCTGTTCTGTGTTACCATAAAATGTAAATGAGGGCCAGAACTCCAGCCGGTATTTCCGCTAATTCCAATCAATTGGCCTTCAGTGATTTGGTCTCCCTTTTTGACCAAGCTCCCATTTTTGACTAAATGAACATAACTTCCCAGCGTTCCATCATCATGATAAACCTTTATAAAATTCCCGTACGGTTCATATTTTGGGGCATTCCCCCCTATGTCTGAATCTTGTTTGACTTCAGTCACTAATCCGGCTCTAGCAGCGTAAATACTGTCACCGACTTCAAGATTAAAATCAATGGCATTGATTCCTTTATGGGTTCCAGCACCATTGTTTCCTTGCCCAACCCTGACTCTCTTCCCGTGCTTATAAGGCAACAAATAAGGATAGTTTTCATCTACTATTAATGAAGCATCACCAATTGTAAACAGGAAATTAAAATCAAAGGAGGTACCCTTTTCTTCTTTAATCCTTCTCATCTCGAGCACTTTTACTGAAGAGCTTTGGGCGGGAATCGTACGGATAAAGCTTTTCTCTCCCGAATCACTTGATAAATTCTCTAACTGCTGAAAATTGATCTTAACAGTATACGGAACCTGTTCCTTATTGCTCGCAAAAAAGTCAAAACCATCATTTGATTTTTCATAATAGATATTGATAGGTTTTTGTTGAGCCAGCCCAAGGGAGTTTAAGATAATAAACAGAACTAGGAATAAAATATTTTTCATAATGGGGAGTAAATTAAATCTTCTATGTACACTTCAAAATCACTTAAAATGTTGTCTGGATATTAATATTTAAAATATAAACTTAAAATAGATGCTGTCGTTAATTTTTCCGCAAAGGAAAAAGTAAGCTTATACGAGCTGAAGGAACTTGATTGGTGGAAACTACAGGATTTACCCTAATAAAGTGATTAACAGGCAGAATATTAGCGAAACCAGACTGAAAACCACCTTCTAATTGCAAAATAAAGCTTGAAAAGTTATAGGAAACTCCTGCGCCAACATGCAAGCCAAAGTCACCTCTGTTGTCGTTTTCGATTGAATAGGTAATTTGGTTTTCACTTAAATCTTGATTATTAGTAATGGTTTGTGAAGAACTTAATGCCCAAGCAACATAGACCCCTGCATCTAAAAAGAACTTAAAGTTCTCCGTACCAAACATTTGCCAATGGAAGTAAAAAGGTAACTCTAAATAATTAATTCTTGTAATAAAGGTATTAGTGAACTCAAAAGTATTTTGGCCCCAGCCCTTAGTACTATAATTCAAATCAAACTGCACCCCAATTTTATCGTTCTGCATATAACGATAGGTTAGGCCAAAAGTAGGTCCCACAAAAAATTCACTTCTTATTCTGGTAGTAATGGGGACGTTTGTAAAATCAGAGAAGTTTACAAAAGGTATGTTCACACCTCCCTTAGTGCCAATAAAAGATTGACTTTTGAGTTCGGCACTTAATAAAAAGCATAAAAAAAGTATGAAAACTTTAAAAATATTTTTCATACTACTTCAATTTAAAAGCTATCAAAATTAGGATTCTGATTCTTCTTTATCAGTATTTCTTTTATCAATAAATGCAATTGCATTCACTAAGCCTACTAAGGTTACTACTATCCAAAAAAATGTATTAGCCCCTTCTGTTACCGGAATATCGTAAAACATACTTTATTATTTTAAAATTTGAGTGACAAAAATAGTGGATATGGTAATATCCTACAAGCAAATGTGATTTACTTTTTTAAAGTATCTCTTTCAAGATTAAACAAATCATTTAAGACTCCAATTAAATTCTCCTCCTCACCTCTTTTGCAAGCCGCTTTCAATTGTAAAACCGGCAGCTTCAATATTTTTTGCATCATACTTTTAGTTACCTTATCAACAATCTTACAGTCTTCGCCTTCAATTTCTTTCAAATACCGAGCCAACTCTTCTTGTCTAATTTGCTCCAAAGCATTTTTAAGGCTATTGATTGTAGGAGAAACAGCCATTTCCTTAGACCAATCATTAAATTCTTCAATTGACTCTTCAATGATTATTTCTACTTGTGGAATCGCTTTAATTCTTTTTTCTAAAGCCTCATCCGCCTTACTTTTAACACTATCAACATTAAAAACCAAAGCTGCAGGATTTTCCTCTACTTCATTACTAACTGAGCGAGGAACAGATAAATCGATAAAATACTTAAAACTCAATATATTGAGCGCATCTACTTTATCTTTGGTGAATATTGGCTCAGAAGCACCAACTGATGAAATCACCACATCCGCTTCGTTTACCCCGTCCCATAATTCGGAATAAGGATGCACCGCAAAATTACATTCTGCTGCAAGTTCTACCGCTTTTTCAGCCGTTCTATTAGTTATTTTAACTGATAGTCTGTTATCGCCTACTAAATTCCTGCAAACATCCTCTCCTATTTCTCCAACACCAACCACTAAAACTCTTGGGTTTTTAATATCCGAAGTTAAGGTTTTCACTAATTCAGTAGCAGCATATGAAACTGAAGCAGCTCCATCTCTGAAAGGAGTTTCTTGAACTACTCTTTTATTAGTAAAGAAAATCGTGTGCATCAGTCGGTGCAAAAAGGGACCTGCCAATTGCAAATCGGCTGATTGTTGGTATGCTCTTTTTACTTGGTTTGAGATTTGAATATCTCCTACGACTTGTGCTTCAAGGCCCATTGCCACCCTAAATAGTCTTTGGACGGCTTCTATATGGTCATTGATGATTTCAAAATAAGGTTTAAAGGAAGCAAAATCGCTAATCCCTTTTTCAATCCCAATCAGTTTAATAATATCTTCGGAAAGCTCTTCTTCATTGAAATAATATACCTCTGTCCTGTTGCAAGTGGAAAGTACCAAAACATCGGAAACAGAAGTAAACTCTTTGAAATAGTTCAATAACCTACCAATAGCCTCATCATTAAGTGAGACCTGCTCCCTAATTTCTATGGGGGCATTTTTGAATGATAAACTTATTGCTTTGAAATTCTCTTTCATAGTGCTAATCGAATATGCAAAAATAACTTTAAAGTCACAGGAAATAAAATAGATGTAAGTAGTTATGCTTATTTATCATTTTTCTAAATAAGCTATTCCTGATTATAGCCTGTCAACACATAATTCTGTCAATTCATTCCAATTATTTTTTTAGCAAAATAAAATAACGAAATTCGTGCAAAATTTTACCTATGGAAACGAATACGATACTAGTTATAGGAGCAAATGGACAACTTGGCACTGAGCTCACAGCCGAGTTAAGAGCAATTTATGGTAACACCAATGTGATTGCATCTGACATTCGAAATCCTCACAAAGATCCTCTTCCTAATGAGCCCTTTGAGCAATTAGATGTTATGGATGCAAAAAGGTTAACGGCATTAGTAGAGCAATACAAAATAACAGAAATCTACATGTTAGCTGCTATTTTATCAGCTAAGGGAGAGCAAAACCCAATTTTCGCATGGGATCTTAATATGCAAAGCCTACTCAATGTTTTAGAAGTTGCTAGAGAAAAGAAGCTATCTAAGGTATATTGGCCTAGTTCTATCGCTGTTTTCGGACCAAAGTCTCCGGTAGACAAGACCCCACAGGATTGCATAATGGATCCCAATACTGTTTATGGCATCAGTAAATTGGCTGGTGAAAGATGGTGTGCTTACTACCATGAAAAATATGGAGTGGATGTTAGAAGTCTGAGGTACCCAGGTTTGATTGGTTATAAGTCTTTACCTGGCGGTGGAACGACAGATTATGCTGTTGATATTTTCCATAAAGCATTAAATGGTGAAGATTTTGAATGCTACTTGAGAGAAGATTCCTATTTACCAATGATGTATATGCCAGATGCAATCAAAGCTACTATCGACTTAATGCAAGCACCAGCAGAAAAAATCACCGTAAGATCAAGTTATAACTTAGGCGCTTTAAGTTTTAATCCTGAAGATATCTATCAGGTCATTAAAAAACAGCATCCCGATTTCAAGATTTCCTACAAGGTAGATTACAGACAGGAAATTGCCGATACTTGGCCTAATAGCATTGATGATAGTCAAGCACAGCAAGACTGGAATTGGAGTCCACAGTACAGCTTGGAAGATATGGTGAAGGATATATTGGAGAAATTACCTGAATTTGAGTTCTAATTTCTCAAATCAGGAATCAAAAGGGCTGTTTTCATTATTCTAAAAACAGCCCTTTCTACTACTCATCAATCGCTTCCAACCATAAAGACAGCATTGGAAAACAACATTTTCCCTTGATGCCAAAAAGCCCTAAACAACGGGTCATCTTGAAGATAGACAAGCTCTCCCCTCCCAAAAGATTCCACTCCAAAAACCATACTGTTTTGTTGTTGTTTTTTGGCTTTATAACCAGCAAAACCAGCTATATGGTCATTATCAGATTTTATTACACCTACATTCCAGCCATTTGGTAAATATTCGTATGCACTTCCCGAAGTTTTCAAACTGAAATATTGATTCCCTAAACCAAAAGCTAGAGGATGAGAAGTATCTAATTCAACATCATAAATAGCTCCAAAAATACTACTAGACAATCTTTTTCTTTCTGCATTTTCGTATACAGCTAAAGATTCATCTCCTTTATCAGCTTTTTTACCTTTTAATTGACCATTTTCCAAGTCAGCAAATTTTGATATTGCCGACCCCATCACTATCAGCTTTCCCCCAGATTTCGCAAAATCAAGCAGTTTCGTTTTACCCTCTTCTGTCAATTCACTGTAACTGCCTGAAGGCATTATTAGCTGATCGTAATCAGAAATATTAATCCGGTTCAAATTATTCAATCGTAAACTAGTGATAGGATAGTCTAATGACTGTTCAAAGAAATGCCATATTTCCCCATATGCTAATGAAGAAACTCCATCATCCATCAACACTGCTATTTTAGGCGCTTTCAAATATTGGATTTCGGAAGAACCAATATCATAAATTTGATCAGCAAAGCCTGAAGTAATCGGAAATATTTGTACGTCAAATTGATTTGATAATTGTGCTAATGCCAAATTCAAATCTTTCACCTGCTCATTATTAGTCTGTGTAATAATCAAACTTCCTTTATTGAAATGCTGATTATCGAATTTTAAGTTTTTGTAAGCAATTCTAATTTTAATTCCTTGTCTTAGGGCCTCCGCCAAAAATTTGGCTGAGTTAAAAGAATTCCATCTAACTGCATAAGCATAAGCAGAATTACTAGTAAGGCTCTCCTCAAAATTTATATCTTCCAAAGAAGTACCATTGACTTTATTTTTTAGACCGTAGGTCTCTAGGCCATAGGCATAAGGAATTGCCCAGGCGGTAATGTCATAGGTTAATGAATCACTATATTTTGGCTTAGGATCAAATAATGCCTGAATTAATGTTGATTTTGGTTGATAGGCACTGATTACTAAATCATTCTTATCGGAAGAAAAATTAGATTCCTTTCTTTTAAAATAGCTGTAGCCACTTAACTTTTGTTGCTTTCCGATCTGTTGAACCTCAATCTTTTGATCTTCCAAAAAGGCTAGTAAAGCAGAAATATCATACTTTTTATTTTCATCCCATTTAATAATATAGGACTTATACTGGTCTGTAGGATTATTGACATTTTGAGAGAAATACTTTCTGAATTCTGTATTTAGTTTGACAGCATTTTTAGACGCGATTTCAATCGTACTCATCCCAGTAGTGAAATGATGTTCTAATCTTTCTTTTAGAGTCAAAGTATCTCCCAAGTTTGTTAAAGCACCCAATCCTGCTCTACCATTACCAGCCTGTTCATAGGTCATCCCTATCGCACCATTGAAAGTTGGATAAGTATCTCCATAACTAGGATAAAACAAATCAAACCGCTCCCTTGTAAAATATAGCCAATTATTTTTATCAAAATATTTAGCATGATTTTGACCTATTTGAATTTGAAAATCCTTTTGCCAATCTGTAATCACTTCATGCAATGGCTCTGCAGCAGGAGCAAAGTAATAGGGACTATTAATGGATTGCTCATGGAAATCAACATGAATATGGGGCATCCATTCATGGTAAACTTTCATTCTAGCTTTCGATTCAATTTGTGTTTGCCATGCCCAGTCTCTATTCAAATCAAATAAATAATGATTAGGACGTCCGCCTGGCCATGGCTCATCATGCTCCACACCCTCCAAATTAGGGTTAAATTCTTTTGCACCGTATCTCCTGTAGAAATTAGCATAGCGATCTCTTCCGTCTGGATTCACGCAAGGATCCATAATTACCACTGTATTTTTCAACCATTCCTGGCCGTCCATCCCTCCTGAAAGCAACTCATATGCAGTTTTCATTGCTGCCTCAGTGGATGAAGCTTCATTTCCATGGATATTGTAACTTAGCCACACAATGGCCTTTTCATTCCCCGCCCTCAATGCACCATTCAATCCGGTTTGAGAAATATTACTTGCTTTAATTTCTTCTAGTTTTTGCATATTCTCTTCAGAAGAAATCACTGCATAATAAAGTGGCCTTCCTTCATAGGTTTCCCCGTATTTAAGCAAGATCATTTGATCTGAATTTTCAGATAGGTACTTAAAGTAATCAACTACCTGATGGTGAAATGTGAATTTATCACCTAATGCATACCCCAGTTTTTCCTCGGGGCTTTGAAGGTTTTGGGCTAAAAGTAAGTTGGTAAAAAGACAGGTTAATATGGTAGTAAATACTTTCTTCATTTGTTTTATTTTAGGAGAATAGAACTGTGACTAAATTGATTGACAATTTACATTGGATTTTTTATAAAAACCACTTATCAATTAGCAGAAGCCTGAATTTCTAAATAATTTTTTGATTCATTTCATCCCAATCAATTTTTAATATTTTAAATAAATGAATCTTGATTTTTACCATCAGTTTCATTGAATTCCATTATTTTAGCCAAAATTTCAAAAAAGTAATGTAATGAGTGGGAAAATAATTAGCGGAATTCAGCAAATTGGAATTGGGGTATCCGATGTTCAGGCGGCCTTCAAATGGTACAGGCAAAACTTCGGAATGAGTGTTCCCGTCTTTGAAGAGGCCGCAGAGGCTGCTCTAATGCTTCCTTATACGGGTGGAGAGCCTAGAAGCAGGCATGCTATATTAGCCATTAATATGCAAGGTGGTGGCGGTTTTGAAATTTGGCAATACACTTCCAGAAAGCCAGAAGCTCCAAAATTTCAACCTCTGTTGGGAGATTTAGGTATCAATATCGCTAAAATGAAAAGTAAGGATGTTGCTGCTACTTATGAACTTTTTAACAGGCGAGGTCTAAACGTATTAGGGGAGTTACAAAATGACCCTTATGGAAAACCCACATTTTTTGTAAAAGATCCCTGGGATAATATATTTCAGATTGTCACATCTAATTCGTGGTTCCAACAACGCAAAACTGACTTACCAGGAGGCCCTAATGGTGCCATTATTGGAGTTACTGACATAGAGAAAGCCAAAACCCTTTACTCTGAAATACTTGGTTACGACACTATCATTTATGATGAAGAAGGCGTTTTTGATGATCTAGTTGCAATTCCTGGTGGTGATAAGAAAGTTAGGCGTGTGCTTCTTCGCCACAGTAAACCTAGAGAAGGAGCCTTTAGCCCACTTTTAGGTGCATCTGAAATCGAATTGGTAGTAGCAATAAATCGTAAGCCGAAAAAAATATTTGAGAATAGATTCTGGGGTGATTTAGGTTATATCCACCTTTGCTATGATATAAATGGTATGGAAGCCCTCAAATCGGAATGTGAAGCAAAAGGTTTTCCCTTCACTGTAGATTCAGCCAATAGTTTTGACATGGGAGAAGCTGCAGGACATTTTACCTACGTAGAAGATCCGGATGGTGCTCTAATTGAATTTGTGGAAACCCATAAAGTGCCGATTATGAAAAAAATTGGTTGGTACTTAAATTTGCAAAAAAGAGATCCGAAGAAGCCTTTGCCAAGGTTTATGTTGAAAGCGATGGGCTTAAGCGAAGTTAAGGATTAGTTATTAGTTGGAAGGCAAAAGTTCGAAATTGGCAAGATAATGTCAGTACTGAAGGTCGGACATTCTGCGAAGGAAGATGGAAGCTGGGACTCTTTTAAAGAAATTGTCCTCCAGCCCACATTCTTCGAGCAAGCTATATTTGGCTAGCAAAATTTCAAGCATTTATCAAGAGCACCTTATTTGATCAACTGAAAGTTGGGTTAGCGATCTTGGAAATTTTTCGAATGAATATTTAATTATTGAGCAGAGACCTGTCAGGTTTTGAAAACCTGACAGGTCTCTAAACAAAGTAATCAGTTAATTACCTTGTTAATTTTTTATATTTGATCCTTTTAGGAATAGCATCATCTCCTAGTCTTTTCTTACGGTTTTCTTCATAATCAGAGAAGTTTCCTTCAAACCAATATACTTGAGAATCACCTTCGAAAGCAAGAATATGCGTGCAAATTCTATCTAGGAACCATCTGTCGTGGCTAATAATTACCGCACAGCCTGCAAAATTCTCCAAACCTTCTTCTAAAGCTCGAAGTGTATTTACATCCAAATCGTTGGTCGGCTCATCTAATAAAAGCAAATTGGCTTCCTGCTTGATAGACATAGCCAAATGAACTCTATTTCGCTCACCACCAGATAAAACACCAACCTTCTTTTCCTGATCAGCTCCAGCGAAATTGAATTTACTGACATATGCCCTGGAATTGATTTTACTATTTCCTAGCTGAATCCATTCATTGCCTCCAGAAATATTCTCCCAGACTGATTTATTTGGATCCAAATTATCATGCGCTTGATCTACATAGGAAAGTTGTACCGTTTCTCCAACCTCAAAATTTCCAGCATCCGGTTCTTCCTGACCCGTAATTAATTTGAATAAGGTAGTTTTACCAGCTCCGTTTGGCCCAATGATCCCAACTATTCCCCCTTGCGGTAATGAAAAGTTTAAATTTTCATACAATAACTTATCACCATAGGCTTTGGAAACCCCGTTGGCCTCAATCACTTTGCTGCCTAAACGCGGACCAGGTGGAATAAATAGCTCTAATTTTTGTTCTTTTTCTTTGCCCTCTTCGCCTAACATTTTCTCATAAGAACTTAAACGAGCTTTAGATTTGGCTTGTCTGGCCTTAGGTGCCATTCGTGACCATTCCAATTCCCTTTGCAGAGTTTTTTGACGTTTAGATTCAGTTTTCTCTTCTTGTGCTAGCCTCTTCTGTTTTTGGTCTAACCAACTCGAATAATTGCCTTTCCAAGGGATTCCTTCTCCCCTGTCCAACTCTAAAATCCAACCCGCCACATTATCTAAGAAATAACGATCGTGCGTTACGGCAATTACAGTTCCTTTATATTGCTGTAAATGATGCTCAAGCCAGTGAACCGACTCGGCATCCAAATGGTTGGTAGGCTCATCAAGTAGCAATACATCTGGTTCTTGAAGAAGCAATCTACATAATGCTATTCTCCTCTTTTCACCACCTGAAAGATTTTTGACTGGTGAATCTGCCGGTGGAGTCCTAAGTGCATCCATAGCCTGCTCCAATCTGCTATCTAACTCCCAGGCATTAGCATGATCCAACTTTTCTTGAACTTTGGCTTGTTGTTCAATTAGGTCATTCATTTTATCAGGATTGTCCAGCACTTCAGGATCAGCAAATTTTTCATTAATCTCCTCAAATTCCTTTAGAAGATTTACAGTTTCTGCTACCCCTTCTTCTACAACTTCCTTCACTGTTTTGTTGGGATCCAATTCTGGTTCCTGTTCTAACATGCCCACTGAGTATTCTTTGGAAGCCACGACTTCTCCTTGATAATCATTGTCAATTCCGGCAATTATTTTCAACAAAGAAGATTTACCCGAACCATTAAGTCCTAAAACACCAATTTTAGCACCATAATAAAAGGAAAGGTATATATCTTTTAATACTGTCTTTTTGGGAGGATAAATCTTGGATACCCCCGCCATTGAAAAAATTATTTTTTCGTCACTCATATCTGTTTTTTTGCTAAAATTTTTCTTTTATCTTCAATAGAAATTCAAATTACGTGATATCATCAGTAATAACATAAGAGCCTTATGGCTTTATTGCAAATTAAATTTAATTTTGCATCAAATTTTACAAAAACCAAATTATAACATTTTGACTGATTTACAGCAAGAATTGGCTTTCATTGAAGGCGGCAAAGTGATTTTAAAGGAACAAGAAGGATTTCCGCAGAGAGAAATTGGAGAAGTAAAGGACGATGAGACAACGGCACTGCAGTTTTTTCAAGACCGATTTGAACATCTTAAAGAAAAAGTAGACAAAGTTCAGCTTCAGATTGAAACCGAGGATAACAAAGGATCCTTTCTTATGAAAGTGCTTAATTTAAAAGAGTCTCTTTCAAATTATGATGGAATAGGTGACTTTACTGCACTAAAGGATCGTCTTGAAATGTTGGAAAAAATGCTGGAAGACTACATCAGTCAAAATAGAAGACGTAATCTGGAAGTAAAATCTACCTTAATCGAAGAAGCTAAAAGCTACGCTAGTAATCCTGATTGGAGAGAAGCTACTGAAAAACTTAAGGAGCTGCGTCAAAGGTGGATTAGAGTAGGTGCAGTTGAAGAGGACAAAAAAGAGGAGATAGAAAATTCATTTCAAGCCATTTATGATGGGTTTTATGAAAAGAAAAAAGCTTTTCATGAGGCTAAAAAAGAAATGATGGCAACAAGGGAAAAGCAATATGAAGCCTTAATTGCCAAAGCTAAAAAACTGCAAGAAAGTAAAGGAGATGATTTAGCTCAAAAAAGCAATGCCCTGATTGAGGAATGGAAAGAATTAGAAAATATTCCCAAAGAAAAATATGCTACTCTTCTAAAAGAATTTAAAAAATATACTCAAACAGGAAAGAATGCTGGTACGAAAAAGCCCCATGGGCCCAATGGCAAAGCCGGCAATGATGAAACAAAGCTTTCCTTAATTCAAGAGTTAAAAGAAGCTAAAAAATTAGATTCCTCTGCCGCAGTAGAAAGAGCCAAAAGCATTCAACAAAAATGGAAGGACTCGGGCAAGACATTCAATAAGGATTTGAATGAAGAATATTTCACCTTAAATGATTACATCTTTGAGAAAAGCTTTATTGACAACTTATTTGAAAGAAAAGCCAAAAAAGGACTAGAGGGCAAAGAGGCCGTAAAATTAAAAATGAGTTTGTTGAGAGATCTGATATCAAGAGATCAAAGGGAGCTTAATGTGTTTGAAGAAAATCTAGATAAGTTTAATTTAGGCACTCAGCAGTTGGATAAAATGGTAGGCTTTAAACATGAAAAACAAAAAAGAAAGCTTGCCGTAAAGCAACAAATCATGGAAGAACTGCGTGATTTGAACAAAAATTTAAAATAATTTGAACTTTGCGTATAATATTTTAGTATGCAAGTAAAGTCAAATGCAATTAAAGCTTTGATTTATAAATTTTTATCATACTTTTGCGCATCAAAAAAATACGGTAGAATATGTATTGGACATTAGAATTAGCTTCATACTTAGAAGATGCTCCGTGGCCAGCCACGAAAGACGAATTAATCGATTTTGGAATTCGTTCTGGTGCGCCATTGGAGGTAGTAGAAAATTTACAAGAATTAGAAGATGATGGTCAACCTTATGAAAATATTGAAGAAATTTGGCCTGATTATCCATCAAAAGAAGACTTCTTCTTTAATGAAGATGAATATTAGCAAGGTAAGCTCATAAGCTTATCTTGCTTTTAATAAAGCTTCTGCAATTATTAAATCCTCAGGAGTAGTTATTTTAATATTTTGATAATCTCCATCTATTAAGGTGATTTCATGTCCACTAGCTTCCACAACAGAGGCATCATCGGTGAAAGAGGGATTAAATGTGACTTTATAGGCGGCCTTCAAGAGCTTTGCATCAAAAGTCTGCGGAGTTTGTACCATCCTCAATGAACTCCTGTCAATGTTTTTATTTTTACCGTTAGCATTAACTTGACGCACTGAATCTTTCATTAATACAGCGGCAACCACTGCTTTCTTATCCTTTGCCATTTCAAATGATTGATTCAACGTATTTGTAGAAACAAAAGGTCTCACACCATCATGAACTGCTACCAGGCCATTTTGTACATGCTCTAGAGCATTTTTAACAGAATGAAATCTTGTTTCCCCACCTTCTACGACTGTATGCTCTATATAATTCTGATGCCAAATATTCAATTCATCCCAAAACTGTATTTCATCTTGAGGGAGCGTAATAATGAGTTCAATTTCTGGGTCAGCTGAATAAAAAGCTTGTAAAGTATGAATCAAAATTGGGGTACCGCCTAACTTAAGAAACTGCTTAGGCAGACTTTCCCCCATTCTTTTTCCTGTTCCCCCTGCTACTATGATTGCATACTTCTTCATTTCAATCTAGATATATAAATGTTTAGAAATAAAAAAGGGATGAATAACATCCCTAAGTTAACTGGTATATGTAATCTTTTTATTCTTTCACAATAAACTCAACCCTTCTGTTTATTTCTCTACCCATCACCTCATCGTCATTGCTCACAATTGGTCTTTCTTCTCCATAGCCTACTGCATTTAACCTTCTCCTATCTATACCTTTTCCTGTTAGATATTCAACTACCTTATTGGCTCTTAATTGAGATAATTTCTTATTGACAGCATCCGAGCCGATATTATCAGTATGCCCAGCTATCTCCACATTTACACCAGAGTTCGCTTCCATAAAGCTGACCATTTTATTCAGTTCCTCATAAGACGCAGAAGTAAAAGTCGCTTTTCCGAATTCAAAGAATATATTTCTCAGCGTCTTGGATGTACCAACTTCCGGCTTACTTAAACTTAAGGTTTGTCTGATGGTTTGCTCTTCACCACTTGAGGCAGGAATTGTAATTCTTTTATTAGCGAAAATATAACCCGGCATTTCAGCTGACAGCATAAACTCTGTAGCTTGCTCTCTTATCACAACATAGGTGGAAACACCATTTTCTTTGCTATCAGTAGGTACATTTATATTATCTGCTTGTCCTTTTAATTTAACAGTAGCATCTATCACTTTATTAGTTTTAGCATCCAAGACCCTCACTAACAATTTAACTGGAGCACCCGTATCACTTTTCTCATCCTCTTTAGATTCTACCACGTTAACATTCTCCAGCTCTCTCTTTGATTCATCTTCTCCTTCATCCACATTAGCCTCTTTACTCGCTATTTTCTTATTTGTGTTATCTTCACTTCCTCCAATCGTTACTTTATATATATCATTGTAGCCCATTCCTTCTTCACGAACTGTAGCATAATAACCAGTTTTACCATCTTTAGTCATGACAAAATAAATATCATCATCAGGTGAGTTAAGAGGGTATCCCATATTTTCAGGAATGCTCCATTCATTACTTGCACTGTCATACTCTGACTTGAAAATATCGAATCCACCCATTCCATTGTGTGCAGTAGAACTAAAATACAAAGTCTTCCCATCAAACTGAATAAACGGTCCATCTTCATCCCCTTCCGTATTGATTACCTTTCCTAAATTCTTTGAAGCTCCCCATTCCCCTTTTCTGTTTTTTGTAGAGAAGTAAATATCAAACCCCCCAAATCCTCCCGGACGATTACTAGCAAAGAATAAAGTATTCCCATCTGCCGATTGAGAAACAGATTTCTCATTATATCCACTTGAATTAATATTATCGCTTAAAGAAACTGGCTCAGACCAGGTATCCTCAGACAGATTATTGGTAAAATATATGTCTCCATTGCCTTCATCACTATAAATATAAAGTGTCTTCCCATCAGGTGAAAAACCCAAGTTTGAGTCATGGTATTTTGTATTGACTACTGGCCCTATGTTTTCAGCAGCTTGCCATTTACCACCTGATTTCTTAGAAATAAATATATCCTCATAGAAGAAGTTATCCTCGAAAACATTTTCGTTTAAGTTTCCTTCATTTGGACCTCTTCTTGAAGTGAAAATCATCACTGTCTGATCGGAATTAACCACAGGGGCATAGTCCCATAATTCAGAATTAATTGCAGTGCCAACATTAGTAATTGAATAATTAACAGGATCCTCCATCAAATTCTTTCCTGTAATACACTCTTCTATTCTTCTTTCAACAAATGACATTGGGGTTTTATCTGATCCACTGTAGCCTGTGTTGCTTTCAAGCTTCTGCTTATATTTTCGGTAATACTCAATCGCATTATCAAACTCGTAACCGTACTGATATGCTTGGCCAATTTTGTACAGCATATCGAACTTGTAATCAGAATCTAACTGATAGGCACGTAATAAATATTGAGTAGCTTTAGATTTTTCAGTAGTTTGTAGATAGGTATCGCCTGCCAAATAATTTGCTTTAACATTATTAGGATCTCCTTCAGCGGCTACTTTATAATACTCCAAAGCTAATGTCAAAACTTTTGTACTGCTCATAACTTCATCTGCCATTTCCAAGAAGTCATTTGCCAATTCAGGATTGGGTTCTTGAGCTTTTACTTGAGAAGCAAATAAAATAGAAATTAAAATGACAGCAAAGAATCTAAATTTATATATCATCGTATTCTTTAATTCGGTAAATTATAGCGAGTTAGGTCGCTTCACTAAAATAATCACTTAAATTAAGCTACTTTTTATGTTATATCAAAAAAAGTTGGCTAAACTTCCTGTTTTTATTCAATATTTTTAAGAGATGGAAGGATAAATATAAAAATGTTATCCCGAATTTATCAAATTTAAACACTTTTTATAGAAAATATTCAAGCCCCTAATAATGAATAAGGCATGATTTAGGCATTACAAAGGCACTAAATTATCATAAATCTAATAATTCTTTACCAAAGTTCGGCCCGATGCAATAGAAAGCCTTTATATTTGCAAAATGAAGCGGATCAAAAATGCGGAATTTATTATAAGTAATACGGATTACAGAAAAAGCCCTGAAACCGGCCTACCTGAGTATGCATTTATTGGTCGTTCAAATGTAGGCAAGTCATCTTTGATCAATATGCTTACAGATAGAAAAAGCTTGGCAAAAACTTCGGCTAAACCTGGTAAAACACAACTAATCAACCATTTTTTAATGGATGATAAATGGTATTTAGTGGATTTACCTGGATATGGTTATGCTAAAGTGAGCAAAAAAACCAATGAAAATTGGGGTAAAATGATCAGCGATTATCTGATCAACAGAGAAAATCTTGTTTGTATTTTTGTTTTGATCGATTCGCGTCTTCCTCCCCAAAAAGCAGATGTAGAATTTTTGGATTTCATCGGAAAAAATGGACTACCCTTATCACTCATATTTACCAAAGCAGACAAGCAATCCTTCAATAAAACCCAGCAAAACATATCAGTATTCAAGAAGAAAATGCTAGGCTCTTGGGAAGATTTCCCTCCATATTTTGTGAGCTCTGCTCAAAAACAAACAGGAAAAGAAGAGATTTTAGGAATTATCGATCAAATGAACCAGGCCTGGGAAGAGCAGAAAGCAAACTAAGCGCTCTAATCCACAACAAGCTTGAAGTAGCTACCAATTAATTTAGGATTTAAGGGCTTTATTTTTAAATTTCAAAAAAAATAAATTATGTCCACTACCATCCAATCTAAACTCCCAAATGTGGGGACTACAATTTTCACCGTCATGTCTCAAATGGCAATGGAGCACAGTGCCATTAATTTGTCTCAAGGATTCCCCGATTTTCCCGTATCAGAAAAATTAATTGATTTAGTTTACCAAAACATGCAAATTGGGCATAATCAATACGCCCCGATGCCAGGACTTCCTCAACTACGTGAAGCCATTGCAAATAAAATCAAAAACACTGGTGGGATTTCTGTTAATCAAGATTCTGAAATCACGGTTACAGCCGGAGCAACTGAAGCCATATTTTCCAGCGTACTAGCAACAGTAAATCAAGGTGATGAGGTGGTCGTCTTAGAACCAGCATACGATTGCTACATTCCGGCTATAGAAGTAGCTGGTGGTAAAGCCGTTCCAGTTGGGCTAAAATTACCTGACTTTTCTCCTGATTGGCAAAAGGTGAAAGACAGTATCACTGATAAAACCCGTATGATCATGATGAACTTTCCTCATAATCCTTCGGGAGCTATTTTAACTGAAAATGATATCTCAGCCCTAAAAGAAATCTTAGAGGAAAACCCTCGACTGCTGGTTTTAAGCGATGAGGTCTATGAACATATCATATTTGATGGCAAGACAAATTTAGGGGTACTAAAAGATGAATTTTTAGCCAGTAGAAGTATAGCTGTTTCTTCTTTTGGAAAGACTTTTCATGCAACTGGCTGGAAAATAGGCTACATGGTGGCCCCAGAAGCAATTATGAAAGAAATTAGAAAAGTACATCAATACAATGTCTTCTCCGTTCATACCCCAAGTCAATACGCAATGGCTGAATTTTTACAGGATGAGCAAAACTATCTGGGTGTGAGCTCCATGTATGAAAAGAAACGAGAATTCTTTCAAAAAGCAATGCAAGACTCTAAATTCAAGGTGATTCCTTCCTACGGAACCTATTTCCAGGTTTTAGATTTTAGTGAAGTATCCGATATGGGAGACATGGAATTTGCTCAATATCTCATTAAAGAGAAGGGAGTGGCCTCTATTCCTGTGTCTGCCTTTTATTCTGATAAACAAGACCATCATTTACTTCGATTTTGTTTTGCCAAAGGCGAGGAAACATTACAAAAAGCATCAGAAATATTATGCAAGATTTAAAAATAACGCTTATTCAAACGCCTTTGCACTGGCAAGATAAACAAGCTAATATCTCCATGTTGGAAGAAAAAATTTGGGAGATTGAGGAAGAAACGGACTTGATCGTTTTGCCGGAAATGTTCAATACAGGCTTTAGTATGGAAGCTGAAAAGATGGCTGAACCTATGAACTTGCACACATTTAAATGGATGAAGCAGATGGCCGCCCAAAAAAAGGCAGTGGTGACAGGCTCTTATATCGTAAATGATAATGGAAACTTCTATAATCGTCTTCTTTGGATGCAAGCTAATGGTGAGTATCAAATTTATGATAAAAGACATTTGTTTCGCATGGCCAATGAAGATGAACACTACTCAGCAGGACAAAAAGAATTAGTAGTAGAATTAAAAGGATGGAAGATCAAGCCGTTGGTTTGCTATGATTTAAGATTTCCTGTTTGGTGCAGGAATAAATCCAATGAGCAAAATGAACTGGAATACGATTTGATTCTTTTTGTTGCCAATTGGCCTGCTGTTCGTGTAAACGCTTGGGACACTTTACTGCAAGCCCGCGCTATAGAAAATGTAAGCTATAGTTTGGGACTTAATAGAATTGGTAACGATGGAAATGGAATCCCACATAATGGGCACTCTGCTCTTTACGGGCCGAAAGGAAACGCTTTATATTTCGCTGATGATAGAGAGGAGATTAAAACAGTAAGTTTATCAGCAAAAGAATTAATTGAGTTTAGAGAGAAGTTCCCCGCCCAATTGGATGCTGATGGGTTTGAAATTAATAATTAATACTTGGATGATTCGTAATTTAATACAAAACCACTTTTCTACTCACTCGCTCTCCATTCTCAAAAACAGCACTTACAATATAAATACCGCCTTCTAAGTCTGAAACGTCAATAGCTTGATTGGAAAAAGCTTGGTAGGATTGTGCTGTTAATACCTTTTGACCGTTTAAAGTGGCAATGGAAATTGAAATATTTTGATTGGTTCTAATAAACAGTTTTCCGCTTTGATTAGGATTGGGATATAGCTGAAAAACCAATTCCTCTCCACTTTGAACAGGAAATTCCTCAGTATTTCTAAAAATCCTGATTCCTCCTGATACTGTACCTAAAACTAATGCAGGATAATCATCATTGAAAAGCGGAGCAAAAACCAAATTATTTCTCTTCCCAAAATATGTATCTTCAAAACTCTGCTCAAGAGAATTATAGATACTTAAAGAATCAAATGCTCCATCATTAGTTGCTAAATCAGAAAACACCCTAATATTTCCACTTAAATCGGATGTCACTAAGTCCGCTTGACTATCACTATCAACATCTGCCACATGAACTCGCAGTGCGGAACGAAAGAAATCATCTCCTATACCTAAAAATCCATCATCTTTCATTTGAAATTGCGGATTTCTCCCCTCTCCCGTATTTTCATACAATATTAATCCTCCAGAAGATTTTCCTACCAGCAAATCAGGATGATCGTCACCCACTATATTGGCAAAATGCACAGAAAAACCGAATCCAATAAATACATCGTTCACAGAAATAGTAGAATTTAAATCCAGACCGGATGCTTCTTGAAAAATGATGCGTAATTGATTATTGTTTTGAAGAGTTGCTTGCAATATCAAATCCTTTCTGCCATCTAAATCCACGTCTGTCCATTGAATAAACATATTAGCTAAACCTTCTTGAGACAAACCGAGATAATCATCTGTAATCAATTCAAAAACAGGATTTTGTGAAGTTCCAGTATTTTCATATAATGCAATAGCACTGAATAATTCCTCATTCGCACTTAAATCAGTATATGACAAAAACAAATCTAAATCGCCATCCTGATCATAATCGTAGAGTGCAGGGCTAGCCTGAGCTCCCCAGTCAATCATATCTTCTTGTAAAAATTCTTTTGTAAGCAATTCATATTCACTTCCTGATTTTTGATAGAGCCAATTTGAAGAAGAAAAATCTACTGGGCTTCCCAAATTTGCTTCAATATTCGGACTAATGATTAATTCTTCCTGAACACCGTCCAGAAGATCCATGACCATGGTATTCGGATAGAAGTTAAACTGCGCAGGATCATCTTGATTTGGAAAATCAGCTGTAAAACTATCAAAATTCGGTTCTTGATTAGCTGAAGCCTCGTTATTGAAGTAATAAAGTTCACGACACTCTTCATGACTAGAAACTAATTCTAGCTTTCCATCTTCCTTAAAATCAAAAACTACAAGGCTCTTCCCCCCTGCATGCCTAGCATTGCTCATCATCCTACCGAAAATATCCTCACAGTTTTCTCCATTGAATGCAAAAACACCGCAATCACAATCCTCCACGCTGCCCCAATAATTATCAACCAATTCAAATGGACCTAAGTCAGGATTTCCACCATTATCAGCGCTTTTATTTTCATAAAAAATAATTCGGCTTTGAATGCCTGAAAAATTAAAGTTTAAAATGTCTATATCTCCATCTTTATCAATATCGCCTATATATGGATAATCATTAAAATTCACTTGAAGATTAACCTCATTTCCCGAAAGGCTTTCATAACTAATAAAATCAACAACTCTTTCCCATTGCAAAGAATTTCCGGAGCTCACATTTCGATAGGCCGTAATCCCTAAATTTCCAGCCGTGAAAAGGTCGTTTTTTCCATCTCCATCGTAATCATTCAAGATAAAGAAGTTTTGAATTTCAGATGGAAAAAACTTCTCGTATTGCGGAGCATATTCATATTCGTTTCCACTTTTGAGAAAGCAGACAATTCTTCCAGAACTCCTGTCAAATCCAACGACATCAATAACATTATCATTATTTAAATCAATTTTCCCGTATTGTACACCATTAAGACCACCAGCCCAGGGGAAAGTCTTTACAGTTTCATTAGGATGGCCTATAGGAATATCCTGATAGGGTACAAATCGATACTGAGCATAACCCATATATGATAAAAAGAAAAGAAAAATAAACAGCCAATTACGCATCTCACAAATTTAACGTACTTTATATTTTTTCTATTATAAAACAATTAGAAGCTTTTACAATTTTATAGATTTGTGTAAACCTATTGAATGATGACTCAAATAGAAAAGCTATACGAAATATTCTTAAAAAGCACTGGCATTTGCACAGACACCCGTGAGCTAGAGGAAGGAAATCTTTTCTTTGCCTTGAAAGGACCCAATTTCAATGGAAATAAGTTCGCCCAAAAAGCACTTGATGAAGGCGCTTTAGCCGTAGTGGTAGATGAAAATGAATTCCACACTGCTGATGAGAATAATATTTTGGTGGACGATACTTTAAAAACATTACAGCTTGTGGCAACTCATCACCGTGAGCAACTGACCATTCCTATTATTGGCATTACGGGCTCAAACGGAAAAACGACATCCAAAGAATTGATTCTTGCGGTTTTAGAAAAAAAATTTAAGGTTTTTGCAACTGAAGGCAATTTAAACAATCACATCGGAGTGCCATTAAGCTTGCTAGCAGTAAACAAAACACATGAAATAGCTATTATTGAAATGGGGGCTAATCACGTAGGTGAAATTGCTTCCTATTGTAAAATGGCCCAACCAACTCACGGTTTAATTACAAATATTGGGAAAGCACATATAGGAGAATTCGGAGGTTTTGAAAACATCATAATCGGGAAAAGTGAACTATTTGATTTCCTTAAAAAAAATGATGGGGTGCCATTTATCAATACCCAAGATGCTGTATTGAAGAATATGAAAAAACGCTTTTCTAATGCGTTTACTTTTCCAAATGAAGGTGATGATCTAGAACTACGTCCTGAAAAAGGCACTGCATTTTTAAGATACTCTACAGAAGG
This sequence comes from uncultured Marivirga sp., assembly GCF_963974845.1. Classification (NCBI taxonomy): domain Bacteria; kingdom Pseudomonadati; phylum Bacteroidota; class Cytophagia; order Cytophagales; family Marivirgaceae; genus Marivirga; species uncultured Marivirga sp. The sequence goes on from NZ_CAXBEQ010000008.1 coordinate 44,199, forward strand.
ATTTAGCCATATTGATACTCATTTAGTGGGTCAATTCAATTATCTTAATGTTGCTGCGGCATTATGCGTGGGGAAATATTTCGAAGTTTCTATGGAAAAAGCCATTGAGGCTACCCAAGAGTACATGCCTGAAAATATGCGTTCACAGATGATAAAAACAAATAATTACACCATTCTCTTGGATGCTTATAATGCTAATCCTGATTCTATGGAATTATCCATCAAAAGCTTGAGCGCTATAGAAAATACAGAATCAGTGGTTATTTTGGGAGATATGTTTGAATTAGGTGAATCTTCCGAATTAGAGCATGAAAAACTAGGTGAATTGACTGTTGATTTAGGCATTAGTAAAAGATATTATTGCGGAAAGCTTATAAAATCAGCGTCCAAGCTAGATACTTTTGGAAAGTATTTTGAAACCAAAGATGAGCTGATTGAGCATTTAAAGAACAAACCCTTAAAAAAAGGAAGTACAATTCTCATTAAAGGATCAAGAAAAAATGCTTTAGAGGAAATTGTCCCATTCCTAGTGAAGTTTGATGGGAAGTAGGGTTATGAAACGGGGTTTCAATACCAATGGATACCTGTCTCCCGACTAAAGTGCGGGACAGGTTACGCAGGTATGACGCACTGGACAAGGCGATGAGCAAGTAAATACTAGAATAAAGCACGAAATTAGATTAAAACGCCACCCCTGTGAAGAAAGGGGTCTATAAAATTTAATCTTTGATTAAAATTCTGTAACCGCTAAAAACCTACTCCAATTTCACCTTCCACATTTTTCCATCTCTGCCGGCCATCAGGGCCGTTCGACTATCAATAAAAGTAGCCGTCCAAATATCTTCTTCACTTAAAATTTGCCACTTCTCTTGATCTCCTAACCAGATTTCAGCTCCATTTGGACCACACAGCAATACGTATTCATTATCTAAATAATTAGTGACCGCCATACCGTAGAACGAACCTAGTGTTTGATGTGAAGGAAGAGCCTTCCAGTTCCCTCCATTATCATCCGAAAAATAAACATTCTCCAAAACGCTATCGGAAATTCCTAAATCACCACCTGTAATCCATAATTTACCTTTCGATTTCTTGATAGCCGTTAAGCCTGCAAACTCACCAGTGGTCATGGGCGTATTTTTCACCTCCCAGCTTCTACCATAATCAGCTGTATAAAAAACTCTAGCACTTCCGTTTGCGCCCGTGGCAATCCAAGCTTTCCCCTCTTCACCCATTAAGATATTACTGCCGCTCGAAGCAAATCCCCCTTCACCTTCATTAGCGAGTGGTGCTGTAGGAATTCTGTTCCAGCTCCTGCCGAAATCAGTGGTTTTGAGAATATATGCCAATGAATCAATCGCATCACCATATACCAATCCTTGTCCATTTTCCCAAAATTGAACCGCATCAATGAAACCCAACTCATGATTCATCTGAAAAACCCTTCCCCATCCTGATTCTTCATGGAAATAAAATACTTGGCTTAACTTGCCCTCGCCAGCGCTCAACACAATAGCTTCTTTATCACTAATGGGATGAACATCTCTAAACTGTAAGCTGTCCACCGCAGGATAAGTAAATATCTCCCAATCTGCTCCAGCATTAGTACTTTTCATGAGAGTGGAATAGGTTCCACTTGCCCACACAATCGAGTCATTAAAAGACTGCAAACCAATAATCAAAGCATCGGTTTTCGGATCTACTGTTGCAACTTTAGGAATGACTGCTTTCTTCCCGCATGACACCACTAAAAACAATCCAAGGATCAACACACTATTGTTGAAAAATTTTCTACCAATCAAAGTATTCCTCTTCATTTAATTCTGCTTCTTTTTTATCTTTATCGGGGAGTTTTTCTCCCTTAATAATTTTCTTTAAGGTTTGACCTTCTTCTCTTATTCTCTCTGCTACTGACTGTAAAGAGCGCTTTTTATCCCAACTTACCTCAAAATCGTCAGTTGTGCCAATTATCTTCAAATATAGGTTCGAATACTCTCCACTGTCTTCAATGGCACCAAAAGCTGCATCACTATCTTCTTTTTTATAATTCTTTAAAGGTACTAATAATCTATAATTAATTTCCTGATTAAAAGTATGGGTACCTTGCAGGAGAATATTAGACACATTGGATTGAATAGACATTTCAGGCAAGTAAATCACCTTGTTTCTAATTTGGATCGTGTTACTCAATTCACCAAAGTTCAAATGAGTCAGCTCGTCTTCCTTAACATAATCCGACAAGCTCAACATAGGCTCGAAATCATTTAATTCCCCATTTTCTATTTTGGCATCTATAGTAGCGGTAAAAGCATCAGATTGGAAATTCAATCCCTCATCCAATAATATAAAAGCATCCACATCAGCATCTATTTTTCCCTTTAGGTGTTGGTCTGTAAGGAAATCCTGCTGAAAATTTTCAAAAGTGTAAAAAATGCTATCAATATTTAATCCTTTGAAAGTTGCTTGTGTATTTATCCGTATTTCCCTTTCTTTTTTAGCATTTACACTTCCTCTTAAGGTCATTTTCCCACCCCCACTTTCTAAACCCAATTGAGGTGCTTCCAAAATTTGATTAGCCAATTTAATCTTACCCGAAATATTTCTGGCTTGAAAGCGCTTAAACTCCAATTTTGAGATATGAGATGTCAAATCCAATTTTAACTTTGGACTTAAAGCAAATTTGAATGATTCTTCCTGCTTCTCAATGGTATTTTCTGCATTTGATAAACCTGAAAGCAATTCATTTAGGTTGATATTTTCACTTACAGTCTCAGCCTCAATCAATAAGGACTGATTATCTTTCAGCAAATAGGGAATAATATTCAGAAAAAAACCACTCAATTCCATATCAGAGTCTCCAATACTACCTTGCAAATGGTTGATAGCCACATCATTTCTATTAAACATCAATTGGCCATTGACACCTTTGATTGGTAAAGGATAATCAGCATAAACTCCTGCCAGATTTGTCAAGATTATTTCTCCAGAATTATTGATACGAGAAGCAGTAGAAGCTTGCTTGAAGTCATCTAAATAGCCAGCCAAACTAATATCGAAATCAATCAATCCCTCCAATTTTGAATATTTTTCATGATTGGGAAAGAAAGTGAATAAATCTTGAGTGGAAATTTGACCTTCAGTAGCTAAGCTAATAAGGTAATTTTCAAAATCTTTTATGCTTATATCAGCTGTGAAGGCTTTGTTTTTCAAACTTCCTTTTACATCATTTAAAACCAATTGAGAAGTTCTTAAACTTTGGCTTGATCCATTACTGAAATTCCCCTGAAAGCTTAAATTTTCAAATCTAGTATTGTATTCTGGTTGAAATAGAGACGCATTTTCCACTCCAAAATTGAAAACAATTTTAGGACTTTCTTTAGCAGTCAGTTTCCCGATTAAAGTACCCTCAAATTTAGCCTTTCCTGTACTTTCATATTCCGCCAGTTGCTTTCGATAATTTTCGGGCAACAGAGAAATTAAGGTCGTGAAATCAGATTCAACCCCCTGAACTTGAATGTCCATATAGCTATCCAGAATCTCATAATCTCCTGCAATTTGAAATTCATTTCCAGCCAATAATAGTTGAGAAGGCATAATCTCTACCGTTTCGGCACCTTGTCTATAGTTCAGTTCAGTCTTAATATTCAAGTTTTTATTCTCGAAATAACTATATTCCCCAATTTTGATGGCTTTAGAATTGAGCTTTCCCGATGCATTGATATGATATGCATCTCCTTTCTTAATTAAACTAGCTTTTAGCTCCTCTGCATATTGCAAATAGGATTGTTCAAGGGCTTCATCTACATAATTAACCTGCACCGATTGAATCTGTATGTTTTTCAGATTGAAATTGACATCTTGACCTGAGCTGCTCTCAGTAGTTTTAATAATGTCATAATTTCTTTCTCCAGCACGAGTGGTTCTTATTGTGACCTCTCCTCTTTTTAAGATGATCTTTTCAAAAGAATAGTCTCCTTTCAAGAAATCCAATGTATTAAAGGATAAAGCTAGTTCCTCCAGCTTAGCTAAGGGCAAGCTACTTCTTTCTATGGATTCTTCTATAAAAACATCTTGAAAGCGCAATGAGATATTAGGAAAATCAGTCCACCAATTGATATCGATTTTTCCCACTTCCACCGGAGTCTGGACTGATTTATTGATTTCGGATAAGATTTTATCGATTAATTGGTCTTGATTATAATACAAATAAGCAGAGCCCCCAGCAAAGAGCAGGATAAAAAATAGAAAAAGGTAAAGAATAAACTTTCTGATACGCTTCAAAGTATTGCTTTTGATTGATGAACGAAAATTGTGAATAAGCGGTATAAATCCAAATTAAATTTTTTAAACATATAACCATTTGATTTTCAGAAATATAAATCTCCTATTGAAAAAAAGTTGAATTATTTTACAAAATCAATTTGTAAATATAAAAAGCCGTACTACATTTGCATTCCCAAAACACAACAAAAGGTTGTGAATTATTACAAAAGAAATAAAATTTAATGGGGATATAGCTCAGTTGGTTTAGAGCATCCCGACTCACAAAGTCGGGAGGGTCGCAGGTTCGAATCCGAACTATCAACTGATTTTTGATATAAATGGGGATATAGCTCAGTTGGTTTAGAGCACCTGCCTTACAAGCAGGGGGTCGTAGGTTCGAATCCTACTATCCCCACCACTAAGAAGCCTTTCGATTGATTTCGGGAGGCTTTTTTACATTTATAGCATTTATAAACTCATCCGTTATGTGCAATTTCTACATCATCTTCTCCCCATCCCTAGATAAATATTACTACGGCCACACCTGTGATGAACTTACCGAAAGAATTAGTAAACACAACTCTAATCACAAAGGATTTACTGGAAAAACAGATGATTGGAAATTGGTCTATAATGAAGAATACTCTTCTAAAACCGAAGCTCAGAATCGAGAACTTCAAGTCAAAAACTGGAAAAATAGAAAAAGAGTTGAGGCTTTAATCAAGAAGTAAATTGCATACCTAGCCCAACAAAAACCCTTTAAACCCATCATAATCAACCTCCATTTTCACACTTTTCTTCTCTTTCTGTATTAACTCTTTAGCTCCTGCAGGATAGATATCTTCACTTACTATTTTGCAGACCACATCCATAAATTTGCAAGGGTGCGCTGTTTCTAATACAATACTTTTTCCTTCTGATGCCTTCAAATATTCTTTTAAAGCCAAATATCCCACTGCTCCATGAGGATCTAATAAATACTCATGATCTCGATAAACGGTTTTCATCGCTTTCAGTGTTACTTCATCTGAAAAAGCAAAACCCTTGATCTTTTCTCTTATTTCCTCCTCGGGGAATAAATCAATCATCCGCTGAAAATTACTGGGGTTCCCTACGTCCATTGCATTGGAAATCGTTTGAACTGTAGGCCTAGGGTCGTAATACCCATCTCGTAAAAACCGTGGGACTACATCATTACTATTGGCTCCTGCCACAAATTGCCTGACAGGCAAACCCATTTTCTGCGCAATCAGACCAGCAGTAAGGTTCCCGTAGTTCCCACTAGGGACAGCAAAATTCAAAGGTGCATTTCCGAATTCTATAAATGGAACAAAATAATAGACCATTTGAGGTAGAAAGCGGCCTACATTGATGGAATTGGCAGAACTGATATTGAGTTTTCTCCTTAAATCACTATCCAAAAAAGCTTGCTTCACTAATTGCTGGCAATCATCAAAATCCCCTTCCACTTCTAATGCTTTCACATTTTTATCGAATGTGGTTAGTTGCTTTTCCTGCAAATCGCTCACCTTTCCAGAAGGGTATAAAATCACCACTTCAATATTTTTCACTTTAGAAAAAGCAGAAGCCACTGCGCCTCCTGTATCACCAGAGGTTGCCACCAAAATAGTGCACTTCTCTTCTGCTACTTTGTAAAACTCCTCTAAGCACAAAGCTAAAAAAGTGGCACCTACATCTTTAAAAGCATAACTTGGCCCATGAAATAATTCAAGCGCATAGTTATTCTCCTCAATTTTTTTCACCGGAAAATCAAAGGAAAAGGTCTTATGGATGATATTTTTCAATTGATCATCTTTCAAATCCTCCCTCACAAATGGTTTTAAAACATCAAAAGCGATTTCAAGAATGTTTTTTTCCTGAATATTATCGAAATAATCTTTCGATAATTGGGGGATAAACTCAGGCATGTATAGACCATTATCAGCTGGTAAACCTTCCATTAAAGCTTCCCGGAAGCTTTTCCGCAAGGTTTTATTTTTAGTGCTATAATATTTCATTCTGATACGACTTTAAATGTTCCTCTTGGATTTATTTTGGATAAATAGATTTTGGAATCAATTTCCAAATCCGCATAAAATTGCTTCCAAGCATCCCCAATTTCTTTAGCTTGATGCTCATTTTCACAAAAAGCAAAAATAGAGGGGCCTGAACCGGATATACTGCAACCTAAGGCACCAGCCTCAATCGCCAGCGATTTGGCTTGCGCAAATCCTGGGATAAGGTAGGAGCGAATTGGTTCGGCTATTAAATCATGCATTCCGGACTTTATCCAGTCGTAATTAGAAGTTGTCATACCAGCAATCAAAGCGGCAATATTCCCCATTTGAGTAATTACATCCGGCAGCGCCATCTCCTTTTTCAAAATTTTCTTAGAATCAGCCGTTTTTACTTCAATCTGCGGATGAGCCACTACTATTTGTAAATCTTTTGGAAAAGGGATACTTAATATTTCCAGTGGGTTGTAACTTTTGATGATACAAAAGCCACCCATTAAAGCTGCTGCAACATTATCTGCATGGGCTTTACCGGAAGTTGCTTTCTCTCCTATCATGGCAAACGCTACCAGTTCCAAAGTAGAAAAAGGGTTGTCCATTAATTCATTAACGGCAAATGCAGTAGCAGCAGCTGTACAGCCACTGGAGCCCAATCCGCTCCCCGGCTTCACTTCCTTTTCAATTCTAATACTCAAACCAAGTTTTACTTCTAATTGATTGAGCATAGCTTTCGCCACTATGCCCGCAATATTCTCTTCAGGGCTTAAAGGTAAATCGGGATAATTGGGAATTGGATGAATTATAATTTCATCAGAATCCAGCAGCTCCATTTCTAGATATTCTCCCACACCTTCCAATGCTAATCCTATGATATCATAACCAGGACCAACATTGGCGATAGTAGCAGGAGCAAATACTTTTATTTTTTTCATCTTGTTCGACCTTTTGGTTTATTTTCAGTCTGACTATCGTCTGACCGCATGAGAATAGCACTATAATTCATTCGCTATCCGAATAATATCTCCAAAAATACCAGAAGCAGTTACAGCTGCGCCCGCACCAGCCCCTTTAATTACCAAGGGTTGTTCAGGATATCGTTTCGTATGGAAGAGCACTATATTATCTTTCCCTTCCAGATTGAATAAAGGGCTATCAGGGGCCACCTTCTCCAAACCGGTATTAGCTTTTCCATTCTCAAAAGTAGCCACGTATTTCAACTTCTTCCCTTCTTCATTTGCTTCCTCTACCAATTTTTTGAAATATGCTTCTTCTTGAGCGATAGCATCAAAGAAACTTACAACATTTTCGGCTTGCATGCACTTTTCAGGAATAAAAGGAATGGTATCAATATCTTCCAGTTCCATTTCAAAACCACTTTCTCTCAACAAGATTAAAATCTTTCGTTTTACATCAACTCCACTCAGATCTATCCTCGGATCAGGCTCTGTGAAACCCTGTTCTTGCGCTTCTTTTACTACATCAGCAAAGGAATCACCCTCACCTGTATAATTATTAAAAATGAAGTTCAGACTTCCAGATAAAACAGCCTGAATCCCCAACACTTCATCCCCACTTTTCACCAAATCACTTAAAGTGTTGATCACTGGTAGCCCTGCCCCAACATTGGTTTCAAATCGAAAATGACTTCTAAATCTTAAAGCTAAGTTTTTCAGATTTTTATACTCTTGATACTTCCCAGTACATGCAATTTTATTGGGAGTCACCACGGAAATGCTACTTTCCAAAATACCTCCATAGGTATTAGCCACTCCTTCATGTGCTGTATTATCAATGAAAATGCTATTCCTCAAGTTTAGCTCCTTCATCTCGTTTAGAAAATGATCTAAATTCATCTCCTTGCCCTTTTCCATTAGGATATCCACTGCTGTGTCAAAGGGAACTCCATTCAGGTCAAAAAGCATCTTACGAGAGTTTGCAATACCACTGATTCTTAAGTCGATTTGATTGTGCTCCTGCAAATATTCAGCCTGCTGATTTAATTGATCAATCAAGGTTTTACCAACATTTCCAGTCCCTACGATAAACAAATTAATTCTTTTGAGATCAGACAAAAAGAAACTTTCATGTAAAGTATTAAGGGCTTTTTTGATCTGCTTCTTTTCTATAACAGCAGAAATATTCTTCTCTGAAGACCCTTGTGCTATGGCTTTTATATTAATTCCATTTTGCCCTAGTACACTAAACATTTTGCCGCTCAGTCCTATGTGATTTTTCATTTGCGAGCTTACTAAAGCCACTATAGCCAAATCAGTTTCAACGTGAAGCGGATTCAGCATTTCCTGTTTAAATTCTAAAGAAAAAGCCTTTTCTATAGCCGTTTTCGCTTTCTCTACGTCTTCCAAATCTATAGCCACACAAATACTATGCTCTGACGAAGCCTGAGTGATAAGGATCACGCTGACTCTAGCTTGAGCCAAAGCTTCAAACAAGCGGTGTGAAAAATACGGGATTCCAACCATACTGCTTCCCGACAAATTGAAGAGCGCAATATTTTCAATACAGGAAATCCCTTTAATTGACTGAGCATCTGGTTCAGGGAAATAATGAATTTTAGTACCTTCTGCATTTGGATCAAATGTATTTTTTATGAAAATCGGAATCCCTTTTTTATAGACTGGATGAACAGAAGGCGGATAAAGCACTTTGGCACCGAAATGAGTCAATTCCATTGCCTCCTCATAATCTATCTGAGGAATCGCAAAGGCCTGCTTTACATATTTTGGGTTGGCCGTCATCATCCCGCTTACATCTGTCCAGATTTCTAACTCAGGTGCATCCATAGCTGCCGCTATTAAAGCTGCAGTATAATCTGAGCCACCTCTCCCTAAAGTGGTGCTATTGCCATATAAGTCTTTACTTACAAAACCGGGACAAACCAAAACATTAGCTTTTTGATCTGTTAAATAAGTTTTTATCCTCTCTTCTGTAACGGACATATCAACATTTGCCTTGCCAAATTCACTATCGGTCACAATAAATTCTTGTGGATTGATCAAGTTGCTTTTCATTCCTTCCTGAAAGAAAAATTCATTGAGTATCAGTGCAGACAAAACCTCTCCGGAGCCGAGCACTCTATCTAAAGTTTTGCTGGACAACTCTTGAATTAAGAAAACGCCTTTGAGAATATCCTCGATCTCATTTAGCACCAACCTCACTTTAGCCATAATTCCGCTCTGCGCTTTAGCGCCTAATAAATCTTGAACTGCTTCGAGGTGGCGATTAATTAATGCATCGAGTTGAGCTTTATAGCTTTCGTCTCCTTTTTCGGCCATTTGGCTGCATTCATGTAGCTGATTAGTGACCCCACTAAAAGCAGAGAGGACTATGATCAATTGGTCATTTTGAGATTTACTAGTCACTATGGCTTTTACTTTCTTTATTTTTTCAGGGCTTCCCAGGGAAGTACCTCCGAATTTTAATACTTTCATTTTTATTAGTTTTGATTAATGATTTGGTAGAATCAATTGTCCCAAATTGCTCTGCGGTTTGACGGTTAAAACCATCTAAACGCTATTCTTCGATAATGCCAGTCCATTATCGGTCTGACTTTCGTCTGACTTACTGCATCAATTGATTGGAAATTACGGCAAAACATGCCTTATGGTGATATGATATTCTTAACCCCGCAATGGGGTTGTAATTGTAGTGGTAGTAAAAATAAATGAAGTCATAATCATTCCATTATGCAATTGGGCAATTGCATCTTCTTGGAACTGATATGTTTGATTTATCGACTTCATTTTGACTTTGATAAAACAAGCATATTGATTTAAAATGAAGAATCAAAATTTGTTAGTCAAAATTCATAAAAAAACCCTGACAAGCAATGCCTGTCAGGGTTTGAAATAAAAATACTATGTTTATCAATTTCCAGATCCAGAGTAATCTCCTTCACCTTCATTATCCAAAAGATATCTGATCTCAACATCTCCCAAAATAGGGCTGCTTAAATTCTGGACAAAGTGGCCCTTTGAATAAGTAAGTGTTACAATATTTAAAACTATTGCTTCACCCTCTGCAGGAGTTAAAGTCAAAGCCGAATTGTCAGCTGACCAAGTTCCTACTGTTAAAACCCCATTTCCATCTTCTAGGATGAATTTACCATCGCGCTCGATAATCAAATGTTCGATTAGGTCACCTTCATTAAAATCTTGGCCTTGAACGTAGTATTCCACTACCGACCAGTTTCCAATTACTTTCTGACCAGCAGATGGCTCTTCCGGTTCAGCACAGGAGATAGCCAAACTGGCTATCCCTATGAACATCATATAATTTAATAATCTTTTCATGATTCTTATTTTTTAATGATTCTTACATTTTGAGTTAAACCGTCATGACGGATCTGAACATTGTAAATTCCTTCTTCAAGGTTCGCAACATCCATAGCGTGTTCAGCCTCAAAGCTTGATTTCTCAAAGCTAGACTGCATCATTACCTGACCTGTCATTGAAGTGATGATTACTTCATGTCTACCCATATACTGGCTATTTACATTTAAAGTAACATCTGCTTGTGCAGGGTTAGGATAAGATACCACTTTCATGGCCATCGCATCATTATTGCCCAATACTTTACCAGCAATATCTGCAGAGCTGGCAGAGATAATACATCCGTCATTATACTCCACTTCTACTACATATTCTGCTGCATCAGAAATAGTTATTTCTGAATCATCTGCATTGGTTAACAATACACCGTCTCTCAACCATCTAATATCACTAACTCCTCCAGTAGGATATTCCGCAGAAAGCAACGCTCCTTGAACTTCCAAGGTAATTGTTCTGACAGTAGCATCTGTAGTGATTGCTGGATCAACAAACGAACATCCAGTTCCATCTGCATACATTACTTCAACATAGAATGGAATACCATCTTCTGTTAACACATCCGTAAAGATTGACCCTGATTGACCAGACTGAACTGTAACAGGATTACCTGAAGCCTCTCCAGTTTCACCATTATACAATTGATAGATCATTGCCGAACCACCATTATTATTGTTAGTGATATTAAATTCGGCAGCGCCTTCTCCACAAGTAGTATTTACTTGGAAAAATCCATTAGGAAGATTCGGCTCAGCAATCACATTAACTGCAATCGCATTTGACTCTGGTGACCAACAACCAGCTGCATTTCCTACTTCAACTGTATAAGTACCTCCAGTAGAAACTTCTAACTCATTAGAATTTGTTTGACCTTGGTTTGAATTAGTGATTGTACCACCGTTTCTTCTCCATCTGTAGTATTCAAAGCCTTCAGCAGCAGTTAAAACTACTGTTCCTTGACCTTCACAGAAAGTCAAATCTCCAGTCGCTGTCAGTGCTGGTGAAGCAGTTGGAGCTTCAACGATTGTTACCACAAAATCAACGGATGTTGCAGAACATTCTGTTACATTAATAGCATCAAAATTCCACACAAATGAATAAGTACCAGACTCGTCAATATTGAAGTCTTCAGTACCCGGTTCCATTACAGCATAGTCTGCTCCGTCTTTCAAGACTTGAACAACTCCATCATTATCATTTGAACCATCCTCAAGTAATTCAATATTTACATTTCCACAAGCCAAGATTTCTTCGCCTGCACCAATTATTTCATTGGTGATATCATTTCGAAGAGAAATTTCTGGAACTTCATAACGATCAACATCTACTGCTGATGAAGAAGGACTTGTACATCCTATTCCAAACGGCAAGTTAGAAACTTGTACAGAGTAAGAACCTTGATCCTCAACTGAAATTGATCTAGACGTTTTACCGTTACTCCATAGGTAGTATTCAAATCCTTCAGGCGCTTCTAATACTACAGGATCTGCAGAAGTACAAGCAGCTAAATCACCACTTACAACCGTCACTGTTGGTTGGTCAGGAGTTGGCTCTAAATTAATTTGGATTCTCTCCGTTGTATAAACACAACTTTGAGTAGTAACTCTAGCGAAATACTCACCTGACAATTCCATGTCAGTATCATTTATTGAAGTTGTATTGATTGCAACTTGATTATTCAAGTCATCTCTAAACCATTCAACTAATGTAGTACCGCCAGCAGTTGTGCTTCCATTTTCTAATAACCTTCTTACACTTAACTGAATTTCACCAGCTGCATTACAAGAATTTAAACTAGCGCCAGTTTCTACCAATTTCCAGTTCTGGTCTGGATTTGCGTAAGAATACAATTCGAAATTCTGTAAAACCTCAACTGTTTCTTCATCAGTAATCAATGTATTACAAACCGTTCCTGCAGAAGACTGAGCTGTAACTCTTAGCTCTAAGTCAGTTGTTGCAGTGATTTGACCAATATTGATCATATTTTCCGGCATTTCAGGGTCTCTCGTTAAGCTACCCAAAACAGTACCATCAGCTGCATCAAGAATCTCGTACATGAAATAATCCTGTAAATCAGCATTATCCAATTCTACCATCGTATCCTCAGTTTCACATGCCAATGGATCATTGACTGTAAATGATGCTTCCGTATTTAGAGGAGCGACAATTTCGGTAGATTCCTCAGTTTCCGTACCATTTATTTGAATGAATGATCCAGCATTCTGAGTTTCTACATTCCCTTCAAGTTCAAACTTAAGCATTTGATTGTTTACACCAGCATTCACAGCATCTGAAGGAAGTTCAAATACAAAATCGCCTGTTGTTCCATCAGCCATAAATTCAGGTGAAAGTTCATTAGATGAACCGAATGCATCTGAATATGAAATTTTGATGAAATCATTCTCACCTAATCTACCTCTGATCTCATACGAAACTGTAATCTCATCAGAGATACATGCTTCAGATGGGATAGAAGTTATTAAGAAAGCTTGCTGATTGATAAACTCGCTAGCGTTGATATAATCAAATGGAATTGTTTCACCAAACAAGAATGATAAGTTGTCTAAAGTGACATTTCCTTTATTTTCTTCTTGTCTCCATCTGAATTTAACACCGTTCTCTTTCATATCAGTTGAAACTGCATATAAGAAACGTTCACCTACTAGCGTCATGTCAGCATCCATTTCAGGATATTGCTGCATTTCAGTATAGGTAGCACCGCCATCAGTAGAATACTCAAAGATCACATATTGATCAGCTGTCAAATCTCCAGGCAATTGATCAAAACTTAAATCAAAACCGAATGAAGTCGTATTCTCCAATTCTTCCACTGTAAAAGTTCTAGTGGTCACTAGTCTTCTACCAGAAGTGTTATCAAAATCAATATCTGATTTTGTAGCGTTTCCAATAGTGAAATTAGCTGGATATACCTCTAGATTAGTATCATCAAAAGACTGACCAGAAAAGTTAATATCAAGATCATCCACATTAAACTCTCCTTCTGGAGATTCTTGAATCCATCTTAAAATGAAACCATTCTGTTCCATTACATTTTGAACGCCTACGGACAATAATCCACTGTAAACCTCATTATAAAAACCATCACTATAGTTATTGTTTTCTAAGGTACTCCAGCTTTCTCCATCGTCAATAGAGTACTGAAATTTCACATTGGTAGTTCCAGTTATATTAGAAAAATTGTAATCCCATTCAATATCCCAGATGTCGCTGAACTCTTCCTTACTGAACTTACGAGTTTGCACCATTTGGGCAGTTCCATTCATCTCTGCTTCTACATAATCAGAAAACAATTCGGAAGTGAAATTACTAACATTCGCCTCTAAATTTTCTAATTCAGAATCATTGATGATTGTCCCCACATCACCTACTGCTTCGTTTTCTGTTAGCTGAAGCTTAAAGTTTGCATTTCCATTAAACCAAGTAGGTAAAGTTGCCATAATGTTGCCTAAACCTTGCTGAGCTGCTAGTAAGTAATCGCCTTCATTAGTTTCTAACAATAAATTAGCGAATAGATCAGCAGTTGGTGCATTATTTGTTTCATCGTTCTCAAGTTGAATAGCAAATTCTACATCTTGTCCAGCATAGATATTTGCATTTTCATCTCCTTGATAAACCAATTTAGCTGCTCTCAAGAACACATCTAAGTCTCCAACATCAGTCCCTGTCTCTTCATCGCCATAGAAGTAATAGTCTTCAGGACCATTTTCGCCCTCTATTTCGATAGAAGCTGACAATCTCACATTGTAATTTCCATTAACTACAAAGAATGGCACTTCTGCTTCAAATGAACCTAAGGATGTTGTAGTTCCTACTACGTAAGGCATTCCCGTTTCCGGATTCAATACATAATCACCACTTTCTTCTAAATAGAAGGTAAAATTAGTTCCAGCAGGGAATGCATCTACATCAGCAGCATTAAATCCTTCTGCTAAATCCCATGAATAATCAAATGTTTCACCATTAAATACAGCATCATCCAAATCAGCTTGCATCCATGCATAGCCACTTAAATCAGGAGCAGTAATGGTTATTGTGACAGGATTATTACCATTGATATTATCATTAAACTGGAAATCAGGTAATCTATTATCGTCATTCAATGTCAATGAAATATTGTCAACACTCCAACGATTAGCATCAGCACCCAAATTCAGTGGTTGAGAGAATCTAAAATGTGTAGCTTCTGTCAAGGCAGCAGCAGGCAATTCTACTCCATAACCTTGTGCTAAATACAATAAGCCATCATCATAGATTTGATCCTCCCCGTCTTCTAATTCGTAAACAGGTACTACTTGGAAAGTAGCTCCACCATCAGTTGAAATCTCTAATCTTGGAACAGTATTTTTGTTTGCATTAACGGCAAAACTACCATATCCGAACCAAGTGTTAAAATTAAAATTTAATGTTGCTGAAGCAGTATTTGATAAATCATAGGCTTTAGTAAGCAATTCTCTATCTCCAGCTTGATCGAAATCAAAAACATTATAATTATTAGCTGATCCTGGATCTTGTCCATTTATAATTAAGAAATCCTCTTCATTATCAATAAGAATTGTTTCACCTTGCTTATAATCACCACCTGCAGTTGCTGGTTCAAATGGCACAATTCGTAAATCATAATTGTTCATTGGGTTTTCAAAAGCAATAGGCATAATTGCAGTGATAGTTCCAGCATCTTCATCAGCAGAAGTTCCTGCCACATAGAATTCTCCACCTTGTTCTACCACAGCAGCATACTCTGTACTTGCAGGGAAACCAACAGCATTATAATTGATGCTCACTTCTTCACCCATTGCAAAAGCAGTTTTGTCATAATCACTAACTGATAAAGAAGGAATGATTAAATTAAAGGGCTCGTCATCAAAGGAAGCTTCCATGAACTCAGGTGTTTCAATAATAACTTCATTGATTTGAATAACATTTTCATTTACTCCAAATGCCTCATCCTCATTATAAATAATTCTAAATTGGGTGTTAGCAGACCATAAAGAATTAGGTACATCTGCAAACAATGTTACAATACTACCTGCACCAACTCCTTCTTCATCTAAATCTTCCCAATTAGTTCCATCAATTGAACCTTGTAGTTTGACATCATATGTTCCTAAATGATTCCCATTATCTTCATCAATCTCAATATCTACCTCACCACCATATGAAAAATCAAATGGAACAGTAGTAGCAGATCTCACTCCCGAGCCAGTAAAGCTGTCTGGCTTGCTTGGGAAGTTATTGGATGTACCAGTTGAAGATTCAAAAATTGAAGCTGGCAAAGGGTCCCCTTCAAATTCTTCCGATACAATAGTTTCGAAAAAGAAATTATCGTAAGTCCCACTAGTACCAATACTTAATCTTACATCAGGGTTGGCATCATAGTCTATGCCTGTAGGTAAAGTGGCAGTAACTGCACCATCTAGAGTTGTCGTTGAGCCAATCATTACCCAATCATCAACATCCGGATTGTTATCATAAACACTAACCATTAATTCAGCTCCAGTTCCTGGAGTTCCTTGTAAAGTGTAATTGACTGTTATAGCTGAACCAGGATAAGTAAATTCGTCCTCTGCTACCAACACCGGATCATTGTAATCAATACTTGTAATGTCTAATCCTAAATCGAAGATTGATAAAGTAGTACTAAAATAATTTTGACCATTTAAAGTACTGAAATATACTGTATAATCTCCTGCTTCAAATGGAGGTACAGTAATCGTAATTGTTTCGCCTGCAACATCAGATGTAGTTCCAACCTTGACGTCAAAATCAGGATCTCCCACTCTTTGAATATATGCTGTTGCTTCAGTATTTGCAGGAAATGCTCCTTCATTGATTGTGTAAGTTAAATCAAGTTGTTCCATAGGGAAAGCTAAACCATCACCACCCACAACAAAATTATCCAAAGTAATATTTGGACTCAAGATGGTATAACTTGCGTCTGCATTAGATCTATCAACAACATTACCAGCAATAACATTTGTCTCATTTTCAATTAACAAATCTTCAATAATAAAGGCATCTAAATTTGAACCATTATTTGATTCTTGTCTAAATCTGAATTGAGTTGTTGAAGATACCACACCAGCTGGCCATGTATCAAATACCACCTCAGTTAATCCAGTTGCAGTCAATGAATTTAAACTCAAACTTACCAATTCCGTGTATGTTTCGCCATCAGTTGAATACTCAACAATTAAGTTTGTTCCTGGAGGACTTAATACATCATCTTTTCTAGCAGCATTAAAAGTCAAGACTCCATCTGTACTAGAAATATTATAAGGTATGGTAGTCAAACTTCTTTCTCCAGCTTCATCAAACACTAATCCATCTACACCATTTTGTGTACCACCAACTTGCTCAAAGTCCATTGGTAAACCACCTGTGAAATCATAAAATGCTGAAGTTCCTAATAAAAGTTCACTTCCGTTGTAGGCATATAAATCAACGTCCCAACCATTTCCTGCATTATAGTAAGTAATATCAGTTGGAATTGTACCGTCTAGGACGATAGTTTTAACGCCCGCAGTATTATCTATGGTAATATCTCCAGCACCAGCATCTAACAGATATGTTTCACCATTATCTGTATTAGTAATTGTAGCTGCAAAACTTAAGGCAGTTAAATCTGCGTTTAATAAGGTGGCTTCGATAGTTAAATCTTCGCCAGCATATGCATTTCCAAATGATATAACATCATCATTTAAAATATCAGTTATAACCAGTTGCGGAGTAGTTATGTTGATAAATTGATCAACCTCTAATCCAGGAGGAGTAATTAAATTGTATGTTTCACCAATTTCAACTTCTAAGGTCGTAATATCTACAGACCAAACTTGAGAAGTACCGTAATCAATTGTTCCTGTTTGCTGGATTCTAAATTTTGTAGTTGCAGTTTTCGCACCACTTGGTAGGGTAAATTCTAGATTTCCTCCATTCTCAAATTCAGTTAATCCTGAATTATCTTCTGTTAAAGCAGTTTCAGTAGAGAAGTTATTTGTTGAAAAAACAACCTCAATTGGATTAGTCGCATCAAATCCGAAATCACCTAAATTAAAAGATAATGTTACAGGATCAGAAGTATCTAAATCAATTTGATTTGTTGTCAAACTTCTTTTACTAGACTGACTAAAGAATTTAAAAGTGCCTCCGCTAGTAGTACCTAATGTAGTGACATCAGCATTTGTAAAGCTTATAATTTCACCCTCTACAACATTACCAGAGAATCCACCTAACTTCAATTGCACATTGTCACCTGGCCAATTAAAATCTATGTCTTCAGAGGCATCTTGAACTGTTGACATACCAAGTATAGCTTCATCAGCATCAATATCATCATTATTATCTGTATCATCCCAAAGGATAAATCGAGTACTACCTGGGAAACCGGTAGCTTCATAACTTACAGTTACAGCTGCTCCTGCATAATAAGGACCTGCAGGTACACTTGAGCTTGTAAAACTTTGCGCACTCCCCTCAAACGCAAAAAGGCCTACGAGCATCGTAAGCATCAGTGCTTTGAGGTAGCGTGTTTTTTGTAGTATTATATTTTCCATTGTATTTATCTATTTTCGTTTTAAAATGTTAAAAATCTAAATCCAATTTTGAGCACATTCGTAGTGTTTAAATAGCCAAAGCTAGTAGAGGTTGGCGCTTGAAAGCTTTCTCCATCCACAAATACCTCTTTATTATTTCTACGAACATATTGAAAGCCTATTTCGCCTCCAACATAAAAGCGCTCACCAAAGAAATATTCTGCTCCTATTGATACTCTACCACCAAATTGGGTGTAGCCTCGACCTCCTACAAATGAAGCCGGATTATTGGGTACTGAAGTAGCGCCCAGTACCGTTGGCCCAGTACTTGATTTTCGACTTGCAATTCGCTGACCAATCATTAAATCACCAGCCGCATATGAGCGAAATGAGCCTTCATTTATAAAATGATATTCAAAACCTGGCATTAGGTTCCACTCGCTATCATTGATCACTACATCAGGTGTTTGCTGATTATTGTTCAAATCCATATCCATTCCTAAGCGAACCGCCATTTCTTCTGTAATAAAATAGCGTGCCCTAAACTCAGAAAAGTTCAATAAGCTACTCCCGTCAAAGGGAGTTCCGGTCACCTCAAAGAGGAGATCTCCTGCCCCAGCCATTCCTCCCGAACTACCTTCTTCCTCAGAACTTTCATCCTGAGCGAAAATAGGACATGAAAGCAATAGCAATGCAGATAAAAGCATCAATTGTTTTCTCATAGTCATTGTTTTAATTTAATTAAACATTTATTTTTATTATTATTTTTGAATGATTTTGCACTAAATTAATAAATATTTCAACTAACACAATTTTTTTTGTCGAAAATAGTTGCAAATACCTATATATAGGTACATCAATATTACATTTCCCTATCCTATACTTTTGTATATCAGCAAATTACAATGTTTACCACCCTTATTGTTAATAAATTATTACCTAGAACTGAGCTGATATTGGAATTATACTATTTTATATAGGAAGATAGTACCAAATAAATCCAATGTTTAATGATTTTCAAATTAAACTTGAGTAAATGACCTTAAACACCCCCCCCCTTTGATTTCCAAAATTCTATCTCAATTTTCCCAATGTCACTTTCACTCAAAAAAAAAGGGACTGGCAATATTATTAAGGTCGAAAACAAACCTAATGAGACCTAAAGAATTATGCTTTTAAGTATTTCCGAATACCGAAAAAACACATCTAATAAGGAATAGGGAAGCCTGATACTTTTAATGTTTAAAAAGCAAAGAGCCTGGAAATTCCACAAACTTTTAGCGGGAGAAAAGAAGAAAAAAAATTGAGGGCGAACACCACACCCTCGATTGCACCTGCCTTCGAAGAGAGACTCAAAGGCAGGGCAGAAGGGCAGCTATTTGTGGAGACATGTTTGAACAGAGAAGGAAAAAAACGAGCAGACGAGGCAGTTTTGTAGAGATCTGTCTGCTCAGACAAATACAAACGCAAGAACCAGTGTGCCCACGATTGTGTCTCCACAATCGTTACCGAAGATAGAAAGATATAACTGAATTGTATTGAAAGCATTCTCAGCTTTACTGCTACGAATTCTCTGTATTTCATTTGTGTGGACTTGCCTGAGCAAGCCGGTACAAATGCGGGCGGAAGGATCTATTATGAAGATTCATCTAATTAGTCAAGGACAATTCTAGAACATAGAAACTTGACAAAGCAAGGAGAATTTGAAATTTTAATAAATTCCACCTATCGCTACCATTCATAAAAATATTTTCGGATTTAGATTAAAGCATTGGTATATTCCAACATAAAATCAAAATACTATGAAGAGACTATATTATCTTATCTTAGCTATTTTCTTGACGCTTCCATATGGCATGGAAGCTCAAAAAAGAAAAGCTCAGGACACAAAATCTTATGACGAAAAGCTTTATGACGCTTTAGAATGGCGAGGTATCGGCCCATTTAGAGGGGGTAGGTCTGCCGCTGTAACTGGTGTAGCAGATCAGCCTAATTTATTCTATATGGGTGCAACTGGTGGCGGGGTTTGGCGCACCAAAGATGGTGGAAGTACTTGGGAAAGTATATCTGACGGTCATTTTGGAGGATCAATTGGAGCTGTTGCAGTAGCAGAAAGTGATCCAAATGTGATTTATGTTGGCGGTGGTGAAAAAACTCTACGTGGAAATATGTCTTATGGCTACGGAATGTATAAATCAGTTGATGCTGGTAAAAACTGGGAGCATATTGGCCTTGATAACAGTCGTCACATAAGCAGAATTAGAATTCACCCTCAAAACCCTGATATATTATATGTGGCCGTAATGGGTGATATTTTTAAGGATTCAGAAGAAAGAGGGGTTTATAAGTCAACCGATGGGGGCAAAACCTGGCAAAGAAAATTATTCGCCAATAAAAGAGCTGGAGCAGTCGATCTTATTCTAGACCCTAACAATCCTAGAATTATGTACGCCTCCACTTGGAATGTTCGTAGAAGCCCATCTAATTTCTCCAGTGGCGGACCTGGATCAGATATATGGAAATCTACTGATAGTGGGGAAAATTGGGTAAAATTATCAGTGAATAAGGGATTACCAAAAGGTGTTTGGGGAATTTCAGGCATTACAGTTTCTCCCAAAAACTCTAATCGATTATGGGCAATAATTGAAAATGAAAACGGTGGGGTGTTCCGATCCGATGATGCAGGTGAAACTTGGCAAAAAACTAATGATGACAGATCACTAAGACAGAGAGCTTGGTACTATACTAGAATTTATGCTGACACCCAAGATGAAGATATGGTATATGTAGTTAATGTAAGTTATCATCAATCAAAAGATGGAGGGAAAACTTTTACTTCACATCGCGCCCCACATGGAGATCATCATGATTTATGGATAGATCCAAATGACAATCAAAGGATGATCATGGCGGATGATGGGGGTGCTCAAGTGAGTTTTGACGGTGGAGAAAACTGGAGCACCTATATGAACCAAAACACAGCCCAATTTTACCGAGTAACTACTGATAATCATTTCCCTTTCAGAATATATGGAGCTCAGCAAGATAATTCTACGGTAAGAATAGCGCATAGAACTACGGGCTCTGTAATTGGGGAGCAAGATTGGGAATCGACAGCTGGTGGTGAAAGTGCCCATTTGGCGATTGATGAAAAAAATAATGATATTGTTTATGGCGGGAGCTATGATGGTTTTTTAACTCGATACAATCATAACTCAGAGGAAATCAGAGCCATTAACGTTTGGCCTGATAATCCGATGGGGCATGGTGCAGAAGAAATGAAATATCGTTTTCAATGGAATTTCCCGATTTTTACTTCTCCCCATGATCCCAATAAATTATATACTGCTTCCAACCATTTACATGTTACCACCAATGAAGGTCATCAGTGGGAAACCATCAGTCCGGATTTAACAAGAAATGACCCAAGCAAATTAGGTCCTTCTGGTGGACCTATCACAAAAGATAATACCAGTGTTGAATATTACTGCACTATATTCGCAGCCATTGAATCTCCTTATGAGGAAGGTCTATTATGGACAGGATCTGATGATGGCTTAGTTCATGTCAGCAAAGATGGGGGTGAGAATTGGGAAAATGTTACACCTAAAAATATGCCTGAGTGGATTATGATCAATAGCATTGAAGCAGATCCATTCACCAATGGTGGGGCCTATATTGCCGCAACTTCCTACAAAAACGGAGATTACCAACCTTATTTATATAAAACCAAAGATTATGGGAAAAGCTGGACAAAAATTGTAAACGGGATCCAAAATGACCATTTCACAAGGGTGGTTCGTGCAGATCCTGAGAAAAAAGGCTTGCTTTACGCGGGAACAGAAACCAAAATGTATATTTCATTTGATGATGGGGCTAGTTGGAAAGATTTCCAATTAAACTTACCAATTGTTCCAATTACTGATTTAACTATTAAAGACAATCATTTAATTGCCGCCACTCAAGGTAGGGGGTTTTGGTTAATTGATGACTTGACAGTCATGCATCAATTAAGTGATGAGGTAAAACAAAATGATTTTTACTTATTCCAACCCAAGAAAACATACCGGATTGGAGGAAGAAGTTATGAATCTAAAACTGCAGGTAAAAATATGCCTTCAGGAGTGATTACCTATTTCCATTTAAAGGACACGAGTGCAGCAGACACTGTGAAAATTCATTTCAAAGAGAAATCAGGAAAAGTGATTTCCACCTTTAGTACTCATCCTGATAAGAAAGCCAAAGAAGAAAAACTAACAGTTGAACCGGGTAGCAATCAATTGATCTGGAACATGCGATATCCTGATGCCGAAGATTTCGATGGGATGATCTTGTGGTGGTCATCAACTAGCGGACCAACAGCCTTGCCAGGGAAATACGATGTAGAACTTTCTTTGAATGGAGAAATACAGACCCAAGAATTTGAAATCGTGAAAGACCCTAGATCAAGTGCTACTCTAGATGATCTAAAAGCCCAGTTTGATTTCCAAACTGAAGTGATCACAAAACTTTCAGAAACGAACTTAGCCATAAAAGATATCCGAAAAGCAAGAACTCAAATTGAGGATGTGATTAAGAAAGCCGAAGCCGATACCATTAAAAATATGGGGAAAAGCATTTTGGACGAAATGAAGGAAATAGAAGAGTCTTTGTATCAAACTAAAAACAGAAGCGGGCAGGATCCATTAAATTACCCAATCAGACTAAATAACAAATTGGGACACTTAAATAGTTTAATGGGAATGGGCGATAATAGACCAACAGAATCAGCTATCGAATTTAGTAAAGAGGTCACAGCCAGAATTGACAAGCACTTGGAGGCCTTAGAGGTAATATTAGATAAAGACGTCTCAGCATTTAATGATTTGGTGCAGGCCAATCAAGTTAAAGCTGTGAAGTTAGATTGACAAAAAAGATATTTACAATTTAAAAATGCCAGTTGAAATGCTGGCATTTTTTTTATGCTTTAAATTCAGATGAATAATAAGAATATAACTTTCCAGAAATTTGCCGTTTATTTCTGATATGAAATTTCAACTCATTCTTATTTCATTGATTTTTGGATGGTATTATTCATTTTCTCAAATCCAAAACCAAGCACATGCTGAGGAATTATATTCCAATAGCCTTTTGCATATCAATAAAGGGCTTGCATATTTGAAAGCCGCGCAACAAAAAGAAAATGACTCTATTTTTAAATTTAAAGGAGAATGGGAAAGCCAGATGAGCATGAATTTTTGGTTTCCATTACTAGGAGGAGAAAATAGTTATTATGACTCTAATTGCTTTTCGGTTTCCACCATTCATAATATTCTGGCTAACATTTATTTAGAATATCCTGAGTACAGCGAAATGCTGCCGATGCTCGATTTGGCTTTCGATAGGATTATGGAGTACCAATCAGACGGAACTTTTAATTTCTGGAACTTATTACCTCCAACCAAGCCCCATCGATGGTTTGAAAAAGATACAGATCAACTGGTAAGAAGACCTAACAACTTTCCCCTTAAGACTAAATTTATGCTCAAAGCTGCCAATGTAACCAATGATGCGGACGACACGGCTGCTGGTTTAATGGCCATTAATTTAAGGAACAAAATAAAAAACAATCAAATCCCAGATAGCTTAAATAACATCCATAAAATATTTGATGGCTACACTGATTCCGACCGGAGGAACAGATTATGGTATAATTTCTGGCAAGGTCAAGGCCCTGAAAGCGGTGCTTATCTTACTTGGTTTGGAGACGAATTTGAATCTGCAAACAGATGGAATCTCGTTCAGGAATTCTTTCATCTTTCGACATTCTTCCTTCCATTTAGTAAAATGTTTCCACACGCCTATCAAGCTTACATACCTTACGGAAGCAATGACTTAGACCCAGTGGTAAATGCTAATGTGCTAAGTGTTTTTAGTGTTTATAATAATCAAAAAAGTAAAGCGCAAGAAGAAGCTATTGATTTTATTGAAGGGGATATTAAAGATAGAAATTATAATTATGCCGCTACCTATTATCCTAATCGATACCACATTCCATATTATGTGTCTAAAGCTTATAAAAATGGGGTTGGTGAATTACATAAGAGCTGTGAATTAATTGAGTCTTTTGTTCTAAATAAATACTTTGAAGAAAATAAATGGGTGTCACGAGATATCATTAATAAAGAAGATCAACTACACTCCACTATTTTAGCCGTAAATAGCCTTTTGAATATATCTGGTATCGAATCTGAAAAATCAGAAGAAGCTATTATTTCTGGTATTGAATATATTTTCTCAAATGCCATAGAAAATGAAAATGAAGTGTTTTGGGAAGGAGGAGTGTTCTTCTCAGGTGGAACTTTAGTCAGGCATGTACTGCACTGGAAGTCGGATGCTGTCACCACTTCTTTAGTTCTGGAAGCTTTAGTCAATTTCAGGAGTCAGCTAGAATCTAAATATCCAGAACTTAATAGCTTCAAATCAGCAGATATTCAAAAATAAAAATGCAACACAGATCCCTACCATGTTGCACTTTCATTTAATTTTAATTTCCTGATCTTGAATTAGAAGAATTTCTGCTGCTCGAATTTCTGCTTGAACTATTCTCTCTGTTAGAATTACTCCTAACTGAACTGCTTGGTTTTCTGGTATTATTATCAACTCGCGAATTAGAGTTTCCTCTGCTTGATCTCTCAATCACGCTGGCATTGGAATTTTCTCTCTTCCAACCATTATTTATTCTTGGACTAGAACTCCTGTTTACAGTATTTCTATTAGCAGAATTTCTAGAATTAGAACTTCTAATCACTTCTTTCCTGGAATTATTATAAGCATAATTAGCTCTTACATTTCTATTGCCTGCACTATTTTTAGCCGCATATGTATTATAATTTCTTCCACTTCTATAGGCAATATGGTTATGCCCATTATGCCGTGCATGGCCGTGGCTTCTATGATTACAAACTACCTGATGAGTTCTGTAAAAGTTTCCATGATATCCACAATGCGCACTACAAATATGCTGAGCAAGTGGGTAATTATGATAATAATTGATATCCAAGATCATGGCATATCTGCCAAAATACAATTCTACGAACTGACCTCTCCTTTCCAATAATACATTGTAGAAAAGGTTTCTTCCTCTTCTCTCCCGATTGATGTGTACAATCTGATGAAAAGGATAGTAATAATCAATTTCATAAAGTACTGCATTTGGAACTGCCCAATTGTGTGCTGTACCAAAAGAAGCCACTATTTGAAAATTTTGAGATTTTGCTGAATTAGCGAAAAATAAGAATCCCAATACTAAAACAAACGGAAGTAAAATGTGCTTCTTCATAACATTAATTGTTTGGTGTTATGATCATATTACCAAGTATTATGCCAGAACCGACAAAATATTATTAAGTAACTGATTATCTGATAGATGACAGAAAAGAATTTACCAGTCTTAGTTTCTTAAAATAGAGGCTATTTACTTTTTTGTTCGTTAAGTGCTAAGGAATGACTGCTATTCATAAGCAGTCCTGCTTACAATACTTCTGCCCAAAGTAATTTCATCGGCATATTCTAATTCACCACCAATAGGAATTCCCCTGGCGATTGTACTAGTTTTAATCCCGAAGGGCTTTACTTTTTTACTAATGTAAAAAGCAGTGGTATCTCCTTCCATCGTGGGTGAAAGTCCGAAAATTATTTCTTTTACCTCTGAATTCGAGGCTGAAACCCTTTCCATCAAACTGTCGATGGTCAAATCCTCGGGTCCAATCCCCTCGATTGGAGAGATAATACCTCCCAAAACATGATAGAGCCCGTTATATTGAGAGGTATTTTCGATAGCCAGCACATCACGAGTATCTTCTACCAGGCAAATGATTGAAGCATCTCGCTTGTGACTTTTACAAATATTGCAAAGCTCCTCATCTGAAATATTATGGCATTTTTTACAATATTTGATGTTTTGACGCATCTCTACAAGGGATTGCGCAATATCTGTTGTGAAGTCTTTTTCTTGCTTTAGTAAATGAAGGACTAATCTTAGTGCAGTTTTCTTTCCAATACCAGGAAGTTTGGAAAATTCATTAACCGCTGACTCAATTAATTTTGAGGAAAACTCCATATTATTCTATCTCCGCATTAATGCCTGCATCGACAATACCTTGCCTGTAGGGTATTAAGTCGACAAATGAACCTTTTTTCACCGCACATTTCCCTTTGTAATGCACTAATAATGTACATTGTTCGGCTTGCTCAGGAGAGTGCTTACAAACTTTTATCAAGGTGTTAATTACATGGTCAAAGGTATTGATATCGTCATTATAAACAATCAAATCATTGACCTCCTCATCAGAGACAGATTCTAGGATCTCCTCTCTAGTATCTTCTTGATATTGATAAAAAATATTAAAGTTGTTCATTACAGTCTCAATAACTTTTAAGATAGCCTAATGTTACAAATAAGCAATTTTCGCATGCAAATTTACAAAAAAATCAGCAACTTGGAATTTCTTGTAAAAAGCAATTGCGGAAAAAGCATAATAGCTCATTTAACTTTAATAAATTTACTCATTGAAGTCGTTCTTCTTCCTAATCAGATCATAAAATCAATATATGAGTCCAATACTTGTTATTAGTGTCATATCCATCTATTTTATCGTTTTAATGGGTATTTCCTATTTTACATCTCGGGAAAATGATAATCTAACTTTCTTTACGGCCAACAGGCAGTCTCCATGGTATTTGGTGGCTTTTGGAATGATAGGTGCCTCGCTTTCCGGAGTTACTTTTATTAGTGTTCCTGGAGAAGTTGGAAATACGGCTTTCGCATATTTTCAAGTTGTCTTAGGTTATTTAGTGGGCTATTTGGTGATTGCTACAGTGTTGCTTCCCCTCTATTATCGCTTAAATCTTATTAGCATTTATACTTATTTAGAACAGCGATTCGGTACGTATTCCTATAAAAGTGGTGCATTTTTCTTTTTACTTTCACGAATTGTAGGCTCCTCCTTTAGACTCTTTCTCGTGGCGGGTGTTTTACAAATAGCTATTTTCGATGCATATGGATGGCCTTTTTCAGTCACAGTAGCTATTACCATTGCTTTAATTTGGTTATATACTTTCCGAGGGGGCATAAAAACAATTGTTTGGACAGATACTTTACAGACTCTTTTTATGATTTCTGCAGTAGCAATCAGCATATATTTAATGAAAGATGCATTGGATATGACCTGGCTGCAGCTAAGTGATAAAGTTTCATCATCAGGCTATTCCGAAATATTTGTTTGGAACTGGCAAAGTGGTCAGAACTTCTTTAAGCAATTTATCAGTGGGGCTTTTATCGCGATTGTAATGACCGGTTTAGATCAGGATATGATGCAAAAAAACTTGACCTGTCGTTCTTTAAAAGATGCTCAAAAGAATATGTTTTGGTTTTGCGTAGTGCTCGTCATCGTTAATTTCATGTTTTTAAGCATGGGCGCTCTGCTTTACATTTATGCGGGAGAAATGAATATTGCCATTCCTGCAAGAACTGATGATTTATATCCGATGCTTGCTTTGGAACATTTTCCATTAATAGCAGGGGTAGTTTTTCTACTGGGAATAATTGCTGCTGCCTATTCGAGTGCCGATTCAGCACTAACTGCTTTAACCACCTCCTTCTGTGTTGATTTTCTTGGTCTAGGCCAAGAGGACAAGCCTATTTCCAAGAAAATCAGAATAAGAGTGCACTTAGTTTTCTCAGCGATTCTGTTTCTGGTTATCATAGCATTCAAAGCTATCAACGACCAAAGTGTGATAACAGCTGTTTTCAAAGCAGCAGGTTATACCTACGGCCCGATTCTAGGCTTATTCACCTTCGGGCTGATCACCAAATATCAGTTAAAGGACAAATGGGTTCCCATTGTAGCAATCCTTTCCCCCTTGGTATCATATATCATCAATGACAATTCTGAAGCATGGTTCTTTGGCTACCGATTTGGATTTGAGATATTGGTAGTCAATGGATTACTGACTTTTCTAGGCTTGTTTTTAATCAAAAAAGAGTAAGAATTTTTTGAAAATTCGACATCATGGTATTACATTTGTAATACTAAAAAGAATGAGCGATGCTTACAACAAGGTTAACAACATCCGAAGAAAAAAAATTGACAGAATATTGCTTACAACATGGGCTTTCTAAATCTCAGGTTGTGAAAGAAGCCCTTGCCCAATACTTGACTAAAAATTCAGATGTCTCTGCCTATGAATCTGGTCAAGATTTATTTGGTTCGGCATCAAGCAATGATACTGATCGCTCTACAACTTATAAAGAACGCTTAAAAAAGATGCTGAATGAAAAACATTCTCATTGATGCAGGCCCGCTTATCGCACTTTTCGATAGAGGCGATAAATATCATCTAAAGGCTATTTCATTTCTAAAATCACTGGACAGGGGTCTCCTTACTACCTGGCCAGTGATTACGGAGACTTCTCATATGTTGAATTTTAGTACGAAAGCACAAGCCAATTTTCTTGAATGGATAGAAAGAGGTGGCCTGAAAATATTTGAAATGGAGCATGAGCATGTCAATCGACTTACTGAATTGACCAAAAAATATGATGATGTTCCGATGGATTTGGCTGATGCAAGTTTGATATTAGTTTCAGAGGTTAAGGGCATTCATCAAATTGCGAGTATAGATTCAGACTTTTATATCTATCGAGATATTAGAAATAAATACCTAGATAATATCTTCCTCTAAACATATTCCAAACTTATTTTCAACAAAATCACAAATCCAACTCTTCCATTGGATTCCAAAAAACCTTTTTAAAATCTTGAATCTGATCTTTCTTAACTGTTATCCCTTCCCCTTCCAAGGAATTTTGCATAGCATCTGGAGTTTCAAAATGCATTTTACCACTTAGTAAACCATTTCGATTAACTACTCTATGAGCCGGAATATCTTCCATTGAATGTGAAGCATTCATTGCATAACCCACTACTCTAGCACTTTTTGCGGCCCCAAGGTATTTAGCAATTGCACCATAGGAAGTTACCCTTCCTTTTGGGATTAATCGGACAACTTGATACACCTGGTCGAAAAAATCATTCTTTTCTTTCATAAAATATGCAGACTGCTTTAACTTTTCTATTTTTGAAACTTGTTGAAACGAAACTTTTGATCTAAAAATCATTTTTTAACTCTAGTTAAAATGTTAGTGCAGGAGTCTCAAAAATTAAGTAGGTCATAGAATGACAAAATTACTCTATATTTTCTTAATCCCATGGTCTTTGTTTGCTTATGCCAGTCAGGCACAAGCTTATGCTAATTTTCCGCTAGATAGCACTTTGGAAGTATTTTCAAAAAAAGGTAAGAAAGGGGTGAAAAATCAAACAGGCAGTATCTTACTGGATCCAAAGTATCAGGACTTTGGTTGGTCTGATGGAAAAAAAAGAAATAGTACTGAGATCATCGGGTATCGACAAAATGACTTATGGGGTCTGATGGCAAATGATTTTGAGGAGGTATCAAAACCAAAATACAATTCCATTGTGCCTTTTGGAAAAGAATTGTTGATCATTTCCGAAAAGAGTAAATATTCAAAAGTACTATTTTACGGTCTGATAAGGTCGAACGGGAAAACTAAAATTAAATCTAAGTATAGAAATCTTAATCCGGCAGGCGATTTTCTCATAACCGCTACAAAAAAAGAACAAGAGATATACTTCGGAATTATCAATTCCAACGATAAGTCTATTGTACCTTCTGAATATTTTCATATTAGTTACTTGGGATATAACAACTTCTCATTAACCCACGAAAATGGGGATAGGGAATTAATAAAATTGACTCCCAAACCAGAAAGCATTTTAAAGAATATAGATAGTGTTTCCACTTTCCGGGATGGGGTTGCTATTGTATTCAAAAACGGAAAACAAGGGTTGATTCGTCAAGATGGAAAAATTTTGCTGCCTGTAGAATACAAAAAGATTGAATGGAATAATGGCAAACATATCTATGTTACACAATTAGATGAGTGGACCGTCCATGACACTAATGGGAAAGAAATAAATACATATAGAGCAGATTCAGTCTTTTATCTTAATGACAGTTTAATTGTCAAAAACACCTCCTCCTTTGCGCAGGTCTATAACACTCAAAGCGAAAAAGATCTTCAGGGATTTCGAGCTGATATTAAAGATGTTTTCGGTGAAAATTACATTCTCCAAACGCCAACTCAAACGTTCATTGCAAAAGGCAGCAACCAACTGATTAGTCAGAAATTCACAGGAGATGTTCACTGGAATAAAAAATTCTTTGTGGCAAAAGAAAAGACTTTTAAGGGATTTGAAAACATAATCATTAATAGAAACGGCAAATCAATTGTAGCTCAATCATACAATTTTTCGGAAGAAATAATCGAATTAAAAATCAAATCTTTCTGGGGGATTTTCAATGAAGATCTAAACGAAATCATTCCACCTATGTATGAATCCATCAAGAAAAATGGCGAACATTTCATTGTAAATTTCAAAGGACAATTCGGAGTAATAGATCAAGAAAATGAATGGGTGATTCCTCCCCTATATTTGTCAATTGAAGCTATTGATGACTCCAACTATAAAATGGTGGACAAATACTTAAGAGAGTATATTTCTGATGGGATAGATAGAAAAGAGGCTAAATTATACTATGACTTTTACGGTCAATTTGGAGTGGAACAAAATGTAAGCAACCAATTTAGATTAATTGATCAGACAGGCTCTGCCAAAACTGACTTTCGGTCTGGTAGGTATAATGGCCATGGCGAAAATGGAATTCTTTTCAAGAATCAAAAACAACATATTCTTATAAATCAAGAAGGTAAAGAACTATTTAAAATTAATAATTATGACACCATTGTTTTTTCTAATGATGAATATTTAGCGATACAACGGAATGGTCAGTGGGGCTTTATCAATCAAGATGGAATTTTGAGGATTGCTAATCGATATGACACGGTTCGGCCATTTTTTAATGAACGCTCGGCAATTAAAATCCGGAATTCCTGGGGATTTATCAATCGACAAGAAGATTTGGTAATTCAACCCTATTTTTCAGAAGTCTCAGATTTCGAAAACAATACAGCTTTTGTAAAAATAAATAATAAATATGGTGTAATTGATTCTACTGGACAGTTCATTATTGAGGCAGAATATGATGAAATCCTTAAGGAAAAAGGGTTCTATTTATTACGCAAAGCTACTAAATGGGGTGTTGCAAAGACTAATGGAAAGATTATTACTTATCCTACCTATGATAGTATTAGAGTTGGAGAAAATTTTCTTACTGTCGAGAAATACGCTTCGTACAGAATAGTAACTGCAGAAGGAATTAATCTCATTAATAATCAATTCGACAAAATTTATTTTGATCAGCAGCAGAAAGTTTTTCTTGCAAAAAAAACTGCTAAAAGAGAACAAGTTTTTCTCACAGATATATTAAGTGGGAAATATCCATAAATAAACCCATCCCCTATCATTTTCAAAGAAATTGACTTCGAACTACTAAAACCTCCTCCTTAAAAAAAATATTCATCTCCATTTTTTTCGATAAGATGTGATTTTTAGCGTATATTTAAGTTGTTTTTAGGGACGAAACAAAATAATTTTAATTCCTTAGTGGTTTTTATGGGTTACAAATTAGAACATACTGCTGAAATATCTTCCGAACTTCCAGGTGAACTTCTTTTAAAAATCATGACCGTAAGTTCCTTGGTGGAGGCCAATGGTGTACCTATAAAAGCATTGAACAATATGCTAAACTTTATCACCCACGAGTTTGGTGCTGATGAACATTGGGTAGTTGAAGAAAGCAAAAAGGACAACTGTCTTAAATGGGATTTGGAAAATCCTCTAATAAAAGAAAGCATCCCATTTAATCATGAACTGAAGGACAATAGCCAGCATCCTTTTTTTACAGTAGAAATTAAGAAGCCCTTCCTTCTTTTTAAGCATCATTTGATTTTCCCCATTGAGCTTAATAATAAAAAAATATATGTTGGATTTTCATCACAGCAAAAATTTGACTTAACGACTCAAGACCAAAAGTTCTTTGATGTTATTTCGGAACGGCTGAAGGAGTTGATCCTCTTAATTAACAATGAACGGAAAGAAAAATCAAAAACTCAACGTTTAGAAACTATTCTAGATAGACTACCTCAAGCTATTGTATTTACAGAAAATAGGAATGGCGATACATGGCTCAATAATGAGGCATTGGAAATCTTTGGTTTAAAGAAAAATGAAAAAACTATTCCTTCCGAACTTTTTACTGAAAAATTAGCGGAGCTAAAAGTTAAAGTCACCAACAAGGAAGAAGTTGAAATGGTAGGTAATAATTTACTAAGTTTAAATGCTCTGCCGTCTAGCTTTGGTGAAGATTGGATATGGAAATTTGAAAATTCTGTATTAAAGGTAATTCGTAAAAATGCCTACATAGGTGGAAAAGAAGGCGAATTATGGGTTTTTGACAATGTAAGTGAATTATATTTTGCCAATGAGCGATTGAATTCACTATTCAGAAAACTTAATGTGGCCTATAATGAAATTAATGCCAACCTTACTGAATTTCAAAGTAAATCAACTAGCAAAAGCATAACTGATTTAGAGGCCGAAGAATCCCGGATCATACAGCAATATGATGATAATGATATCTTAGGTAAAGTTACCCACGATCTAAGAACCCCTTTTGCCAAAGTTTACACCATCGTGCAGTTGCTATTGAGCGATAATCAAGAAAATTTGAGCGACCAACAGGTTGAAAGAATTAATCTAATCAAGCAAGTGGTTGCAGATGGTTTACAAATTGTAAAAGGCTTTTTGGATACTGGAAATATGGTATTGGATGATAACAAATTCAATCCTGAACTTATTGATATCCAAGAATTTGTAGATAATAGCTTAATGCCATATGAACTTTTATCTGCCAAAAAGAATATAATTTTTATTACTCAAGTATTGGACAAAAATCTCCAAATTGACGTAGATCGAACTTACTTGCGAAGAATTATCGATAATCTGGTGTCTAACGCCATAAAATTCTCTCCTGATGAAACTCAGATCAACTACACGATTCATAAAGTAGAGGATGAAATTATATTTTCTGTAAAAGACCAAGGCCCTGGACTTACAGATGATGACAAAAGTCGATTATTTAAAAAATACCAACAACTCTCTGCTAAGCCAATTGGAACCGATGAATCTACCGGTTTAGGTCTTTACATCGTGAAAACTATGGTAGATAAAATGGGTGGAAGAATTTGGGTAGAAAGCGAAAAAGGAAAAGGTGCTGATTTCAGAGTAGCATTAAAAGCAAGTAATTAAGCTCCTGTCAAAGAAATTAACACTCCCTTCTATATTTATCCAAAAGTGTTTTACTTTAGAGCTAAATCTTAAACCCATAATCTCTATTTTAAGTTAAATCATCATGAAATATTTATCCCTATTAGCTTCTGTATTATTGTTAGCTTGTTCACCTCAGCAAGAAAAAATCGAACTATCAGGTGGATGGATTGGCGAAATAAGCATGCAAGGCAAAACAATGCCTTTTGAAATGAAAATTCAGGAAGAGCAGGAAGGAGACATCACTGCGACTATTATTAATGGTGAGGAGAAAATAATATTAGATGAAATCGCAAGGAATAACGATTCACTTCATATCCCATTACACATTTTTGACATCACATTAGATTTAAAAATTGGAAATAATGTATTAGCAGGAAGTTATACAAAGCATTACGAAACAGATTATGTGTTACCAATCACATTTCACAAGGGGGAAAATAGGTTCATAAGAAACTCGCAAAAGAAACCCGCAGATTTTAGCGGAAAATGGGAGGTGACTTTTATAGAACCTAAAGAACAGGACACTACAGAAGCTGTGGGGATTTTTGAACAAAATGGACAAGATATTAAAGGCACTTTCCTGACTCCACTGGGAGATTATCGCTATCTAGTTGGATTTGCAGACGGTAATCAAATGAAACTAAGCACTTTTGACGGCAATCATGCTTTTCTCTTTGAAGCACAACTGGAAAATGATAATACGCTTACAGGAGATTTCTATTCAGGAAAGGATTGGTATGAAAGCTGGACCGCCTTTAGAAATGACGATGCCGAATTACCAAATCCAGATTCCTTAACCTACTTGAAAAAAGGTTATGATAATATTTATTTCAGCTTCCCAAATTTAGAAAAAGAAAAAGTGAGCATAAATGATGAAAAATATCAGGATAAAGTAGTGATAGTGCAAATATTCGGCACATGGTGCCCAAATTGTATGGATGAAACCAAATTTCTCACTAAATGGTATGATGAAAATAAAGACAGAGGAGTTGAGATTATTGGATTGGCTTATGAAGCCAAAGATGATTTCGAATATGCCAAAAGCAGGGTAGAAAAAATGATTAATAAATATGAGGTAAAGTACGATTTCCTTATAGCAGGAACCAACGATAAAGAAGAGGCCTCCAAAACTTTGCCAATGCTTAATCAAGTAATTTCATTCCCGACCATGATCATCCTTAATAAAGACGGAGAATTAGTGAATATCCACACTGGATTCAATGGACCTGGAACGGGAAAATACTACGATGATTTTGTTGCTAATTTCAACGCTAAAATGGATAGTTTGCTACACCAATAATGAAAGTTTTTCACAAATACATGGTCATTGTTGTTGCTCTGTTAGCATATGCAAGTGCGGTTTCTGCTCAGGAAATAGGTGAAAAGCATGAGAATGAGGAGCAGATAAAACAAGAAGAATTTCCAAAACTTGCTTTAGAATTAATTAAACCAATTCTCGAAAAGGGAAAAAGGACTAGATTTTTCAAAGAGTATGAGAAAGACACTTACTTTTTTGAAGTGAAAACTATCTACAAAAAAGAGAAAATCAGTATAAAGTTTTATAAAGATGGCAACCTCTTGGATATAGAAATCTTGAAAGATTTCAAGGATTTACCTGAAGAGATCCAAACCGGAATTAAGCAATATTTTCAATCCAACTACAAAAACTACAAGTTTAACAGAATCCAAATCCAATATAATAGAGAAGAAGAATATGAAGATGGGCAGCTGGAAATTGACGATGACGAGGAGTATGTAGAAGAATTCCTAGAAATGGATTTAGAAGATTTAATCATCAAATACGAAATTGAAGCGGAAGTTGTCATCGAAAAAAATGAGCGAGGCTTTTTTGAGTTTCTTTTTGATGCGGAAGGAAATATAGAGGGAATCAAAAAAATCATTAAAAGGGCTGATGACAACGTACTTTACTAATTTTCTCTTAGTGTCTTTCCTTTTTATATCCCTTTTGGGAAAAGCTCAAAACAAACCT
Source organism: uncultured Marivirga sp. (assembly GCF_963974845.1). Taxonomy (NCBI): domain Bacteria; kingdom Pseudomonadati; phylum Bacteroidota; class Cytophagia; order Cytophagales; family Marivirgaceae; genus Marivirga; species uncultured Marivirga sp. Next base: position 79,716 of record NZ_CAXBEQ010000008.1, read on the forward strand.
TCTCTTCGGTGGGAACCCGGTATTTCGATGACCAAAAAAATTGATTCCAGATGGAGCTATAATTTGTCGCTCTCTGGCAGACAGCGATTTACAAATTATGGAGAAGGTGAAAAAAACATAAAAACGGATCGCTGGGAAATAAAATCCTTTGGTACCTATACCTTACTGGGAGGTAAAAAAATAAGCTTGGGTTATATGTATAGGACCGTTGATCCATTCGAACAAGAAAGTGGATGGGAACACAGAATAACACAACAATTTGCCTTTATCACCAATTTTGGTGGGTACAGGTTGGGAAACAAATTCAGAATAGAACAAAGAATCCGGTCTAGTAATTATTTGACTAGACTTAGATATGCTATTAGCAATGATTTTCCTCTGCAAGGAGAAAGCCTTGACCCAAAAGAATTTTACTTGATCAGTGGAAACGAACTAGTTTATGCATTTAACAGAAGAGGAACTGAATTGGAAAACAGATTTTCTCTGGGAATCGGTAGACTGATTCAAGGAGGACAAAAAATTCAATTTTCCGTTGCGAGTCGTTATAGTGACTTAGTAAGTGATAATCGAGACCATATCATTCAATTCGAAAGCGTTTATTACTTTAGTTTATAATATAATAATGCCCCTGTGGAAAACTTTCCCTCATGTCTTCTTGTTTGACCTTTTAAAGCTGTAATTTTGCAGTATCCTCAGGGTGTTAAACAAATTTTGGTGAACCTAACAAGTATGACAATACCGGGTGAAGCAAACCTGTAAAGCCAGGCCTCATCCCGACTTCGGTCGGGACCTCGTTTCCCGTAAGGGATTCAGGATAACAGTGGAAGGCTGATCGGGCAAGCAGCCCAAATCCTGTAATAATCGGGGTTCACGCAATTTCTTTGATGCTCTGAGGTTTTTTTGTTCTAATGTAGGGTGAAGGATGTTGGATGTTTGAAATTCAACGACTATTCAACCACATTTCTATTTATTTCAACTTATCTCTACTTTGTTTCCTTTTCATAGTCCGTTGCAGTCCTTAGATACTGACCAAATTTCGAGCTATTGCATTCATCAGCAGATCAGCACATCAGCACATCAGCACATCAGCAAATTAATAAATCATTAAATCCCCCACTCATCAAAGATGAAGTTCATTCCGCAACAATTTTCTTACTTTTTGCTTTAGCAATTCATATATTCAAAAAAAAACATTCCAAACTATGAAAAAATATATATTTACTTTGACCTTGGTCGGACTTTCTTACTTGGGCTTTAGTCAAGTCCCACAGGAAATAGATGTGCGACAATATGATATAGTAGAAGCAGTGTCTGCGGATAGAATTGAAAGTGATATCAGAACTCTAGCAGGTTTTGGTACTAGAAATACTTTTTCGGATACAGTTTCCAACACCAGGGGAATTGGCGCTGCCAGGCGCTGGATCAAAGCTGAATTCGACAAAATCTCCGAAGAATGTGGTGGGTGCTTGGAAGTCTTTTACCAAAAAGATTTTGTAACAAAAGAAGGTAATGGAAGAGTGCCGAAAGACGCTTGGGTAGTAAATGTAGTCGCAATTCAAAAAGGGACTGATTATCCAAACAATCATGTTTTAATGTCAGGAGATATTGATTCCCGCGCTAGCAATACGATGGATTATGAAACAGATGCACCAGGCGCCAATGATAATGCTTCCGGTATGGCGGGCACTATTGAAGCCGCCCGAGTGCTATCTAAATACAAATTCAAAAACAGTATCGTTTATGTAGGCCTTTCGGGTGAAGAGCAAGGCTTATTTGGTGGAGCTGGATTAGCAGAATATGCCAAAAAGAATGAATGGAACATCATTGGTATATTAAACAATGATATGATAGGCAATATTGAAGGTGTAGATGGTGTTATCGACAATAGAACTTTCAGGATATTTTCTGAACCTGTACCTCCTACTGAAACGGACAGAGAGAGAACAATGCGCAGATATTATGGCGGGGAAGTGGACGGAATATCCAGACAATTAGCTAGATACGTTCATAATCAAGTGAAAACCTACATGCCAGAAATGAACCCAATGATGATATACAGATTGGATAGATTTGGAAGAGGTGGACACCACAGACCTTTCAATGACTTAGGCTTTGCAGGAATCCGAATAATGGAAGCACATGAGAATTACAACCGACAGCATCAGGATATAAGAGTCGAAGATGGTATTGCATATGGTGATGTGGTTGAAGGAGTAAATTTTGATTACGCCAAAAAGCTAACTGCTGTCAATGCCATTTCACTTGCTGGTTTAGCTTGGGCACCACCTGCTCCAAAAAATGTGGGGATAGGAGGAGTGGTAGAACCTTCTGCAAAATTGGCTTGGGACAAGTCAGATGATGAAAATATACTAGGTTACAAAATCTATTGGAGATTGACCACCTCTCCAACTTGGGATAATTTCAGATATGTTGGAAAAGTTAATGAGCATACTTTAGAAGGTATTGTAATTGACAATTATTATTTCGGAGTGGCGGCAGTAGATAAAAATGGAAATGAATCGGTAGTGGTATTTCCAGAAAGAGTAATTAGGTAAATAGTTTAATTTATGAATTTTTAGAAAGGCTTGCTAAATCAGCAAGCCTTTTTTATGCAACTGCAAATATTAATCGATGAAAATATGTAATTTATCTTAATTAATTACATTAGTCAACATTCTGATTATTAGTTCGTTTGATTATCATCACCAAAAAATTTAGATGATGAGAAAATCAATTTTTACTCTAGGAATTCTATTCATATTAATCTCGCCTGCCTTAAACGCGCAAGTTAACAACTATAATGTGATGAATATTGTGGACTTCCATAGTATCAGCGTGAATTCAGCTTATACCGTTTATGTGAAACAGTCCAACAAAGAGGAAGTGAGAGTAGAAGCTGAAAAAGAGATTTATGATTTAACTGAAATCACTGTACAAGAAGGAGTATTACATATAAATATTAAAAGAGACGATTCCAAATCAAGTAAAAGTATATGGCAGAAAATTGATAATATAAAATTGATGCCCACCTTAAAAGTTTATGTTTCGATTAAAGACGTACAAAGCTTGTCGGTAAATGGCAATGGAAAACTCATAACTGAAAATTCAATCGCATCTGACAAGCTCTCCCTTTTAGTCGCAGGAACTGGTAGTATGGAAGTAGATATAAAAAGCAAAAGCATAGACGCTAAATTAACAGGACCAGGGAGTTTAACTATTAAAGGATATGCTGATAATATGGACATAGAGAACAGTGGCGCAGGAAGCATTGAAGCTTATGACTTTGAGGTGCAAAATTCAAATGCGAGACTATATGGTTTAGGATCAATGAAAATTAATGTATCGAATAAATTGGATGCTAAAATTTACGGAAGCGGTAATTTGTTGGTAAAAGGAGCTACCAAAGAAATCGTCAAAAAAGAATATGGCTCAGGTTTGGTAGAAAGAAAAAATTAATTCGTTTTGCAGAATACAGCCTTAAAATTTGAAATGTAACCATATACGCTTCAATGCTGTATAATATAAGACAGAAGTTTTTATTTTAATCCTTTAAAACAAAGTAAAATGTCAACGATAAAAGATAGAACGCTTAAAGAACTAGAAAATAAAGTGCACGATTTAGAGAACTTTATTGCGAAAAAAGGAATTGGCTCTAGTTATTTATCCAGAGCCGAGAAAATTCAAAGAAATTTCAATATCGGACTTTTCGTAGGTGGAGTCGCCTTAGTTGGTGGAGTAGTAGCCTATACGCTATTGAAATCTGATGATGAATAGATAAATTATAATTGAAAAGAAAGGGAGCTTGTTGAAAATAATCAACAAGCTTTTTTTATAACATCTCAATAAGATTCTATAATTAAACAGTCCCTAACTATGCCTAAGCTGTCCCATCCATTTAAACACCCCTTTTTTATGAAGAGAATATTTTAAAATATAGAATATCTAGACTAAATTTACTTAAAATTGGTAAATGGACAGAATAGATATTTTAGGCGATGAATACGATCGTTACAAATTATTTACGAAGGATCTACTAGATGAAACTGACGATGCCGAGCTGCAAGAAATAGTAAAGGAAGCAGCGAAAGAATTAAACACGCCTATGGGATTAGTGAGCCTAATCCTAGAACAAATTCAATTCTTCAAAGCTCAGACTGGCTTACCAGAAATTCTAGAAACTTCCAGAGGAACACATAGAGACGCATCTTTTTGTCAATTTGTAGTCCGTGATGAAGAAATATTCGAGGTGACTAATGCTGCTGAAGACCAAAGAATACCTCAACATGTTGTTAAAGAGTTTAATATCCAATCGTACCTAGGAGTTCCTATAAAAATAGATAATGTCGTTATTGGTTCGCTCTGCGTGCTGGATACCAAGACTAGGAACTTCACTCAGAAGGAACGTCAGATGCTTTACAAATTATCTGAAAAAGTTAATCAACGACTTGAGACCCTCACTAAAAGTAGGAAACAAACTAAGCTCGATCTTACTTACCGAACATTAAATCCTGCTTTTAGCGAAATATCGGATTCGATAAGACCAATTCAAAAACTGATTGATTCAGGTCATTCTAACGTAGCTACAATACGGTCTTTTCTAAACATCGCTAATCAATTCATATCGATTAAGAGCCAAAATTCAGAAACAATCAAAATGTCATTAGAAGCCGCTATTGAGGCTAATGAGCTAATAGAAGATAGAATTCTTAACATTGAAATGAACGTACTGAATAGTATTGACAGTTTAGACGCACTAAAAAATCTACTTTCCAATTTTTCAGAATCAGAAATCACAAAAATTTTAATTTCTGCTCAGGACTTAACTCGTAATGCAACAAAAGCCGTAGGCGGATTCCCTATGCCAGATATAGACGATGAAGTCATCATTCAAGCGAAAGCTGATCTAGCTATTGCTCTAATTTCAAATTGTTTATTGATAGTGTCAGCAGAGCTTAAAGAAGTAAACTCTACTGCCGGAATTCAGCTACATGTGAACCAGAAAAATGAATTTATTGATTTAGAGTTCACATCAACAGACTTAACTAAAGAAGCGGCACATAAACTTTTTAATCAGCTTAATTTACTAATAGGCACAAGTCAACGTTCAATTGTATTAAAAGAAAAAAGTAATGGAATTACTATCAGCTTGAAAATAGTCAAAAGCAGCACCTGATACTTTTCTTGAGACAGGGAAAAACGACCTCCATTTTCTCTTTTCAACCAATCCCAAAAATAGTTAACCAAATAAGGCTCAAAATTAACTACATCTCTTCTCGATAAAACCATAAAACCTATAAAGAAATTAGTAAACTATAATAATTGATTGCACTGATGGCAATCAATTTTAGTGATTTTACCCAATAGGACGAAGAGGCAGATAACCCTAAAAAACAGCTAAAGCCGGAATGAACTATTGAATCCGATGCAAAGAAGGCGGTTTTGATGCTCAATTAATTAAAAATTTCAAAATCTCATACCATATTAATCCTAAGCAGACTATTTCATGGGACGTTGACAACACATTATTTCAAAAACACTTATGTAATTTCAAGCGAGCTTCCTTTTAATCAAAAAATAGCTGCATATTTCGATATACAATCATTACATTTAAACTGATCAACTAAACTTATGAAAAATCTATTTATAGCGGTATCCATCACCTTATTATGTTCATGCCAAACGCAAACTAAAGAACAGCAACCCATTACTGAACAAGAAATTCAGATTGCGAAAGACCTCATTCAAGGATCATTCGATGATTTGTGGGCAGGAGTAGATTCAACTAAGATTAGTAACTACCATACCGATGATTTCATTATTTTAGAACAGGGCGAAATATGGGATAATGATAGAATAAAAGAATATATGCGGAAGCAGTTGGCTCGGACTGAAAGACCCAAGCGAACAAATCGAATGGAATATATTGCGATAGACAAATACGGTGAGTCAATTCAAATCGCATACTATAACTTCGCTGAATTTACTCAAGCCGATACTTTAGTGGGTGAAGCTAAATGGCTAGAAAGCGCACTGGCCGTTTCAACAAAAGAAGGCTGGAAATTAAAAATGATGCATTCCACCTGGGCTGGTGATTGATACTTCAACTTCATTTTAAAGATCGACCTACTAATTCCAAAGATAAAATCTTGTGAAAAGCCATTTATTCAGATAATTCAATATTTTTATAAGTGATTTAAGTTTTAGATAAAAAAGATATGAAAAAGGAACAATCTAGAAGAGAATTTATTGTAAAAGGGATTAAATCTGCAGTTGTTATTCCCTTTTTATTTACGGGTTTAAATGCTTGCAATAATAGTTCTAAAGAGAAAAGAACTGATTCAACTTCCGAAACAAAAGCAAAGTCTTTAAAAATTCTGATTCTCGGTGGCACAAGTTTTTTAGGTCCGCATCAAATTTCATACGCGATGAAAAGAGGACATTCCATATCTACATTTACAAGAGGGAAAACAAAACCAACAGTTCATCAAGATTTATTTGATCATGTTGAGCAGCTTATAGGTGACAGAAAAGATGATTTAACTGCTTTGCACAATCGTAAATGGGATGTAGTAATTGACAACTCAGGACATGATGCAGAATGGACAAGAAAATCAGCAGAGTTGTTAAAAGAAAATTGCGATTTATATGTTTATACCTCGTCAACAGGAGTTTACTATCCTTATATAGATAGCGATTATAAAGAAGGTGCAAAAGTATTGCTAGAAGAACCGGAAGTCATTACAGATGAGGAAGAGAAAATAGAGTATTGGTATGGCGTAATGAAAGCAAACTCTGAACTAGAAGCGATAAAACAGTTTGGAAAAGATAAATCTTTAATAGTTAGGCCAACTTATATGATAGGTCCAGCAGATAAATCAAACAGATTTATACATTGGACTATTAGGTTAAGCCAAGGAGGAGAGGTTTTAGTGCCCGGAAAAGAAAAGGACCTAGTTCAATATATTGACGTTAGAGATGTAGCGGAGTGGATGATTCGCTTGATAGAAGATAAAAAGAATGGAACGTACAATGCGGTAGGGCCAAAAGAGAAGCAGACTATGTATTCTTTTGTTGAAGAAGCAAAGGAAGCATTCCCTGCAAAAACCACCTTGGTTAAAATAGATGATTATGAATTTCTGAGAGAGCACAATATCTCTGACCTAGTTCCTTGGATCATGCCTACAGGAAAAAATGCAGGATCGGCAAAAGTAAATAATGAGAAAGCAATCGCAAACGGTTTATCGTTTAGACCACTTGCAAAAACGGTGAAGGATACTTATGACTGGTGGAATTCCGAAACAGTGTCTCAAGCGCAACGAGATAAAGTTGAGCTGGATCCAAAATCCGTATTAGTAAGAGAACGTACTATTCTTACCGCTTGGCAAAAGTTGACAGCTACAACATAAGGCAACTTAAATCCTTAGGAAACTAGTGGGATAAGGATGTAAGATTAGCTAGGATTCTCTTGAGAAATAAAATATGCCTTAAAAACAGCTTTCAAACATATTTAGAAGGTCTTCTTACAGAGTCGATCATGTAGAAACCCTGAAATCAAAAGGTTTTTACATATTTTGAGGTTTTAGATTCTATTTATAGAAATTAAACATCAAATTATATTTTGTAGTTTCTGTTTTTTCTTTTGGCTACTATATAACAAGACTAAAAACTAGCTAAAGCTGGAGATTTAACCACAGAAGAATCAAAAGAAAACAAAAGAACAGCCAAAGGCTGTTTAACCCTGGCTCATATCCTGTAACACAGGACCATTTTGTTATCTTCTTTGAAGTTCAGTTCAATAGACTGCGGTTACTTGATCAAAAAGAAAGAAATAATCAAGACAAAAATAAGCTTCAACCCACATCCTCGTCTGGCTTGTCTGCACAAGCAGGCACGCATTCCTGCCTGCCAGCAGGCAGGTTTGTCCTCCTACCCACACTCACAGATCAAAATTTTATTTGGATCAATGGAGTTGTAGTATTTTTCATGAGTCCCCTAGCTAACCGTGCCTTTGCAACAGTGAATAGCTACTTTACTACAGTCTGAGAACATCTTATTTTATGTACGGAGAATTATATGTTATCTTAGCCATGAATAAATTTCAGAATTAATAAATCCAGCCATTTGAAAACTATAAATGCACTCCTCCTATTCCTAAGTATTATTATTGTTGGCTGCCAAAATAATGATAGAGCAAAGAATGCGGAAAGCAGCTCCAAAGAAGTAAGCTACTCCTCCAATGATTATGAGGCTTTGGTTTCTCTATTTAAGGAATGGCGAACATTTGAAGAACCTCCCCTACTTGACGGTGCTCCTGATTACACCAAATCTAGCTTTGAAAAGCGCTTGCCAGCATTCAAAGAGTTACAAGCCAAGCTCCAATCCATTGATACCAGTGGCTGGTCAACTGAAAATCAAGTAGATTGGATGATTATCTGGGCTGAAATGAATGGATATGATTTTAACCATAGAGTGTTAAAACCTTGGACTCGTGACCCTACTTATTACAAAACAGTTTGGAGTCATCGAAGTGATGTGCCTGCACATGAAGGTCCTACTCATCATGCTACAACAGAATTATGGACATATACTTTTCCGCTTTCCACTAAAGAAAGAGTCCGTTTAATGGAGGATTTAAAAGTCATCCCTCCACTGAATGCACAAGCGCAGCAAAACTTGACAGGAAATGCCCGAGAATTGTGGATTGCTGGCATAAGAGATATCAAAGAACAAAGTACCGTACTTACCGAATTAAAAAATGATTCGCTGATTAAAGAGGATAAAGAATTAGTCTCCATTATCGATCAAGCCATTACTTCCACTGATGACTTGGCTAGCTGGTTGGAAAAAGAAGGGCAAACTAAAACAGGTCCTTCAGGAATTGGTAAAGAAAATTATAGCTGGTACTTACAAAACGTACACCTGGTTCCTTTGAGCTGGGAGGATGAAGTAATGCTCCTTAAAAGGGAGCTCGCCCGTGCCTGGTCTTCGCTAAAATTAGAAGAACATCGAAATAGAAATTTGCCCGAATTGAAAGATGCTGATTCTCCAGAAGCTTATGATAAAATGGCAGATGAGGCCGCAAAAAGTTTGATCCAATTCCTGGACGAACAAGAGATAGTGACGGTGAAACCTTATTTTGAACCGGCACTTCGAGAGCATTTGGGCGAGTACTTACCAAAGGATGAACGAAATTTCTTCACGATCGGTGAGCATTACGATCCACGTCCCTTATACTCTCATTTTTATCACTGGTTTGAATTAGCCAGAATGGATACGGAACCGCATCCAAGTGAAATTAGAAAAGGTCCCTTGTTGTATAATATTTTTGATTCCAGAAATGAAGGAACTGCCACAGCAGTGGAAGAAATGTTTATGCAGGCTGGTCTTTATGATGACTCGCCAAGAGTCCGTGAGATTGTTTACATTATGATTGCCCAACGGGCTGCCAGAGGCTTGGGGTCCTTATATGCGCATGCTAATGAAATGACCATGGAAGAGGCCGGTGGTATTCATACGAAGTACACTCCGCGTGGATGGATGAATACTGAAGAAGAACTACTCATTTTTGAGCAGCATTTGTATTTGCGCCAGCCGGGTTATGGCACCAGCTATATCACGGGTAAATATTTACTAGAAAATGCGATGGCTGAATATGCCAGATTAAAGGAAACTGATGAAGAACCATTTCAACTTAAAGACTTCTTTGATACACTAAATAGCATCGGAAATATTCCGATTTCATTAGGACAATGGCAAATGACGAATTCCAAAAGTCATCTGGAAGAGATTTCTGAGTAGAAGTAAATGCTGAGACCACAAGAAATCATTCTAGCGGCTGATAAAACTTTAAATTTAAGAGCTCTCAAAAAGCTATTTCAGCAGTAACTTTTGGAAAAAACTGATCAATTTTCGGACAGTCCTCCTGTACAAAATTGAACGATCAGTTTCAAGAAAGCCTGCCTAAATGAATTCAAAGCGGATGGCACCACTCTTGAGGGAAGCTAATATTTCATAAAAACCATCGTTTACTGCTCATGGAAAAGCTTCAACGTTTCTTTTGGTATTGCTCTGGTGCCAATACTGAATTATTAAACCAGTGCCCTACGGATTCCAGCAAATATGTAGGCATTGGAGCCACTATTCTCTTTACCGGATTATTTGCTGCCCTATCTGCTGCCTACGCCTTTTTTACCGTTTTCGATAGTTACCTAATCGCCAGTATTCTGGGTTTAGTCTGGGGATTGATGATTTTTAACCTGGATCGCTTTATCGTCACAAGCATGCGCAAGACAACAAAGAAAGAGGAATTCGTAATGGCAATTCCACGCTTGATTTTAGCAATCTTAATTTCCATCGTGATTGCGAAACCTTTAGAGCTGAAAATATTTGAAAAGGAAATCAATAGCGAACTTTCGGTGATGCAAGATGAAATGAAAGCAACACAAAAAGAAAACATTTTTGAAGAATATGCTCAGCAAAAAAGCACAGTGGATCAAGAATTGACTGACTTGAAAAGCGAAATTAAAGCGAAAGGACAAGAGCGAAATGAATTGCGTGACATTGCGCGCAAAGAAGCCGATGGAACTGGTGGAACGATGAAAAGAAACCCTGGACCTATCTACCAAATCAAGAAAGCGAATGCTGATCAAGTAGAAAAAGAACTTCAAGAGTTAATTCAGCAAAACAATCCAATCATCGCCAATAAAATCTCTCAACTTCGTCAATTGGATTCCTTGCAAACTGCAGCTCTTTTAGCTGTTGACAGTAAAGACATAGGCGGTCCAGCGGCAAGACTGGAAGCTTTAGATCGATTAGCCACCAAAAGCAGTGCTATATGGTGGGCCAATGCCTTTATCGTATTGCTTTTTATCGTAATTGAAACCAGTCCGATATTCGTAAAACTCATCTCTAAAAAAGGCCCTTATGATCATTTGCTATTTCATGAAGAATACAAATTCGAGACCGGAGCCTATAAAAACAGAGCTTTTATTCACGATGAACTCAAAAAGCAATCTGCCTCTTTAGCTCATAAAGAAAAAGAGTTCGTCACTAATCGCTTAGATGTAGATTTAGACAAGGCTTAAAAGCAAGGCATTTTCATTTATTAGGATACTGTTCTGGAACCACTTAACTTACTAACATTCAATCCGTACCCATAACAGGAGCATTAGCGACTTAGCTAATAATTCAATAATCACTTTAAATGAAAAACATGGAGAATCTCAAAAACCTCCCTTCACAAGAAGGACGAACCATAATTGTAACCGGAGCGAATACAGGCCTAGGGTATGAAACTGCGCTATTCTTAGCGGAGAAAGGCGCAAAAGTGGTTATGGCTTGTCGTAATTTGAAAAAAGCCACTGCCGCCAAGCAAAAAATTGAGCAGGAAATCTCCACAGCTGACCTAGAAGTAATGGAAATTGATTTAAGCAGTTTGGACTCAGTCCGTAATTTTGCTAAAAATTTCCTATCTCAATATGATCGATTAGATGTTTTGATAAATAATGCGGGTGTGATGATGCCACCCTTTACCAAAACGGATGATGGCTTCGAATTGCAGTTTGCGGCCAACTACTTAGGGCATTTCCTACTTACAGGTTTGTTGCTAGATACAATGCTTAAAACACCCGATTCAAGAATTGTTTCCTTAAGCTCTATCGCCCATAAAAACGGCAAAATCAATTTTGATGATTTGCAAAGTGAACAAAAGTATTCTGCCTCTGATGCTTACGGACAATCTAAGCTAGCTTGCTTGATGTTTGCCTTTGAATTGCAAAGGAGATTGGAAAAAGCAGGTCACCAAAACACCATCTCCACGGCTGCCCACCCAGGCGTTTCAGATACAGAATTGGGCAGGCACATGCCTAAATTACTATTCAATATTTTAAGATATACAGTGGGACCTTTTCTTACTCATGCTCCAAAAGAAGGTGCTAAACCCACTATTGTGGCCGCCATAGGAGAAACAGAAGGAGGCGATTATTTTGGTCCGACTGGCTTTAGCGAAATGAAAGGGAAGCCAGGAAAAGCCAAAAGCACTAGCTTAGCAAATGACGAAGCTCAGGCGAAAAAACTATGGGAAGTATCTGAAAAATTAGCAGATTTAAAGTTTTTGTAAATAAAATCTCTAAGCTTTAAGTGACAATAAGCTTCTAATTCGTGATATTTACTTCGTATTATCACTTTTTAAGATCAAATGGACAAGAAAAAAGCGAAGCTAATTGTAAGGATATTATTGTTTGTCGGCACCGCAATCTCTTTATACTTTGTACCCTGGCCAGTAGTTTTTGCATGGCTTAGCCCTTTACCGAATTCCCTACAGGAACAAGTCGATAGAGCTGGCGATTATGGTTTTGATGGCATTATAGTTTATGTAGATAAAAAAGGAGAAGCACCTAGGTCATTCACTTCTGGTTATAAAAACAGAGCTACTAAAACTCCTGCAGATCCGAATTCGCTTTTCAAAATCGCAAGTGTGGACAAATTATATACCGCACTCGCTATTGCCAAGATGTCAAGAAGCGGACAGCTATCATTAGACCAAAGTCTAGCTTTCTATTTACCAGAGCTCAAGGGTAAAATAGAATATGCAGATGAGATCAGCTTGAAAATGATGGTGCAACACCGATCAGGCATTCCCAACTATACCAATACCCACCTTTATTGGGTGGCTCCAAAAGAGTCAGACGAGGAAAAGTTGGGTTTAATACTTAATTTACCTGCGAACTTCAAGCCTGGCGAAGATTACCAATATTCCAATACCAACTATCTCCTCCTAGGTAAAATAATGGATGAAGTCTTGGGCTATGACCACTTCCAGTATATTCAAGAGGAAATACTAAAGCCATTGGACCTCAAAAATACTTTTGCCTCCATTCAGGATGTGGATTTAGCCGATGTCATGAGTGGATATTATGTTGGCTATGAACAAGATTTAAAAACTGACAATGTAGGCTCTATGCTGGCAACTGCTGCAGATCTCAGTACATTCATTAGAGCTTTAAATGAGGGCACAATATTTACAGACGAGGAAGAGCAAAAAATTTATGCTTCCATCTATGAATTTGAACATACGGGTTTAATCCCAGGCTATCAAACCATCGCAAAATATCACCCTGAAATGGATGCTGTAGTGATCCAATTTACCAATACGGTTAACTTTGACGGTTACAACTGGAATTTATCTGAAGTGATGTATAGTCGTGTTGTGAAAATTTTAAAAGATTGAATCTTACAATTTGTAGATTAATAACTAAGCTGAACATCCTGTATAAATCATGGCTGTAAGTAGGTTATTGTTAGTTTCGTTCTTTGTAGATAGCCCACCAATCTGCAGGATTGACTTATTTGTAAAACGTAATTTAATCAGCCAATCCTGCGGATTGCCTCAATAGTTAGCGCGAATTTTTATATATTTAAACAGCCATGAATTTATAGAGTGGCGTTAGCGGGGATTATCCCCTCACCCTAAAACCACCATATAAATGCATAAGAATTCTATTTTTCTATTCCTCGTATTGTTGACTTTACAACTCTCATGCTCCAAGCCTGAGAAACCACCTTACGAACTCCCAACGAATGCGAAATTTCTGTTAACCGGAGACTCAACTAAAACATGGAAATTAGCCCGTAGATTCAATAATAAAACTCGGATGAACATGGGAGATTGTTTTTTATCTCACAGAGAAACGTATAAGGGTGACATGACAATGCATAACAACTCTGGTGAAAATAGAGATTGCGGAGAAAGTCTTAACGCGACATGGGAATTTGCGAAGGACAAGAAAGGAAACTACTACATTAGAATTGAAAGCCAGCAGTTACCAGCACTGATGAACATTGAAAAGAATTACAAACTTTTTAAGGTTCTGCGACTAACGGATGAACAGATGACATTGCAGTTTAATCACAAGCAATTTTCCAGCAAAACAACAACTATTACAGACATTTATGTTCCTGAGAATGCTTTGATCAATGACCGAGAATTTCATTGGTAAAATCTCGCTAACAAATGATATGAATGAAGGGGTTTCATCGGTCAAGAAATTTTAGTGCTACTTGGAAAGTCCGCCACAAATTGTAAATTTATACTACTGTATGGCTATCTGCGAGAGGAAAGGCTAGTGCTTTCTATTCCCCACTCATCATGGCCTAAACGTCAAGCCTGATTAAGCTGAAATGACAGAAAAGGAGAACCATATAAAATCAAATCTTGAAATTCTCAGAAATGAACTTGATCAGCTTTTTGACTTTTTTGAGAATGGCCTAGACTATCATAAAATGGTTTATGAATTCTGGAATGCAAAGGACATTCTTGGACATATAACCTTTTGGCACGAGAGTTTTGCGAGGAATATTTCAGATTTAGGCAAGGGCATTCAACCCAAACCCTTAAAAGGGAAACTTTCAGAAGTTAACATACAAAGTGTCGAAACCACAAAAAACGAATCCATCGCAAGTCTAATCAAACGATTGAAAGCGGCCCAAGCCACCATTGAAGAATTCATATTTGATGATACCATAAACCTAATACCCTATAAGAAGGGTTCACGGGATTATTCAAGGAGCGAGCATTTAGAAGTAGTATCCCACCACATTCATAAACATTTAACAGACATTTCTAAAAAATATGGCACGACCAAAGAATAAAGCTGATTTGCTGAATTTGAGCAAAAAGAACTTTGAACTTCTGATGGATTTCATTGAAAGTTTATCCGAAGAAGAACAAAAATCTCCTTTTCCGAAAGGAACAATGAATCGAAATATTGGAGATGTACTCATGCATCTTCACCATTGGCATTTAATGATGATTGATTGGTACGCGCAAGGAATGAAAGGAGAAAAACCAGATATGCCAGCCAAAGGATACACTTGGAAGACAACTCCTGAATTAAACAGCTGGATTTGGGAAAAATATAAGAACACCCCTCTTGAAGATGCCAAGAAGAATTTCAAATCAAGCTACGAAAAAATTAGGAGTTTAATTGAGAAACATAGTGATGAGGAACTATTTGAAAAGAAAAGATACAAATGGACTGGAACTACCTCACTAGGTGCCTACCTTGTATCGGCTACTTCAAGCCATTATGACTGGGCTATAAAACTTATTAAAAAGGCGAAGAAGTGAAAAGGAGAACTCAGAATGTCAATGCGATAATGCTTCCTAAACGGTCCCGCTATGAATATACAAACCGTTATAATCCTACAGAAATATGAAAAATATAGGTCTTATTATATTTTTACTGATATTATCGACTACAGCTCAAGGTCAAGCTAATGAATTCAGAAATCAAAGGGCCCAGTTCACTGCTTTGAATATTGGATTTAATGGGCTAATTGGCGGGCTAGGTGGCTTAATCAATAACAATGGAAATAAATCAGGTTTTCAAGCATTTACCAAAGGATTTTATCAGGGAGCTATAGGAGGTGCTGTTAGTCATATTGGATTCTCATTAACGCATCAAGTACAAAAACAACGCAATATTTCTTATGCCTGGCCCGCAAGAATTGTGAACTCCCTGGGAAGCTCGATTATTCAAAATGCTGCTGAAGGCCATAGAATGTTCGAACGCTTACACCTCAACCTGTATATTACGCGCTTGGAATATTATCCTTACCAAAAGAAATTTAGGGGAAGGCTCTTCACATCATCCATTTATGGTATTTTGGTTGCTGGTAGGAATGCAAAGCTCGATGTAAAAAAATCCCTGCAAACGGGAATCCTATATTTTGAGACTTCTCAATATTTTTCTTCTGCAATCGGCAGCGGAAGTGCCACTGGCCAAGTAAGCTCAATCGGTATGAGCAGTGGCTTTTCTGATGATAGATATTACAGCACCTACGCTCACGAAGTAGCTCACATCCTTCAATATGACAGAATGGTAGGGCCTAATGCCTTTTTATACTCTTTTGATCAAAATTTAAAATCTAAATACGCGCTTTACAAAAACCTCTCAAAATTCATATACTTTGATTTAAACGGCCCTATATTCTTTCTGGCCTATAAAGCTGCAGGATCAACACATAACTGCAACTTTTTTGAACAAGAGGCAGAAAATTATAGCAACAGGGTAGCCTATACATGTAATTAAGTTCTTGAATAGACGCTATTGGGTCAATTCTATATTTGTAAATATCTAGCTAAGGGATGAAACTTGACTCATCTATATACACAATGAACAAACTGACAGGCTAACATACCATAAACACCTCCTTCAAAACCAACTTCCGTCATATCATTTCGCATTTCCTTTAAATTATTTGTCTGATCCTGAAATAGCGAACTCTAATCAAGCAATACCCTCAACCCAAAAAATTGAGAATCTCATAGACCAGCGGAAAAACCAATCATGAAGCATCTGTTGAACGTTCGCAAATCAATATTCATAGCTATATTTAAGCCGTTCATAGAAATAATAAAGCCGATCCAAGGAAAAGTATAAATAAATCTCGTAATTAGAGTATTCAACTAAATCCTACAAAGCCCGCCTGACGAATATTCAAAATGGTTTTTAGGGGATTTAGGGTGTATTAATAATGTAGATATACTGAATATATTGGGCTATCGACAATTGAATAATAATATTTATCAGCAATTTTGATAGCCAATTGTTGTGTAGCATTAAAAACAAAGAGACTAAATGAACAGTAAAAATATCTCAAGAACAGCAGCAATTATATTTTCTGAAGAAAGCTCTGCAATAAAGTCAACTACTGTTCAACGTAAGATAATTGAATCCCTTTTTGTTGAGAATGACAATAAAGAACTCACTATTGACCAAATAATTGATGAACTTAAATCGTCACTAGAATTAGACTTTGATACCGAAGAAATTTACAGCCTGATCAACGATGAAAAGAAATCCAACTTTGACATAAGGCTTGACAACTCATTCAAGGAGAACTACTTAAAACTTGAAAATAAAAGATTCGCACTCTTAAAAGAAAGAGAAAAAGAAAATTCCATATTCCCACATATTGAGAGATTTCAATCATCAGTTTATGAAGGGGAATTAAATACTAGTAAACTTGATGAGATTCTACACAAATACCTATATGAACTTCTAAATAAGAATATTCAAGCATTTAAGAAAATTGCAAAGAGCTCTAATTCTACTGACAATCTGTACATTGATCCAAGCCTCTTTACTGTAGCGGAGCGACTAGCTATAAATCAATTCATTGAATGGGAAGATAATGAGAAGAACAAAGCAATTTTTGCCCTAATTAGTTACTCAATTGAATATGCGGTTATTAACAACCATTACGAAAGTTCAGATATTTTTCTCAAATCTATTAAGGATAAAATATTTTATTTGGACAATAACGTCCTTTACAGAGCAATAGGAATAAATGGTGAAAACCGAAAAAATCGAATTACAACATTCATAGAAAAGTGTATTTCAGCAGGACAGAAATTTAAAATTTCGTCATTCACAGAAAAGGAGTTCAAGGAAACAATAAAGCATCATATTAAGAACCTTCAAAAAGTCCCTTTCAAAAGAATCAATTATCGATTGTTTTCTAAGTACTCATTAAACCCAAGTATTTATGAATACTATCATAAATGGAAAACTAATAGAGCAACATATGGATTTGACCTTTTCACAACCCATCTTTTTTCGGAACTTGAATCATTTAAGAAGAAGTACAACGTAGAAACGGTTTACAAAATTCCCTTTGATCCAAAAGCAAAAGAACCCGAAAAGAAAATTTCAGAATATCAGGATGAAATAGCGGCTGCGAAAGGTTATGGTTATGAACAATCACATTATTTTGACGCAATAAACACTTACCTCGTAGAAACACTTAGGGGACAGAATCAGAATTCAATAACAGATACTAAGTATTTCTTTGTTTCGACCGACCAAAAGCTAAGGGATTGGGATTTTGCCAGAAATGAGTTTCAACCAATAGCACTAATCCCAAGCCAATGGATGGCTATACTGCTTAAATATCATTCAAGAAGTTCAAACGATTACTCAAGCTTTTTATCTTTTCTAAGACTCAAGACCAATACCCCTGTTATCAAAGAAGACGATTTGCAGACAGTGCTTGCGGGAATAAGTGAGATAACTGAAGATTTTGAAAAACAAGAATCTATCTTGGATAAAATGGTCGAGTTGAAATTTGACGGAATCATGAATGGGGACAATAACCCAGAAGAGATTTATAAGAAAACAATTGATTTCGTTTCTCGCGAGTATGAAAAAGAGCTTGAGGAATTAAATAGAGATAGAAATAAAGCAGAAGAAAATTTCAACTCTGAAAAAATTCAATTTAAAGAAAACTTGTTAAGTGAAAAGGAGAATTCAATCAGTGAACTTGCCAAGCAAAAAATCCCGATTCAAAGACAGGCTGACAAAAGATTTAATCGCTATAAATTAAGCTTTTCACTTATCGTCATATCCTACTTTATAATTTTGGGAATAATAACGTATAAAGTGGGTTGGGAAACTATGGAACCAATAACCTACTTTTTAGGGGCAATTGGGATAATTGCGACCTACCTATACCCTGCTATTTACGGAAAAGACATAAATCCAAAAAAGTATTTTGAAACCAAAGAGTCAGAGATAACATCTAAGGTCTTTTCTGAATTCAATTTTGACTTAGGTCGTTACGAAGAACTTCAAAACGAAAGAGATAATCTTAAAAATGAAATTGAAGAATTAACAACGCTACACAACAATGTATATAAAAAATAGGCGAAACAGCAATAAAATCAAAGCTTTTAGCTTGAATCAAAGTTCGTGTTCAACTGAAAGTTCCGTTCTTCAAATTCGCCTACTTTTCATATACTAAACGTCACCCCCAATAATTAAAACAGCAGAATTACTCACAACCATTTTCATCGAAGGCCCCATAAATTTCCTATTCAGTTTCCCAGGTGCAGTTATCCGTTAGCTTTTAGGCGGAAGAAAGAGGTCTCTTAAAGCCTATTGGAATGAAAATATATTTTTAAACGCATTCATTGGAATTGCCTTTTTTAGCATAATAATTTTAATTGTGATGGTTTCAAGCAACTCATAAAAGTGAAAGTAGACCAAGTGAAAACAGAAGTTTGAAATTAATAAATTGCTTTATAACTACTTAGATATCAAATATTAAGATATATTTAGCAAATCTTTTGCAATAAATCATACCGTCATGAAAATCATAATCCTTGCCACTTCGCTAATATTATTTCTGCATTTTGAAAGCAGTGCACAAACCAAATTCGTGTTGGAACCCTCCCAGAGCATGATTATGACAGGAAAAGGTACTGGTCAAGATGCCACCATAAATCCTTATTTCGGACAAGATTGCTATGCAATCGTGAAAAATATTGGGAAGAGAGAATTCTTTATAAGAGTCCAGCAGGAAGGGAAAGTCATCAAAAAAATCCCGATCCTGAAAGATGAAGTAAAAAAAGTAAAACTCTTAAAAGGCTACGAACTCTACTTAGACCCAAACCCAGAAGGCAGAGCAAAAGCCAGCGTGGACTATGAAAAAATAGTGGCAGAAAAATAGGCTAAACTAGCACACACAAGTAGTGGGTACCCATTTAACCCTCTATTTCTCTCACTATTCAGCCACCTTCACGGCCCCTTCTTTCTTATCAAAAATAGAAGCATCATCTGAGAATTGAATATTAGAAATAGTCGCTTTTCCCAGCTGCTCTGCTAAACCGTTCTTCTCACTCCAGTTCCAGAATTTCCATTGCTGCGCAAAGGGAATATCCTCCACTTTCTTATAATCAGAGTAACTAATAGCATGTGGGTTTTGGGCGGCTTTGGCTTGATCACGTCCACCAAAAGTTACGATATAGGCCATCGCTTCCAATACCTGACTTTCTTCATTCTGATAGACTACATACCAATCATCAGGCGCATCTCCGATATTTTCACCGAATGTCATTTTAGTGGTCATCAAACTGTCATTTTCCTGATAAGGTAACTTTTTAGGTTCCGTATGATGCGTTCCTGGGTCGTTCAATTTAAAAGGCGCCATAAAGAAATAGGACCAAGTCAAGGCATCGAATCTTGCTCCCTCATATAAGCTGTCTTTAGGATGAACCCATATATCATTTCCATCAAATAATAATCGAGTATTCTCTGAATTCTCCACCAGTACTTTAGAAGAATTAGTAGTGGAATAAATCCTAGCATCCAGGCGCTCATTACCTCCAAAAATCAAATTTATGTCAAAGGAAATAATCTTTTCCTCCATAAACGCATCAAGATTATGAGCTTCCTGAATGGATTTAATGATCGGATTAACTTGTTGTGGTACAGCTAAGCTCTGAGGTGAATTCTCTTTTTTATTATCCTTTTGACCTGAACAGGAAACAAATACCAAGGCAATAAGGACTACTAAATTTCTCATAACATTTTTCTAATTATATAAGCGAAGGTACTATCATTATTTGAACTGAATTGTCAGCTAACTAGCATTTTTGCAAATGATTCAGCTTAACAAATCAACCATTCCTAAAATAACTCTGCACATAATGGGCAAATTTCACTACATTTCTACTATAAATAACCATTTAATCTATGAAGAAATATAGCATACTAAGCCTGTTGATTGCGGTAATCGCAATCAATTTTAGTGCTTTTGCCCAGGAAGATGAAAAGGCAGATAGCACTAAAAAAGCAACCAAAGAACTTCCGCTAGAACCGGAAAGAACCATCGAGTTTACCACTAAAGAAGGCACCTGGCTTTCTGTGGATGTGAGTCCGAATGGGCAGACCATCCTTTTTGATATGATGGGGGATATATATTCCATTCCTTTTACGGGTGGAAAAGCCACGAAAATAACAGAAGGTATGCCTTATGATGTGCATCCTCGTTACAGCCCAGATGGAAAATCAATTGTTTTTATCTCTGACAAAAGCGGTTCAGACAACATCTGGACGATGGATTTGGAATCGGAAGAGATGAAGCAAATCACCAAAGATGATAACCAAAATTATTTCTCAGCCGACTGGACCCCAGATGGCGAATATATTGTAGGTTCAAAGGGTAGAAGAAATGCCAAACTACATATTTACCACAAAGAAGGCGGCTCTGGTGCTCAATTAATCGACAAACCTGACAACTTAAAAGCCACTGATCCCGCCATCAGTCCTGATGGGACTCTGATCTACTTTTCACAAAGGAGATCTGCATGGAACTACAATGCGCAATTCCCGCAATATCAAATCGGTACTTACGATATGGAAGATGGTGATATGGCAAGCATCACTTCACGCTACGGATCAGCCTTTACTCCTACCTTATCACCTGATGGAAAATGGTTGGTGTACGGAACTCGTTTTGAAACTGAAACGGGTTTAGTAAGAAGAGATTTAAAAACAGGTGATGAAGAATGGTTGGCCTATCCGGTACAGAGAGATGAGCAAGAATCAATCGCTCCTTTAGGCGTTTATCCGGCTATGTCATTCACGCCAGACAGTAAGTTTATAATTGCCACTTATGGGGGAAAAATCCATAAAATCGACATCAACGCAAAAACGGCTTCAGAAATTCCATTCGAAGTAGATTTGAAATTGGAATTGGGCCCAAGATTGAAATTCGAATATCCGATTTCAGATAACAAAGAAGCATTTGTTACCCAAATCAGAGATGGTGTACCGTCTCCTGACGGAAGTAAATTGGCTTTTACTGCTTTAAACCGATTATATGTGATGGATTTGCCTGATGGAGATCCAAAAAGATTAACCAAGCATAATTTCACTGAAGCGATGCCAGCATGGTCACCAGACGGTAGTCAAATTGTATTTTCTACCTGGGAAGAAAAAGAAGGCGGACATTTATATAAAATTAATTCTAATGGCAGAGGAAAGCCAGTAAAGCTGACACAAAACCCAGCGCTATACCTTGATCCGGAATGGTCTTATACTCAAAACCGAATCGTATTCAATAGAGGAGCGAATCAGGTCTATAAAGATGCTATTGACCCATTCGGTTCATTAACGATGGAAGATTTAGCTTGGATTTCTGCTGAAGGTGGAAAAGTAACCTTAATTGATAAAGCAAAAGGAAGAAGTACTCCTCATTTCTCAAAAGTGTCGGACAGAATTTACCTCAATCATGGGTCTAAAGGTCTGATTTCAATCAGATGGGATGGTACTGATGAGAAGGAACATTTACAATTGACTGGAATTACCACTTATGGTTCTTCTATTGATATGATTCATGCGCACGATGGTTCTCATAATATTTTGCCAGGTGATGAGAAAGCATGGAGAGAAAATAATAAAGCTTCGAAGCCATCGGAAATCAGAATTTCTCCCGATGGAGAAACGGCTTTGGCAAAAATCAATAATGATGTGTATTCGGTAACGATTCCGAAATATGGTCAGACGCCTAAAATCTCATTAGCGAAAGCAGATAATGCTGCTTTCCCTGCCATGAAATTAACCGTTATGGGAGGCGAATTCCCTGCATGGTCTGGTGATAGTAAAAAAGTACATTGGTCATTAGGCGCCAGTCATTTCATTTATGATTTAGCTGCTGGTAAAGCTTATGCGGATAGTGTTGCAACGGCTAAAAAAGAAGCTGCCAAAAAGAAAGAGGAGGAGAAGGACGAAGATAAAGATTCTGAGGAAGACAAGGAAGAAGAGGACAAGGAAGAAAAAGCAGATGAGAAAAAAGACAAAGAAGAGAAAGAGGAAGGCTTCACGGCTAAAGAGATAAAAGTAAAAGTAGCTTATGAAAAAGATATTCCAGAAGGCACTATCCTGTTAAAAGGTGCGAGAATCATCACCATGACTGATCAGGGTGTGATTGAAAATGGAGATATCTTAATTGAAAACAACCGAATTACGGCAGTTGGTGAAAGTGGTAGTTTAGAAGTTCCAAAAGGAGCTAAAACCATTGAGGCTGGCGGTAAAACCATCACACCAGGATTTGTAGATACACACGCGCATATGTGGCCAAATTGGGGTTTACATAAAAATCAGGTTTGGATTTACTCAGCTAATTTAGCTTATGGGGTAACCACTACTCGTGACCCGCAAACGGCTACCACCGATGTTTTGACCTATTCAGACATGGTGAATTCAGGGATGATCCACGGACCTAGAGTATACAGTACTGGCCCTGGTGTTGGCTATTGGATGTATAAAATCAAATCTTTGGAGCATGCCAAAGAAGTATTGAAACAGTACAGTGAATACTATGATACCAAGAGTATCAAAATGTATTTAGTGGGTAATCGTCAGCAGAGACAATGGATCATTATGGCCGCTAAGGAATTAGAATTAATGCCAACCACTGAAGGAGGTTTGGATTACAAACTGAATATGACGCAACTATTGGATGGATATCCTGGTCATGAGCATAGTTTACCCATTGTAGGCATTTACAAAGATGCCGTTCAAACTATTGCAGAATCTAAAATGGCTGTAACCCCCACCCTATTGGTATCTTATGGTGGACCATGGGCGGAAGAGTTTTACTATGCTACTGAAGACCCTTACCATGATGAGAAATTAAAATACTTCACGCCTTATGAAGAGTTGGCTCAAAAATCGAGAAGAAGAGGCGCATGGTTTATGGAAGAGGAACACGTTTTCCCTAAGCATGCCAAATTCATGAAAGATTTAGTAGAAGCAGATGGTATAGGCGGAGTCGGTAGCCACGGGCAACTGCAAGGCTTAGGTTATCACTGGGAGTTATGGTCTGTTGCAAGCGGTGGCATGACCAATCTCGATGCTTTAAGAACGGCTACTATTCTAGGAGCGGAAGCTTTAGGCTTAGAAGGTGACTTAGGAAGTATAGAAGAAGGTAAATTAGCTGATTTATTGATTATGGATAAAAATCCATTAGAAGAAATCAGAAATACCAACACTTTGACGCACGTAATCAAAAATGGTAGAGTTTATGATGCCAATACTTTAGATGAAGTAGCCCCAAGAGAAAAGAAGGCTGAGAAATTTGAGTGGCAAACGAAACGTCCTGAGAATGTACCAGGTGTTCAGAAGGATTAAAATTTGATCTTAAAATAAATTCAAAAGGGATTCTGGTGTTAGATCAGAATCCCTTTTTTTGTTGTTACTATAAATAGAGCCCTTTCGGTAAATAAAAAACGATATTAATATAGCTTTAAATATACTTAAAGACTTTTTATTTTGAATCTAAGTCATTTATAAAACTTCAAAATTAAATCTTTTGATTGAAATTTGAGGTTTTAGAGATATTTGACAATACTATTTCCCAAATTATACTTTGTACTTATCTACCTTTCTTTTTGATTGAACAAAAAGAAACAAAAATTCAAGACAAAACAATGCTTCTACGCACTCCCCAACGCTGGCTTGCTGTTTTGTCCTCCCTCCCGCTCCCTCCGAGCAAAGATTATTTGGCTTTCAAGCTATGCGGTATTTATCAAGAGTTCCCTAAGTACTAATCAAAAAAATTAAGAAAGTACCGCAGAAAACTGATCCTTCTGATGGTCATTTGAAACTTCACTTGAGCTCATCACCTTAAAAATCATCACTAGCATTAAGATTTCAAAAACGGTCAAAGTAAAGAGCGCAGGAATTGCTAGTAAAATACTTACAAAACCCAAGCCGGAGACAATACCGAAAATTCCGGTTACCAATGAAAGTGTACCCAAGGATTTTTGCTTTAAGGCAAAAGCTGTCCCTAATAACAAATAACCAATTCCAAAGATCACACTTCTCATGATCAAGAGTGTTTCTACAGATAGATAGCCAGAATAAAACACAGCTATATCATTAATATTACTGATCACTATAAGTGCTATCATAAATAATGCACTAATCTTTAAAAAATCATCATTTAATGCTTTCCCAATCAAAAAGAAGGAATAGTAAAAGAAAGCGAATGAAAGCATCACTCCAATTTTTACAAGGCTATAATTCAAGCCAGAGACATCGCTCATACTTTCGTCATAAAAGCCTATTTCCATAAAGCCTTCAACAAATGATAGACATAGATAAATAATCCCTACAATTGCGCCCCACTTCAAGAATGACCTTTTACTTTCCAGTAAAACTGATAATTGATTTTTCTGCTCTTCTTTTAGATTCAGTTCAGAAAAGTCCACCTTTAGCACTTCCAAGATTGATTTCACGGTATAGCTTCTGGGTAGTACCTCACCCGCTTCAATTCTTTGAAGGGTACGAACATTTAAATTACATTTTTCTACAAGCTCTTCTTGCGTAAGCCCTTGCGCCTTCCTCCAATTTTGGATTTTATGGCCTAATTCAGGTTGTTTCATGTTATATATTGTTTTGTTGACCATGGCAAGTAGCTTCTTTGTACACTAAAATAAAATGAATTAATCAATATTAACCCCGACTTTTACACGACAATCTCCGTTAATCACTAATTTAAGCTATTTTAAGCAATATTGAACATAAAAAAACCCTAATTCATAATCGAATTAGGGTCTGTAAATTAAGAAATTTAAATATCAACTGGCTGGCTTTGGCTCTCCGTAAATTTCGGCAAGTTTCTCGTGTAACCTCTCTCCTCTTAGATTTTTAGCTACAATTTTTCCCTCGGGGTCCAGTAATAATGAATACGGAATACCATTGATTTTATATTCTTGTACTATTGGAGTTTGCCAAAATTTCAACTCCGAAACCTGAGTCCATTGCAAATTATCTACTTCAATTGCCTTTAACCAATCTTCACGTTTTTTATCAAGGGAAACTCCTAAAATCTGGAATCCTGCATCTTTATATTTGCTGTAAGCTTCTACAATGTTTGGATTTTCCTGTCGGCACGGCTTGCACCATGCAGCCCAAAAATCAACCAATACGTAATCTCCTCTGAAGTCTTTCAAACTTACCGTGTCTCCTTCAGGTGTTGGCATACTAAAATTAGGAGCTTGAGCTCCTACAGAAATCTTAGCCATCTCATCCATTTGCTGTTTATAAAAAGTAGCCATTTCGGAATTTGGATGTGCTGCTGCAATTTGATCTGCTACTTTTTTCATAAATTCAAAATCTTCATTTGGATTGAAAAAATTCATTCCTTGAATAGCAGCCAAAGAAGGTAACATTTCCTCAATCTGTTTCTTGATATTTTCTTTCTTCTTTTCTTGCATCAAAAGGAAATCATCCTGGATGTTCTTCATTTTTTCTTCATCCTGAGCATTTCTGGCAGCCATGAACTCTTTATTGATTTCTTCAACCTCTTTTTGTTGCTTCTTCATGATATCCTGCAGCTGGGTCATATACTCCATATCTTTTGAACCGGAAATCTCCAACTTGCCATTTCTATCTGCTCCATCAACGACCACTTTTAAATCATCTTCACTGACGATCAGGGTTGCAACCTGATTATTATAAAAATTCAATTGAAAAAATTCTGGACCTGTAACATCCACCGAGGTTTCAAACGTATTATTGGCGTCCAAATAAAGGGTATCCACCACTTCTCTTTTACCAGCACTAATTTTAGCTAATGAAATCACACCCTGGTCCTGTGGATTTTCTACCCTACCACTAATCGTAACTCCTGACTTATCTTCTTTTTCACTTCCGCAGGAAACAAAAAATAAAGCTGCAATAATAGCTAATGCACTATTTCTTAAGATAATCTTCATATTCTATTTTAAAGTTTGTTGTAATAATTCATTTGTCTTTTTAGGATCTGCCTTGCCCTTGCTCCTTTTCATTACTTCGCCAACGAACAATCCTATTAATCCTTTTCTTCCAGATTTATATTCTTTCACTTTATCTGAAAGCTCACTTAATACTTCATCAATTATTGGCTGAATATTCTCAGACGAACTTTCTTGAATTAAGTTCTCTTCCTCTGCAATAGCCTGAGCATCAGATCCCTGGTTTTCCAACATTTTACTAAAAATTTGCTGGTTTGCAATAGTATTACTCACTTTGCCTTCATCAACCAGTTTTATCAATCCTGCTAATCGCTGCGGAGAGATAGAAAACTGATCAATACTTGAACCATGTTCGTTCAGGTACGACTTCACTGGCCCCATTACCAAATTAGATGCAGATTTGTAATTCTGGGTCTCTTTACAAAGTGCATCAAAATAAAGAGCTACTTCTTTTGAATCAATTAATACCTGCGCATCATAATCCGGAATACCATACTCAGTTACAAACTTCTGATATAGTTCACGTGGAAGTGCTGGCATCTGAACTTTAATTTCATCAATCCAGTTCTCATCAACAATTAAGGGAGATAAGTCCGGCTCTGGGAAATAACGATAGTCATTCAATTCTTCTTTTGTCCTAAGGCTGGAAGTTGTTCCGCTGCCCGCATCAAAATCACGCGTTTCTGAGATGATAGTCTCTCCTTTTTCCAGCAAAAGAATTAGTCTTTCTGCTTCATGTTCAATAGCTCGATGTACATTTCTGATGGAGTTCATGTTTTTAACTTCTACCTTGCTTCCGTATTGCTCGGCATCTTTCAACATCACAGAAACATTGGCATCGCATCTCAAGGAACCTTCTTCCATATTACCATCGCATATTTCTAGGTACCTCACCAGCTTTCTTACTTCTGTTAAAAAGGAGTAAGCTTCATCTGCACTTCGCAAATCTGGTTCAGTTACAATCTCAATCAAAGGAACTCCTGCTCTATTATAATCGACCAAAGTATCCATTGCATCTTCAGTATGGATTGATTTACCAGCATCTTCCTCCATGTGGATTCTATTCAATGCAATGGCTTTTTCTTCTATAGCGCCTTTTGGCTTTATCCACACTTTGCCACCTACGCAAATTGGTGCTTTATCTTGAGTGACTTGATACCCTTTAGGCAAATCCGGATAGAAATAATTTTTTCTGGCAAATATATTTTCTTTTGTAATCTGGCAGTCACACGCCAATCCCATTTTGATGGCGTAATCCACAGCTTTTCTATTGAGCTTTGGTAAGGTGCCGGGATGACCCAACGAAATTGGACTTATGTGAGTATTCGGACTTGCTCCAAATGCCGTTGAATCACCGCAAAACAATTTGCTTTCTGTTAGCAGCTGCGCATGAACTTCAAGCCCAATTACGACCGTATATTTATTTCTTATAGATTCGTCTAAAGACATATTTTTATAATTCCTTAGCCATAGTTTTGGCTTGTGCTACTACATCTGCTAAACCTTCCAATTTCTTCCCACCTGCTGTGGCAAAAAAGGCCTGACCACCGCCTCCTCCTTGAATATTTTTAGCCAAATCTCTTATGATTTTTCCCGCATTCAAATCTTTGTTTTCAACCAAATTGTCTGAAATCACTACAGAAATCTGCGGTTTTCCATCGATCTCGCAAGCTAAAACTGCAAATAACGAATCGACCTCATTTTTAAGCTCAAAGGATAATTTCTTTAAAGCATCGGCATTAGGCAAAGTAATCTCGCTGATGATCACTGTAATATCGCCTTTCTTCTCAGCATTTTTGATTAACTCATCTTTCAATTGACCTGCCTGCTTTGATTGCTCCTTCTCCAAAGATTTTTGCAATTCATTCTTCTCTTTCATCAACTGCTCTACTGCCTGAGCCAAATCTTTCGGGCTTTTCAATAAAGCATTCACTTGCTTTAGAATTGCTTCTTGATTTAAGTGATATTCTTCTGCCTTTTCTCCTGTTACAGCTTCGATCCTTCTAATTCCAGCCGCTACAGAAGTTTCAGTGGTGATTTTAAATTGCCCTATATTTCCAGTAGCCGACACATGGACACCACCACAAAGCTCTACTGAATAATTCGGATCGAATGTAATCATTCTTACATTATCTCCATATTTCTCTCCAAAGAGTGCCATAGCTCCTTTGGCTTTTGCTTCTTCAATAGGAATATTTCGTTCCTCTTGTTGCGGAATGTTTTCCCTGATTTTTTCATTTACCCTGCGCTCCACTTTCAGTATTTCTTCATCAGTCATTTTAGAAAAATGAGAAAAATCGAAACGTAATATTTTGTCTGAAACCAAAGAACCCTTTTGTTGCACATGATCTCCTAAAATTTCCCTTAAGGCCGCATGTAAGAGGTGGGTAGCGGAATGATTATAAACAATTTTCCTTCTGCGCTCATTATCTATTTCAGCATATACCTTAGCATCTAATCGCGAAGGAATTTTATCCACAAAATGAACAATCAAGTCGTTTTCCTTTTTGGTATCCAATACCTTAATGGTTTGATCTCCAATTTTGAGATTACCAGTATCACCTATTTGACCACCACTTTCCGCATAGAAAGGGGTTTTATCTAGTACCACCTGAATTTGTTCTTTATTCTTAGTTTTTACAGCACGGTATCTTAAAATTTTGGCTTCCGATTTATTTTCATCGTACCCAACAAATTCTACATCACTGCCTTCGTTCACAATTTTCCAGTCGCCTGTTTCCATTTTAGCTGCTGATTTTGAGCGATTTTTTTGCTCAGTCATTGCTTGCTCAAAGCCTTTTTCATCAACAGTTAATCCATTCTCTTTCGCAATCAAAGCAGTTAAATCCAATGGAAAGCCATAAGTATCATACAATTCAAAAGCCACTGCACCAGATATAGCTGATTTGCTACTTTGCGAAAGCTCGGCTTTTATGCTGTCCAATCTTCTCAATCCATTCTCCAATGTTCTTAAGAATGCTGTTTCTTCTTCTTTAACTACTTTCTCGACTAATTCTTGCTGTGCTTTCAATTCAGAAAAAACCTCTTCAAACTGCTTGGCTAAAATTGAAACCAATTTATAAAGGAAAGGCTCTTTTAAATCTAAGAAAGTATAGCCATAGCGGACTGCTCTTCTTAAAATTCTTCTAATTACATAGCCCGCTTTATTATTGGACGGCAATTGCCCATCAGAAATAGATAGGGAAATTGCTCTGATATGATCCACAATTACACGGAATGCAATGTCTATTTTGCTTAGTTCACCATACTTTTTTCCAGAAATCTTGGCCACTTCATCTAATAAAGGAGTAAAAACATCTGTATCGTAATTAGATTTTTTATTTTGGATGGCCATGCAAATACGCTCGAAGCCCATACCCGTATCAATGTGTTTTGCCGGCAATGCATGCAAACTTCCATCGGCCTTCCTGTTGAATTGGATAAAAACCAAATTCCAGATTTCTACTACTAAGGGATGGTCATTATTCACCAAATCCTTCCCAGGTATTTTTGCTATATCCGCTTCATCTCTCAAATCCACATGAATTTCAGAAGCAGGACCACATGGACCGGTATCACCCATCTCCCAAAAATTATCACTTTTGTCTCCTTTTAATATTCTGGATTCATCAATATGATATTTCCAAAAATCATAAGCCTCTTGATCAAAGGGTATATTATCTGCTTTATCTCCTTCGAAGACCGTTACATACAATCTTTCTTTCGGGAGCTTATAAACTTCGGTCAATAATTCCCAAGACCACGCTATAGCTTCCTTTTTGAAATAATCTCCAAACGACCAGTTTCCTAGCATTTCAAACATGGTATGATGGTAGGTATCATGACCTACTTCCTCCAAATCGTTATGTTTTCCAGAAACCCGAAGACATTTCTGTGTATCGGTTACCCTTGTTGCTTCAGCACTTTTATTTCCTAAAAAATAATCTTTAAACTGATTCATACCGGCATTGGTAAACATCAGAGTAGGGTCATCTTTGATCACCATAGGCGCTGAGGGCACTATTTTGTGCTGCTTTTCTTGGAAGTAATTCAAGAACTTTTTACGTATCTCACTGGAAGTCATGGAGTAAAGTATTTGTATTTAATGTTTTACTTTAAAATAAAATGTTTATATTTGCTTTTATCAATGAGATTTATCAAAAAATTTGATTTTTGATGAACCTTTGTGCAATTTTGCGGATTAAAGAATCCGAATACAAAATTAGAAGTTTTTAACGAGTCTAAAACGGAATGGCAAGAATTAAATACTATTACGACACCGAAACTTGCAGATATGAGCGAGTTAAGGTTTCAAAGTGGGACATATTTTTAAACTTATTAGGCTTTTTGTCTGTAGCTTTAATTTTAGCAGTCGGAATTATTATTGTTTATAATTCATATTTCGACTCTCCAAAGGAGGCTCAACTCAAAAAAGAAAATAAAGAACTCCAATTCTATTATGAAATGATGGAAAAGGAAGTTAATAATGTTCAAAAGGTTTTATCGTCTTTACAAGAGCGAGATGATGAAGTTTACCGAAATATAATGGGTGCTGAACCCATCCCATCTAGCATCAGAAGCGCAGGTGTTGGTGGCGCAGAAAGATATAAAAACATCATTGAAAGTGAATTAGAACGTGAAAATTTAATTCTTGGGATGATGCAAGATTTGGATAAGGTGAAGAAGCAAATGTACATTCAGACCAAATCATATGATGAAATCTTGGAATTAGCAGAAAATAAAGAGGAAATGATGGCCTCGATTCCAGCTATCCAACCTATTCCCAATAAAGAATTAAAAAGGTTAGCTTCAGGATATGGGATGAGAATGCATCCGATTTTGAAAGTAGTAAGAATGCACGAAGGTTGTGATTTCTCTGCCCCAAGAGGAACTCCAATCTATTCCACAGGTGACGGAGAGGTTGTTCTAGTCAGAACTACGTTTGGTGGTTTTGGAAAATTAGTTGTAATAGATCATGGTTTCGGCTTTGTAACGAAATATGCTCACATGTCATCATTTAATGTGAAAATAGGTGATAAGGTCAAAAGAGGAGATTGCATAGGATTTGTTGGGACAACAGGAACTTCAACCGCACCTCACTTACACTACGAAATCCATAAAGACAACAAACCCATTAATCCTGTACACTACTTCTACCAAGATGTATCGGATGAGGAATATGAAAAATTGTTAGAGCTTTCATCTAGAGAAAATCAATCGTTAGGATAATCTTTAAAGAAATTGAAAATTTAAAAAGCAGTCAATAGGCTGCTTTTTTTAGCCTCAGTCCGTATGAATAAATCCGTTTTTACATTTCTTATTTTGTTTATCGTCCTTTCGGGCTGTAAATCCCTGCAAAAAACATCGAAGCAGGATAGCAAAAAGGATTTACAGGAGAATGCGCAAGCACAAATTGACAGCACTGAACTGAAAAAGGATTCAATTATAATTGCTCTACAAGATACAGTAAAAAGGCAGGAAGAAGTTGTCATTAACATCCATCCAAAAAAGGCAGATACTATCACTGTAATTGGAGTTGGTGATATTATGATCGGTACTAATTTCCCAAATGAAGGTTATTTACCACCAGATTCAGGAAAATACATGCTTTCTTCCGTGGCTCACGTTTTGAAAGATGCAGATTTAACTTTTGGTAATCAGGAAGGGGTTATCCTAAACGAAGGAGGAGAAGCAAAAAGTTGCTCTGACCCATCGTTATGTTATATCTTCAGGAGTCCAGAGCATTTGGCGCAGCATTATGTAAATGCTGGGATTGACATGATGAGTTTAGCTAATAACCATGCCGGGGACTTTGGAGACACAGGTAGA
The DNA here is from genome assembly GCF_963974845.1 of uncultured Marivirga sp. NCBI lineage: Bacteria > Pseudomonadati > Bacteroidota > Cytophagia > Cytophagales > Marivirgaceae > Marivirga > uncultured Marivirga sp. The sequence continues at coordinate 112,132 of NZ_CAXBEQ010000008.1, forward strand.
AAAAATACAATGAGGGTTTTGGACAGCTTAGGAATTCACCATGCCGGCCAATTAGCTCAACCTTTTAGCATTTTTGAAAAGGATAGAATAAAATACGGATTTGTTGCTTTTTCTCCCAATAACGGGACTCAAAGCATCAATGATATGGATGCAGCCGTAGGCTTAGTTCAACATCTGGATAGTTTGACAGATATCATTATCGTTTCATTCCACGGAGGAGCCGAAGGTAAAAAGTATCAGCATGTGACCCGTGAGAGAGAATACTTTTATGGGGAGAATAGAGGAAACGTATATGAATTTTCGCATGCTATGATAGATGCAGGAGCCGATATTATTTTCGGTCATGGCCCTCATGTTGCTAGAGCAATTGAAGTGTATAAAAACAGATTTATCGCATATAGTTTAGGGAATTTTGCTACCTACGGGAGATTTAATTTAAGAGGAGAAAATGGGCTTGCTCCCATTGCAAAAGTTTGGATTCTGGAAGATGGAAGTTTTATAAAAGGAAAGATAATTTCAGCCTTGCAAAAAGGAGCAGGAATACCTGAAATAGATGTAAATCATGGAGCTTCGCAAAAAATAAAAGAATTAACAGATGCTGATTTTCCAGAATCAAAGATTTTCATTGACCCAGAAGGGAATATTCGCTATATTCAAGAACAATTTTAGATAGTGCTTTTATAAGGCTATTTAATTTCTTGACGTTAGCATTTTTATTTTATCCACGCTAGTTATAGCGGAATGAATTTTTTTTTAACATTAGCATATTGAAAATATCGTGCCATACAAGGAAAAAACCATAGAGAAAAAATACTACACCATAGGTGAAGTAGCTGAGCAATTTGATGTTGCCACCTCATTGATTCGATTTTGGGAAGGAGAGTTTGATATTATCAAGCCAAAGAAGAACAGGAAAGGAAACAGACAATTTACCAAGGAAGATATCGATAATGTAAAATTGATTTATCACTTAGTAAAAGAAAAAGGCTTTACGCTACAGGGCGCCAAGGATATGCTTAAAAACGATTCTAATGAAGTTCGTGATAAAATGGAAATGTTGGACTCTCTTAGAAACATCAGAAACTTTTTAACCGAAATAAAAGAAAATATATAAAACCAAAAATCTCCCCGTATGAATGCAGAGGAAAAGGCACTTTTAAGCCTGCATTTGATCCCCAAAATTGGTAACCTTACCATTAAAAACCTTATAAGCCATTGCGGTTCCGCCCAGGCAATCTTAGACCTACCTTACTCCAAACTGTTGAAAATTCCTGGCATAGGACAAAAAACCATTGACAATATTAAAAGTAGAGTAATTACTGATTATGCTGAAAAGGAGTTTGCCCTTGCAGAAAAGAAGGGAGTCAAAATTATAAGTTATTTAGATAGGGACTACCCCTTTCGGTTAAAACAAATCCCTGATGCACCAATTCTAATCTACACCAAAGGCCAATTCCCCATTGACAGAAAACAACCCACTATTGCAGTGGTGGGTACAAGAAATGCTACTAATTATGGGAAGAAATTGACTGAGGAAATGGTTGAGAAGCTGAGCCCACTAAAGCCAATTATTTTGAGTGGTTTGGCTTACGGAATAGACATACATGCTCACCGTGCCGCCTTAAAGAATCATCTTTCTACATATGCAGTGATGGGATCTGGAATGGATGTCATCTATCCATCCGCTCATCAATCTACAGCCACAGAGATGCAGAAAACAGGTGGAATAATTACGGAGCAAGCGTTTGGAACAAAACCAGATGCCTTCAACTTCCCAGCTAGAAACAGAATAATAGCGGGTATGGCAGATTTAGTGATTGTTGTGGAAGCCGCCAAAAAAGGAGGTGCATTAATTACTGCAGAATTAGCTAATTCTTATGACAGAGAGGTAGGTGCTTTTCCTGGAAGAATTGGCGACAGCTACTCTGAGGGATGCAATAAACTCATCAAACAGCATAAAGCGCATTTAGTGGAAACCGCAGATGATGTTTTGTATATCATGAACTGGGAATTGGAAAACCAAGCAGCTATAAAACAAAAAGTATTGGATCTGTCTTCCTTGAGCGAGGAGGAACAAAGCGTAATGAACACCCTGCTACAAAATAACAAAGAGCTTCCCATTGATATTCTAAGCATCAAAAGCCAAATAAATCTCAATCAGCTGGCCCGTATTTTACTGAATTTGGAAATGCAGGGCCTAATTAAATCTATTCCTGGGAAACGGTATCAAGTGGCCTGAAAGCAGGCACAATTTACTGTACTAAAAGAACAGGAATAGACCTGTCAGGCTGAATAAGCTTTTCTGCCACAGAACCAATTAATAAGTCATCGTCATCCGATTTTCCTTTGATCCCCACTACTATTAAATCTACATGATGCGTTCGGGCATAATTATAGATCACCTTATCCGAAGGCTGATCATTAGCATATTCCACCCACGCATTGGACTGAGGTTGTTTTGTGTATCTTTCCCTAAAGTGATCTAATGCCTTTACCGCTTTTTTCCTCTCTTCCTCTACAAGTTCTTCTGATTTCTGCTTCACAAATGGGAAATAAATAGCAGGCACTTTATAGACATGAAATAAACTAAAATTTGAACTAGAATCGGGAATGAAATGATTTAGAAACTTCACAGCTTTCTTAGAATATGTAGAGAAATCCACACAGAGCATAACATTATCGAAATGAGGACGGGATGTTTCTGTTGTGAATAAAATAGATTTATCGATCAAACGAGCAATTTTGGAAGCAAAAATACCAGACCCTGGATTTATTACCTTTTTACCGAAAACACAAAGATTATACGCACTAGTATTCACCCAATTGGTTAAGTCATCCTTTCCACCTTTATTATGGATTTTAACTGAATAATCTTCAGCTCCCCATCCAGCCTGTGTAGCTTTTTCAACGATTTCATCTTCAAGGATTTCTTCCAATGGTTTATCCAAGTCAGGAAATTGGGAAGAAAAATCATCTGTCAATTCTTGCAACTCAATGTAATGAGCCAGACATATTTTATCAAAGCCCCAAACACCTTCCAGTTGTTTTACTTGTTTCAGTACTATTTCGTCCATTTTGGACATATCCAAAAATACTATTACATTCTTCATCCCTCTTTGTTTTTAGTGTTTTTCTCACTTCTCTTTCCCAGAACAGATTTTAACTTTTCTTGGTAAGATTCAAAATCAGTCTCTTTATCTATGGCTAAGTTACGTGCATGTTCTTTCATCAATCCTTTATAAAGACTGAACATCATTAAAATCAAAATGAATGCGAATGGTAGCCCGGTAGTGATGGCAGCTGTTTGTAAGGCTGTGAGCCCACCCCCCACTAGCAATACAGCAGCGACTGCTCCTTCAGAAACTGCCCAGAAAATTCTTTGACCAACTGGCGCGTCTAATTTACCACCAGCGGTGATACTATCAATCACCAATGAACCGCTATCCGAGGAAGTAACAAAGAAATTGATGACCAATATCACTCCAATACCAGAGGCTATTCCCGTCAGTGGGAATTGTTCTAATAATACGAACAGACTTGTAGACGCATTAGCTACGATTTCAGGACCAATATCAGCTATTTCATTAAGTTGAACCCAAATTCCAGTTCCACCAAAAGCTGTCATCCATAAGAATGTCAATAAAGTCGGTACCAATAGAACACCCGTAATAAATTCTTTCACAGTCCTTCCTTTGGATACACGTGCTATAAACATTCCTACAAAAGGTGACCAACTAATCCACCATGCCCAGTAGAAAACAGTCCAGCCATTTTGCCAACCGCCTTCCCCATCCTTAGCATAAGATTCCGTCCAGAAACTCATGCTGAAGAAATCTTGGATATAGTTACCTAAATTCTGAATATAAGAATCGAAAATATACAGGGTGGGTCCAACTGCAATAATAAATATTAAGAATATTGCACCAATCCTAATGTTCAATTCACTTAAATTCTTCACTCCTTTGTCAATGCCCGAAAAAACAGAAATAGTGGCAACCAGGGTAATTCCAGCAATAAGTAATACTTGGGTGGTGACCGTATCTGGGATATCGAAAAGATAGCTTAATCCAGAATTTACTTGTTTCACTCCTAACCCTAAAGAAGTAGCTAGACCAAATAAAGTAGCCAAAACTGCGATCACATCAATCACATCACCTATCCATCCATAGATTTTATCTCCTAAAATTGGATAAAAAACCGAACGAATGGTAAGCGGTAATTTTCTTGAAAAAGCAAAAAAAGCAAGTGAAAGCCCTACTAAAGCATAAATACCCCAAGCATGAAGCCCCCAATGTAGAAAACTAAATTGCATAGCTTGAGAGGCGGCTTCTCTAGGATTTTCTACATCCTGTGGTGGAGTTAAAAAATGAGTCATGGGCTCTGCTACACCCCAGAAAATGATGCCGATGCCCATACCTGCACTAAAAAGCATAGCAAACCACGCACCACGACTAAACTCTGGTTTAGCATCTTTTCCTCCTAGTTTGATTTTACCCAGTTTACTAAAACCAATCACAATACAAAATATTAAAAACAAATTAGTTACCAATACAAAAAACCAACCCGCATAATCAGAAATACCAGCTTGAATTTTGGCAAAGACTTTTTCCATAGGTTCACCAACTACCAAAGTGACAGTGATGAAAACCACAATCAAAATGGTTGCCGGCCAGAAAACCGGTTTATGAACATCGAAATATTTACTTAATTTATTCTTCATAGTGCTTTCTTCTATTTAGAAATAATAACCAATATTTATATTGAATCGGGTATTGATAGTAGGTTTTTCAAGCGGTGCATTGATAGCTCCTTCCTCAGTAACGCCTACCCTTCCATTTACATTTTCACCTCTTCCACTACTTAATGCATTTCCACCAAATGCATTACTTAGCCATGGTTGATTAATGCCTGAAGCAATATCAAAAAACGTATAGGTATTCCCTGCGGTCACCATAAACCCCAAAATATTCTGCTGGGAATCTACAAATTTGTATTCCTCTCCCAAAATTTCAATGCTTCCATACTTATACATATAAGAATAATCATCATAAAACGTCAGAGAGGAAATTGGTCCCCATTCCAACTTATACTCATAAGACAAACCCAATGAGAAAGTAGTAGCACTTGATGCCACTTGATAGGTGTCAAATCCGTACGCTCCCATATTAACATAGTCTACTGAATTCCCTGCATCATCTATACTATTGGGATAATCATAATGAGTTAATTGAAAATTAATTCTTGCTACTTTATTGACAGCATATTGAGAATGAAATGCGGTGGCCCAATGAGCAAAGCTTTTTCCTATATTAGAATTAAATATTTCACCAAACTGCCCAGAAAGTCCTATCAAGAATTTCCCTTTTTCATATTCAGCTCTTGCATTGACCTGGTTTCTTTCTTTATTTCCATTATAGCCATCGGAAGGAATAACATCATAAGAATATCTGGCAGATGCGAAGCTTCCGTAATCCGGTTCACTAACACCCCTGGGTTCTGCCATTAAGAAGTATGCTAAGTGGTACGTCCAATTTTCTTTTTGCCATTTAAATTTCAAGCCTGTATCATAATCGTCTTCCAAGCCGAAGTAGTATGGTAAATGAAACCACCAAGAATTACCTGAAAATTCTAACTTACCAAAAGGAACCTGGGTGACTCCCAATTGCATTTGTAGTTGATCAGAAAAGTCATGAAATAAAAATGCTTTTTTCACAAAATGCGTATTAAAGCCCGGGTAAAAGCGATATTCGAAATCAATTCCTACATTTTTGGTCTGTCCATTAGCTTCCAATCGGAAAGTATCCCAAAAGAATCCATTTCTATTCTCTGTAGGCAAAGGAGACGTTTTCCCTTCATATATAGTATATATTGTATTAAAACGAACCGCGCCACCTACTGTAATGAATGTGGTGTCTTCATCATCTAAAAGTGCTTGAGCTGTACTTTCAAAAGAAATGTAAGTAAAAATGGTTATCAAAAATAAAAATCTAATGTTCATATCATGAGTATTAGAATTCAAAAAGTGATACTATAACAATAAATCAATACACGAATTGTTTAGATCATTATCTAAAAACATAATATAGTTGATTATAAAAGCAAAGTCAAAAATCAAGTAATTACAAGAAATGCAACACTTATTAAGGTAATTAAAGGGATTTTAACTTATTTCGTAATTCTTTAAAAAAACAGAAATGCACGATATATTCTCTAACAAAAAAGCCATTATTTTTGATATGGACGGAGTTATAATTGACAATATTTCTTACCATATTGAAGCTTTGAAAATATTTTTAAAACAATTTGGTAAAGAGGTCACAGAAGAGGAGTTTCAAAATCATTACAACGGAAGAACCATTCAAGAAGTGATTTTAGACTTAAAACCGGGAGCTGATCCTAAGGAAGTGATGCGTTTAGCTGAAGAGAAAGAGAAAATATACCGTGATTTATACAGCCAGGACTTGGCTCCAACACCTGGCTTAATGGAATTTTTGCCAAAAGCTAAAAAAGCAGGTTTGAAAATGGCAGTGGCCACTTCAGCTATTACAGCCAATGCAGATTTCACCTTAGATGGCTTAAATATTAGAGAATATTTCGATGCGGTTATTGATAGCACAATGGTTATAAAAGGAAAGCCGGACCCACAGATTTATATAAAAGCTGCAGAACAATTGAATATTTCTCCTGAAAATTGCGTTGTGATGGAGGATGCATTGGCAGGAATTCAGTCGGCAAAAAGTGCAGGAATGGATGTCATTGGATTATACACTTCTTTAAAAAAAGAAGAACTACCCAACGGACTGCTGATGAAAATAAAAGATTTTAATGAACTGAATAAAAATGAATAAAAATCTCAGCATACTACTCGTATTTCTTTTTGCCATATTTTCTGCTTATTCACAGCAAGTAAAAATAGCCAAATTAAAATATAGTGGAGGTGGAGATTGGTATGCCAATAAAACAGCACTTCCGAATTTAATCAATTTTTGCGAAAAGGAATTAAATCTCCCGCTGAGTAATAAAGACTATGTTGTGGAAGTAGGTAGTAAGGAAATTTACCAATATCCCTATATTTATATGACTGGACATGGCAATGTAGTTTTTTCGGATGATGAAGCTCAAAATCTAAGGAATTATCTCATCTCAGGCGGTTTTTTACATATAGACGATAATTATGGTCTAGACCAATTTATAAGATTGGAAATGAAAAAGGTATTTCCGGCATCTGATTTTGTAGAAATACCATACGATCACCCTATTTATCATCAAAAATTCAAATTTAAAGATGGTCTCCCCAAAATACACGAACATGATGGGAAGCCGGCTCAAGGACTTGGCATTATTTATGAAGGTAGGGTTGTATGTTTTTATTCTTATGAAAGTGATTTGGGAAATGGCTGGGAGGATCAAAGTATTCATAAAGACCCAGAGGCCGTTAGATTAAAGGCGCTTAAAATGGGAGCCAATATTATTAGCTTTGCTTTCACTCAGGATTAAACCGTATGTACATAATAAATCAATTAGAAAGCTTAATTTTGCGGTCATGTTGAAAACTGCCACCAAACATATTGTTATTGCCCTAATTGGACTTTTCCTCTTTGGTGCTTGTGAACCTTGTGATGATTGTGGTCCCGACAATGCATACCCATATTTCAATTTGAGTATTCTGAACAAAACATCTTTAGATACACTGACTCAATACAAAAGCAGATTGAATACTGAAATAAAAGCTGTGGACGCAGCATTAGATAAACCTGAAAACGCTCCTGTTGTTGACTCATTAAATAACCTCAGAACGCTAAAGTCAGACTCATTGGCTTTAATAAATGCCCTAATCACAACCACAAATGATAAAACCATTAGTATCGAATCTATAAATGGAAAAACCAATTTATTTGAAAATGTTAGAGGAGGGGATAGTTTAAATAGATTTCGCATACCAATTAATACGCTGCAGACTGAGTCCGAATATATTATTAAAATTGAACTCGCAGACTCTTTACGATTTATGAAAATCGAATATCAATTGAACGACACCACAATTAATAGCAAAATCACCAAATCTGTGAAAGATTTAAAGGTGATTGAACATCAATTTGATTCCTTAAGAGGGCCGTTTGGTTGCCAACCAATTTCCGATTGTATCAGTAATGAGCTTGAAATATATGTTGAAATATAAATTCTTATACCTTTTATTATTCATACCATTATCGATGACTCAAGCATTTGCACAGGATTCAACAGATGAAAATTCTGAAGAACCTGAAATGCAGGAGAAACTTAAAAGATTAAGCTTAGGAATTGGGTTTGATTATCTAAAACTACACACTTTATTAACTGACAATAGTGAAAAATGGGAAGGAGCAGTTAATTTTCTAATCTTAGAGAAACTCTCAGTAATCGGTGAATACGGTGTAGCAGAACTAACACCTGAAGAAGCCTATAAAAACTCAGATTATAAGTCTGACGGCAACTACTACCGGATTGGGCTTGACTACCATTTTACAGTAAACCCAAACAACTTTTTACTTTTAGGTTTAAGATATTCACAAGCATCTTTTAATGAAAATATAGCGTATGAAATCGGAAATCCTGTATTTGAAAATGAGACCGGGGAACTCAATCGAAATAATTTAACAGCACGATGGTATGAATTTGTATTAACTTCTGAGAAAAAAATAAAAAGGATTCGAAAAAAAGATATCCCTGATTTTCTTTCCATTGGCTTTAAATTCCGACTAAAATCACTTCTACAATATGATGATTTTGATGATTTTAAAATAAAAAATATTCCGGGCTATGGCAGAACTAATATTAGTTTAAATCCGGAATTTAATCTCTACCTAAAATTTAGAATACCACTTAATTAAACTATTTTTATAGATCTTTGTAAATCAAGGTGATCTATAAGAATGATTTGAATCTACTTTCGTTTTTCATGGACGCAGCTAGAATTTGAAAGCTACTCTAAAGACTTTCCGTAAACCAACTTTTATAAGTTAAATAAGGCTTGATAAATAGTAAGGAAGTCCTTAAAAGTTCCTAGTCATACTTCAATACAAGAAAATCAAGATAATTTAGACTGCCCAATTCTTCTGATGATTACGTCAAAATTGGCTCAGCCTTGTATAATTAAAAGATCTATAAACCTCTTCTAACTTAGAACTGACTCTTCAAATATTTCTCAAACGGTCTAACAGTTTCCAATTTTGAAATAAAATCGTGACTACTAGAATGAAATACAGACATTATTAAGCAGGCAATCTGAGAGTCGGATATCAAACGTTGGTAAATATTAGTAGCCTATATTTGAAACTTCAACTCGGGTACATAGTTCAATATACATGGAGACACAGAAAAAGACTAATATGGAAATTAAATTCATCTACGATAGCAGTCAAATTAAAGAGAGAGAAGCTTTTGGCTATGCAACTTCTTTAGATCAGCATTATATAAATGCGATTGACTTAAGCAAAGAGACCTTAACTGAAAGGCAATGGGCCGAACTTGCCCAGAAGCTTAACATCACTGTAAAGGAATTAATAGATGAAAATAATGACTACTATCAGGATGAGCTAAAAGATAAAGATTTTGATGAACACGACCTTTTACAATTAATTAAAGACCACCCTCAAATTATTAGAACTCCAATAATTGATTCAGAAAAATATGCGAAATTCATAAAATCGCCTTATGATTTTAATGAAATGGATATGGCTTTTAAAGAAATCAAAAAACATTTAGCAAATAAGGGCGAAAGCGATGAGTAGCTAACTCCATAACTCAATTATTAAAACATATATGCCAAGCTCATATTGAGCCCCATAAATGCCGGCATGCTGCTAAATGTAGCATCATCGGTTGTTACATTAGATAGTGCACGTTTGTATGTTGGCATAATACTTAATGCATATTTATCTGCGAAGGGATAACTTACCTCTATCCCAGCAATGCTACTTGCAAAAAAGTTCTTATATGATTTTTTGTCACCTTGACTAAACTGAATTTCATTGATTTGATCGCTTCCACCTTTCAAAGTATTTCTAACTATGAAATCTCCCGATAGTCCAGCAACTAAAGAAATATCAAATTTACTATCAATTACTTTGTAAGAAGCCATAACAGGAATTGTCAAAATATGTAGATCATTATACAATTCATACTCAGATGTAACATTCACGACCCTACCGTCCGATATTTCTGTTGAACTACTTGCCCCATGATATGGGTATAACTGATCACTGTTCCTATCTCTTAATACTGTACTACTAAGGGAGGAAGATCGATAAGCACCATATTGCAAACCTGATTTTATATTCCACTTGTCATTTAGAATTACTCCAAAATTTAATCCTAAAGTAAAAGAAATATTGCCTTGCATAGGCGCAGAACTTAAGTTTTCAACAGTTTCCCTCTCTTGCTTGGCATTAAAATTTGTATTATCACTAGTTGTTCTTCCTGCAGTACCAGGATTATTGAGTGTAGAAACGGTAGAAAATAATGGTGTTTCAGTAATTTCCGAATTAGGGTTAAAACTTCCCGATCCAATATTTACATTCGTATTCCAAGCAAGGTCTGACTTTTTCTTCGGTTTATCCAGACTACTAACTGCAAAATAGGAAACTTCCTCAACTGCAACTTCCAATTTAGGAAATTCAATCAATGCTGGTGAAACGGCTTCTATTTTTGATATAAAAACATCCGATTCTCTCCCGATTTCTTTCTCATAAAAAACAATAGTCTGATTATTCTCTATTGAAGATGATTTAATACTCGCTGTTTGATTATCATTATTAGAAACTGCAAATGCATTTCCTTCAAAATTACTTTTATCTTTATCGTCTTCTTTGTCGCTAGCTATTAATTCCGGTTTAGCCAGGAAAACATCATTATTACTGATGAATAATTTTTGAACATTACTTTCTGGAAGCTCAACAGGAGCTAGTGTAGTATCCTGTTTTACCTTAAAGGTGAAATCCTGCAAATTAAAATAGATAGAAATTAAAGCGATAAAAATTACTGCAGCGGCAAGATTTCTATAGAAGGCAGCTCGTTTCTGCATTTTTCCATTTTCTTGCTTAAGCAATCCAGCTTCAATCCCTTCCCATACATTATTGCCAGGCTGAACTTCAGCTTGGTCAAGTTTTCTGCGAATAGAATCGTTAAATTTATCTTTATTGAAATCTTTCATTCCCCCACTTACTTTGTTTCTCTAATTGTTCCATTAATATTTTTCTTGCTCTTGCATATTGAGATTTCGATGTCCCTACGCTTATATCGAGCATTTCTGCAATTTCTTTATGTTGATAGCCCTCAACTGCGTATAAGTTAAAAATTACTTGACATCCTGTAGGCAAATCTTGTATTAAATCCATCAAATCTTCAACTGCCAAGCTATCTACTGAGAGAGAATTAATTCCTTCTCTTATTTCTTCTACGTCAACCATAGGATAGAGATACAACTTACTTCTCTGATGATTTAGCGCAGTATTAATAATGATTCTTTTAATCCAATAACCAATACTTGATTCCCCTCTAAACTTCACTATATTCTCAAAAACCTTTATGAACCCTTCCTGCAAAATATCTTCCGCCTCTAAAGTTGATTTTGAATAGCGCAAAGCTACAGCCATCATTCCCGAGGAGAATTGCTGGTAGAGTTCATATTGACTCTTTCTGTCGCCCTTCTGGCAACCTTTTATAAGTTCTTTGGTTCTAGGCATGACAAAAACCTTAAGGATTCTGTTTATATTAGACCCAAAATACAAATTAAAGGTTGGAATGAAACAGAATTTAATTATTTTAATTACGTTTTTGATTATTATAAGTACACAGAATAGTTGCGTTCCCGTACAGTCAACAGGCAGCAAAACCCCAAGTCCAAAAAGCTATTATCCTGATCTATCTTTTGAAAGTAAAAGTTACCAAGAAAGGATAAATACTGTGCAATCAATACTCTTCAATGGTAACAAAATGACTTCTACTAACAATCCAGTGCTGGAACTTGGGAAAAACGATCGACTGCTTCTGACTTTTGATGACATCAATGAGCAACAACAACAGTATTTTGCAAAAATACTTCATTGCAATAAGGATTGGACAGCCAAAAGCAATATTCAGGCTATGGATTACTTGGAAGAATTTAATCAGTTCCCAATTAGAGAATTTGAATTTTCTTTTGATACCAAAATGGGATATGTCCACTATGAATGGCAGGTTCCAACAGTGAGGCTTTCAGGGAATTACTTAATCGTAGTTTACCAAAATAATAATGAAGAAGACATAATTTTAACTGAACGATTTATGGTTCATGAAAATAAAGCTGGCATCAATTTCCAAATTTCAGCATCAAATGTGGTGTCAAAAAGAAGAACCCATCAGGAACTAGAGTTTGAAGTGATGCTAAATAATATTAATGTCCTAAATGTGGGTGCTGATATTTACCCTGTAGTTAGACAAAATTATAATTGGTTGTTCGCAAAGGAAGCACCAAAGCCGTTGCAGATTTCGGACGGCAACAAGCGCTTAACCTATAAATTTTACAATGGTGAATTAAATTTCCCGGGTAATAATGAATTTAGATTCTTCGACATCTCAACAGTAAATTTCAAAGGGAACGGTGTAGCCAACATCAATAAAGAAACAAAACCTATTACTACTACACTAAGAGTTGATCAAATAAGAGCTTCGGAAGCTTTCAGGGAATGGGAAGATAGAAATGGGACCTTTGTTATTGGTAATAGAGAGAGACAAGATATACCGCTGGTTTCTGACTATTTCTTAACTGAACTTAAATTGGAAGCACCACAGGAAATTGGTGATATCTATGTGGTTGGCGAATTTAACAATTGGCAATTGAACAATAAAAACAGGATGAAGTATAACACCAATACCGGAATTTATCAAAATAGCTTTTTGTTGAAACAAGGCTATTATGAGTATCTATACTTCGTAAAGAATCAAGAGAATAACCCAATAGAAGGAAGTCATTTCGCCACTGAAAATAACTATGATATCTTGATTTACTACAGCAGTCCTCAAATTAGATATGACAAGCTGATTGGTTACACCCAGTTTAATTCTCGAGCTGCCCAGTGAAATAAGGTACTGTTTGACTACCTGGAGTAACTTCTGCTAAATCTAGCATTCCAAACCCTTTGTCGTTGAACAGTCCGAGTCCATTCTCGAATAGAAACTGATGCAAACTAGGAGGCGCCTTTAAGGTGAAAGGGAAAGTATATCCTCTGACCTCATAGGGAATGTCCTGATCGAAAATGGGATAAACTCTAGAATATTTTTTACCTCTATCTTCCAACTTTTTGAGGTAATTGCTATCTGGATAAAACTCAAACCCTTCAAAGTCATGACGTTCACGTTTTTGCAGCAGCGCATCCCGCAAGAGGTCTGCGAATTCAAATGAATCAGGATGGATAAATTTTTTCCCTGAGTCGCTAGAAAATTCCGGACTTAATAAAACAATAGGAGAAATACAGATATACTTCGTTTCTTCTTTAAATTCAAGTTCGTTTTCCAGCTCCACAGCATGAGGTACAATTGTCAATCCATTCAATTGTATTTCAGGAAGGCTAAATAAAACTTCAATGATTGAATCAACAAACTCCTTATTTGAAGAAGAAAAAACTACAGTTATTTTAGAACTGTAGAAATGAAGGCCAGACTTACTTACCGTTGTTTGACCTTTTAAACCAGAAAAATTATAATCTTTAAAATTATAAAATTCTTCCCTACCGCACTTTTTAATTAAACCCTTAAAAAATCTGAATAAATAGTACTGGTGATGGAAAGGAACAGTAGCTCCTTTTTCCTTATTCTTAAAAATTAATCTAACTCTCACGACCCTCTTTTATTTTCTAAGACCAATCGTGATATAAAATTGTTTTAAAATTTCTAAGAAAATTTACACATTAAATCTAAAATGCATTATGTCACCGTCTTTTACTACGTATTCTTTGCCTTCAATAGCTATTTTACCTGCTTCCTTGCAGGCCTGTTCGGTTTTATACTTTTGGTAATCGTCAAGTTTAATCACTTCTGCTTTTATAAAGCCTTTTTCAAAATCGGTATGGATGACTCCTGCTGCCTGTGGTGCTTTCCAACCCTTCTTAATGGTCCATGCTCTGACCTCTTGTTTCCCGGCCGTAAAATACGTTATCAAATCCAAGATAGTATAAGACGCTCTAATCAACTTATTCAAGCCGGACTCACTTAATCCGTATTCATCTAAAAACAAAGCCTTTTCATCTGCATCATCAAATTCAGCAATTTGGGCTTCAATAGCTGCACTAACGATGATAACTTCTGCCTCTTCATCTTTCACATAATCCTTAAACTTTGTTACCAACTCGTTGCCAGTGACCGCTGCTGATTCCTCAACATTCGTTACATATATAACAGGCTTGTCGGTCAATAACATCAAATCCCTAACAGGTTCTTTCTCTTCTTTGCTCAGTTTTAATGTCCTAGCATTTTTTCCATCTTCCAAAACGGCCTTATACTGATTTAAAACAGCCAATTCCTTCCTGGCATTAGCGTCACCTGATCTTGCAATTTTCTCAGTTTTCTGAATCTTCTTTTCAACAGAATCTAGGTCTTTCAGTTGCAGCTCTGTATCAATAATATCTTTATCTGCTACTGGGTTTACTCGGCCCGAAACGTGCGTGACATTATCATCCTCAAAACACCTTACAACATGGACAATGGCATCTACTTCCCTAATATTCCCCAAGAACTTATTACCTAAACCTTCTCCCTTACTAGCACCTTCTACCAACCCAGCTATATCAACAAATTCGATGATAGTGGGTACCACTTTTTCTGGAGAAACCAAATCCTCCAGGATTTCCAATCTCTCATCTGGAACACTGATTACCCCCACGTTTGGGTCTATCGTGCAAAAAGGAAAATTAGCAGCTTCTGCTTTGGCATTTGAAAGTGCATTAAACAAAGTTGATTTACCTACATTTGGTAAGCCGACTATCCCACATTGTAATCCCATGAAAATATATTATTTAATTCTGAAATATTTTATATTGCTTATATCCTTGGTAAAGTTCAATAAATACAACTCTTATGACTGTATAAACGGGGATAGCGGCAATCATACCTAATACCCCTGCCAAAGATGCGCCTGCAAAGATAATAACAAAAATTTCTAATGGATGTGCTTTTACACTTTTTGAAAAAATTAAAGGTTGTAGCAAAATATTATCAGTAATCTGAACCACGGCAAATACAGAAACAATTTTTACTCCCAAAAAGAAAAGTTCATTATTAAATTCAAATATTCCACCAGTCGTTACTCCAACAATGATCCCGAAGGTAGCTCCAAGAATGGGACCAGCATAAGGTATTAGGTTCGCTACTGCAGCAAACACAGCAATAGTCACCGCGTACTTGATTCCGAAAATACTTAGACCGACTGATGCAATCGTAAAAATTGAAATCATTTGAAAAAGTAAGCCTAGTAAATAATTAGAAAGCAACTTTTCAATTTTATAAATTGCTCCTATAGAAACTTCAAAGTATTTGTTAGGAATTAATTGTATGAATTTTCTCCTGGCTAATCCTTTTTCATACAATAGGAAAAAAGTAATGAAAACTACTGCTAAAATAGCAACGAAAATACTACCAGTAATGGAAATAAAATTATTAATTATGTAACTAAAATCAACCGTCTGGGCGAAATTAAGAAAGCTTTCCCTTAAACGGTCGATGATAAAGCCTTCCTCCCCAATATTTGGAATAGAGTCTATCAAAAACACTTCAATTGATTGTATAGGAGTTGTTATTCTACTATACAAATTATCATAATCAAGCCCACTTAAAATCTGAATTTGCTCTGACACGAGAGGGATAAAAAGTCCAATAAAAAGTACTATAAAACCGATGAGCACTGAGAATGCTATGATAATAGTTACAATCTTGGGGAGTTTATATCCGTAGAAGTACAGGCTATTTAAATACCCAACCAGTGGCCTTAAAATAGTTGATATTATTAAAGATATAATGATGTAAATCAATATATCAGAAAAAAGGAGGCTTATTAAATATATAGCTAACGAACCCCCTAATAAAAACAAAATCGGCTTGAGTCTATTCACAACTCTAAGATACTAGATATAAAAAGAAATGAAAGGAATTTAGATCCTTCCATTTCCATTCCAATTAGGCACGGCTACTCTAACACCATTAATTTTTTCATATAATTTCTATCTGAGGTTCGGAAAAGAATGAAAAACACCCCTTCTTTACCATCAATACTTACCTCTTGTAATGAATTTGAAAGATGTGATACTTTGAATTCAATACTTTCCCCAGTTAAGCTATAAACCCCTTGAATCTCTAAATTTACTTGGCTTTGAACTTTAAAAACACCATTTGTAGGATTTGGATAGATTTTGACAACGTCTTCAAGTGATTCCGCATTCCCCGTTACAATGAATTCAAATACATCTGATCTCATTAAGCATCTACCATTATAAATTTCAACTTGAAATTCACCAGACATGTCACCAATAGGAATGGATGGTGAATTACTATTTTCAATTGGGAGTCCGTCAAAATACCATTGATAGTTATCAGAAAACCTCGTACTGGACAATATGTTATTTTCTAATACAATTGATGGCTTAGCAATATTAGATTGCACTACATTAATTTCCCTAGTAAAAGTACTCACTTCATCAGAGGTATTGATTGTGAAAAATACATTAACAATACCTGTTTTAGAAAACTCTATTTCAGGATTTTCATCTTCTACAGAAATAATGTCACCATCTAGTTCGAATTCCCACTGATAAGAGGTAATATTAACACCATCAGAAGTATTGTAAAACTTTGTTACTCCGTTCGCACATGAAAATTCATATGTAAATTTGGCATCTAAGACATTTTCACAGCTCTGAAGTATCCACCCCTCAGCATTAACTGATGTAGAATTTTCATCCAGAACTAATTTAGTAGATCCAATTGCATCTACATTGATCACACTTAAATCACTAAAGCATAACTTATTAGCGCCATTTGATTCTATAAAAGATTTTGCATCTGTGGACTCTATAACAGCACCATTTCGGTTATTTAATGAATCAAGTACCTCAAAATTAGAATTTACTAAGACATTGCTTCCACTTGTAAAGTTTATTTGGCTTGAGTCATAAATTAAAAAATTATCTATCTCCAAGCTGCCAGCATAATTTAGCAGCCCATCCACTCGAAAATCAGAGGCAATAAAATCACCTGTAACTTGAAAATTACTACCCTTGAATTCTATAGATCCATCATCATTATTAATATTTGCATTTACATGAGCGTTATCCGTTGGGAATATAATATTTGAAGCTTCAAACACTAAGTCATCTGAAGCTGCTTCGAATAAATTATTAATTGTCAATGACAAATTTGAGAATCGCAATGATACATTTTCACTAAGGACTAAGGAATCAATTTCCAAATCACTTTCATTAGAACCAATTAATCCATTAATTACTTCAATCTTAGAAAACTTAAGTTTCCCGATCAAATTAACTGATTTATCATCATCCTTATCGACTTGCAACACAATATCCTGAAATGATTCATTACCATTAATGATGCTACTAGAGTAAGCAGACTTCATAGCAATGACCCCATTTTTAATTATTTGTCCCTCTTGGTTTAAACTAATGCTATTTAAAGACAAAGTATGTCCATTCAAGTCCAATTCGAAAGAGCTTCCGTCCAGGGCACCAATAGAAAAAACTTCCAGATCGCTATTCAGACGAACTGCCTCTCCTTCAAAATTATCAATCAGCACAACAGTGTTGCCATTAGGTAAGCTCTGCACTGCTGATTCATCAAAATTTTTCCAATTAGACAGGTCATTCCAATCATCATTTACGGAACTTAATATCATGGTATTAACATTAGATTCAGAATTTTCCGATGATATGGTCAGTGAATAGGTCTGATCCTGATCGTTTGCTAGCCCTTTATGAGATATCTTTAATTCATACGTTCCTGATTCCACAGCAGTGAAATGTATTTTTTCAACATTATCTCTAAAATTATCACCAGTAGATTGACTCTTTGACTCAGGATTCATTACGTATGGAAATGCAACTTCAGATCCGTTAAAATAAAGTCGAGTATCTAAGTCATTCACAAGCCTTAAATCGGTGGGATTTAAGGTATCAGAATTGATAGTACTACCTGGCAAGTCAGTCCAAGAAAGTGTGGATGTTATTAAATCCCCAGAATCAGCTTGTATGAGATGTACCACTTCATCCATGCTTGATGTAATAGAAGATTCAATAATTCGATTGTTATCGTCCAATTTTAATAATAATTCAGATGCGGCAGCGACATCTAACAAGCCCCATCCAAATTGATAATCAGGACCAATTTTTGTTCCAGTTGATTTTGCTGTATGAATCACTAAACCTTTTAAAGTAGCGGACAACATATACTTGGAATTCATATTAAAATATAACTCCTGTAGCAGAGCAAGGCCACCAGTGACATTAGGTGCAGACATAGAAGTACCACTCAATGAGGCATACTGATCTTCACCGGCAGAAGAAGCGGAGAGCAGCCCTTGGCCAACACCAACAATATCAGGTTTAATTCTACCGTCATCTGTAGGACCCCAACTAGAAAATGAAGTAATCTCAATGTCTTGGGGATTATTGAAATTACTTGCCTTCATAACAGCACCCACTGTCAAAATATTTTTAGCACATCCTTTAGGACCAATGGAATCAAATGGACCATCAGCAGGAGCACCTGTGCCGTTACCGGCATCACTTCTATCATTTCCAGCAGATTTTACAATTAGGTAGTATGGATTAGAATGAGCTATATCATCCCATAATTGAGAAGAACTATTATAGCTACCAAATCGATAATCTTCTGTTTCGCTTATATCACTATCTCCAAACCACTGCCATGCGGAGCCATTATAATTCCAACCTAAAACCTCTCCATAAGAATGATTAGATACAATTACTCCGTCTTCAGCTGCCTTAATCATTTCAGAATTATCCTGATTAAAATCATAGTATTTAATAATTCCTGAAGTGGCCATTCCTTCTGCACTTGCATTGACTCCAGCCCCTATTATGGTTCCAGTAACGTGAGTAGCATGATTTGATAAATTCTCTGGCGAATCTCCTCCGGTGGTTCTACCAGACAACTCCTGATGAGATTGCAATACTGAACCCCCATCCCAAACAGCTATTTTAACGTTCCTCCCGCTCAGGTTTAGGCCTAACCGACCATTTCGCTTGACAGAGTTAATATTTGTCAAACGACTAGCATCAGCATTATATAATTTATAGAAAACGGGATTCCTATTTTGATCTAAATACTGGACCTCTACTAACTCGTTATCAACAAAATATTTACTTTTCAGTCCTTGGGACTCAAGCAACTTCTCGGCTTCATTCTTTTTTTCAATTTCCACACTTTTTATAGTTTCCAAATTTTGTGCCTTAAGGGCAAAACAATTGAAAAATATGTAAAGCATTACTAAACTAAAGTGACGTACTTGTGTTTTCATAAATTGATAACTGAATAAATAGAAAAATAGTTTAAACAAAAATAGGGAGTAAACTCCCTATTTTTATAACAATAATTAATAACTCTAAATTACAATCTCGTAAAAGTAGAAGTTCCTGCATCACCGAATCCGTTGCTCCAAGTCAATACAAAGTTTCCATCACAATCCAATGTTCCAGAACCGTTAAACACATCTCCACCATAGACTACGTCTGGTTGATCAACCATAGATATTGCAAATACATCTGTTGAAAATTGACCAGGATTGTCAGCTGATTGATAACAATTAGGATACAAACCACCAGTCACATCAGAAAGCTCATAAACATATTGGAAATTACCTAAATCTTCTACTAAAGTGATGGTAACCTCATTAGTAACACCAGCACATCCACCAGGAGAAGTCTCTGTCGTTACAACCGAATAATCACCTGCTAAATTTGGTATATCGCAATCGTCATCTGCAATTAAAATTGTTGCTCCCACTCTTTCCGTTCCTTCAGTAGCAACCGCAACACCAGTAGCAGAAACAATTGAAACCGTTACTGACTTATCTCCATCAGGTGAGTCGTTATTACTGTAAGAAATTGTAAAAGGAGCAGAAAATTCACCTGCAGGAATTGTTACTGTATTGGATGAAGGTAATGTAACATTTCCAGCTGCATTATCAGATGTAGTTACGCTTAATTCAACAGTAATAGCACTACTTTGAGCGGGGCCTGTTAAAATAATATTCACAGTTGCTTGCCCTGCTTCTGCATCCTCGGCCACTGTAATAGAGCCAGCATCAACAGAAACAAATGGATCATAATCAAACTCATTTGTTAAATCTGAGTTTACTGTGTCGCAGGCAGTAATAGCCGCAACCATTAATAAACTGTATAATAATTTTTTCATAATACTTTTATTTATAGTCTTCTAAATAATTCATTAAGTTAACAATATCACTATCATTTTCTAGATCTAAATCCTCAGATCTAACATACTTCTTTACGTCTTTGTAGTTAATAGCTTCAAGGTTCTTAAATAGCTTTTTTAGCCTGCTTTCCACCCAAACATTTTCCTCTGAAACAAAAACAAAATTTTCAGAAATGGAGAAGTATTTGGGTTTTTTATCAGAGCTAGAGTAACCAGTATTTCCCTGAGTATCCCTATATTCTAATTTTGCTGCTTTGTATCGATATAATGAAAATTTACTTCCATTAAAAAGGACTTGAAAATATCCATTATGCTGTACGCCCTTGAAATCAGATTTTATGTACTTGAAACCCGAAACCGTAAATGACCTTACAAACGTTGGATTTATATAATTCAGATCCTCTTGATCCTTTTCTTGCAATAAAATTGAATTCTCAAAAGAGTCATAATTAATTTTTACATCACAAATCTCTTTACCGTCAGACAATACTAAACAAGCCTCAGTGATTTCCTCAAACAAATATGGATCACCATCAAAAGATGAATATGTTCCTTTCTCATACAATAAGTCTTTGTTAAGGAAATTTGGATCAATCTGATCCATGATTGTACCACCAGTCTGTGCTAGCGCAGTCAAACCAAATAAAGAAAAAAATAATATAATAAAAATTTGCTTCATAAAGAGAATGTTAAGGACAGGGTATTAAAAACCCTGTCCATAATTAGATATTGATATTACTAAAAATCATTCTGCGTAGCCAGCATTTTGAACCATGTTCTCATTCACATCCAATTCATTCTGTGGGATAGGGAATATTCTAAGTGGGCTACCACTAGATATAGAACAAGGTGCAGTAATTTCAAGACCTGTTCCGCATTGATTTCTAGTTAATCCTCTTCCTAAACGGAACAAATCAAAAGATCTATGACCTTCGAAAGCAAATTCTCTTCTTCTCTCTTCCATGATTTCATCTAACAAACCATTATTAGGGACATCAGTAGTTGTTAAAGCAGCTAATCCTCTAAATGCTCTAAATTCATTAAGTATTGTTCTAGCATTTGCAAAATCATCTCTTCTTGCTGCTGCCTCTGCTGCAATCATATACATTTCTGAGTTTCTAATAATTTTAGGGCTTACTAAACCTGGGATTCCTGATGCAGACTCCCCTAGGAATTTACCAACATAAAATTCACCACCTACTTCATAGATTAGATCTAATCTCGGATCACCTGCTTCGTATAGATTAATAATATCACTAGATACTCGAATATCACCATATCCAATCGATTGATCAATGTAAATATATCCGAAGTTATTAGCTCCTCTACTTTCATTTCCGACAAACTTTAAAGTAAAGATTTCGGAATCATTTTCAGATGAATCCCAAAAGTCAACTAAGTCTGCACCAGCAGCCATACCATACTGAGCTCTAACTGAATTAGCTAAACTATAAGCAGTAGCCAAATCATCACCAGTTGCTCTGTATAAATAGACTCTTGCTAACAATGCATCTACCGCACTACCCGTAAACCTAACAGGACCTACCGAACCATCTGTCATTAATGATTTTGCTTGCGTTAAGTCAGCGATAATGTTTTCATAAACTACAGAAACAGCATCTCTTGCAGGTTCGCCAATAAATGCTTCCGTAATGTACGGAACACCTGGCTGCGAGCCACCACCTTCTGAGTATGGCAAAGCATAACTTCTAACTAAATCAAAATGAACTAATGCCCTTATAGCATAAGCTTCACCCACTGCTTGATTAACAGCAGCTTGATCAGTAGACTCAATTTCAGCATTGATGATGTTATTAGCTCTTAAAATGGTGCTATAACCATCAGCCCACAAACCTGAAACATCTCCGCTAAATGAGTTATTCTGATATTGGTAATTATTTAAAAATCTATTACTATTTCTAGTAGAGATATATACATTATCACCGTGAGCTTCCCACATAACAGGGAAATTTCTACCATAATAGCTTAATAATTGTAAACCATCGTATGCGCCATTTAGGGCTGCTTGCAAACCTTCCAAGTCAGAAATTGCCTCCTCAGTAGATAATGACTGAGCTGGCTGTAGTTCCAACGGATCTTCTTCACAAGATAATAGGAACACAGTACCTACTATCAATGCAAATAATTTTATATTAAATAATTTCATATTAATCAATTTTTAGAAGTTAATTTCAATTCCACCAGTTACAACTCTACCCACAGGATATCTGAAGAATTCATCGCCACTTTCACCCATTTCCGGATCGAAACCAGAATAGTCGGTGAAAGTCAATAAGTTCTGACCTTGTCCATACACTCTGATTCCCTGTAATCCAATAGTTTCCATCCATCTTTTCGGAAGGTTGTAGCTCAAAGTAACATTTCTTAACCTTAGGAATGAACCATTTTCAAGAAAACGAGTAGAGTTTGCATTAGAATTCAGGTTCCCTCCTAGAATTGGTTGTGGTAAATCAACAACATCGCCTGGTTGCTCCCAATAACCGCTACCTACTGAGGCTAAGTGGTTCCAACCGTATCTCTGACCATCACTTTCTATAAAACGTCTAGAGCTATTGTATACATCATTACCAGCAACAAAGTTAAAGAAGGCAGATAGCGTTATTCCTTTATAACTGAAAGTATTATCGATACCTCCAAAGAAAGTCGGTTGTGCATCTCCAACAATTGTTCTATTTGCTAGAGCATAATTAGAAGTTACTCCTCCGTCTTCTGTTAACCAAAGTGGTGCTCCATTTGCAGGGTTTACACCGGCCCATCTAGGTAAGTTCCATGAGCGAACTGGCAAGCCTTCTCTGATAATTTGATTACCATTTAAAATGTCCTCACCATCATTTAGAGCTAATACTTTATTCTCATTTCTTGAAATATTAAAGTTAGTAGTCCAAGTGAATTCGCCTTCAACATTAATAGTGTTTATAGCAATTTCAAAACCTCTGTTTTGAACTTCACCAACATTTCTTAGAGCAGAAGAGAATCCACTAGTTCTAGAAATTGGAACATCCAATAGTAGGTTTTGTGATCTCTTATCATAAACGTCAAATAACACCATTACTCTGTCATTAAACATACCGTAATCTAGACCAATATTTGCCGACACACTTTCTTCCCAGGTTAACTCAGGATTAGCAATTTGTGATGGGCTACTTCCAGGTAATGCATTATAAGCAACACCGAACCCATAAAGACCCAATGAACCAAAATTATCAATATCAGCATTTCCAGAAGTACCATAACTACCTCTTAACTTCAAATCACTTATAAAGCTCAAGCCATCAAGAAAGTCTTCTTCAATAATTCTATATGAACCACCAACAGACCAGAAATTTGCATATCTATTATCAGCACCAAATCTTGATGAACCATCTCGTCTAATTGACGCTGTAAAGAAATACTTATTATCATAGTCATAGTTTAACTGACCAATATAAGATAAAAACGAGTACTCAGTATAAAATCCCCCTACACCTTGAGGCGTAGCTGTTGAGTTCAAGGTTTTTAACTTTCCTGAAGCCAATCCAATACCATAGGCATTGAAACTTTCTCTTTCTCCTTTTTGATATTCAAAAACTGCTAAACCACCAATATTATGCTTACCAGCAATCGTCCAGTCACCACTTAATTTAGTTTGAGAAGTTAACAGTAAGTTTTGATTAAAATCTTCTGTAATTTCCCCGCTATTTGCTACACCATCATTAGTAGTAGGGTCTTGAAATGCTCCTTCTCTAATGTTAACTAAATCAGCATTTAAGACTTGAGAAAGTCTTAAGTTATCTAAAATATTATAATTCAAAGCAAATTTAGTAATACCTCTTAAATTGTTGTTAACAACAGGATTTAAAGGTGCTGAATACAAGAAATTGTCTCCCGTAAAACCTAACCAACCTGGCTCAAGTCCAGTGAACAATTCACCAGTTTCAGGATCTCTTGCACCTTGCAAAGGAGTAGTTGAGAAAGCACCTAAGAGAGGTGATGCAAATCTGTTACCGGCAACTGCATTCAATTGATTTGTGTAGGAAACGTTCAAATTCAATTGAACATCTAATTTGTCATTTAATTTATGATCTAAATTTGATCTTAATGAGTACCGAGAGAAATTTGATTCTATTAAAGTACCCGCTTGATTAAATGCTGATCCAGAAATAAAGAAACGAGTATCCTCTGTTCCTCCTGAAGCTTGAATTTCATAATTTGAAGTTTCTCCCGTCCTAAATGCTGCATCAACCCAGTCAGTAGTGTTATCCAAAAGCTCAGGACCTCTGTTGGCATCAATAACTGCATCACTAAAACCAGAATTACGAAGAATTTGCCTTTCGTACTCCAAATTCTGTTGAGCACTCATCATGTCAAAATTACCAATTTGTGGCTGAGATACTCCATACTGAGCACTAACTGTAATTTTAGATTTACCAACCTTACCTTGTTTCGTGTTAATCAATACAACACCATTTGCACCTCTTGATCCATATAATGAAGTTGCTGCAGCATCTTTAAGGATCGACATTGATTCAATGTCATTTGGGTTAATGTTTGACATTACGTCATTTGTTTGGGCCGTAGTTGAGAAATCTCCGCTTGCCATAATTACACCATCAATTACATAGAGAGGGCCTCTACCAGCAGTGATAGATCCATTACCTCTAATTCTGATAGTTTGAGCTGCGCCCGGTTGCCCTGAAGGAGCAGTTGAATAAACTCCTGGAGCTCTACCTTGAATAATCTGATTAATATCTGGCATTGGCACTTCATTAATCTTATCTCCGTTTACTGTTGAAACAGAAGAAACTAATTTCTTCTGAGAAGTAGCAGAGTATCCAGTTACTACAACCTCACTTAGCTGTGCGATATCAGGATCCATTCTTACATCTATTACAGATCTTGCACCAATTTTCACTTCTTGCTTGGCCATGCCAATAAATGTAAAAACTAATGTACCTCCATCTGATGGGACAGAAATTTTATAATTACCATCTAAATCCGTGGTAATACCTGTACCGGTACCTTTTAACAATACGTTCACACCTGGTAGGCCTTCTCCAGTTTCAGCGTCTAAAACTGTCCCGCTTACGGTGCGATCCTGTGCCCATGCGTGTAGCACGAACACCAACATGAAACATGTTAGTAGAATCTTCTTCATACTTATTTTAGTTTAGGTTAACAATAATTAAAGGTTAAATGTACATAACATTACATGAAAATACCTAACAAAATATTAATTTTTCTTGAAAATAATTTACCAAATAAAAATTATCTTTTTCCTTATAATATAGTTTATTGTTGTTATGATAGATTCTAAACCCATATAATACAAAGGAAACTTATACAATAGTATTTTGTAAAAATATAATTTTACTAATATTAAATTGAATTAAAGAATTTTGAAAACCACCGTCTTTTGATACTTACCAGACGATAATCTTTTTGCCCCATATCCTACGGCATTTATCCTTTCCTTATCCAGACCGTATCCATCAATTAATTTTTCATAAACTGCACCAGCTCTTTTTCTGGATAACTCCTTATTATAAGAATCAGATCCTAGCTTGTCAGTGTATCCTCCAATCTCTATCTTCACCTTAGGGTTTTGAATTAGGAAATCGGCTATTTTATTAATCTCATTTTGAGACTTCTCTGACAATTCATAGCTATCAAATTCAAAATATATATTATTGAGCATTACCGTTTCGCCTTTACTTATGGGTTTTAAGGAAAAACTCAATTCTGTTTGGCTATCGGTGATTTCCAATCTTTCGGAATGAAATAAATAACCAGGAGATTCAACATAAAAAGAGTAATCCGAAGGGCGGGGAATTACTACTTTATATTCTCCACTGAGGGCATTGCTGTAGGTTTCCTGCACAAGGCTGTCTAATGCCAAATCAAAAATTTGGATTTTGGCCTTGAGTTTAGAACTATCTGCGGAGTTAAGCACATCTCCATAAACTAAATTAATCTTACTGCCTTTTTTACCCTTATCGAAGTAGACTTTTGCTGGGGGATATTTTTCTTCCGATTGAAGCTCTCTAGACCAGTATTTCTCGCCACCAAACTTTTCATGATACGAAAGTTCGTTGTTAAAAGTATTTATTGGAAGACCTATGTTTTTAACATTTCTATTTTCTATTGGCCACTCCACCATGTAAATATCAAATCCTCCCATCCCAATGCGTCCATTTGAACTAAAGTACAATCTATCATTTGATAAATTGAGAAACGGAGAAATCTCATCGGCAAATGTATTCACTTCTGAGCCTAGATTTTTTGCTTTAGACCAATCACCATTTACTATGGTGGAATAATACAGGTCTCGCTTGCCAAATCCTCCTTTTCTATTAGAGCTAAATAACAAAAACCGCCCATCTGAAGACAAAAAAGGTTGAGATTCCCAAGCATTAGTATTTACTTCTACTCCTAAATTTTGAGGCTTTTGCCACCCATCACCTTCAAAATAGGAAATATATAGATCACAACTTCCTAAGCCGTCCCTTCTATTACAACTCGTAAATACCATTACTCTTCCATCTGCTGAAATTGCGGCAGCACCCTCATTTTCTCTTGTATTGATTATAGGTACTTCCTCAACATTTTGAAACTGGCTACCTTCGATTTTAGCACGATAAATCCCTTCTTCTAAACTAGCTTTTCTTTGACCGGTGAAATATAAAAACTCGGAAGGGTACAATGTGAAAAAAGGAAAATAGATGCTCCTGAAAATATTTTCTGACTCAATTGTTTGGACGTCTTCATTTACAAGTGGTTGAGTCTGTAATTCCTGCTGCGCAAACGCTATCGATTGCGAAATAATTTCTGCCATCTTAATGTAGTCTTTCCTATACCCTCTTTCAAGATAAAGCTTTATTGGGTCTTTCGCTAATTCATACTCCCCGTGATCAAAGGATTCTTTCCCTAATAGGAAATAGTAATCCGTATATTTTGCCGGCCATTCTTTTTCGAGGGCAAATGCTTTTTGGAGGGAATGTACCACTTTGTTTATATCATTAATTCCATAAAACAAAGTGGCTCTTTCTAAATAGAGATGATGGTTGCCAGGCTCAATTTCAATAGCATCTTCCATATATTCAACCGCAGCATCCCAGTTTCTTTGGTAAAGTGCATCTTTAGATTTTTCTACTAATCTTTCAGTCCGCCATTTGTACTCTTGACAAAAGGAGCTAATTGAGAAGGAAAGAAACAGTATTAAAAGAGGGGTATATTTGAAATTCATATCCCAATTTAAGGGATAAGGAAGAATTTCAAAAGAAAATTATCTTTTATGGAATTTGTAAATACTTATGCGTCTGTAAGGAGATTCCCCAATTAGGGTTTTCTTTTACATAATCCACAATCATGGGCATCACTTCATCTCGTTTTCCCCATTCAGGTTGCAATAACAATTTACAATCTGGACCAACCTTTTCAGCATGTTCCTCGGCCCACTTAAAATCAGATTTGTTGTAAATAATAATTTTCAATTCATCTGCACGATCATACCAATGATCTAGCGGAGCTTTAAATTTTTTAGGGGAAAGACAAACCCAATCAACGATTCCGGAAAAGGGATGAGCACCAGATGTTTCAACATTTACATGAAAGCCTTTTTGCAGTAAACGTTTGGTCAGGCCATGCATGTCATACATAAAAGGTTCACCTCCAGTAATGACGGCCAATCGAGATTTGTATTGATAAGCTTCATCTACAATCTCATCAATATTCTTCAACGGCCACTTATCTGCGTCCCAACTATCTTTTACATCACACCAGACGCAGCCCACATCACAGCCACCCAATCTAATAAAATAAGCTGGTTTCCCATTGTGAAAACCTTCTCCTTGAATGGTATAAAATGCTTCCATTATAGGAAGTTCTATATTGGGATCAAACGAGTTCTTGTCCATAAATCTCTTTTTGGGAAGCTAACCATGTATTCATTAATAAGCCTGCTCTTGTCATTGGCCCTACCCCACCCGGCACAGGTGTTATATGAGTAGCCTTCTTCGATACTTCATCAAATAAAACATCTCCTTTTAAAGCAAAGCCTGATTTTTTGCTTGAATCCGGAACTCTGGTTGTTCCTACATCAATCACTACAACATCATTCTTAACCATGTCAGCAGTAATTAAGCCTGGCTTTCCAACGGCTACTATTAAAATGTCTGCTTGCTTGGTATATTTTGCTAAATCGACAGTGTATCTATGTGTTAAAGTCACGGTAGCATCTCCAGGATAATTAGCGCTACCCATCAATATTGAAACTGGCGAACCAACTATATGACTTCTTCCGACCACAACGCAATGTTTCCCTTTTGTTGGAATATCATATCTTTTCAATAATTCCATAACTCCAAAAGGAGTTGCAGGAACATACGCTGGTAGATTAGATGCCATTCTGCCGTAATTAACCGGATGAAATCCATCCACATCTTTTTCGGGCTTGATGGCATTCAGCACTTTATTTACATCAATATGCTTTGGCAAGGGTAATTGAACAATGAAACCATCTACTCTTTCATCATTATTTAACTTCTCCACCTCAGCTAAAAGCTCTGCTTCTGAAATGAAATCATCAAAAAGAATTTTCGAAGACTCAAAACCAATTTCTTGACAATCTTTCACCTTGGCTTCCACATAAGTTTGGCTAGCGCCATCAGTCCCGACCAATATGGCCGAAAGATGAGGTACCTTACCGCCTTCCTTCTTTAATGCTTCAACTTTCCCTTTTAACTCTTCTTTTATTTGAGAAGAAATTTTCTTCCCATCTAATAAAATAGGCATGATGTTATGCTTATGTGATGTTTATAAATTTTTTATGGATCAATCCAATTTAAGAACCGCCATAAATGCTTCCTGTGGAATTTCAACATTTCCTACCTGACGCATCCTCTTTTTACCTTTCTTCTGCTTTTCTAATAGCTTTCTCTTACGCGAGATATCCCCTCCATAACACTTCGCCAATACATTTTTACGAAGAGCCTTAACAGATTCTCTAGCAATAACCTTGGTGCCAATTGCTGCCTGAACTGCAATCTCAAATTGTTGTCTAGGAATCAATTCCTTTAGCTTCTCACACAACTTCTTACCCCATTCATATGCTTTATCCCTATGAACGATAGCAGAAAGTGCGTCCACCTTATCACCATTTAGTAAGATATCCAATTTCACGAGGTTACTGGTGTGATA
Source organism: uncultured Marivirga sp. (assembly GCF_963974845.1). Taxonomy (NCBI): domain Bacteria; kingdom Pseudomonadati; phylum Bacteroidota; class Cytophagia; order Cytophagales; family Marivirgaceae; genus Marivirga; species uncultured Marivirga sp. The sequence goes on from NZ_CAXBEQ010000008.1 coordinate 141,802, forward strand.
ACCTACCAATTCGTAATCCAAAGATGCATAACCCTTAGAAATCGTTTTCAATTTGTCAAAGAAATCAAATACAATCTCAGCCAAAGGCAAATGGAAAGTTAATTCAACTCTTGATTGGGTTAAATAAACTTGATTTTTGATCTCCCCTCTTTTATCCATACAAAGAGAAATCACTGGACCTACAAAATCTTCTTTTGTGATTATTTGTGCTCTTATATAAGGTTCTTCCAAATGGTCAATACTGCCTAAGTCAGGCAACTCAGAAGGTGCACTCACTTTTACCATTTCACCATCTTTTGTAAATGCATGGAACTGCACAGATGGAACGGTGGTGATCACTGTCATGTCAAATTCACGCTCCAATCTCTCTTGCACGATTTCCATGTGCAACATTCCCAAGAAACCGCATCTGAAACCAAATCCAAGAGCTGCAGAGGTTTCAGGCTCCCAAACTAAGGAAGCATCATTCAACTGAAGTTTTTCCATTGAAGCTCTCAATTCTTCAAATTCTGAAGTCTCTACTGGATATATACCAGCATAGACCATTGGCTTAACATTTTCAAAGCCTTGAACTGCTTTTCCTGGATTATCGACATGAGTGACAGTATCACCCACTTTAACTTCTTTAGCTACTTTGATTCCACTTATTAAATAACCAACATTTCCTGTGCTGATCGTATTCTTTGGCTGCTGCGTCAGTTTTAAAATTCCAATCTCATCAGCTTCGTAGGTTTTTCCAGTATTGATGAATTTAATTTTATCACCTTTATTGATTTCACCATTAAAAACCCTGAAATAAACTTCAATACCTCGATACGGATTAAAAACAGAATCGAAAACCATAGCTTGTAGTGGAGCTTTAGGGTCTCCCACTGGTGCCGGAATTCTATGTGCAATAGCTTCCAGAATTTCAGCAATACCTATTCCTTCTTTAGCACTTGCATGAAGAATATCTTCTTTTTTGCAACCAATTAATTCAATAATCTGATCGGAGACTTCCTCGATCATTGCTCCAGGCAAATCTATTTTGTTCAGCACGGGAATGATTTCCAAATCATGCTCTATAGCTAAATAGAGGTTAGAAATAGTTTGGGCCTGAATTCCTTGTGCGGCATCAACAATCAAAAGCGCACCTTCGCAAGCGGCTATGGAACGCGAAACTTCATAGGAAAAATCTACATGACCGGGAGTGTCAATAAGATTATAGACATACTCTTCACCATTCAATTTATACTCCATTTGGATTGCATGTGACTTGATGGTGATGCCTCGCTCACGCTCCAAATCCATATTATCCAACAACTGTTCCATTTTCTCACGCTCATTTACTGTTTGAGTTGAATCTAACAGTCTGTCTGCCAAGGTACTTTTACCATGGTCAATATGTGCAATAATGCAAAAATTTCTAATATTCTTCATTTATATAACTTTGCTCGAAAATTCTGACCAGACAGAACATTTAAACTTGCCACAAGGCCATTGGGTTCGTTGTTTTTAAAAACTACAACAATTAAGTATGTCCTAGCCAATCCATCTTCCTAATCGAACTGCAAAAGTACGCAATAAGGCTGAGATATAATAACAAGGAGATTTTATTTTAATGTAAGTTACAGAAGCAAATCAATAGCTCAAAAAATGCCCTAGAGAACAGACATAGATTATACTTTAGCATTTTCATAGCTCTGTACGATAACAATAAAACCATAAAAGCCTTTAGAATCAAAAAGGGTTCACAATAATTTTCTTAATTTTGGCTTTATGGGAATACGTGCAGTACTAAGTAAACCTTTGGCGGCTATTATAGTCAACCAACAAAAAAAGTGGGCAGCTCGACCAGCTCTGTCGCAAGTAAAAATTTTTAAGAATATCATCCAAAAAGCTAAAAATACCGCTTTTGGAAAAGACCATGGCTTTAATAATATTCAAACTTATGAAGATTTCAAAAAGCAAGTCCCAATCCGGGATTACGAAGGTCTTAAGCCCTATGTAGATAAAATATTAAAAGGAGAATCAGATATACTTTGGCCCGGAAAACCAGCCTATTTTGCTAAAACTAGTGGAACCACCTCCGGAACTAAATATATTCCCATCACAAAAGATTCAATTCCAAACCATATTAATAGTGCAAAAAATGCTTTATTGAGCTACGTTCATGAAACCGGAAAATCGCAATTCTTGGACGGGAAATTAATATTTTTATCGGGCGCACCCACATTAGAACAAAAAGCGGGAATTAATACTGGGCGCTTATCGGGAATAGTGAATCATCATGTTCCTAATTATCTCAGAACTAATCAACTCCCCTCCTATGATACGAACTGCATAGAGGAATGGGAAGAAAAATTGGAGCGAATTATAGATGAAACTTTAGATCAAGACATGAGTCTGATTTCGGGAATTCCGCCTTGGGTGCAAATGTATTTTGATAGAATTCAAGCAAGGGTTAAGAAGCCAATTAAAGACATCTTCCCAAATTTTGAAATGTTTGTCTACGGAGGCGTTAATTTTGAGCCTTATAAAAATAAATTATACGAAAGCATCGGTAAAAAAGTAGATTCGATAGAAACATATCCGGCTTCAGAAGGATTTATTGCCTATCAAGACACCCAGACAGAAGGAGGACTTTTACTTTTATTAAACAGCGGGATATTTTTTGAGTTTATTCCGGTAGAGGAATATTTTGACGAAAACCCAACTCGCTTAATGATTGATCAAGTAGAATTAGATAAAAATTATGCTTTAATCATTAATAGCAATGCTGGTCTTTGGGGATACTCAATAGGTGACACTGTTAAATTTGTTTCCACAGATCCGTATAGAGTAGTGGTTTCCGGAAGAATTAAGCATTTCATTTCGGCTTTTGGTGAACATGTGATCGGAGAGGAAGTTGAAAATGCTATGAGGGCAACATTAGAAAAATTTGAAAATGTGAAAATAACGGAATTCACGGTGGCACCTCAGGTAACTCCAAAATCGGGATTACCTCATCACGAATGGTTTGTAGAATTCGATAATCCTCCAATAGATTTGGAAGCATTTTCTCAAGAGTTAGATATCAATCTAAGAAAAAGAAACAGTTATTATGACGACCTCATTACTGGAAATATACTTACACCCTTGAAAATAAGAACATTAAAAAAAGCCTCATTTATTAATTATATGAGATCTGAAGGAAAGCTGGGCGGACAAAATAAAGTACCTCGCTTGTCAAACGACAGGAAATTAGCGGAGGCTTTGGAAAATTATACACATTAAAATTTAATAATATTAATTGACATATGTCTAATAAAAAATCGATAGCCATCTTAGGCTCCACAGGTTCAATTGGAACTCAAGCTTTGGAGGTTATCAAATCACATCCCGATCATTTTCAAGTTGAAGTCTTAACTGCACAAACCAACGTAGAATTACTAATACAACAATCTATTCAATTCAGGCCTAATGCAGTAGTCATAGGCAACGAGGCTTTTTATGATCAAATTTTCAATGTATTAGATCCCTTAGGAATAAAAGTTTACTCTGGAGAGAAATCATTAGCCAGTGTGGTTCAAATGGACACTATTGATGTTGTTTTAACCGCACTTGTTGGCTATGCAGGCTTAGTACCCACAATAAAAGCCATAGAAGCAGGCAAACACATTGCATTAGCAAATAAAGAAACCTTGGTAGTTGCAGGAGAATTAGTCACTTCCTTAGCTCAAGAAAAGGGAGTGAATATTTACCCTGTGGATTCTGAGCATTCCGCAATTTTCCAATGCCTAGTTGGAGAATTCCATAATCCTATAGAAAAAATAATTTTAACTGCATCCGGTGGTCCTTTCAGAGGGCGAAGCAGAAAATTTTTGGAATCTGTAAAGAAGGAACAAGCGCTAAAACATCCGAACTGGGATATGGGTGCTAAGATCACAATAGATTCTGCCAGTTTGATGAACAAAGGACTCGAAGTAATTGAGGCAAAATGGTTATTTAATCTAAGGGAAGACCAAGTAGATGTGGTAGTGCATCCACAATCCATCATACATAGCATGGTCCAGTTTGAAGATAGCTCCATTAAAGCGCAAATGGGCTTACCCGACATGCGGGTACCGATTATGTTCGCATTAAGCTATCCCGACCGTTTAAAGGCTGATTTTCCTAGATTCAATTTTATGGACTATCCACAACTTACATTTGAGCAACCCGATAGTGACACATTCCGTAACTTAGCTTTGGCTTTCCATGCGCTTGGGCGTGAAGGAAATGCAGCCTGTATTTTGAATGCAGCGAACGAAGTAGTAGTTTCGGCCTTTCTTGAAGATAAAATTTCCTTTTTAGGGATGTCAGAAGTGATAGAAAATTGCCTTGCAAAAGTAGATTTTGTCAAAACACCAAGTTTGGAAGATTATATTTCAACAGATAAAGAAACTAGAATTAAAGCTTTAGAGTTTATAAATTAATGGAAACAGTTATTATGATCGCCCAACTTATCTTGGGCTTATCTATTTTAGTAGGATTGCACGAGTTTGGCCACCTTTTGGCTGCCAAAGCTTTTGGTATGAGAGTGGAACAATTTTCAATCGGGTTCCCTCCAAAAATTTTCAGTTTTAAGTACGGAGAAACCGAATACGCACTTAGCGCAATTCCTTTAGGCGGTTTTGTGAAAATTTCAGGCATGATTGATGAATCCTTGGACACTAAGAATATGGACAAAGAGCCTGAGCCTTATGAATTTCGAGCTAAACCTGCGTGGCAACGATTGATAGTAATGATGGGAGGTATAATCGTCAACGTAATTACGGGTATAATCATATTTATATTTTTACAGTATGGATATGGCGAAACTTACGAATCAAAAGACAACATTACTGAAAACGGTATTTATGCTTATGAGCCAGCAAAAGAAATTGGTTTACAAACTGGTGATATCATTATCAATGTAAATGGAAAAGAGTATGAAAAAGTAAGTGATCTCACTAGTTCTGACGTTTTATTAGAAACAGATAGTTACTATACAGTCTTAAGGGATGGAAAAGAAATTGTTGTTCCGATTCCCAACGACATGATTGAAAGAATTTCTGAAGACAATCAGCGTGTTGCCTTCATTTCTCCACTTTATGAGTTTGAGGTTGATAATATTCAACCTCAAAGCAATGCAGACATGGCTGGACTTATTCCTGGTGACAAAATAATTGCCGTTAATGGAGAGGAAGTAAAATATTTCCAATTCCTTAGAGAGAAACTAGAAAGTAATAAAGGCGAAGAAATCCGCTTGACAATTAAAAGAAATGAAAAAATAGAGAATCTTCAAGCTAAAGTGGGCGATGATGGACTCTTAGGTTTTAGACCCAAAATGGATGTTGAATTGGAGCATGAAGAATTTACTTTTGCAGAATCAATTCCAACTGGAACCGCCAAAGCGTTCAATGTTATTTGGTTGAATATAAAAGGATTTGGCAAAATATTCAGGGGTGAGGTTTCTGCTTCGGAATCTTTATCTGGGCCAATTGGTATTGCACAAATTTTCGGTGGCGAATGGGTTTGGCAAAAATTCTGGGGAATTACTGGCCTTCTTTCCATGGTATTGGCATTTATGAACTTCCTGCCAATTCCTGCATTGGATGGTGGACATGTAGTTTTCTTAAGCTATGAAATTGTCTCAGGAAGAAAACCTTCCGATAAATTCCTTGAGAATGCTCAAAAGGTAGGTATGGTTTTATTACTTAGCTTGATGGCTTTTGCCATTTTTAATGACATTTGGAAAGTAATTTTCTAAATCAGTTTGATTAATTTGTATGAAGCCTACAAAAGTTTTAACGTATATAGTAATAGCAGCAGTCATTTTGATTGCTGTTTTTAGTTTGTTTGATGCAGGAGACAGTCCGAAAGTAGAAAGCAACTACATTGAAGAAATGAAAGCTTTCCGCCACCAAAAGGATAGCTTTATGCGAAATGATGAAAAATCCCCTTTTATTGAACAAAATAAGGAGTTCAAAGGCTTAAAGCATTTTGATGTAGACGAAAGATTTAAAGTAAAGGCATCGGTTGAGGCTCTTGAAAACGGTAAAGTCTATGACTTAAGGACTAGTGATGACAAAGTGAAAACCTATCAAGCAGTTGCAATTTTACATTTTGATATTGTTGGTTCACATCAAGATTTAACTCTACTACAATCTGCTTTAGATGGTCATTTTTTCCTTCCTTTTTACGATGAAACTTCCGCTATCACTACCTATGGAGCTGGCAGGTATTTAGAGCTTGACTTTCAGAAAGGTCAACAACAAGTGATTTTGGATTTCAATAAAGCTTATAATCCCTATTGCGCTTATACTGAAGGTTACAGCTGCCCTGTGCCACCACCGGAAAATAATATATCTATTCCTATTAATGCCGGGGAGAAGAATTATGAGTAGGAGTAAATAGTCAGTCTTTTCTATTTTGCTTTCTAATGCAACAGTATTTCCTGTTTCCAACCGACACCCTTAAAGTCCCCTCAAGGGGACAATCTCACGGATTTCATTTAGCGGTACAGCATAGTGATCATCACTATTTTCATTAGAGTTTAACCCTCAAATACAAAAAGTACACTAATCAGAATCAAATTAAAAAACAAAAGTGCATCTGAGCGCACTCCCCCCTTGAGGGGGGGAGCAGGGGGGTGTCCCATAGATTGAGACAACAAATAAAACAGGAAAAATTACGAATAAGCGTAATTATTCATTCTCCTTATCAATCATTTCTTTAATTTTGTTTTTGAAAAATAAAATGGGCTTTTTAAGAACCCGTGTTTGTTAAAACAGAAGTATAAAAATACAGCAATGAAGATAGCTTTAAACTGGTTAAAGAACTATATAAATATTACCCAATCTCCTGTAGAACTTTCAGAAACCCTGACCAACACTGGTCTAGAGGTTGAAGGAATGGAAGAGATTGAAACCATACCTGGTGGATTAAAGGGATTGGTAATTGGAGAAGTAAAGACGTGCAGCAAACATCCAAATGCGGATAAACTGAGCATTACGACAGTTGATATTGGCGAAGAAGAACCAGTACAAATCGTTTGCGGTGCTCCGAATGTAGCAGCAGGTCAAAAAGTAGTGGTCGCCACAGTCAATTCTACCCTATATCCCAATCCTGATGAGCCTTTCAAAATCAAGAAATCCAAAATCCGTGGAGAGGTCAGCATGGGGATGATATGCGCTGAAGATGAAATTGGTATGGGTGCAAGCCATAATGGCATAATGGTATTGAATACTGATAAAGCAAATGGCACTCCGGCAGCAGAATATTTTAATATAGAATCTGATATCGTCTATGAAATTGGCTTAACACCTAACCGTGCTGATGCGATGGGTCACATCGGAGCTGCAAGAGACATCAAAGCCGTAACTGGAGAAGAAGTCCATTTCCCTTCAGTTCTGGATTTCAAAGTGGACAATCAAGACCTTACGATAGAAATAAAAGTAGAAAACCAAGAAGCTTGTCCAAGATATTCTGGTTTAAGCATATCTAATGTTAAAGTTGCTCCAAGTCCGGACTGGTTGCAAAATGCTTTAAAAAGTATTGGCTTACAGCCTATCAATAATGTAGTGGATGTTACTAATTTTGTGATGCACGAATTAGGCCAACCCTTGCATGCTTTCAATGCTGATAAGATTTCAGGCCACACAATCAAGGTCAAAAATTTAAAGGAGGGCAGTAAATTTATCACTTTGGATGAAAAAGAAAGAAAATTATCCGCTAAAGATTTAATGATTTGTGACGGAGATTCCAATCCACTATGTATAGCAGGAGTTTTTGGCGGGATAGATTCCGGAGTTCAAGATCACACCACAAATGTATTTTTGGAATCAGCATATTTCTCAGCCGATAGCGTACGAAAAACATCACAACATCACCAATTAAAAACCGATGCTTCCTTTCGATACGAAAGAGGGACAGACCCTAATATAACCGTTTATGCCCTTAAGAGAGCCGCTCTTTTAATTCAGGAAGTGGCAGGAGGCCAGATCAGCAGTCAGGTTCAGGATGAGTATCCTGTAGCTATTCCAGACAGAGAGGTTTTAATGAAATATAAAAACATCGACCGATTGATAGGAAAAAAACTGGAGCAGAATGAAATCCATACTATTCTCAATCGATTGGATATTGAAACCACTGATAAAACAGAAAATGGATTTAAAGCCATAGTACCACCTTACCGAGTAGATGTTACCCGCGAAGCGGATGTGATTGAAGAAATCATACGAATCTACGGTTTTAACAATATTGATTTGCCCGAAACGCTTTCCAGCAGTTACATGGCTAGTTTCCCGGAAGTCGATCCAGTTAAAATGAGAAAAGAAGCTGGCTTGCTCCTGACGGCCAATGCATTTCAGGAAATAATGACCAACTCTTTAACAAAACCGGTATTTAGCCAACAGTTGGACGGATTCAATCCAGAAGAAAATGTTGAAATGCTTAACAAACTCAGCGAAGATCTGGGCGTAATGAGACAAGACTTGCTGTTTACCGCCATGGATGTTTTAGCTTATAACATCAATCGCAGACAAAATGACTTAAAATTCTATGAATTTGGAAAAGTTTATAAAAAAATTAATTCCAAATATAAAGAAGAAATGCGCCTTGGGATTTATCTGACGGGGAAAAACGAATCTGAAAATTGGATTCGAAAAAATGAATCTGTAAAATTTCATGATCTCTATTCGGCAGTTCTAAAAATTTTCAATAAATTTAATGCGGAAAGTATTGAAAATGAAGAATTTCATAACGATTGCTTCGACTATGGCTTGAAGTTAAAAATCAAGCAAAAATCAGTTGCTGAGCTGGGTAAATTAAGTAAAAAAGCACTGAAATTGAGCGGATTAAAGCAAGATGTTTTCTATGCTAATATCAATTGGGAAGTGTTACTAAAAATGGTTAATACAAATATCCAATTTGAGGCAGTGAGTAAATACCCTGAAGTAAAAAGGGATTTATCGCTCGTGATAGATGAACAAGTTTCGTATGATGAAATTAAGAAGATCAGCTTGAAACAAGCGCAGTACTTAATCAGTAACATTGATGTATTTGATGTTTATCAAGGAGATAAAATCGAAGAAGGAAAAAAAGCTTATGCTTTATCCTTCACCTTGCAAGACAAAACAAAAACATTGACAGATAAAATTATAGATAAAACAATGGAAAAACTGATGAAAGCTTTTGAAAACGAAATCGGAGCAGTAATCAGAAAATAAAAATGAATCAGGCAGCTACACATAATGAATTAAATGCCCTAGAGCGAAAGGTTCAATTGCTTTTGAATGATTTTCAAAATGCTAAAAATGAATTGAGGAGCTTGAAAGCTGAAAATGAAGAATTGAAAGCTGTTTTAAAACTAAAAGACGAGAAAATTAACGACTTTCAAAATCAAGATAAAATTAGTAAAATTGTAGGAAGTATTGGGAAGAATGAAGTGGAGGCTTCTGAAATGAAGGGAAAAATTGACGATTACATTAAAGAGATTGATAAATGCATCTTGCATTTAACAAGATAATAGATAAACCGGTTTATGAGAGAACTTTCAATCAAGATCAAAATTGCTGACAGGGAATATCCCATGACAGTGAGAGCGGAAGAAGAGGAAAGAGTAAGAAGAGCCGGTAAATTAATCAATGAACGATTGAAATCTTATAGAGAAAAATTCGGGATTGATGATAAGCAGGACTTGCTTTCAATGGTAGCTTTTGATGCTATTGTTGACAGATTTGGCATTGAAGACGACTTACAAAGCAATGACGAATCGGTTATAAATAAAATAAAATCTATTGAACACTTAATTAATCAATCAATCTAGTCCCTTCCATCCAGAGAAACAGAGCCAATTTGGCAATTACATGAAGAAGTTAAATCCAATCAAGATTGGGTTGATAATCGATTTCAAACTTCGTTGTAATTCATTTTTAGTTCTGTAGTCACATCATCACTTCCCACTAAATAATAAGTAAAATGGGAACTATATACATAATCATTTCAGGGGTAGTAGGACTGCTTTTGGGGTTTTTGCTTAGCAAAATTGCTCAAAAAAGCCTCCTTAGTAAGCTCGAAAAAGAAGCGCAGGATAAAGCCGCTTTAATTGTTCGTGAGGCTGAAGTAAATGCCGAGAACACTAAAAAAGATAAAATGCTTGAAGCAAAAGAGCATTTTTTGAAGAAGAAATCTGATTTCGAAGATGAGGTAGGGCAACGGAAAAGCCAAATGGCTGCGAATGAAAATAAGCTCAAACAAAGAGAGCAAAATCTATCGAAGGACATCGAGCACTTTAAAAGAAAAGAACACGAAACCCAAAAACTTCAAGAAAATCTAAATGCACAGCTTGAAGTAATCGGCAAGCGAAAAGAAGAACTTGAAAAGGTACGTGAGCAGCAAGTCAATATTTTAGAAAAAGCGGCTAACCTCACCGCGGATGAGGCTCGTGAGCAACTGATTGAAACCCTTAAAGATGAAGCAGAAACCAAAGCATCTTCACTGATTAAAGATATCATGGAGGAAGCTAAACTTTCCGCTACCAAAGAAGCAAAGAAAATAGTAATCTCCACTATACAAAGAACTGCCACCGAACATGCTGTTGAAAACTGCGTCTCTATTTTCAATATAGAAAGTGACGATATCAAGGGTAAAATCATTGGTAGAGAAGGACGAAATATTCGTGCATTAGAAGCTGCTACGGGGGTGGAAATCATAGTAGATGATACACCTGAAGCAATCATCATATCAGGTTTTGATCCTGTAAGAAGAGAGATCGCAAGACTATCGCTCCATAGACTTGTTCAAGACGGAAGGATTCATCCTGCCAGAATCGAAGAGATTGTTAATAAGACTAGCAAGAACATAGATGAGGAAATCGTGGAAATTGGTGAAAGAACCGTGATCGATTTAGGGATACATGGTTTACATCCTGAATTAATCAAGATGGTAGGTCGATTGAGATTCCGATCATCATACGGACAAAACTTGTTACAACATTCACGAGAAGTGGCTAATATGTGTGCGACCATGGCTTCTGAATTAGGTTTAAATCCTAAGTTGGCCAAAAGAGCTGGTTTATTGCATGATATTGGAAAAGTTTGGCCAGAAGAACCAGAGCAACCGCACGCTATTCTAGGAATGGAGTTTGCCAAAAGATTTAAAGAGCACCCAGATGTTTTAAATGCGATTGGAGCCCATCATGATGAAATTGAGATGACTTCTTTAATATCCCCTATTGTTCAAGCTTGTGATGCCATTTCAGGCGCAAGACCGGGTGCTAGGAGAGAAATCATGGATAGTTACATCAAAAGATTAAAAGAGCTTGAAGAGCTTGCATTGACTTTTGATGGCGTCAACAAATGCTATGCAATCCAAGCAGGTCGTGAATTGCGAGTGATGGTAGATGCTGAAAATGTAACCGATCAAAAAGCGGGGCAGTTGTCATTTGACATCTCTCAAAAAATAGAAAAAGACATGCAATATCCAGGACAGATAAAAGTAACGGTCATCCGTGAAATGAGGTCCGTATCTTACGCCAAGTAATTCTGTATTGAAGATATTAAACCTGTCAGGTTTTTAAAATACTGACTTTACAATTGACAAGCCCTTTTCAGAAATGATGAGGGCTTTTTAATGCAAATGAAATAAAAGTGTAAATTGCTTATAAAAAATATAAAGTGATTGCTGATGAAAAACACTCTACTACTATTCCTACTCATACTTACAACAGTTTTTTCTTGCAAACAAAAACCGACAGAAGACAAGCAAACAGAAGCCTTTGAAAACCATTTTACTAGCAAAAATCCCTGGCCCGAAATCCGGAAGAAGCGAATCCAAGAATTATTGCCTTCTGCTATGGAAAGAGCAGAAGTTGAAGCTTGGATAGTCATTTGCAGAGAAAACAATAATGACCCAATGGCCATTCATATTGGAGGTGAGAATGCGGGTGGCACTTCTTTCTACCTCTTCTATAAAAAAGGGGACGAGCTTAATTCTGCTGTATTCTCCTCATTCGGAGAGGTAACTGCATTAACTGAATTAGGACTTCATGACAGCATCATAAGCGTTTCAAGAGGGCAAGATGTATTCAAATTAGCAACGGATTTTGTAAAAGAAATCAGTCCCAATAAAATCGCTATCAATACGAGTAGCAGTAATTCTACAGCAGATGGTCTAAGCCACAGCCAATATCAAAAATTGACAAATAGCTTTGGGCAAGAATGGGAAGAAAAACTAATTTCTTCTGAAGCATTGGTTTATGAATGGCTTTCTATTAAACTACCCGAGGAAGTTGAAATACTGCGAAAAGCAGCGGAAATAACCGCTCAGTGGGAGCTTGAAGCTTACAAGACCATTGTGCCAGGAAAAACAACAGACGCAGAAGTAGCGGATTTCTTAAATGAAAAAATAAAGACATACGGTTTTGAAGACGGCTGGAACCCTGAACAAAATCCTAATGTGAACTCTGGTCCAGATCGCGGCCATTCTCATGCAACTGACAAAGTCATCATGCCTGGAGATGTCATTCAAACAGACTTCGGCATCAAAGTTTATGGGATTTGGGTGACTGATATCCAAAGATTTGCATATGTGCTGAAAGAGGATGAAGAAAAAGCTCCAGAAAACATTCAACAATACTGGGACGTGGCCAAAAGAGGCCACCGAATCGTATTTGAAAATATGAAACCAGGCATCTCTGGCTATGAATTGGACCAATTACAGCGGCAATGGATGAAGGAAAACGGTTCTCTGTCTGTCCCGTGGAGTACTGGCCACCCAGTTGGATATGTCGCTCATGATGTTGGCCCGTCCATAGGTGGAGGCCAAGAAGGCATCATTCCGTCAGAAACAGCACTAAAACCGCTTAAATGGTATTCGCTTATGATGGCTTCTACGCTTGGGAAATTGAAAGCGGTGAAAAAACGATTTCCGTTGAAGAAATGGTAGTGATTACAGAAAATGGCGCTGAATATCTGACAAATCCGCAAGAGGACCTGATTCTGATTGGGCAAGAATAAGCAAATTATACTAAAACGCAATCTAAAATTCGTGATGAGAATTATCTCATATAGCTTTTTGATTCCTTGATCTTGGAAAATGATTACAATTTTTTACTATTCAATCAGCCCAGATTATAAACAGAATTTATGACTTAGATCAGTGAAATAGATGATTTACTTCCGTAATCATCTAAATATCAGTTATTTAATTGACCAGCAGTCCTAATATTCGTATTTTAAGTATGGAAAGTAAAGCCTCAAGTGTTGGGGCTTATTAATCTTTAAATATAGGACTCATGGAACTCAAGAAAAACCCGGCAGTTGACATATATCGCTTTAGAAATGTCTTTCTTAATCTCGGATTAATGGTTTCCATTTCTCTTGTCTTTGCTGTATTTCAGTACAAATCATTTGATAGCATTGGTGCGGTGGATCTAGGCGAAGTCAAGCAAAAAACAAATGAAATAATGGAGATCCCTCCGACCACTCAACCACCTCCTCCGCCTCCAAAAATACAGCTGCCAGAAATTATTGAAGTGGCTAACGAAGAACTAGTCATAGAGGATTTGGAGCTAAATATAGATATTGAAATGAACCAAGACACCAAAATTGTTCAGCTTAATTTCGAGGATGACTTAGATGCTGATCAACCTGAGGAAGAGGCGGATAAGATATTCATGATAGTAGAGCAGGCTGCAGAGCCTGTTGGAGGAGTTAAGGCCTTTTATGCTTACGTAGCCAGTCAGCTTGCAGACAACTATCCTGCTACCGCAGCCAGAATGAATATTGACGGAGTAGTTTATATACAATTTGTAGTCGAAAAAGATGGCGATATCACCCAAGTGGAAGCTGTAAAAGGTATTGGAGGCGGATGCGATGAATTGGCAGTAATGGTAGTAGAAAATTCCCCAGACTGGGTGCCTGCAAAACAAAGGGGAAGAGCCGTTAGGTCTAGGAAAGTAATTCCTATTCGATTTATTCTAAAAAGAAAATAGTTTTTTGAGCTTAAAAAAACCCTGATAGTTTCCACTATCAGGGTTCGGTAATTGCAGAGGCGGAGGGATTCGAACCCCCGGTACCTCGCGGTACATTGGTTTTCAAGACCAACGCGATCGACCACTCTGCCACGCCTCTAGATTGTCAGAATGATTTGATTTGCTCAAATCGGACTGCAAATGTATGCTAATTTATTTTTTGTGCAAACTGAATCTTAAAAAAAATTACAGCCGATGGAATTTATTTTCCTTTGCCTTCTCCAAACTCACATTCAACTCCAAACCTATGATTAAAAACAAGGACAAAAATGAGAACCAAATCATAATGGCTATCAAGGCACCGATAGAACCATAGAGCTTATTATAAGTTCCGAAATTGTTGACATAAAAAGAAAAACCAAAAGAAGCTGCCAGACTTAAAAAGGTGGCTAATATAGAACCCGGATTGAAAAAATGCCATCTTTTATGAATGGCAGGTGCCCAGTAATAAATCACAGAAATCGCAATTTGAAACAAAAAGAATATCACTAAAAACCTGAGTCCGATGAAAATATAGACTTCGAAACTATCACTTATAATACCGAAATCTTCAAGAATGTAAATGGCTTGTTGCGCTACAATCAGTAGCACTATGGAAGCAACTAAAACAAAGGCTAATAAAAAAGTAAGGCCTATAGCAATCGCTTTAGCTTTAATAAAACCTCGACTGTCCTTTGTCCTGTAGGTCTGATTAAAAGCTGTCATTAATGCACTAGTACCATTGGTTGCAAAGTATAGGGCAAATATGAAACCGACAGATAGCAAGTCACCTCTGGACTTCGACAAAATATCATCAATCGTGGATTGTGCCACTTCGAAAACCGATTGAGGCATGGTCTCTTCTAGCAAGCCCATCACTTCCTGGTTTAAGTTTTCGATTGGCAAATAAGGAATGAGCGTGAACAAGAATATAATAGCCGGAAAAATTGCCAAGGTAAATTGAAAGGCTACATTATTGGCTCTTTCTATCAAATTATGATCACTTAATTCATCAATAAAAATCTTAATTAAATTGAAATAAGAAACTCCACTCCTTTTCAATCGCTTTCTTTTTAAGAAGTGAATGATACTTCTCAAAAAGCCAATGGACATTATGATTCTTAGGTACTTAAACTTCATTCGAAAAAAGGATGTATAATTTTAGTTAAAATTTCAGGCATTTGACAAGGTTTGCCCGTTTTTCTATCCACAAAAACCAAAACTGTGAAGCCCTTATGGATCAACTTCTCCTCTTTAAAAACTTCATATTCATATCGAATCCTTGCGTCAGGTAATTTTGGAATAGATAATTTAATAGTCAATTCATCATCATAGCGAGCTGGTCGCAAATATTTTGAATAGTTTTCCAAAACGGGCATAATAACCCCTTCTTCCTCAATTTCCCGATATGACAACCCTAAATTTCTTATCGATTCTGCTCTTGCTACTTCGAAATATGTAGCATAATTTCCATAATACACATAGCCCATTTGGTCGGTCTCAGCGTAACGAACTCGTATTTTATGTTCAAATTGATACATAAATTATTTATAAATTCTTGATCGGTTTAATTCATTCTGATAGGCTCTCGCATTAATATTATGCTGCCTTAAGTTAGTGGCAAAAGCATGATAGCCTGAAAAATCAGGTTTTGCACAAAAATAAAGATAGTTATGCTCCTCAGGATTTAAGACCGCATCTATCGATTCAATTTCTGGTAAATTAATTGGGCCCGGGGGCAATCCATTGTATTTATATAAATTATAAGGAGAGTCAACTTCTTTATGAATATTCAGTACCCGTTTAATAGTAAAATCACCAACAGCATAAACCAATGCTGGATCTGCTTGCAGTCTCATATTTCTATCTAATCTATTCAAATAGACTCCTGCAACTTTTGGTCTTTCATCCGCTTGCACGGTTTCCGCCTGCACAATTGAAGCCAATGCACTCACTTCTGTTGGGGAAAGTCTAAGAGCCTTTGCTTTGCGCTTTCGTTCTTCAGTCCAAAATCGCTGATACTCTGCATACATTTTATCAAATAAACCTTGCTCAGAAATGGTGTAGTAAACCTCATAGGTATTAGGAATAAACATGCTTAAAATATTTTCTTGAGTAAATCCATAAGCATTGATTAAAGAATCATTATTTAACAATCCTAAGAACGCAACTGAATCGGCTTGCAAATTATCTGTTATTTTTCCTGCTAAATCCGACTTGAGACGAACATTATTGAAAGTCGTAGTTGTTGGTGTCTGTTCTCCCGCTCTTAGCATTCTCACCGCCTGAAGATTGGTCATATCTTTTCTCATCAAATAAAGCCCAGGCTTCATATTTTCTTGATAATCCAAAAGCTTGGCAACAAAACTAAAGGAGAGCATATCATTGACAATACCTCTTTCATAAACGATATCTTGTAAATCCTGAAAATTCATATCTTCTTCAATCACAATGACCTCATCGCCTTTTTCCACTAGAATATTTTCAGAGAAAAAAACTTGATAAAAGTAGAAAACAAAAGAAGTCAGCAGGATGGAGAATACTACCACAAAGCCAATTAGAAATTTATTCCTGTTCATAAAATTTTTATTTCACATATTTGAAAGTGCAAATTTAAGGATTTTGTTTAGGCTTGAACTATTCTAATTAATTTCAAATTGATTAATATTGTGTATGGCAGCAGAATTAATCAAATTATACGAAGAAAATCCCGATCCTAGAAAAATCCAACAGATAGTTGACATCTTGAAAAATGGGGGAGTAATTATTTATCCTACAGATACTATCTACGGTTTAGGTTGTGATTTAACAAATAGAAAAGCTATTGACAAATTATGTTGGGTGAAAGGAATTAAACCTGGAAAAATAAATCTGTCATTCATTTGCGAGGACATGAGCCACATTTCCGATTATGTTAAAAATTTATCAACTCCTACATTTAAGTTGATGAAGAAAAATCTTCCTGGGCCCTTTACTTTTATCTTGCCTGCCAATAGTAATGTACCCAAAATCGTAAACGCCAATAAGAAAACAGTCGGAATTAGAATTCCCAATAATAAAATTCCCACTGCTATAGTTAAAGCTTTGGGTAACCCTTTGATCAGCACATCACTTAGAGAGGATGATATAGTGGAATACCCAACAGACCCCGAAGAAATATATGAGAACTTTAAAAGTATGGTGGATGTGGTTATCGATGGCGGTTATGGTCACAATACACCTTCAACGGTAATAGATTGCACTACAGAACCGGCAGAAATTGTGAGAGAAGGATTGGGAGAAGTTATTTTATAGTATTTGGAAATAAAAATTAATGCAGGATTCAATTTTAATAGAATTGCAATATTTACCTTCCATCGCTTTTTTTTCAAATCTGGAAGGCAAAGAAAAACTTATTTTAGAAGCAAATGAATTTTTTGAAAAACAAACGTATAGAAACCGTTGCCACTTACTTTCTTCTCAACAAATTGAAATTTTAACAGTCCCTCTACAAGGTGCTAATAAAAAAATAAAGACCCGTGATATAAAAATAGATAACAGTCAAAGCTGGAGTAAAAAGCATTGGAGGAGTATTAAGACCTGCTATGGAAAATCACCTTTTTTCGAATATTTTGCTGATGAATTTCATCCAATATATAAAAACAACTATATTTTTTTATGGGATCTCAATTTAGATTTACTGACAATCTGTCTTAAAATCACAACTCAAAAAATAGAAATAGTCGAAAGCGTCAGCTACAAGAAAAATATTTCGGAAAACGTTATGGATGCCAGATCGTTAATACACCCTAAGAAACCTGATTATTTAGAACGACTTTATAAATCTACAGCATATGGTCAAAGTTTTGGCAACAATTTTGAACCGAACTTAAGTGTTATAGATTTGTTGATGAACGAAGGACCAAATGCGAAAAATGTCATTCAGCAGTCAATTTTCAAATAAATTAAACCTTAGGTTTTTTATTTAGTTTTTATAATAGTTACATTTAAACATGTCTTAGGGCATGAGTATAGAATATCGAGCAGTAAGCATATGGAAGCAAAATTTTCAAACAGAGTTAAAGAGGTAATTTCTTTGAGCCGAGAGGAGGCTCTAAGATTAGGCCATGACTATATTGGTACAGAGCATTTGTTATTAGGAATGGTAAGAGAAGGAGAAGGCGTGGCGATCAGTCTTTTGAAAAAGTTAGGCGTTTCGCTCGATGAACTTCGAGGGGAATTAGAAAGAAGCACAAGAGGCACCGCGACAAATAATGTAAAAAACCTTGCCAATATACCGTTGACAAAGCAATCCGAGAAAGTATTAAAAATCACTTATTTGGAGGCTAAAATTTTTAAAAGTCAATTAATCGGCACCGAACATCTATTATTATCCATATTGAGAGATGAAGATAATATAGCTTCTCAAGTGATGGAGAAATTTGATGTGAATTACGATGTCATTAAGGAGCTCTTAGAATATCAAACCCAAAACCCTATGGCTTCTTCCGATACGGATGATAGCGATGAGGACTCAGGGAAAATATTTGGCAGTGGTTCAAGGGAAACTAGCGGTGGAGGAGCTGGTGGATCTAAAACAAGCGAAAAATCCAAAACTCCTGTTCTGGACAATTTCGGACGTGATTTGACCAAAATGGCGGAAGAAGATAAATTAGATCCTATAGTAGGCCGTGAAAAAGAAATTGAGCGCGTTGCCCAAATTTTATCAAGAAGAAAGAAAAATAACCCGATTTTAATTGGTGAGCCAGGTGTTGGTAAAACTGCGATCGCTGAAGGTTTGGCCTTGAGAATTGTCCAAAGAAAAGTTTCTAGAGTTCTTTTTGGTAAAAGAGTAGTGACCTTAGACTTGGCATCTTTGGTGGCAGGAACTAAATACCGAGGGCAGTTTGAAGAAAGAATGAAAGCAGTAATGAATGAGTTGGAGAAATCTCCTAATGTAATCTTATTCATTGATGAATTGCATACTATAGTGGGTGCAGGCGGAGCCTCTGGATCTTTAGACGCCAGTAATATGTTTAAACCTGCATTGGCAAGAGGTGAAATACAATGTATTGGTGCTACAACATTAGACGAGTATCGTCAATATATTGAAAAAGATGGCGCCTTGGCAAGACGTTTCCAAATGGTAATGGTAGATGCTACCTCCCCTGAAGAAACGAGAGAAATCTTGATGAACATTAAAGATAAATATGAAGATCACCACAATGTTAATTTTACGGATGAAGCAATTGAATCATGTGTAAAACTTAGTGATCGATATATATCTGACAGATTTTTACCAGATAAAGCCATAGATGTAATGGATGAAGCAGGTGCAAGAGTACATCTGAATAACATTCATGTCCCAGATTCTATTGTAAAACTTGAAGCCTCAATTGAAGACATCAAAAAAGAGAAGAATCAGGTAGTCAGAAGTCAGAAATACGAAGAAGCTGCTCGTTTGAGAGATACAGAAAAGAAACTCATTGAAGAGTTAGAAATTGAAAAAAGCAAATGGGAAGAAGAGACAAAAGCTAAACGTTATACCGTAACGGAAGAAAATGTAGCGGAAGTAATTGCCATGATGACTGGAGTTCCTACTAAGCGGGTTGCACAGAATGAAAGTGTAAAACTTAAGGGAATGGGTGATGATTTGAAAAAACAAGTTATCGGTCAAGATGAGGCGATTGGAAAACTTTCTAAAGCAATCCAAAGAACAAGAATTGGCTTAAAAGATCCAAAAAAACCAATTGGTTCTTTCGTTTTCTTGGGACCGACAGGCGTTGGTAAAACTGAATTGGCAAAAGTCCTTTCTACTTATTTATTTGATAAAGAAGACGCTCTTATCAGAATCGATATGAGTGAATATATGGAAAAATTCTCCGTTTCAAGATTGGTAGGAGCACCTCCAGGCTATGTTGGTTACGAGGAAGGTGGACAATTAACCGAAAAAGTAAGAAGAAAGCCTTATTCAGTTGTACTTTTAGATGAGATTGAAAAAGCACATCCCGATGTATTTAATCTACTGTTACAAGTATTAGATGATGGGATACTGACCGATGGATTAGGTAGAAGAGTAGATTTTAGAAATACTATCATTATTATGACCTCCAACATTGGAGTTCGTGACTTGAAAGATTTTGGTGCCGGAATCGGATTTGCCAACAGTGCAAAAGCAGATAATTCTAATGAGGTAATGAAATCTACTATTCAAAATGCTCTAAAAAAGGCATTCAGTCCTGAATTTTTGAATAGATTGGATGACGTGATTGTTTTCAATCATCTTGAAAGAGAAGATTTACATAAAATCATTGATATTTCTTTAAAGAAGGTATTTGATAGAATGTTGTCTTTAGGTTATGATATTGATTTAACAGATGCAGCGAAAGACTTCTTATCTAAAAAAGGATATGACCAGCAATATGGTGCGAGACCATTAAACAGGGCTATCCAAAAACATTTAGAAGACTTAGTTGCAGAAGAAATTTTAAACGAGAAAATAAAAATTGGTGATTCCATTATTGCAGATCATGATGGAAAAAGTGAAACACTCTTTATAAAGTCGAAGAAAAAGAAGAAGGAAGATAAGAAGGAAAAGAAAAACCAAGACAAGGAAGACACCAATCAAGAAAATAAAAAAGAGGCTGAATAATCAGCCTCTTTTTTTTGCTGCAGTTTTGAAACAATCCTCATTATTCAGAGCGTCATCCCCGCGCATACAGGGATCTGACTATTTTAATTAAAGATTTAAATAACCCCTGGTTATTTTCGAAGACTAAAATTTAAACCGAAAATATATCCCATAGATACAAATTGTTGAGTCTAAGTTTCAATAAAAAAAAAGATTCCTTCCTTCGCAGGGAGGAAGTATAGACTAGAGTTATTACCATACACAAGAAAGGACCGTCATTCCTTTGAAGAAGTGAATCCATCGATTTTGATCTTTGACTAAAATACGGAACAACTTAAAATTCACAGCCCTACCAAAACTTACATCTGTAAATTACCTCACCTATCCTATCAAAAATCAAATTGGTAGCCAAAACATTGCACTTAAACGATAATGTATTGAATTAATTTGAAAACAGCTTTAAATAAGCGACATTTACGATACAATAAAACAATAAATCATGCATATTGCAACAGTGGAAAAAATTAGCGTTATCGATAAATTCACCCAAACAATTGAATTAAGTGGAGCCTCTGCTCGCGAGTGGAAAATTGGTATTGCGTCTCTTGAGAGAGCATCGCTTCTAGGAGTAAAAGAAGAAATTTATTATCAAAAGTGTCCAATAGAAGAAGCCAAAGAAATAGTGTTCCATTTTATAGCTCAGGGAGTTCAGACTTGCAATATGAGCAAGGCAAACTTTAATGGGATTTACCTATATCGGTAAATAGCTGTAAGGGGAGGATTCGAACCTCCAAGGAGCAGTTAGGCTACAGTTCCCACGATAAACTGCCATGCAAATTATCATGAAAGTCCTGCGCTTTATCCCAAACCTCCACCCCCGAGACAGGAGGGCATGTTTGCCAATTCCATCACCTTACAAAGTAAATGAAAACTTAAAAAGCCCCTTATCTCGTGACTTAGGGCTCTTCAATTATCCATTATTTCAATCTTTACAAACCTTTTGTTCGCTTTTAGCTGTAAGGGGAGGATTCGAACCTCCAAGGAGCAGTTAGGCTGCAGTTCCCACGATAAACTGCCATGCAAATTATCGTGAAAGTCCTGAGCTTTATCCCAAACCTCCACCCCCGAGACAGGAGGGCATGTTTGCCAATTCCATCACCTTACAAAGTAAATGAAAACTTAAAAAGCCCCTTATCTCGTGACTTAGGGCTCTTCAATTATCCATTATTTCAATCTTTACAAACCTTTTGTTCGCTTTTAGCTGTAAGGGGAGGATTCGAACCTCCAAGGAGCAGTTAGGCTGCAGTTCCCACGATAAACTGCCATGCAAATTATCGTGAAAGTCCTGAGCTTTATCCCAATTCTCCACCCCCGAGACAGGAGGGCATGTTTGCCAATTCCATCACCTTACAATATTTAATCAATTTGGCACTTTTTGCCTTTCTGATATTTCAAAGGTAATAAAAACATCATTATGTTACATATTATTTAATTTTATTTGATAATAAATACGTATATCGTATTTTTACCGTTATATAATTATTTCCTCAATAATTTACTCCCTAAAAATACATGCAAAATTATCAACTTGATAATACCGATTTGGCCATATTAAATATTCTTATGCAGGATGCACGAAGACCATTCACAGAAGTGGCCGAAGAAGTCTTTGTTTCTCCTGGAACTGTCCACGTCAGAATGCGAAAAATGGAAAAACTAGGGTTGATTAAGAATTCTCAACTACAAGTGGACTTATCTAAACTAGGCTTAGATGTGACAGCTTTCCTAGGTGTATACCTTCAGAAAAGCTCTTTATACGATGATGTAGTGGCAGCGTTAAAAGCAATTCCTGAAATTGTAGATTGTCATTATACCACTGGAGCTTATTCTATGTTTGTAAAAATTGTTTGTAGAGACACCAATCACTTAAAAAACATACTACACGACTTCATTCAACCGATAGAAGGAATTGAAAGAACGGAGACTTTTATATCTTTGGAGGAAAGTATAAATAGACAAGTACAATTAAATAGAGCCTATTAGGCAATTATGCGAGAGAAACTTGTATCTGTTTGATATTCAGAACCAAACGATAAATATTTGTGAAATTAATTATTAGATTCCATATAAATAGTAAATAAATGCTCAACTACATCATCTGGAACCCCGATGGAACATTAATAGATTTTGGCTTTTACCAATTAAGATGGTATTCAGTACTCTTTGGGTTAGGCTTTGTTTTAGGCTATCAGTTTGTAAAATGGCGTTTCAAAAGAGATGAAGTAAATGTAAAATTACTCGATAATCTTGCAGTTTATTTGGTGGTAGGCACTATAATAGGCGCAAGATTGGGACATTGCATTTTCTATGACTGGGATTACTATCAAAATCATTTACTGGAAATCCTGCTTCCGTTTCGATTTTCACCATCTTTTGAATTCATTGGATATAGAGGACTAGCAAGCCACGGTGGTGGTGCTGGAGTGATCATCGCATTGCTCATTTATGCGAAGATGGAGAAAATCTCTAAGATGTGGATTTTGGATACCATAGCTTTAGTAATTCCTTTGGCTGCCGCTTGTATTCGCTTGGGAAATTTAATGAATTCAGAAATCATTGGAAGCCCTTCCAATGTCAGTTGGGCATTTATTTTTCAAGGCATTGACAATATCCCAAGACATCCGGCTCAATTATATGAAGCCCTCTCCTATCTTCTAATATTCGGGGTTTTATTCTGGTTCGATAAAAAGCAAAAGTTTGGAAAAGGATTTATATTTGGATCCATGCTGGTTCTGTTATTCACTGCACGTTTTTTTATCGAATTCGTAAAAGCTGACCAATCTGCTTTCGAAGCGGATATGGTTTTAAATATGGGGCAATGGCTAAGTATTCCTTATTTTCTTATTGGATGGGTTTTGGTTTGGTTTGGTGTAAAAGGTAAAAACTAACTACTACACTCAATCTTCTATTATGATAAAACCATTGAAACGGTTTGGCTTCTTTTGCATTCCATTGAGCCACGATTAAAACCGTGGCTTATGGCTGTAAGAGCAAATAACAAGCATGTTACACGAATGCGGTATATGAGAATATAGAATTCTATAAGT
Source organism: uncultured Marivirga sp. (assembly GCF_963974845.1). Classification (NCBI taxonomy): domain Bacteria; kingdom Pseudomonadati; phylum Bacteroidota; class Cytophagia; order Cytophagales; family Marivirgaceae; genus Marivirga; species uncultured Marivirga sp. The sequence goes on from NZ_CAXBEQ010000008.1 coordinate 165,515, forward strand.
ATTGCAATACCAACATTCACCTTAATAATAATTAATAAGCATAATGACCAAGGACATCAAAATGTAAACAAACATAATCCCATTTGATATCTTTAGTCGTTCATTTTCTTTTTTCAAACTTTTGATCTCTGCTTCTGCATCCATTTTGCAAATGGAATTTTTATTTATATTAGAGTCAATATCCCGTAAATTGATAAATAGAAAGTTATCAGAGGCCTATCGTGTGTGCTGGTAGGAAAGCTAATGCACCCTTAACTCTTTCACATTTCAAAATTTATCTTCACAAAAACCAAACAATCCTCTATGCTATTTTGTAAATTAGCAAGTTATAAATGCAGAGGATGAGTTTAACGAAAGAAGCCAAAAATAAAGTTCAAAACACTACTACAGCAAGTCAGGATGAATATCTTGAAGTCATTGGTGCTAGGGAACATAACCTAAAAAATATTGACATCTCCATTCCACGAGATAAACTAGTGGTTGTGACTGGAATTAGTGGAAGTGGGAAATCAAGTTTAGCTTTTGACACCATTTATGCGGAAGGGCAAAGACGTTATATGGAAAGCTTCTCCGCCTATGCTCGATCTTTTATTGGCAATATGGAACGCCCTGATGTGGACAAAATCAATGGACTTTCTCCCGTTATTTCCATAGAACAAAAAACCACCTCAAAAAACCCACGATCAACAGTAGGTACCCTTACCGAAATTTATGACTTTTTAAGAGTGCTTTATGCCCGTGCTGGTGAAGCGGTTTCTTACAAAACAGGTAAGAAAATGCAGCGCCAAACCGAAGATCAAATTATTGATCATCTAATTGGTGAATTTCCTGATGCCAAACTAAGCATTTTGGCACCTGTGGTGAAAGGTAGAAAGGGACACTACCGGGAGCTATTCCAACAAATTCGGAAAATGGGCTTTACAAAAGCGCGAGTGGATGGCGTTATTTTAGAAATTGATGCCCGAATGCAGGTAGATCGCTACAAGACACACGATATTGAAATTGTGGTAGATAGAATTGTGGTCAATGAAAAAGATAAATACCGTATTACACAATCTGTTAAAACTGCTTTAAAACATGGGAATGGGATAATGATGGTCAGAGATACTGATGGAAATGTTCATCACTTCTCACAAAATCTCATGGATCCTGAAACAGGTCTAGCTTATGATGAGCCAGCACCCAATAGTTTCTCATTTAACTCCCCTTATGGTGCATGCCCTACTTGTAAAGGCTTGGGTGAACTAGAAAATATTACGAAGGAAACGGTAATACCAAATCCGAAATTGAGTATAAGCCGAGGAGGAATTGCTCCCTTAGGAGAGTATCGTGATATATGGATTTTCAAAAAAATAGATGCCATATTAAAGAATACGGATGTTAACCTCAGCACACCGATTGATAAGTTTCCGGAGGACGTCTTAAACGTATTGCTCTTTGGAAGCAAAACTAAAGTGGAAGTGAATTCGAAGAAGTATCCAGGAACGAAATGGAGCACTAGCTTTGAAGGCATTATTAAATTTTTACAGAAGCAGCAAGAAAGTGGTACCGATAAAATGCGAGATTGGCTGGAGGAATATACTGTAGTCCAAAAATGCCCTGACTGCAATGGTCAGCGATTAAAAAAGGAATCACTTCATTTCCTGATTGATGGAAAAAACATCTCCGAATTGGCATTAATGAGCATCAGCGCATTGGGCAATTGGTTTGAAAATATTGAGGAAAGACTTTCTGAAAAGCAAAATCTAATAGGTGCAGAAGTTTTAAAGGAAATAAGAAAGCGAGTGGGCTTTATGTTGGATGTGGGTCTAGACTATTTATCGCTTGACCGACCATTAAAAACACTCTCCGGTGGAGAAGCGCAAAGAATTAGGTTAGCTACTCAAATTGGTACTCAACTGGTGGGCGTTCTCTATATTTTAGATGAACCTAGCATTGGCTTGCACCAAAGAGATAATACTAAGCTCATCGCTGCTCTTCAAGATTTAAGGGATTTGGGAAATACCGTAATGGTGGTGGAACATGATAAGGACATGATGCTGGCTTCCGACTTTATATTAGACATTGGGCCAGGAGCAGGTAGGCATGGAGGAAAAATTGTTGCAGGGGGCACGCCAGATGAATTTTTAAAACAAGGCAGTAAAACTGCTAAATATTTGAAAGGGGAATTAAATATTGAAATACCCACGGAAAGAAGAAAAGGAAACGGCAAAAAACTTCAATTAAATGGAGCCAAAGGAAATAACCTGAAAAATGTAAATGTTGACTTTCCATTAGGGACTATGATGTGCGTAACAGGTGTTTCCGGCAGCGGAAAGTCCACTTTAATTCATGATACGCTGTACCCGATTTTAAACCAAAAATTCTATAGATCTAAAAAAGACCCAATGGAACATGATTCCATTAAGGGCTTAGAGCATTTAGACAAGGTCATCGAAGTAGATCAATCACCCATTGGCAGAACGCCACGCTCTAATCCGGCAACTTACACTGGAGTTTTTACAGATATTCGCGCCTTATTTAGCAATTTACCAGAAGCTAAAATTAGAGGGTATAAGCCCGGTAGGTTCTCTTTTAATGTAAAAGGCGGTAGATGCGAAACTTGCGAAGGAGCCGGTATGAAATTGATCGAGATGGACTTCTTGCCTGATGTGCACGTTCCTTGTGAGACTTGCAAGGGCAAAAGGTACAATCGAGAAACTTTGGAAGTGCGATTTAAGGGAAAATCTATTTCTGATGTTTTGGATATGACAGTAGAGCAAGCAGTTGAGTTTTTTACAAGCCAACCTAAAATTCTAAGAAAAATCAAGACGCTTTCTGAAGTAGGTTTAGGCTATATCACTTTGGGACAACATGCTACCACTCTCTCCGGTGGCGAAGCTCAAAGAGTAAAATTAGCTACGGAACTATCTAAAAAAGATACCGGAAATACCTTCTACATCCTAGATGAACCCACAACAGGACTCCATTTTCAAGATATAGAACATCTTTTAGAAGTACTGCAAAAGTTGGTGGATAAAGGCAATACTGTTTTGGTGATCGAACATAATATGGATGTCATCAAAGTAGCAGATTACTTAATAGATTTAGGCCCTGAAGGCGGAACTGAAGGAGGAAATATTGTATTTACTGGGACTCCAGAGAAAATCATTAAATTGGACAATAGCTATACTGGTAAATTTTTAAAACCGGAACTATAGAAAGGAATCCCCAATTTATTTCAATGGGCTCAGCATAATTTTTTATATATTGGCCATATGAAAATGGATGAAGTAACGCTTAATTTCAATAGTGAAAGCTTATTGCTGTTAAATTTTTTGCTTGGCTTTATTATGTTTGGCGTTGCGCTGGACTTGAAAGTTGAGGATTTCAAAAGGGTTTTACTCAACCCCAAAGCTTCTATAATTGGGTTAATTTCTCAATGGGTAGTTTTACCTATTATTACACTTATCTTAATTTTTATTTTTGAACCTCAAGCTAGTATGGCATTAGGCATGATACTAGTTGCATGTTGCCCAGGGGGAAATATCAGTAATTTCATTAGTAAATTGGCAGGCGGAAATGCAGCGCTTTCGGTAAGTCTAACTGCATTAACTACTTCTGCAGCCATCTTCATGACACCTTTTAGTTTTGCTTTCTGGTCATCTTTTATCGATAGTGCCAGTGGTTTAAAAAGTAGTATTTCTCTCAATATATGGGATATGTTTTCTACTATTATCTACCTAATTGTGATTCCAGTTATACTGGGAATTTCATTTGCAAAATACAAACCAAAAATTGCCGATAAAATAAAAAAGCCTGTCAATATCCTTTCCATCGTTATTTTTGCAGCTTTTGTGGTCATAGCATTTTTGAAAAATGCCAATTACTTTTTAGAATACATTCATATCATTTTCGTCATCGTTTTATTCCATAATGGATTGGCCTTCTTGAGTGGATATTGGATGGGTAAACTTGGAGGTTTAGAAGAAAGTGAACGAAAAGCCATATCAATTGAAACAGGAATTCAAAACTCTGGCTTGGGTTTGGTTTTGATTTTCAATTTTTTTGATGGAATTGGTGGAATGGCAATAATTGCTGGTTGGTGGGGAATCTGGCATATTGTAGCCGGATTAGTCATTGCTTACATTTGGTCCGGTAGGAAAGTATTTGCCTAGTACTTATACATCCTCGTAATCCACATATTCTCCCCCTTTGAAATTACCTCCTGTTCTTTTTCCCTTCTGATTAGGTACATGGTCGATATGAATGCCATCTTTCGTTCTTCTTCCTCTATTGTTCTCTTTATATTGTCTTTCTTGAGCTGCCCTAGCAGTTCTTCCCAAGAATAATCTAAAAAAAAACCCTCCCACTTTGAAAATAAGATACCCTATCAAAAAGAGAATTAATAAAAACTTAAACATAATTTTATAACTTAAGGCTTACGCCAAAATTTAATTTGAACTACTAGAAACAACAAATTCCCACGGCTAAAGTTTCAAATCCAGCCCTAGGAATTTGTATATATAGTTTTACTATCTACTCAAGTAAAGGTTTCGTTCCGATACGATTTTAAGGAAATAATCATCCATTAAATCATCAATAAAGTAAATAGATTCACCCGTTGATTTCATCTCAGGTCCTAATTCCTTATTCACATTCGGGAATTTATTGAATGAAAAAACAGGTTCTTTAATTGCATATCCCTTTTTAACAGGATTAAATTTAAAGTCTTTCACTTTCTTTTCTCCCAGCATCACTTTAGTGGCATAATTCACATAAGGCTCTTGATATGCTTTACAAATAAACGGAACCGTTCTTGATGCTCTTGGATTTGCTTCAATGATATAAACGACATCATTTTTAATAGCAAACTGAATATTGATTAAACCTTTTGTTTCTAATGCTAAAGCAATTTTCTTGGTGTAATTTTCGATCTGCGTTAACACAAAATCCCCTAAATTATAGGGAGGCAATACCGCGTAAGAATCTCCAGAGTGAATCCCTGCTGGCTCTACGTGTTGCATGACGCCAATGATGTAAACATCCTCACCATCGCAAATGGCATCCGCTTCAGCTTCAATGGCGCCATCTAAGAAATGATCCAGTAAGACTTTATTTCCAGGGATATCTCGAAGTACATCTACCACATGTTCTTCCAACTCCCGTTCATTAATCACAATTTTCATACCCTGGCCCCCTAAAACATAGGAAGGTCTCACCAACATCGGGAAACCGATATCTTTGGAAACTTCCAAAGCATTATCAGCATCTTCCACTACTGTAAATTTCGGATAAGGAATATCGTTATCAGCCAACAGTTTAGAGAAGGATCCTCTGTCCTCTGCTAAATCTAGTGCTTCAAAAGATGTACCTATAATTTTTATACCATATCGGTTCAATTTTTCAGCTAGCTTCAATGCTGTCTGCCCACCTAATTGAACGATTACCCCTTCTGGTTTTTCATGTAAAATGATGTCATAAATATGTTCCCAAAAAACAGGCTCAAAATATAATTTATCTGCAGTGTCAAAATCCGTAGAAACGGTTTCAGGGTTGCAATTAATCATGATAGTTTCATAACCGCATTCTTTTGCAGCCAAAACACCATGAACACAAGAGTAATCAAATTCAATCCCTTGGCCAATTCGGTTTGGTCCCGAGCCTAAAATAATCACTTTCTTCTTCCCACTTTCAACTGACTCATTTTCCTCCTGGAAGGTGGAGTAATAATAAGGTGTTTGTGCTTCAAATTCTGCTGCGCAAGTATCAACAAGTTTATAAACTCTTTTGATACCCATTTCATGACGCTTTTTATAAACTTCACTTTCCAAGCAGCTCACTAAATGTGCAATCTGTCTGTCCGCATATCCTTTCTGCTTCACTTCCATCATTAAGCTCTTAGGAATGCTGTCAATTGAGTATTTTTCTACTTCCTTTTCTAGTACCAATAATTCTTCTATCTGCTCTAAGAACCACTTATCGATCTTGGTCAGTTTTTGAATTGTTTTAAAAGGAATACCCAATTTGAAGGAATCATAGATATGGAAAAGTCTGTTCCAGCTTGGATTTTCTAGGCTATATAATAATTCATCTTGTTTGCGAAGTTCTTTTCCATCTGCACCTAAACCATTTCTCTTTATCTCTAAAGATTGACAAGCCTTCTGCAGTGCTTCCTGAAAATTGCGGCCGATACCCATGGTTTCACCTACAGATTTCATGGAGAACCCTAGTCTTCTGTCGGATCCAGGGAACTTATCAAAATTCCAACGAGGAATCTTTACAATCACATAATCTAGTGAAGGCTCAAAATAAGCAGATGTAGTTTTAGTGATCTGATTTTTAAGCTCGTGTAAATCATAACCTATGGCTAGTTTAGCAGCGATTTTTGCAATTGGATAACCTGTTGCTTTAGAAGCTAATGCCGAAGAACGCGAAACTCTTGGGTTGATCTCAATACCTATAATATCATCATTTTCAGGATTTACAGCAAATTGCACGTTACAACCACCTGCAAAATTCCCGATACCTTTTATCATTTTAATGGCTAAATTCCTCATTTCCTGATAAACTGTATCAGGTAAGGTTTGTGCAGGTGCAACTGTAATTGAATCGCCTGTATGAACCCCCATGGGGTCAAAATTTTCTACGGAACAGATCACGATTACATTGCCAATGTTATCTCTGAGGATCTCCAATTCATATTCTTTCCAACCTAAAATGCTTTGCTCAATCAATACCTCATGAATTGGGGATGAATGTAATCCGTCTTTCAATGCATTATCAAATTCCGCAGGATCCTTTACGATTGAGCCTCCGAGTCCTCCAAGCGTGAAAGACGAACGAATAACTAATGGAAATCCAATTTTCTGTGCAATTTCTTTTCCTTGTAAAAAAGATGTAGCTGTTTGACCCTCACAAACACCTACTCCCAATTCCATCATTTTTAGTCGAAATAGCTCTCTGTTCTCAGTGGTATCAATTGCATCTACATCCACACCCAACATCTTCACTTTATATTTGTCCCAGACTCCAGCTTTATCGCATTCTATTGCAAGATTCAATGCCGTTTGTCCTCCCATAGTAGGTAGTACAGCATCAATATCATGCTTTTCTAGAATTTCTATGATAGACTTTTTTGTCAGTGGTTTAAGGTAAATATTATCAGCTGTCACTTCATCGGTCATAATAGTGGCCGGGTTAGAATTGATCAGAGTAACTTCAATCCCTTCTTCCCTAAGGGAACGTGCTGCTTGGGAACCTGAATAATCAAATTCACAAGCCTGACCGATGATGATTGGACCTGATCCGATGATGAGTACTGACTTAATACTTTTGTCTTTAGGCATGAGCTTTTTTATTTCGTTGTGGGGCTAAATAAATTGGGCAAAATTAAGATGATAATTTCGAAAACGAAAGGAGTTCACCCATCAATCTGTTGATAAATTTTGCTTTCTACCATAGAATGATAAAAAAGCACTTTTCTTTTGCAAATAAATCCATGCTTTATAAAAAGACTGTCAAAATCAGCTAGCTCTTTTACTTTTAATTTAGCCGTAATTCTGAAAAACAAATACATCGCTTTAACCAACAATTTTTGAAATGCATTTTTGGGACAAAAATCTGTGTGAATCCAAATGCCCCCTTGACTCAAATTACTTTTCAGTTTTGGAATTAGTAAGTTCAAACTGTCTTCATTAAAGCAATCTAAAATAAAGGGGGTAACAATAACATCAAATCTTTTATCAGATTCCCATTCTAAAACATCTGTATGAATAAATTCAATAGAAGCGTCTGTCGTGACTTTTTTTGCTTTGTTTATCATTGAACGAGAAAGTTCAAGATAGTTTATTTGGTGAGTTGACTTGAAGTGAGCTAAAAGTTGCCCTGTTCCACCACCAATAATAAGAACTTCGGAAGATGGAGGGATATTTTCTACAAAATGCCTGCTTGCAAGTTCAACTTGACCATAAAAAACAATTTTCTTTAAATGGTTGTAGCTAGCGGCAATACGATCAAAATCAGCCATCTATAATAATTTCAATAATTGGTAAAACGAATACAATATCACCAATTACCCGGTACCATTCCTCTTGTCTTAATACCACCTCCTTGCTCAATACCATTGCCAAAACAGAAGCCATTAGGATAAATATAGCTTGATAATCGAGTAAATCTTCTGTTTTAAAAAACATGAATGAGGAAGACCAAATAAGTACAAATGCTAAAAGCAAAACTAAAATTACCCGTCTAGAAAAATCAGCCCCTTTAACAGTCGCAAAAGAAGTAAAGCCTAGCTTTTTATCAATTTTATACTCAATCATATTAAACAATATTAAATTGATACTAGCCAATATAAAGAGTTGTAACCAGAAATATATTAAAATAGGAGGAACACTTTGAATATAAGTCGCGGTTGGCAAACAAATTCCTGTAGCATACACTAGAGCAATAAACCATTCCTTACCCCAATACACTTTTTTTCTTACAAAATGGACAAAAATAAGATAACAGAAAACTGCAAAGCCCAAAACCATCCCATATGCTAATAAATAAGGCTTTAAATTTTGCAAAATGAAAATCAAAACCATCGTTACAATAGCAATTAAACCAAATATGTAAGGGGCATTTTTGTCGTGAATAATATGCCTCAAGAAGGCATCTTTTGATTTGATTTTCCTTGCGTCCAACAAATGATCAATAGTATAAATCAACCAAACAGTAAGCCCTAAAGCGAGAATAGCATAGGTGGGAATCTCTGCATCAAAGTAATTACCAATCCAACGGGCACTAATCACAGCCCCTGCCACCACGTCTAAACTAAAAGCCCTTATATATTGGTAAAACTTAGTAAACATCAATGTAAAAATAGAATAAATCTAAGAAATTACTTACCTAATCGAGTTAAATCTAGTTTTTATCGAAAAAAAAAGGCGGTCATGTTTCCATAACCGCCTTTAGTGATATTGAATATCAGCTTATATTTTTTCTTTAATCCTTGCAGATTTACCCTTTCTACCTCTTAAGTAGAATAACTTAGCTCTTCTTACTGAACCTCTTCTTACAACTTCAATTTTATCAATTGCAGGAGAGATTAAAGGAAATATTCTTTCAACGCCAATTCCACTTGAAACTTTTCTTACAGTAAAAGTTACAGAGTTACCAGAACCCCTTTTTTGGATTACTGCACCTTGGTATTGCTGAATACGCTCTTTATTTCCTTCTTTAATCTTCACGTGAACATTAACAGTATCACCTGCCTTAAAATCAGGAAATTTACTTACTGCTTCGTGATATTCTTTTTCAATTTCTTTGATCAAATCGCTCATGGCTCTTTCTTTTTTCCGATAATGGTTTCGGTACTATGCCCGAAAAATGGAGTGCAAATATAAGGATAATTTTATTCTTTGCATCCCTAAATAATATTTTTTTATTCTTTTTTCAACAAATCCGGCCTTCGCTCCTCAGTTCTCTTAACTGCTTGCTCAAAACGCCATTTTTCTATATTGGCCGCATGACCCGACAATAACACATCAGGCACTTTTAATCCCTTGAATTCAGCAGGTCTAGTAAATACTGGTGGAGCTAATAATCCATCTTGATATGAGTCTGTCAAAGCGGAAGTTTCATCTGACAAAACACCAGGCAATAATCTCACAATAGCATCAGTAACCACTGCTGCTGCCAACTCACCCCCTGATATCACATAATCTCCTATACTGATTTCTCGGGTAATGTAATGCTGACGAATTCTTTCATCCACACCTTTATAATGACCACACAATATTAATAGATTTCCTTTCAAGGCTAATTGATTAGCTAAGGTTTGCGTAAATTCATCGCCATCAGGGCTCATGTAAATCACTTCATCATACAATCTCTTGGATTTCAAATCATCAATTGCAGCTGCTATTGGTTCAATTTGCAAAACCATTCCTGCCCCTCCCCCATAAGCATAATCATCTATACTTTTTTGCTTATTAGTGGAGTACAACCTCAAATCATGGACATGAATTTCAACCAGCTCCTTTTCTTGAGCACGTTTCATTATACTGTCAGAAAAAGGCCCTTCCAGCAATCTTGGTAAGCATGTAATAATATCAATCCTCATCTTCCTCCTCCAAGTATAATTCCAACAAACCAGCTGGCAAGCTTACTTTTAAAAGCTTTTCTCCTCTGTCCACATTCAAAATCACTTCATCATTAATAGGAATTAATACCTCTTTACCTTTGTATTCCATCCCAATCAAATCCTGATGCCCTGCCTCAAAAACTTCTTTTACAGTACCCAACATTCCTTTTTCAGAATCCTCAACTTTGAAACCATCAATTTCATGGAAATAAAACTGGTTTCCGGTTAAATTCGGTAGTTCTGTTAAGGGTAAATGCAAAGAATTTCCTCTTAAGGAGATTGCGGCCTCTTTATCATCCACATCCTCGAATTTGAGTAGCGCCTCCTTATTCTTAAGTTGAATGTGTTCAATAAAAAATGGAACCAGTTTTCCGTTTTGCAACATGAATACTGATTCCATTTCCTGATAATCCTCTGGATAGTCTGTATCCAAAGAAATGTATAATTCACCTTTTAATCCATGAGGCTTCAATACTACACCTAATTGAAAGCATTGGTCAAGCTTCATGGCTGAAGGCTATTAATCTTCTTTCTTTTCTTCTTCAGATTTCTCCTCAGAAGCTTCTTCTTTAGGAGCTTCTTCAGTAGATTCAGCTTTAGGAGCTTCTTCAGTACCAGCTTCGGCAGCTGGAGCTTCTTCAGTCACCTCTTCTTCAGCAGGTGCTTCAGCAGCTTTTGCTTCAGCTTCAGCTTCTTCCTGACGCTTTTTGATAGCTTCAGCTCTAGCTTCGTTCACTTTAGTTTCAGCTTCTAATCTAGCTTTCTTCTCAGCCGCTGCCTTATCAGCTAAAGATTTCTCTTTACCTTCAATGGTAGCTTCCTTGTCTTTCATCCAAGCTTCTAATTTCTTATCAGCATCTTCTTGAGTCATTGCTCCTTTGATCACACCAATTTGCAAATGCTTTTTGTAAAGCAATCCTCGGTAAGATAGCATAGCACGAACCGTATCGGTTGGCTGGGCACCATTCATTAACCACTGAAAAGCCTTGTCGTTGTCCAACTCAATCGCTGCAACAGGAGTATTCGGGTTATAAGTACCAATTTTTTCAATAAAGCGACCATCACGTGGTGCACGGGCATCAGCTACGACTACATCGTAAATTGCCATTTTTTTTCGACCTCTACGGGCCAATCTGATTTTTACTGCCATTTCTTATTTTGTTTTAGCAATCACGAGGGATCACGTCCCTCTTTTAATTAGTTCGCAAAGGTAATGAAAAAAATTTGTAAACATAAATAGCTTCAAATATAAATTGAGACAATAGTACGACTTGGATTATTAGTACCTCTAAACTTAATCCCGCTCTAGACAAGGAATTTCAATAATAAAGCGAGTTCCCTCATATTTCTCAGATTCCATTTTAATTTTACCCTGCAATTTTTCTACGGTTTCAAGAATAATGTAAAGCCCTAATCCAGATCCAGTGCTTCTTTCCGTTGCTCGGTAAAACATTTTAAAGACTTCTTTCTGTTCCTCTTTGGAAATCCCTATTCCATTATCTTCAATTTCAATCTCAGCCTTTTTTGAATTGCTCTTTACAAACACCTTCAAAAATGGTTCATCTTTTGAATCATCGCTATACTTCAGTGCATTGGAAATCAAATTTCTAAAAATAACAGCAATTCTTCGGTTATCGCTGACAAATTGCCCTGATTGATGGACTTCAATTTCCTTCTTTACTTCATTATCACTATCCAAAAAAGACAGTTCATCAACTATATTGTTTATAGTTGCTTTAAAGTCAACTTCATCACATACCACTTCCTTTCGTTCATTACTAGAAAAATCAATTATCTCAGCTATAAAATCATCAAGTCTTTTAATACTCTTTTCCATTTTATCCAAATAGATGTGAATGTGTTCTGAATCTTTACGAGATAAATTGATTAACCCCAACAAAGAGGCAAGGGGTGATCGCAAGTCATGTGAGGCACTGTAGACAAAACCGTCCAACTCACTATTGACTTTGACTAATTTTGCATTCATTTTTTGAACAGCCCTTACCCTCCATTTATATATAGAGTATATAAGAAAGAAGGTGAAAATTGAAAACAGCAGATAAAACCATATGGTTTCATGAAATGCAGGCTTAACAGTAAAAAAGTATTTAGCGGGCTCTTTGGTCCAATAACCATGATTATTGGTGGCAAATAAAAGGAAAGTGTATTCCCCAGGAGATAAATTTGTATACTCAACAGAACGTTGACCAGACTGCAGCAGAAAGTCAGTATCGAACCCTTCTAACTTATATTTAAATTGTGTTGCATCCGGAGCTAAATAGCTAAGTGCAGTGAAATCAAATTTATACCGAATAGTACTTGAACTTAATACAACATTAGAGTTTTTGCTGTAGGTACTGTCTTGGGTGGTTAAACTTTCAACGTAAACTTCAGGCAGATCCTGATTTTCACCCATCCGATCTGGTGAAATAACACTCACTCCGCCCAAAGTGGGAATGTACAGCTTACCTTTTGAGGACTTTAAAGATCTTACAGCACCGGTACATTCGTTATCATACATACCGTCAAAACTATTCAACATGCGGCTTTCCACCTCATAGGTGGGATCCTTTAAAAATTTATTTATTTCATTATTATAAATCTTGATTACTCCTTGATTTGTAGTAACCCAAACATCTCCATGTTCATCCTCCAACCAATCAAACAGACTTAATCCCTTATACTTTCTGTCAAATTCTAATTTCAGAACCTCTCCTTCTACAATCAGGAATATACCTGTACTCGTAACAACCCATAAGCGGCCTGAGCTTTCAATATGAGTATTAAAAACGATTACGCCTTGATCATTTTCTGTAAGCGAAATATTCTCAATACCCCCTCCTTTTTTAATGATGGAGACACCTCCACTATGGGTTCCTACATATAGATCACCATTAATATCTTCTTCAATTGACAAGATAAAATCTGAATTTAGTCCTGAATTATTATCTATAACTTCTACAATTTCATCATTACGTATTTTAATTAAACCACCAGAACGACTTGCCACCCACAGATTACCATTTTTATCCTCGAAGATTCTTCTTAAATCTAAAGACGGCAATCCATCATTTAAATCATAAAATTTTTCGTTATCACCCCTTTTTCTTAGAAGTCCTTTGTAGCTCGCAATCCAGACCGTTCCATCCTTTTGTTCATAAACATCACGGATTCCGGTTGGAGCCACTGAGTTCTCAATCTTATAAGGCTGTATCCCTTTAGAATCCAGTAAAAAGATTTTTCCATCATCGCAGCCGATAAAAAAGCTATTCTTAATCTCTCGTTCTGTTACAACATTTACATTATCATTTTCTAGCCCGTCAAATCGATTGTAGTTTATGATTCCTGTCTCTTTTAATTGCACAAGCCCATTCCTTCCGGTTGCTAACCAAATGCTGCCTTCTGCATCTATCATGACATCACTGACCCTGGTAACATCTATAAAACCTAAGGACGAAATAAATTCAGTTTTTCCACTCTGTAGATTCATCCTACCCAAGCCATTGTCTGAACCTATCCACAAATAATTATTGACATGCAACATGCTATTGATTGATTCTCCATTCATGAAATCAAAACTGTATAGCTCATTATTCAAGATATAATTTAAACCTGATTGAGTACCCACTAAAATAGTATCACCAATATTCGATGTTGTATTAACTATATCACTCAACATCCCGTTAGAGCTCCTGTACTGTTTGACCACCTCAAAATCTTCAATTGCAAAAAGGCCATCGCCTTCTGTTCCCAAATAAATTATACCATCTTGACTTTGAAATAGTGATAGTGCGTTGGTATTCTCTATAACGGGGTGCATGAACTTAAACAAGCTATCATTTTGCAAGATTGAAAGACCTTCATTTGTGGAGGCAATCCATAAATCACCATTACCGTCTTCAATTACATCCTCCAAAGAAAGCGGTATCTCTCCATTTTTCGCATCAACCTTTTCGAAGCCTTCTTTTTCATTATAACGGATTAGACCACTGCTCTGGGATGAAAAATAAATGGATTGGTCAAAAGGGCTGCGATAAATCTTGCGAAATCCATTACTCCTCAGAAACGGTAGTTGATTTACGTCATAATTAACAGTTTTATGACCATCGAATTTCTGAATTCCGTTATAAGTAGTCAACCAAATATAGCCGTCATCAGATTGCATGATGTTGGTCACATTATTAGCAACCAATCCAACCGATTTAGAAGACCATTCAGTTGCGATTAGTCGTTTCAATGGCGTTTCATTCCGTACCTTTTCTTGGGCAAAAATGAGCCCTGAAATACTTAGTATAAGCGTGACAGAAAGAATATATTTAAGTGCTCTAAAGAAATCCATAATTTAAGTCCTTCTGTAAGGTTAGGAACTTTACTATAAATAATGAAGTAATTCTTTAAATATTACAAAATAATAAGTGATATAACAAATTGTAAGGAGAATGAATTAAAGAAATTTATACTAACTTAAAGTCAACAAATTTAAAGAGTCCTCGTTTGCACAACCTAAACACTTGATTATCTTTATTATCTGCTTAATCGCTTAAGCAATTTTAATAGTATTTTATAAGTGTTTATATTTGCTTATCGATAAAAAACAATCCCATAATGGATAAATACACTTACATTGCCAATGCTCATGGTAATTACATAGAGGAACTTTACCAATCCTATAAAAACGATCCTCAATCAGTTGATGATTCTTGGCAAAAATTCTTTGAAGGGTTCGAATTTTCTCAGAAGGATTTTGGAGGGAATGGACAAACTACTGAGACAAGAGTATCATCAAAGGAGACTCAGGTTCGAAACTTAATTCAAGCATACAGAATGCGGGGTCATCTAAAATCCAAAACCAATCCTGTTAGAGATAGAAGGCCACACGATGCTCGAATAAGTTTAGAAGAGTTCGGTCTTCAGCAGGAGGATCTAAAGGAGGAATTCTCTATTGGCCAAGACATCGGACTGGGAAAAGCAAGCTTAAAAAGTATCATTGAGGCTTTGGACAGCATTTATATTGGGCCAATCGGGTTTGAATATATGCATATTCGAGATCCAAAAATTGTTGATTGGTTTATCGAAAAAGCCGAAAACTCAAAAGGAGATTACCAACCAAAACTGGATGAGAAAAAAAGGATTTTATCTAAATTGAATGAAGCGGTTGTCTTTGAAAACTTCTTACACACTAAATTTCTAGGGCAAAAAAGATTTTCACTTGAAGGAGGAGAAAATACTATTCCATTTTTGGATAAAGTGATTAATCGGTCTTCAGAATTAGGCACCAAGGAAGTGATTATCGGTATGGCTCATCGTGGGAGATTAAACGTTTTGGCCAACATCATGAATAAAACGTACGAGCAAATTTTCTCCGAGTTTGAAGGAAGTACCGACCCAGACCTAACTATGGGTGATGGAGATGTGAAATATCACATGGGATACTCAAGCTATCTTGAAACTTCTGAAGAAAAAAAATCTTACGTTAAACTAACACCTAACCCATCGCATTTAGAGGCGGTAAATTCAGTAGTTTTAGGTTATACCCGAGCACAAATAGATGATGAGTATGGCGAAGATGTCAATGCAGCTCTTCCGATTTTGATCCATGGTGATGCAGCGGTAGCAGGTCAAGGCATTGTATATGAAACTACCCAAATGTCACTGCTAGAGGGTTATTCTACAGGCGGAACGATTCATTTAGTCATTAACAACCAAGTTGGTTTCACTACAGATTATGATGATGCCCGTTCATCAATTTACTGTACGGACATTGCCAAAATGATTGATGCTCCAGTTCTACATGTAAATGGAGATGATGCCGAAGCAGTCAATTTTGCGGCAAACTTAGCAGTTGAGTATCGAAATAATTTTCATAAAGATATTTTCATAGATTTATTATGCTACAGAAGACATGGGCATAATGAAAGTGATGAACCAAAATTCACTCAACCGAAGTTATATAATAAAATTGCCAAACACCCAAACCCGAGAGAAGTCTATGTAAAAAAACTAACTGAAAGAGGTGATTTGGATAATGACTCTGTAAAAAAATTAGAGAAGGATTTCAAAAAACAACTTCAGGATAGGTTAAATGAGGTGAAACAGAAACCTTTACCCTATAAGCCACAAAAAATTGAAGAGGAATGGGAGCAATTACGAAGAGCAAAATCTGATGATTTTTTAGAGTCTCCCGATACTGCCATTTCTCAAGAATTGGTAGATAAAGTTGGTAAAGCCTTAACTTCGCTACCTAAGGGATTCAAGCCATTAAAGCAAATTGACAAGCTTTTAAAAGAAAGAAAGAAAAACTTTTTTGATGAAAAAATGCTTAACTGGGCAGATGCTGAATTGCTTGCATACGGATCATTATTGTCCGATGGAAATATCGTTCGAATGTCAGGACAAGATGTTAAAAGAGGGACATTCTCTCACAGGCATTCATACTTATTTGATGCAGAAACTAACGAGCCCTATTGCAATCTTGACCATATAGAAGAGAATCAGAAAGAGAAGTTCAATATATATAATTCCTTGCTTTCAGAATTTGGAGTATTAGGCTTTGAATATGGATACGCCATGGCCACTCCAAATGCTTTGGTGGTGTGGGAAGCTCAATTTGGTGATTTTGCTAATGGCGCTCAAGTAATGATTGACCAATTTATCACTTCGGCCGAAAGTAAGTGGCAAAGGATGAACGGCTTGGTGATGTTATTACCACACGGATATGAAGGACAAGGTCCAGAGCATTCAAATGCCAGACCTGAAAGATTCTTACAATTAGCGGCAGAAGAGAATTTAATTGTAACTAATATCACAACTCCTGCGAACTTGTTCCATATGTTCAGGAGACAAGTTAACTGGGAATTCAGGAAACCATTGGTTCAATTTGCTCCAAAATCACTATTGCGTCATCCAAAAGTCATCTCCCCTGTTAAAGAATTTACTGCAGGTAAGTTTAGAGAAATTTACGAGGATGATTACGTTACCAACAAAAATGTAAAAAGAGTATTGTTGTGTACTGGAAAAGTTTACTATGACTTATTAGAAAAACAGCAAGAGGACAAAAGGAAAGATGTTGCTATCATTAGAATAGAGCAATTACATCCCTTCCCTATGAATCAGATTGATAAGGCTTTGAAGAAATTCAATGAACCAGAAATATTCTGGGTACAAGAAGAGCCTTCAAATATGGGGTATTGGACTTATATGCTAAGAACAATCGCCAACAAAGCAGGCTTGCAATTGATTTCTAGAAAATCAAGCGCATCACCTGCAACTGGTTATGCAAAAGTACATAAAGCAGAACAAGAAGCATTAGTCGAAAAGGCTTTCGACACAAAGAAATAAAAATTTGTAAGATAGAATTCAGAGAAACATGAGTTTAGAAATAAAAGTACCGGAAGTAGGCGAATCAATCACTGAAGTAACCATTGCCTCGTGGTTAAAAAAAGATGGTGATTTTGTTGAACAAGATGAAATCATTGCAGAACTGGAATCAGATAAAGCAACCTTTGAATTGCCTGCTGAAGCTTCCGGTGTATTAAAAATTAAAGCTCAAGAGGACGAAACTATTGAAGTAGGTGCAGTCATCTGCGAGATTGATGAAGATGCCAAAGGCGGCAATTCTAAACCTGAGGAGAAAAAAGAGGGGAAATCTGAACCAAAACAGGAAAAGAAAGAATCTTCCTCTTCAAGTAGCGGACCAAAAAAGACCGGTGAAGTTCATGAAATGGTGGTACCTACTGTTGGTGAATCTATTACAGAAGTTACTATTAGTTCTTGGTTGAAATCGGATGGCGATTATGTAGAAATGGATGAAGTCATTGCAGAAGTTGAATCTGACAAAGCAACCTTTGAATTGCCTGCTGAGGCTAATGGCTTTTTACAAATTGTTGCACAGGAAGACGACACAATTGAGATTGGCGCTACAATCTGTAAGATTGAAGTTACAGAAGGCGATGCTCCTAGTGAATCTTCCTCAGTGAAAAGCTCTGCTTCAAGCGATTCAGGCTCTGAATCAAAAGATGAAGAGAGAGAAAGCTATGCAACTGGCCATGCTTCTCCAGCTGCTGCTAAAATTTTGAAAGAAAAAGGGATAGATGCATCGAATGTGAAAGGAAGCGGCAAAGATGGTCGAATCACAAAAGAAGATGCTGAAAATGCAGAGAAGCAGCAAGCTTCTAAATCGACTGAAAAAGAAAGTAAATCTGGTGATTCCGGAATAGAAACTAAATCTGTACCAGGGCCAAGTAGCGAACGGGATCAACGTAGAGAAAAAATGTCTAGCCTGCGTAAAACGGTGGCAAGAAGATTGGTCAGCGTTAAAAATGAAACGGCAATGTTAACTACTTTCAATGAAGTGGATATGAAGCCTATCATGGATTTACGCAAAAAATATAAAGAACAGTTTAAAGAAAAGTATGAGGTGGGACTAGGTTTTATGTCTTTCTTTACGAAAGCCTGCACAATGGCATTGAAGGAATTTCCCGCTGTAAACGCGCAGATAGATGGCAACGAAATGGTTTATAGTGATTATGTTGATATGTCTATTGCAGTTTCTTCACCAAAAGGTTTAGTTGTACCCGTAATTAGAAATGCGGAAAAGCTATCATTTAATGAAGTAGAATCCGAAGTAATCAGACTGGCTGTAAAAGCGAGAGATGGAAAGTTAAGTATTGACGAGATGAGCGGAGGAACCTTCACTATTACTAATGGTGGTATATTTGGTTCGATGTTATCAACTCCTATAATCAATGCACCACAATCAGCTATTTTAGGAATGCACAACATAGTGGAACGTCCTGTAGCCATTAATGGAGAAGTTCAAATCAGACCAATTATGTACGTAGCATTGAGCTATGATCATAGGATTATTGATGGGAAAGAATCTGTAAGCTTTTTGGTTCGAGTGAAAGAATTATTGGAAGATCCAACAAGATTACTTTTGGGGATTTAAGAATTACCTGTACAAAGTAAACAGAACAAAGTACAAAGAAATAGATTGAATTAGATTGCGATGCATAAATTTCAAGATCTGGATATTTGGAAGAGGGGAAGTGATTTAGCAGAGAGCGTGTACAATGTGAGCGCTCATTTCCCTTCTGAAGTAAAGTTCGGGCTGACTTCACAGCTTAGAAGATCTGCAGTCTCCATACCATCTAATATTTCAAAAGGTGCAGGAAGAAATAGCAATAAAGAATTCAACCACATTCTAGGAATGTCTTTGGGTTCTCTTGCGGAGGTTCAAACTCAGATTGTACTAGCTTCAAAATTCAAATTTATTACTAAAAAGAATAAAAATCAATTAGTGGAAGAAATTGAAGTACTCAGACGAATGATGTACTCCTTCCAGCAGAAAGTATTTGTATAATTTCATCTTTGTTCCTTGTACTTTGTACCTTATACAATTTACAAGGCACTCACTCAAAATAACTAAAAGAAATGTCAAAATATGATGTAACAGTAATTGGTTCCGGTCCTGGTGGTTATGTAGCAGCAATTCGTTGTGCACAACTGGGAATGAAAACAGCTATTATTGAAAAATATGATACACTTGGTGGAACTTGCCTGAATGTGGGTTGTATTCCTTCAAAAGCACTGCTAGATTCCTCGGAGCATTATCATAATGCAGAAACTACCTTTAAAGAGCATGGCATCAACCTGAGCAATTTAAAAGTGGATATCAAGCAGATGATCAATAGAAAAGCAGATGTGGTCAAACAGAATGTTGACGGTATTGCTTTTTTGATGAAGAAAAATAAAATTGATGTCCATACAGGTGTGGGTTCTTTTAAAGACAAAAACACTGTAGTTGTCACAAAATCAGATGGTAAAACTGAAGAACTTGATACCGATAAAGTAATCATCGCTACTGGTTCAAAACCTGTAGAGCTACCTTTTGCGAAATTTGATAAGAAAAGAATTATCAGCAGCACCGAAGCATTAGAACTTAAAGAAGTTCCAAAACACTTAATTTTGATCGGTGGTGGTGTAATAGGACTTGAATTGGGCTCTGTTTACAAAAGAATTGGCTCTAAAGTTACTACCATTGAATTCATGGATAGCTTAATTGCAACAATGGACGGCACGATGGGTAAGGAAATGAAAAAGAGTATGAAAAAGCTCGGGATGGACCTGAAATTGAAACACAAAGTAACCAAGGTTGAAAATAAAGGCAAGGAAGTAGAAGTTACTTATGAAACTGATAAAGGTGAAGAGGAAACTATTAAAGGCGATTATTGCTTAGTTGCTGTAGGAAGAAAACCCTATACGGATGGATTGAATCTTGAAGCTGCAGGACTAAAAACCGATGATAAGGGCAGAATCTCAGTAGATGAAAATTTGAAAACGGAAATTGACAATATTTATGCAATCGGAGATGTAGTGAGAGGAGCAATGCTAGCTCATAAAGCTGAGGAAGAAGGTACTTTTGTAGCAGAAACCATGGCCGGACAAAAGCCACATATTCACTATAAATTAATCCCTAACGTAGTTTATACCTGGCCAGAAGTTGCTGGAGTAGGCTACACTGAAGAAGAGCTGAAGGAAAAAGGCAGAGATATCAAAACGGGATCCTTCCCATATAAAGCACTAGGAAGAGCGAGAGCAAGTGGGGATTTAGAAGGTTTAGTTAA
Source organism: uncultured Marivirga sp. (assembly GCF_963974845.1). NCBI lineage: Bacteria > Pseudomonadati > Bacteroidota > Cytophagia > Cytophagales > Marivirgaceae > Marivirga > uncultured Marivirga sp. The sequence goes on from NZ_CAXBEQ010000008.1 coordinate 186,251, forward strand.
AGTAATTGCAGATAAGAAAACCGATGAGATTTTAGGCATTCATATTATCGGTGCAAGAGCGGCTGATATGATTGCAGCTGGGGTTACTGCAATGGAGTATAGAGCTTCTGCAGAAGATGTATCCCGAATGTCTCATGCGCATCCAACATATATGGAAGCAGTAAAAGAGGCATGTCTGGCAGCTACTGACAACAGACCAATTCATATGTGACCTCTAAAATCAAACTTTCTTGATCATAAAACAAAACCCGAAAGCAAACTCTTTCGGGTTTTTATTTCAATGATAAATCCTAGGCGGCTCCTTTTCCTGCAGGCAAGGCCCTATACGCATAGTACTGCATTACAGCCTCCAAAGCTGACAAAACAGCTTCATTTATAGGTAACATGTCTATTGCTAATCTGAAATCTATTTGCATGAGTTTTTGGTAATAGTCAGTAAAAATCGGAACTGGAGACTTGGACTTTAGCATTTCAACAGCCCTTTCGTAATTTTCAACTTGATTTTCTTTTATCAATTTGCAAGTAACCATACGCAATTCACCGTACTTGTCTCGACTTGCGCCATATCCAAATAATCTGCAGATCAAACCTCTAAAATCATATTCTCCACAATGGCCATGATTCTGATCATATATTGATAGGGGTTGATAGACCAAACAATTAAGTGATTGATTTGCTTCCAGTTTCTCAAACATTTCATCTGCTCGGCCTTGCGAAAACCAGTGAAAGGCTAGCGGTAAAAACTCCAGAGGTGATGCTTCTATATCTGCCTTGTTACAACATTTACCACATCCTGAAAAACAATAAATGTCTGATTCGCGTCTGAAATCAGAAATCTCTTTGTCGAGACCTTTGAATAACTTTTCAACTGCCAAGACCTTTTGTTTGATTGTCATATTTTGGATGCAAATGTAAATTGAAATTCAATACTTCAATTCAATTCATCCATATATATTTTGTGAAATAAATTGCTTAAGCCACCTTAACTACACAATACTTTTCGGAAAAATATTTCTTGCTGATTTCCATGACTCTCTCTGAACAAATATTACGTATTTTGTCCACATAATTATCAAAATAATCTATGTAATCAGCACCTTCTGACAGCTTTACTTTGTAATTCTCGGATTGATGAAATACGGTATCCAAACTACTAGCAATTTTCCCTAGCATATAATTTTTAATGGTCTCAATCTCTTCCTGCGGTACAGGTGTAACTTTGAGTTCTTCCATTTCTCTATAAACTTCTTTTACTGTGTCTTCGACATGGTCAATTTTTACATCTGCTCCTATGATATGGTAATCCAAATGTTTATAATTAATCAAAACGGAATAAATACCATAGGTATAACCTTTATCCTCTCTGATATTTTTCATTAATCTTGATCCAAAATAACCACCCAAAATCTCATTTGTAATATTTAAATCGAAATAGTCAGGATGGTTGCGTGGAATAGAAATTAGCCCCATTCTAACAGAAGCCTGTACCGAACCTTCTCTTTTAATTAACTTATCATCAATGATAGGGGATAATTTACCAGTATATTCAGCAATTTCATTTGAAAACTCTAACATTCCGAAATGCTCCTCCAGGAAAGTAAATATATTCTGATCAAAATCTCCTGCTACAATAATTTCAGGTTTTAAAATAAAATATCGATTAAAGTATTTTTTAATATCCTCAATATCAATATTATTCAGATATTCCTCCTCTAAAGTATCCGCATATGGTGTGCCATGCAATAGATTTTTGCGAAGATTCTTAGTAGCTATCAAGGCATTTTTTTGCTTGTTTACTCTTATCTTTTGCAGTTGTTGTAACTTAATTTTTTCAAAATCCTCAGGATCAAATAAAGGCTCAGTGATAGCACTTTTTAATAAAGGCAAAAGGGTATTGAAATGCTCTTTCAGGCATAATAATGTAACCGTGGTATAATCATAGTCTATTGAAACATCTAAATGGGCACCATAATGATCCAACAGTTCCTGCAGCTCACTCCCTGGATAACTTTTAGTACCTTCCACCATGGATTTAGCACAAATTAATGATTGACCTGGCTTGTCGTCATTTACCTTGCCTGCAGGAAAAAGAATGTCAGTCTTTATGACAGGATTTGTATCATCTGCTAAAATGTGGACAGATAACTCATTGGACAACTCCTTGATCTTCGGCTTAGTCAAGGACAACTCTTTTAACATATAAGATTCAGGAGCTATTTGTCTATTGAGCATATAACTTAATTGAAAATTTAAAAATTGGTATTAATATAAATTCCTATTCTGCTACAGAAGCTTTAGCTATTCCCAAACTTTCAAAGTTAAAAACAGCTGTGAACCTAAGCGTTTCAGCCAACGGATTGTTTTGTTGGGTAGGGATTAAATATGAAAAATCTAATCCAAGCACCTGATACCTGAAGCCTAATCCAGCCGTGAAGTATTTTCTACCACCCTTGGTAGTGTGTTCATAAAAATAACCAGTACGCACTGCGAACACATTATTATACCAATACTCAACACCTGTTGAAATCGTGATTTCCCTTAATTCTTCTTGAAAACCTCCTGGCGCATCAGCAAAGGAACCGAACATTCCTTCCAATAAAGTTGCAGGGATAGTATCACTTTCATTTGGGGTCGGCACCATCAATTTATTAAAATCAAGTGCGACCGTCAGTTTATTGTACGGGTCCAACTCTGTTGTAAAAGCCGAGCCAATTTTAAGATTAATCGGTAGAAACTGCTCATTATCGTCACCGCTGTATGATACTTTGTTGGCAATATTAGATATTTGTAAACCCGTAGAAAAGTCAGAGTCTTTTCCATTAACCAAAAGATCCTTGGTGTAAAGCAACCCTAAATCTACTCCTAGAGCCGTTGCTGGACTTGGGTTCGATTGATTGTTATTTGTGTAATTTCCGAATAAATTGGACCTTGCAAATTTACTCGTCAATGATGCGCTAAGATTATCACTTAGTTTTCTAGAGTAAGCAGCTGCTATAGAGAAATCTTTAGGAGAAAAATCTGTGCCAGTGCTACCATCATCGGTGAAAAATATATTTCCCAAATCAAAATATTTCATTGAGATCCCCACTACTTGTTCTTTATCAATTCTGTAATAACCGCTTAGGTAAGATATGGACATATCAGTTACCCCAATACTCATCAACCAGGGTGAATAAGAAATCGAAGCTCCGACTTCATTTTCTACAAATGCCAAACGTGCTGCATTCCATTGCATGGCATTGGCGTCAGCAGATAGTGCAACACCTACATCACCCATCCCAGCTGATCGGGAATCAGGTGAAATTAATAAAAAAGGCATTGCTGTGGTAATTACATTTCGTTCGGCATCCTGACCTGAAACCGTGGTGGGTGGACCTGTGATTTGCCCAACGGCAATTGTTGAAATGAATGTAATAATAGTGAAAAAAATTAATCTTGCTACTCGCATTTTATCTTGATTTACTTCAAATATACTTAATTGATTACAATTAGCTTTTTAAATTGGTTAGTTTTTGCATTATCTTCTATAGAACGTATAAAAACCCTGACAAAATATATTCCGGGTGAAAGATTTCTTCCATTTTCACCCCTCAAATCCCAAACGTCCTGTCTAAAATCTTCTTTCGTATTATAATTATATGAATAAACTTCTTGACCTTGGTTATTGAGAATCTGGTATTTAACCTCCATCTCTTTATTTCTTCTGTTTTGTCGGAGCTTAAAATTAACATTTTCTGATGCCGGATTCGGAAATATGGTGAAGTCCAAAATCGAGAGCTCATCATTGCCCACTACCTTAAACTCCACGGTTGACTTCGATTTATTATTAAATACATCCATAGCAGTTACCGTTATAAAATGTTCACCTTTTGCTAAATCTGATACATTATAACTCAAACTTCCCTCTTGGTATGAATCACGATTATAATAAAAAAAGTCATTCAGTTTGATCTCCTCTCCCCCATCTACATTAAATGTTATACCCGGGTTTACATTACTATTGGAAATGCTGATGCCGTGTTCATCGAATAAATCTACTATTAATTCTACATTGCTCCCAGTCTTACCACCGCTCACAAATTCCCGATCGTTCAAGTAAATATTGACATCAGGCCCAATATCATCTTGATTTGACATAGTAATACTTCCACCGATCAAATAATCGTCATTAAAACCATTAGCATCTTCAAGTCCCTCGTCAGGTTTTGCATATAGGCTAAATTTTCCCTTTTCAATTTGATAATCTATTTCTTTTGGGACATAAAAAGTAAAACTAAAATTACCATTCTCTATCGTAGATTTCCCTCTATAAATCACTTGATCTAATTCGAGAAAATTGAATTCATTTTCTGAGGGATCAATTGTACTGCTTTCTTGTGGTTTATCGTAAAGTTCAGCAGTTAATTCTCCCGTAAAGCTGCTGAGCACTTGCCCTGCAGGATTTTCTACAATCCCGCTAACTGAAATTTTTGACATACTGTTTAGAGTGTCTGCATTTCCCTTCTCATTTACTACCTCTTCAATTCTTAAATTATTTTTAGGCTCGGCCAATGTTAATGCAGGGTCTCCCAATAGGATAAAATTTCTATTTTTCACTCCTACAATTCCAGAATTCTTGGTGTTCTTAATGATGTCTCCTAATTTTTTGGGTTCTCCACCATCTTCTTTGAACACATTTTTGAAAAAGGAGCGATTAAGGGTAGCATTTGAGCTCGATTCTACCGGTCGAGAAGTGGTCAAGAGTGCGATTGCACCTCCATCTTGCTTTAGCAACATTTCCTGTGCACCGGAGACTATGTTTGGATTATCAAATCTACCGTATTCACAAGTGGCCGTAACAAATAAAGGTAATCGATCTAAATTAGTCCATTCGCTAACCATATTTTTAGAAAGTATTGACTCGTTGGTCCAGCTATTTTCAGATCCATGGCCAATGTAATTCACTATCAAAGCCCCTTTTTCCACCATATCATTAATGGCCTCACGCATTTTTGGTGAGCGCTGTGTACTTGCAAAAATCTCTTGTTCGAAAGCACCTAAATACAGCTTATTGATGTTATAAAAACCAAAATTATCAATCACATATTCACTCAATACTTCTGAATCTCGGTGGAAAATATTACCGTCCTCATCGTCTGCAATAAAGTACAAATCATTGCGCCACTTATTAAATGTGTGAGGATTAGTTTCATAATGAATTATCTTATTGACGGCACCAGTAGCCTCCTGAGCTGTCTTAGCTGGAATTCGACCAATACCTACATCGATAGCATCTGTATTATTAAACTCCTCTTCCCAAATACCTTCCTCTTCATTCATAAAGCCATAAAAATCATCGGATGCGTAGGTAAAAACCGGGTGCAGTGAGTTTCTTGATTCATAGACAGGAACGAGATTCGTGTTATTAGCTACTCTATCTTTATAATCATATGATGCTGCTCCTAACATCAACACATATTTCAATTTACCTGGGTTTCTTTTGTAATAATATCGTATATAATTTCGAATGGCAGAAACATCAGCCCTACCAGATCCAAATTCATTAAATATTTGACTAGTTTTTGCCACCTCTACATTATAACCGTTGTGACTTCTTCGGAAATCAGCCAACTTAAGAGCCTGTTGAAAAAAATCATCATAGGAGATAATAAGGTATTCAGGAGAGCTAGTGGTTTTAATATTTTGACCACTTAGTATATTTATGAAATAAGGGTCATGGGCTGTTGACTTTTCAAAAACCACGAACTTTCTTTCATTGGGCTGGGTCTGAGAAAACACAAATTTTTGTCCTTGATAAACCAATTCTTCATAATTTAATAGATCTGTAACATCCCATACCGAATGATTTGTATTTAGGCCTTGAATATTCAATTCATAATTACCAATCTGTTGGAAATCCCTGTTTCTAATCACCATCTGACCACCACCAATTTTTAATTGCTCTGGCACTGTCAGAAAAAGATAATCTAAATACCCATCAGATCTACCTGAACCTAACGGGTCATGTGAAATACCAACTGTAAGTTCATTGCTTGATAAAAGTGAACTAGTTAAAGTAGAATAATTGTTTATAATTTCTCCTTTTTGGCGATAGGGGAAAACAGTGAAATCAGAAACTTGGGGCATTTCAACGGAAGCCAAACCAAATTCATTTATTGATATATTTAAATTAGCTGAATTATAGGTCTGTGCCATGTACTGAGTAGTTAGTGCAATTTCTCGTCCTGGCGCTAAATCATTTAATAAGTTAAAAGTAAAAGTCTGAGATCTATTTACATTAAATGATTCTCCAAACCACATCCTTCCAGAACGTAAAATATTAGTTTGATCAATTTCATGAAAATATACAGCATCATACCAATCAATAACCCTATCGGGTTGTATATTGGTTGGGGATTTTGAGTCTATCGATTTAGTGCTCCCCGCATTTAAGTCGATAAAAAAGTATAATGAATCACTGTATAAATTATTACTATATTGATAAGTCTCTTCCTCGAAACTGAAATTAATGTTCTGAACGGCATCAGCGTAGAAATAAATTACCTCATCGCTGTCAAAAGCATTATTATCATTTGCCTCTACTTTCACTGGAATTTCTTGAGGAGCATACGGATAGTTCACTGAATTCGATTGTGGAATATGTCCTCCAGGCATCCCGTAAACCTGAATGTTTTTAGGGTTTATTTCATTGGCATTATATCCAATTGACTCAAGAAATACTTTATCAATTTTATGGACTCCTTCCTGCAGAGTAGCCACTTTAATAATACCTTCTTTCTCTAAAATAGACTGGCTACTTAAAAAATGGAAGGAAAACGTGGTCAATATAATACTGAGAAAGTACTTCATTTTTTTATTTAAACATTGAGCTAACAGTTATTACATAAAATTAATTTCATTTATTAAAGGCAAACTTAATCACTGATAATAGTATATAAAGCAGGATAACGAGTGGCACAGCTGAAAATTGAAAAAAACTTATTAAAACTATAGCCATCAGAATAGTGGTGTACCTAAAAATATTTTCACGAAAATTTAAGCTCTTAAATTTCAAAGCAATCATAGGGATTTCAGCTACCAGTAATAATGAAAAAACAACTGCAAAAATTAGTAACGAAGGCGTTTCAAATACAAATCCCAATGTTTCAAACTCCTTTAAAAAAACCAGAAATCCAATGAACAAAGCATTGGCAGGAGTAGGTAATCCAATAAATTCCTCTGATTGACGGCTATCAATATTGAATTTTGCCAATCTGAATGCTGAGAACACTGCAATCAAAAAGGCAGTGAAACTTAAAATTCCCGCGTCATTCATTTGTAAAAATTGGAAAAGCACATAAGAAGGTAAAAAACCAAATGTTACCATATCAGCCAAAGAGTCTAGCTGCTTCCCAATTTCAGAATGAACTTTCAACAATCTAGCCAACATACCGTCCAAAAAATCGAAAAATGCTGCTAACACAATGCAAAATGCCACCCATTCAAACTCAAATTGACTTGCAAAATACACACCCACTGCCCCTGTAAATAGGTTGGCCGCAGTGATTGTATTAGGAATATTCTTTTTTATCATAATATTCTATTTGATGGCACAGAAAGGATTACTTACTTTTTCTTTACCCAAAGTAGTTTCAGGGCCATGTCCACAATAAACTTTTACGTCATCATGATATTTAAATAGTTTGTTTTGAATGCTACTAATTAAAGTATCATGATCTCCTCCTGGGAGATCAGTTCTTCCTATGCTACCATCAAACAATACATCTCCTCCAATAAACACCTTTTCAGCTTCATTCATAAAACCTATGTGTCCTGGAGCATGTCCCGGCAAGAACAATACTTTGAATTCAATATCACCTATTTTGTGAGTATCGCCTTCCTTCAAAAAGTGATCTGGCTGGCTAGGTTGGTAATTTGCAAAACCATAGGCGGCAGAATAAGTGGGGACAGCTTCTAATGTTGGTAAATCCTTTTCATGCATATACAACTCCACTCCAAACTTATCTTTCACAAATGCATTACCCAGCACATGATCAATGTGACAATGGGTATTTATTAATTGTGTTACATTTAATCCTTCAGCTTTTATGAAATTAACCAGTTCGTCCTGCTCGTAGCCTTCGTAACAACCTGGATCTATAATTGCTGCATTTTTATTGTTATCATAAACCACATAGGTATTTTCCATAAATGGGCTAAAAACAAATTGCTTTATGTTTATCATTTCCTTAAAGTTTAGTGCAAATTTGTTGAAATTAAAACTGATTGCCTAAAATTAGGATTACTAAATAAAATCTTAAAAAACAGTGGTAATAAAAATAAGGTAATTTAAACTTTAATGTGGTTAATATTCTTATTATATCATTCCAAAAAATCCATTTAGAATATGCAAATTGATTACATCATTGTGGGGCATGGATTGGCCTCTGTAGCGGTCGTTGAACATCTCAAAAAATATAACAAGTCATTCTTAGTGTTCTCAGATGAAAATCCAAACTCTAGCTCGAAAGTGGCGGCAGGCCTGTACAATCCTGTGACAGGCAGGAAAATGAAGCAAACCTGGAAAGCGGCTGAGCTATTTCCATATTTAGAGCAGTTCTATACCAAGTTGGAAAATTCATTGCAAGCAAAATTCCTTCACAAAAGAACTATTTACAGGCCTTTTTTATCCTTGGAAGACCAGAATGATTGGATGTCAAGAACAGAAACAAATGATGTCTTCGTTACAGCAACTTACACTAAACCAAATTTCCAGGCATATATAAAAGACCAGTTCGGTGGAATTCTACTAAACAACAGCGGGTTTCTGGATGTGAAAGAAATGTTAGAGCACCACAAGAATAGGTTAGTTTTAGATCGGCAATTTATAAATGAACGAATAGATTTTAATTTAATAGAAGTACAGAAAGAAAAAATCAAATACAAGAAAATAGAAAGCAAAAACATAATCTTTTGCGATGGCCCATTAAGTCAAAATCCGTTTTTTAATTGGTTGCCAACCGCCCCAGTTAAGGGAGAAATCCTTCATATAAAAACCGAAAAGCCTCTTCCAGAAGAAATTATTTTCAATAGAGGAGTTTTTTTAGTTAAGAATCCGCAACAGGATTTCTACAGAGTTGGTGCTACTTATGAATGGAAGAAACTAGACTATGAACCAACTACAAAAGCAAGAAAGCAATTGACAGATAAACTGGATGATCTTTTAAAATTAGAATATGAAATTATAGAACAAGTAGCTGGAATTAGGCCCGCATCCAAAGACAGGCGACCCCTAATAGGAAACCATCCGGAATTGAAGAACGTATTTATATTCAATGGATTAGGAACTAAGGGCGTTTCTCTTGCACCATTTTTTGCCAATGAATTTGTTGAATCAATAATTAATTCAAAAAAATTGAACGATGAAGTAAACATAAATCGTTATTATCCATTATATTCAAGTTAGTATGATCAGAAGTTTCTTAAAATATGCTTTAGTTTTTTTAGGCTTTACTTTAATGTTAATGCCCAAGCTGTCATTCTCGCAAAATAGCGAAGAAACTTTTGGCAAGAGTAGAATCCAATATCGCTATTTTGAATGGAAGTATTATAGTACTCCACACTTTGATATTTATTATTACTACGGTGGTCAAAAATTAGCAAAGCAATTGGCAGAAAATATTGAAGAAGATTTTTTGCGTATTACTGACATAATGGGTTATGCTCCTTACAGCAAAACGAAAATTTTCCTGTTCAATAGCAACCTAGATTATAATCAAAGCAATGTTGGTCTTAATGAAGCACAATTTGACATAAGTGGACAAACCAACTTCTTAAAAACACATATAGAATTAGCTTTTTCTGGCTCCTACCAAGAATTTAAAGACGAACTCATCTACAAAGTTTCTAAGCTTTATGTCAAGGATATGTTGTTTGGAGGTGGTTTGGTTTCGGAGGTTTTTCAATCAAATGCATTATTTACTGTTCCCGATTGGTTTATTAGCGGAATTGCAGCCTATATCGCGTACGGCTGGAGTGCTGAAATGGACGATTTCGTAAGGAATTTCTTGGTTGACCATAGTGCGAAGCAAATTGATAAACTAGAAGGTAAAGAAGCGGAACTTGCAGGTCAATCTATATGGAATTTTATTTCAGAAAAATACGGACGAATTAATATTTCCAATACCTTAAATTTAACAAGGATTATCCGAAATGAGGAGAAAAGTATCACCAATACACTGGGTATTCCTTTCAAAGCATTTCTATCCGAATACAGATACTTCTATCTTAATAATTTTTCAGGTATGGAAACAGAAAAACCCTCAAAGAAAAACCAGATTTCCAAACCCTGGCAGGGAGATTTGAATTATAGCTCTAAAATAAGCCCTAATGGTGATTATTTAGCTTATTCCATCAATAACCGAGGACGATTTAAAATTAAGTTGAGGGAAATAAGTACTGGAAATGAAAAAACAATTTTTAAAGGAGGCCAAAGGAGACTTGAAGAATTTGAGGATACATTTGCACCTGCCATGGACTGGGGGGATAGCACGACCTTGGGTATTGTAAGTTATGAAAGAGGTGTGAATTATTTGTATTTATATGACCCATACTCCAAGAAATTTCAGAAAAGAGACTTACGAAGATTTGATCAAGTCAACCAAATCAATATTTACCCCAATGGAAAAACTGCTGTAGTCAGTGCTAATATTAATGCGCAGTCTGACTTGTACTTAATAAGCACCGGAAGACCTAATATAAGAAGGTTAACTAATGATGTTTTTGATGACTTAGATCCTGCTTTTATACCAGATACAAAACGTATTGTCTTCTCATCCAACAGAAGTTCTGATACCATCTCAACTGAAAATAACTATAAGGACTTGACTAAAAATTTCAATCTATTTGAATTAGACATCGATGAGCCAAATCAGTTAAACCAACTTACCAAAGATTTTGGGCAAAACTCAAAAATTGTCATCCCAGACAGCACCGCTATTTATTATGTTAGTGATAAGTCAGGGATTAATAATTTGTACAAATTTGACACCGAGAAAGGGACTTCTAGACAAATTACCGCTTACGGTACAGGGATTCTAAATTACGACATAAGACCTGAATTCAATTATTTTTCATTTGTATTAGACCAAAGCGGGGAACATAGATTTTTCTTTAGGAATGACTTCTCTGGAAATGAAGCAAAGTTTTTACCTTCTACACTTCGCAAGCAAGTTCAATTAAGTAGAAAGCTAAGCAGTGAAGCATCAAAACAAAGTAAAATCCCTGCTAGAAGCAATGAATTAGAAATCAATACCAAATCTGATTTCAAGAAAGATTCATCTCTGTCTAGCCTGCAAAAGAAATTAAACCAAACGGATGAATCTACTACTAAACTAGATGCTGATAATTTCGACTTCGAACAACAACAGTTTGAGCAAGAAAAGAAGCAAAGTTCCTTATTGAAGAATTTAAGTAAGCTTAGAAATACAGCTAGTATGATGGGCCCCTTTGATTATGAGCCAACATTTACAACTAATAATATAACTGCCTCTTGGAATATAGACCCTCTTATTGGACTTACCATGTACTCCAGGTATCAGATGAATGATTTACGTGAAAACAATAAATTCTATGGTGGATTTGATGTATCACTACAAGATTTCAAGAGTGGTTCTATATTTGGTGAATATCAATATCTTGAAAGATTGGTCGATTATAGTGTCAGGTTTGAAAGAGAAGTTTATGCTACAAAATTGGACGATAGATTCACTGACCAAACCTATTCACTTAACAACTTTAGTTTTGGAGGAGCCTACCCTTTTTCAAATAATAGTAGAATTAGTGTTAAGCCTCATATCGTATACCAACAATTTATTGAAAGCAGTTTTAATGTCTTAACTCAACAAAACAATTTGGAGAAAGATCCACTGCGCAATGACTTGCTCTTTGGAGGCAAAATCGAATATGTTTATGATAATTCGGAGCCATTGGGATTAAACATGAGGCAAGGTTTAAGGGGGAAAATTGCTTTTGAAAATTATACTGGTGGCTTTAATGCTGGTGAATCATTCAGTAAGCTATACATTGATGTCAGAAATTATCAGAAAGTATTTAGAGAAATAACCTTTGCCAGCAGACTTTACGCAGGTGGATTCTTTGGCCAAAATTCACCATACTATATGTTGGGTGGAGTTGAAAACTGGGTTTTTAGAAGAGTCAACCAACCGCCTACTGGAGCCGAAATTACACCTGAGGAAAATCCACTTGCCTTAACTTCCACAGAGAGCCCCATCTATAACTCTAATATTTTGTTTCATGAATTTGTTACTGGTTTAAGAGGTTTCCAACTGAATGAATTTAGCGGAAAAAATGTGATACTTCTGAGTAATGAATTGCGTTTTCCACTGTTTAGAGTTTTAAGTAATAATTCGATGTCATCAAATTTTGCTAGAAACTTTCAACTTATAGGATTTTATGACATTGGAACTGCATGGTTAGGTGGAAGTCCTTGGGATCAAGACAATAGCATTAACCGCCAAAATATTGAAACCAATAACTTTAAGGCGGTAATAAGAAATTACAAAAACCCTTGGTTGTCTTCCCTTGGTTTAGGATTGAGAACCACCTTATTAGGCTATTATTTAAGACTTGATTATGCTTACCCAATTGAAGACTATATAGTTCAAGATCCAAAACTGAGTCTAAGTATCGGTTATGATTTTTAATTAAATCCTTTTTGCTTACAATTAAGTTCTCGAATCCTATTAATTTTACCCCATGATTAAATCAATGACTGGCTTTGGTCATGCTGAAGCCCAAAACGAAAATATTTCAATTGAAGTAGAGATTAAAACTCTTAATTCTAAGTTTTTAGACTTGTCTTTGAAGCTTCCTAAAGTTTTTAACGCCAAGGAAATTGAAGTAAGAAACCTTATTACTCAAAAACTGATAAGGGGTAAAGCGTCTGTTTCCATCAATATTTCCAAGAAAAACAAGCAATTATCTTTACCTAACATAGACCAAGAGTTGTTTTCAGCATATTTGGATAAGTTATCGGAACTGGAAGAAGCCAACGGCCGAAAATTCCATGATAGCATGAAGATGGCTTTGGACGCCCCTGAAATTATTAAATATAATGACGACCAGCTTGCTGAAGAGGATGATCAATTGATTATTGGGACATTAAATATTGCTTTGGACAACTGCAATGACTTTAGAAATACAGAGGGTCAGACTGTGGGCGAAATTCTATCAGGCTATATTTATACCATTTCCGAAAAATTGGACAACGCCAAAAAGATAGAACCCAAAAGAATGGATAAAATCCGTACCCGCCTTCAAAATAATATTAAAGAACTAACGCAGTCTGTTGATTACGACCAGGAAAGGTTGGAACAAGAGTTGATTTACTATTCTGAAAAACTTGATGTAAATGAAGAAATGGAACGTTTGTCCATTCATTTACAATACTTTTTAGATACATTAAACAGCACAGCAGACTCACATGGCAAAAAGCTTGGTTTTATTAGCCAAGAAATCGGGAGGGAGATTAACACCTTAGGTTCTAAAGCCAATGACTCCGACTTGCAAGAGCAAGTCATTCAGATGAAAGAGGAATTGGAGAAAATTAAAGAGCAGAGTTTAAATGTGCTCTGATTTGAGCATCAATAAAAATCAAACTCCACCTGCTGAGTTCCATCACCCTCTGTTAATCGGAGGGTTTTAATTTCTCCTCCCAAATCTGTATGAACCAAATTGGACTGGGTATCAAACTCATCAAATAAAACTATATTAGTAATTCTGAAGATTTTGGGCTTGCGTACTTTATAAATTTCCTGATACACCCACAGCACGTTTTCCTCCAGTTCACTTCCGATGTAAACGATCTCTTGTTCTTTCCCATCGATTTCAACTGCAAATCTCTTCGAAAAATAATCATTTACCATCTCATCAATTTCTTTGGTGCTTTCCATTGAAAGAATATCTAGATTAACTTTATAATGCTTATTTAAAGTCTGTTCAAAATCATCCACAAATACTTTATGCATAATTTGAACTGACTTCGTATCTTCCTTATAAACCAAATCTGTGATTGACACATAAAAAGGATGTAGCATTCCGCTAAGCATCCAGAAAAAACCGATAATATAATTGCTATATAACATTTTTGAAAGTCTTATGACTGTTTTACAAAATTATGGTAATATTATGTTTTGTTAACAATAAATCTGAAAATTATATAAAAGGATATGTCAACATTTAAAGCCTACTTTTTAGAAGGACTAGATCACATACTAGATATCAACGGATACGATCATATTTTATTCGTTCTCGCCCTTGCGGCAATATATTTAATGCGTGATTGGAGAAAGGTACTAATTCTAATTACGGCCTTTACTATTGGCCACTCTATCACTTTGGCTTTATCTACCTTAAATTATGTAAAAATAAGCTCGGAATTAATTGAATTCCTAATACCGGTAACCATTTTCATTACTGCATTTGCAAATCTTTTCAAAAAGGAAAGAAATCTGAAAAGCACAGGAAGCATGCAATTGAATTATGTATTTGCTTTGCTTTTTGGTCTAATCCATGGATTAGGATTTAGTAATTACCTGAAAGCCATTTTAGGAAAAAACAGTTCGATAGTGATGGAGTTATTAGCATTTAATGTTGGCTTAGAAGTAGGACAAATCATTATAGTTTTATGCTTTTTAGTTTTATCTTTTATCTTTATAGACCTTTTCGGAATGAAAAGAAGAGATTGGGTGCTGATTGTTTCCAGCGCCATTGCGGGAATTGCCGTAACAATTATGATGGAAACAAAATTTTGGTAAGTAGAACAATAAAATAAAATCAATATGAAAAGAATATTTACCGCCTTAATGGCATTTTTTACATTTGCAGCTACGGCACAAGAGTATCAAAACCAAGGCAAATTTGAGCAATTGGATTACATGTTGAGGTCACCGAATGTTTACAGAACAGCTTCGGGAGCACCCGGTCATATGTATTGGCAACAGAAAGCTGACTACAAAATTGACGTTACACTTGATGAAGGCAAGAATCAAATCATTGGTTCTGAAACCATTACTTACACCAACAACTCACCAGATCAATTGACCTATTTATGGGTGCAGTTGGATCAGAACATGCGTGCCAAAAACAGTATGTCTTATGATGTAGGGGAGAATAGTGTTCCAAGCCGAGCTAGTGAAGGACAAATTGACCGGATGATGGGATACCCTGATTATGACGGTGGTCATAAAATCCAGAAGTTGGTAGATGCTGAAGGTAATGAAATGGAATACACGATCAATAATACGATGATGCGTATTGATTTGAAAAAACCATTGAAAGCAGGTGAAGAAATCTCTTTCTCCATTGACTGGTTCTACAATATTAACGATAGAGCACGAATGGGTGGACGTGGTGGATACGATTACTTTGAAGACGATGAAAACACTGTCTACACCATTACGCAGTGGTTTCCAAGAATGGCAGTTTATAACGACTTCGAAGGATGGCAAAATAAGCAATTCATCGGCAGTGGTGAGTTTGCATTACCATTCGGAGATTATGAAGTTAACATCACAGTTCCTGAAGATCATATTGTAGCTTCTACAGGTGAATTGCAAAATGCTGATGCCGTACTGACAGAGGATCAATTAGAGAGATGGGAAAAATCAAAAACCGCTGACGATCCTGTATTGATTGTGACAAAAAAAGAGGCTGAAAAAGCAGAAAAGAGTAAAGCAAAAGGGACCAAAACGTGGACTTATAAAGCTGAAGATGTTCGAGATTTCGCTTTTGGTTCTTCCCGTAAGTTTATCTGGGACGCTATGGGAGTTGATATAGATGGTAAAACAGTAATGGCAATGTCTTATTATCCCAAAGAAGCTTGGGGATTGTGGGACAAGTATTCCACCAGAGTAGTTGCACATACCCTAGAAGTTTATTCTAGAATGACAATACCTTATCCTTATCCTGTGGCAATATCTGTAGAAGCAGCCAACGGCATGGAATATCCAATGATTTGTTTCAACTATGGACGACCTGCTCCTGACGGTACTTATTCTGCCAGAACGAAATATGGAATGATAGGCGTAATCATTCATGAAGTAGGACATAATTTCTTCCCAATGATTGTCAATTCTGATGAGCGTCAATGGACTTGGATGGATGAAGGCCTAAATAGTTTCGTACAATTTGTTGCTGAGCAAGAATGGGAACCTAACTACCCAAGCAGAAGAGGCCCAGCAGGAAATATTGTTTCTTACATGAAAGGTGACAAACAAAATATCCGTCCTATTATGACCAATTCTGAAAATATAATTCAATTCGGTAATAACGCATACGGAAAACCAGCCACAGCCTTAAACATTTTAAGGGAAACAGTAATGGGAAGAGAGCTATTTGATAAATCATTCAAAACCTTTTCAGAAAGATGGGCCTTTAAACACCCTACTCCATCAGACTTTTTCCGCACCATGGAAGATGCTTCAGCAGTCGATTTGGATTGGTTTTGGAGAGGCTGGTTTTATAGCACTGACCATGTAGACATCGCAATCAAAGATGTAGAATGGTTCAAATTAGATTCGAAAAATCCTGATGTGGAAAACAAAATCAAAAAAGAAAGAGCCGAAGAAGAGAGTTATCATGTAACGCCAGACAAAAACAAAGACGAAGGAGTTAAGACTGTCGTAGAGAAGCATCCTGAGCTAAAAGATTTCTATAATAGCTTTGATCCATTTGAAGTGGATAGTGACGATAGAAAGGCTTACAAAACTTTTAGAGCTTCATTAACAGGTAAAGAGGAAGCACTTCTAGATGGTGGTTATAATTTTTATGAAGTTCAATATGAAAATAAAGGCGGATTAGTAATGCCGATCATCATTGAAGCCACTTATGCCGATGGAAGCAAAGAAACTTTCAAGTATCCTGCAGAAATCTGGAGAAAAAGAGAGAATACGGCCACAAAAGTAATCATTACACAAAAGGAAATCGTTCAATTTCAAGTAGATCCAAAAAGAGAAACAGCAGATGTGGACGAGGAAAATAATTACTGGCCACCAAGAAATATTCCTAATAAATTCGAACTGTATCAAATGAGGAATTCCACGCCAAGAGGCCAATCTCCAGCTGATAATGAAATGAGCAGAAATAAATAAAAACAATCAATGCTATTTAAAAAGGCAGAAGTAATCTTCTGCCTTTTTTTGTCTCTAAAATCGGGAACTCTTGTTAAAAACTACAGAATACTCAACTCAAAATAGTTTTGAACTGTGGTTTGCAGGCAAGAGGACAAAAAGACGGGCTAGTTAATAATGTGGGCTGAAGCATAATTACGTCTTGATTTTTTCTTTCTGCTACTATATAACAAGACTAAAAACTAGCTAAAGCTGGAGATTTAACCACAGAAGAATCAAAAGAAAACAAAAGAACAGCCAAAGGCTGTTTAACCCTGGCTCATATCCTGTAACACAGGACCATTTTGTTATCTTCTTTGAAGTTCAGTTCAATAGACTGCGGTTACTTGATCAAAAAGAAAGAAAAAACATAAAAGCACAAAATTTAATCTATAAAATAAATCTATCCATTATTCCCAAAACCTCAGATTTCATTAAAAACCATTAACTTTTATTTTGCCTATATTAACAAAGCTTTCCATCTTGGAATAGAATCCTGAAATCAGAGAACTCTAAATTACTTCTAAGTCATTATTCTGATTTCCCCTTCTTGAATAATGCAAATAAAACGATACTGAGACAAAAGAATGCCAAATTTCAAGTATTCAATTGCCACTATTCATATCCGTTTTGGATCAAATGAATTAAATTCTATAAGTGAGAACAACAATTACTCACAATAAAGTACTCAAAAAATCATTCAACAAAAAAGCCGAGCTTAGCTCGGCTTTTTATAAAAATTCAAATGTAATCTATTGAGCTTATCTTTCTACTTTAAAGTTAACTCTTCTATTTTTTGACCTATTCTCTTTTGTGTCATTAGGATATGCTGGTTCAGTTTCTCCTTTACCTACGTATTCCAATCGATCTTTCTTAACTCCATTATCGGTAAGATAATTGACAACTGACTGGGCTCTTTTCTCTGATAAGACTTGATTGTATTCTTCAGGTCCTGTGCTATCAGTATGTCCTATAATTACCACCTCAATATTACTATTATCTTTCATTACCTCTACCATCCTATTTAATTCAGAAATACTGCTTGGTAGCAACTTATAACTATCAAAAGCGAAGAAAACATTATTTAAAACAATCTCAGCTTTCTCCTTAACTGGAGCCATTATCATATCATTATTAAAGCTTTTAGATTCCTTTTGATTAGTTAGATCAACATTTTCACTTATAGGCAAATATCCTTTCACTTTAGCAATATACTGATACTCTTGTCCAGCTGGCAAGGCAATCTTATACTCTCCTGTAGTAGGATCAGTTTGAACTTTTCCTACCTCAGTACCATCTAATGTTTCATAAGATACAATTGCGTCAAGCGGTTCTTGGGTTTCAGCATCCACAACCCTACCTGAAATGGTGATTACCGGATTTAATTCGTTAAACAATGGCATTGCTAATCTGTAGATATCCATGTCACCAAGGGAATCTTCCTTAGTATAATAAGCAAAATTACCCTCTGCCGGCATACTAAAGAATAAATCATCTCCATTTGAATTTACTTGTGGCCCCATATTATAAGGCTCACTCCAGTTTTGCCAAGTATCGTCCAGTCTTTGCGTCATATAGATATCACTTTTACCAAATCCTATATATCCTGACGAAGAGAAGAAAAGTGTCTTATCATCAGCGGCAAGAAATGGAGAGGTTTCATCGGTTGCTGTATTCACATTTGCACCCAAGTTCATGGGTGCCGTCCATGATCCGTCTCTCTTTTCAAAACTGACATATAAATCTCTGTCACCATAAGAATCATCTCTTTTGACAGACATAATTAAGGTTTTTCGACTATTCGCTAAATAGAAATTAGCCTTCTCAGACATATTGTAGAAATCATCGATTGATAAACTTTCTGGTTTCGACCAACTTTCTCCTTCTTTTGAAGATACAGATACTCCTGAAAACATTTTACCTTTCTTTGCATCGTACTCATTTCCAATTAGCAATACCAAAGTGTTACCATCTGGTGTAATAGAACTTACCCAGTTAGGACCATCACTGTTCAGTGGTTCCCCTAAATTCTTGGCTTCTTTCCATTCATTCGTAGTGGTATCCAAATCGCTAACCCAGATGTCTTCATAATCTTCAATTCCGCCAATGTTGTCAGGATGAAATTTTCTACCAAAGAACAACTGCCTACCATCAGGACTTAAGATTGGTTTTAGTTCTTCATAAGGACTATTTACTTTTTCGTCTAGACGTTCTGAAACCAACTCTTCTTTCACATTCGGCACCAATTCTAATTGTAAATCAATTGGGGTCTCAGAATCAGTGATTCCTATTGCATCAATACTGTAATATCCGGGTACAGCTCCCCCATCAAATTCTAGTTTTACTGCCGCGACATTAAACTCTGTTAGTTCGGTAAACAATCTCAAGAACCTTCCTGGTTGATTTACAATAACAGGTTCTCTTTCGATCATAAGATACTCATTTCCAGCTTCATCATAAAAGAAAATCTTTGTTAAAGCACTGGGATTATATGACTCAGCAATTGCAATTTGTCTAATCGGTTTGGGATTATCGAAACCAACTTTCACAAATTCCTCTCGTCCTGGTCGACTTGGCGTCCAAGCGCTTGGACTACCTTCACCCCAAGGGTAGACGTTAGGTTTTCCAAGTAACTGCTGAACCGAATATTGGGTATCTTCCAATTCAGACGAAAATTCAATTACTCTATCTGCCCAATTGGCGTCTTGAGCTTTGGAACCAAAAAATGTTAAAAAAGATGCTAGTAGTACTAATAATGGTTTTTTCATTTTAATAAATTATTCTGTCTTCAATATTCGAGCCTCCACTCTTCTATTGTTTAATTTTGCCTCTTCTGTACTTTCTCTACTTAGAGGTTGGGTACCTCCAAATGCTTTTGTTTTAATTCTATCTGAACTTACGGACTTAGATGTCAAATAAGATTTCACAGCTTTCACTCTTTTCTCACTCAATCTCATATTGGCTGATGCACTTCCCCTAAAATCAGTATGACCTTCTAACTGAATTTCCATATTCGGATATTCGGTCAGCATATTTAACAATTTATCCAGTTCCGTATAAGAACCATCCATAATATCCGCTTTGCTTTGTTTAAAGTTAATGTCTAACCTTAAAAGTGAACCTGCTCCTGCCGGCATTAGGCTAAATATCAAGGGCTCATTTTTCGATTTAACTTCAATTTTTTCTTCAATGGCAATGTAACCTTTCGCCTCAACCTTTACTTTATACTCTTTGTTTTCCTTAACTTTAAAGGAAAAGTCACCTGTCTCTACATCCGAATGAAACATTCTTATATCAGCCCCATAAGGCAAGCTTTCTAAGGTTAAAGTAGCTTCAATCGGCCCTTCCAAAGCTTTATTTATCACTTTCCCTTCCAATTCCACCCATTTCGTACCTGGTTGTGCTGCAGCTAATTGAATGTAAGCCGTAAAGATAATATTTAATATAAAGAACAAACCTTTCATACAATAATTTCTTTTTATTTTCTAAAAAAATAATTGTGCAAAACTAAGTTTTAATATTGGAATACATATAAATATTCGATGAAAATAAAAGAATACTATTCGAGTGGCTTTTTATTATACATCAAATAACCAATATTAAATAGAAGCAGGAAAGGTGAGTTATCGTCATAGTAATGTGCAGATAAACTAATGGGACCTATTGGAGATTCATAAAACAATGCTCCCATACCGGATAAGTGGTAATCAGGAATAAGACCTGTCCTAGTAGTCTCTTCCCCAACCTCATTCCATTTAAACACCGGCTTAAAAGCATGACCTTCAACTCTTAATTTAAAGTCTTTATAAAGATTGATCTGATATTTCAATCCTCCTGCGAGGAAAGCTGGAGCACGAAAATTTTCTAAAAATAATCCTTGGCTTTCAAAAGTTGGCAAATAAGCAGGAGAATTTAAAATAGTTGCTCTATAATTACTGAAAGCTTTTATATTACTCCCTTTAGCTGTTATAGAAAATCCAATATCACCATATTTTAATGGATAATACTGTTCAAACTCTGCAGCAAATTGGATCCAATTATGCGATACTTGATTCAATCCCATTTCGGAAGTAGAGCCTGGTTCAAATGACTCGTCCCCATAAAAATGAGACACACTTAATCCAAATTTAACTCCCTCTGTTGGAAATACCTTTTTATTCAAATCTACATAATCTAACGCTATTTGGTGATCATAGCCATAGAACCTATTAAAATCCAAAGTGTCGGAAGATACATAACTGTCCCTGTTTGTGTATTCATTTACCTTCCTTAGCAAACTACTTTTTAATTCTATTTTCATCCTATCAAAAATAGGCGCGCCCACTCTGACCCCATAGTTGCGGTCAAATTGATTGATAGGTGATACTCTTCTATTATCCAAAAAATTGCCTGTTTTAAGAAAATCCCAGCCATTGTAATGAAAGAATGGGGTAACATAAAACTGATATCCAAAAGGAAATTGCATTTTTAAATCATAATGAAACGACTTATAAAATTGTCCTATGTTTACTGATGTGCTGTGATTAAACAACATGTAATTTAAATGATCATATCCCGCACCCATAAAGAAATTACTCAATCCGGATGAAGCAACATTTCCTCCAATCTGTAACCTTATATTTTGCTCGCCTTCTGAGGTCAATCTAAAAGCAAACGATTCTTTTTCATTTGAATATGTTATTTTAGGAAAAACCGTACTGAAATATGGATCCGCAATCAATTTATAGTAGTTATTTCTGACCTCCGAAATGTCTAATTCTAATTTATTTTCAGGGTTAAGAATTTTATTAATAAATCGGACTTCATCTGGTCTTAAGTTATTGTATTCAAAAACTGAAAATTTTAAGGGTTTAATATTCTTTTTGAAATCTTGTCTTAAGCTTTCAAAATCTTCCCGGCTTTTTCTTCGCTCCACCTTTTCAAGGATTTGAGGCATCTTTCTCATGGCTTCCGCATAACCACTGTCAATAATGGCACCGACTTTATTAAAATCAAAGCCAGTAATATCTACAGTATTGGGCTCTATAAATACACTGGAATTACCAAGGTCTTTAGGATTCACCTTATCCATGATCATGAAAAGCAAAGAATTCGATATCAATTTCTTGTCATCTTCAGGATAGTCTTCAAATATCTTAGTGGCAACATTAACACCAATCATAATATCAGGATCAAATTTCTCCTCTAATTTACTCGCTGGGAAATTATCATATATACCACCATCAAAAATAAATTCACCATCAATCTTTACCGGCTTATAAACATAAGGAACTGACATTGTAGCTCGTAAAGAATGACCCAAAACCCCCTTGTCCATATAAACAGATTTTTGGGTAAATATTTCGGCTCCAACAGCTGTAAACGGAATTAATAGATTAGCGTAATTTTCACCAGCTATTTGATTGGCTTGTGCAGTATATTCGACCAATGCAAAATTGAGGATTAAATCATTCGCTAATTTTGGACGTAAATTTGTGTCAAATGTAGAATCAACTCCTAAATTGATTTCTAACCATTGGGGACTAGGACTACTTTTGAAATAGTAAGTATTAAAATCATCTGGAAATCTTCCATCAATCCAATTTTGAAAGTTTTCAGACCGTGCAATAGAATCAATTTCCTCCGGACTGTAACCAGCAGCGTAAAAACCACCTACTACTCCGCCCATGGAGGTTCCCATTACATAGTCAATTGGAATTTCATTTTCTTCTAGTGCTTTTAAAACTCCAACATGAGCTAAACCCTTAGCTCCACCACCACTTAACACCAAACCTACTTTTTGCGAGTAAATATTTAGATGAAAAGCTATTAACACCAATAAAAGCAAAGGCTTTTTATAAAGGTACATTTTAGTGGGGTTTTTCTGTCAATTAACCTAAAGTCAAAAGATAAAGAACCAAAATTAATTTTATTGCATACCAGCCATTAAAACTTCATCTTCACTTTCAGGATAAGGAATCTGATCTAATTTAGATCTAATGTAGCTCTTATATCGATTAAAAGTAGATAGGTAATCTTCTTTAATAGGTTCGGATGGAGGTAAATCAACTTTCATGGCATCTACTTGCCTTCCATTTTTCCAAAAACGATAGCATAAATGTGGTCCGCTAGCCAAACCAGTACTACCTACATAACCAATGAGTTGGCCTTGTTTTACTTTTGACCCTGGACTAATTCCTTTTGCTATCCTGTTCATATGTAAATACTGGGTAGAATATGTAGCATTATGACGAATTTTTACATTCCTGCCATTATACTTCTCGTATAAGGCTTTAGTGATCACTCCATCCCCAGCTGCATATATTGGAGTTCCTGTTGGAGCTGCATAATCAGTTCCCAAATGGGCTTTATATCTTTTTTGGACAGGATGAAATCTTTTGGCAGTATATCTTGAGCTAATTCTGGTAAATTTCACCGGATATCTCAAAAATGCTTTTCTTAAGCTTTTACCCTCTTCATCAAAATAATCAACGCCATCTCCTTGATCAAAAGCAACTGACAAAAATGGATTATTGTAATGTATTAATTCAGCCCCTAATATTTCTTCAACACCAACTGACTTCCCATCTATATTTCTTTCCGTAAATAATACTTTGAATTGATCACCGGGATATATTTTAGTAAAATCAATTTGCCATCCGTACATATCGGCAACTAAATCGACCAATTCGGGCGTCCCTCCATTTTTCAGTATTTCTTCATAAAGTGAGGATTGAATAGTACCACTTATCGCTTTTTCTTTAATTTCCACAGGTCTCTTTTCCACATAAACATTAATGGAATCTTTCAAATTAAATACTACATATTCTTCAGGATTGGGCTCATAGACTAAAGCGGTGGCTGATGGTAAAGAATCAACGTCTTGATATATAACAGTGTATTTTTTATTAGGAGCTATTTTCCGTACATCAAAAACATTTTTGGCTACATTCGCCAATTGAAATATAGTTTGATGTGACACATTGTAGGCCAAAAGTATATCTGAAATACTTTGATTTCGCTTTACTGCATGCTCTTGAACTTGAAATGAATCTACCACCATGCCGTAAAGTATTGTTGGATCTGGCTGCAACAATTCTGCAGGAATTGAATCAGACTCTAGCTTCGCTTTTCCCTCAAGTTCCGAACTGGCGTAATACTCAAAAACAAAAAAATAGGTTAGTAAAACTAAAACCAATAAAATGAGTGCGCTAAAAATTTTTCTATTCATTTCTATTCAAACGATAATTTCTGTATTGCAATATTATTATATTTTTCTAAAAACCAATGAATTAGCTACTTTATTTTAAAGTAATTGTTTAATTTAGCATTGAATAAAATCCTTTCTTCTTGCTTAAACGATATTAATAAACATTGAGTATAAGCCGAAACTAATACAAAAAAGCCGATTTGCAATCAGTATGAGCCGAAAAATCTCCTAATAAACCACTCACTAAACAGAAGTAACAGTATCAATATATAAGGAAGGAAATTTTGTTTAATCGGAATAATTTCACTTTTCCCACTCAGTACTTTTGGATAATCTTTAGAAGCTAAATAAGCTCTCAGATCTTCAATTTGTCCTGACTTATAAAACTCTCCGTCATTTTTTTGGGCTAATCTTCTTAATAAATTGAAATCAGCCTGCAAATTTTGTTTCTCAATATCAAATTCATCTACAACAAACTGACCACTAGTTTCAAAGTTCTTACCTTGAATAATTGATTTAGCGACATATGCATAAACCCCTCCTTGCAAATTTCCAATTTCAAAATCAGGCTTCAATCTATCCGGAGTAAATTGAAAATCTAAAATGCTATCATTTTCATTTCTAATAATCAGGCTTACCGGCACACCGTATATTCTGTCATACACCTCATTATACATTTCAATTTGAAATTTCACGTTTTCATTATCTGCAAAGGATTCTTTTACAGGAAACGCTTTAAACCTATCCTTTTGATTATCAGCTGTTAAATAGCGAATGGTTTTCATAACCCAATCATCAAAAAGATCAAAGGCCTGTGTATTCAAAAACTCTACCATTCTCCAAATTCTGAAATTTTGAATCATCAAAGTAGCTTGTCTTACTTCATCATCATTATAAAATACAAAAACCGGTTGTTGAGTTTTTACATTACCCACTTGCTTCATCATTAAAGCTTTTGACAAGGGATGAAATTGATGATCCGCGAAAGGCATAAAAACTGGTGGCAGTTTCCCCTGAATTTCCGTTTTTTCTGAATTCAATTCAAAGAGATCGAATTTAGAACTGAAATAAGCGAACGCCTCATCTTTTTCATTCGAAGTTCTTAAATCAACCGATCTGTTGATTTCATTATGTAATCTATAATTCAAATTTGAGCCATTGATGAACCAAAGTGGAGTTCCTGCATTTTGAAGCTTATTAATTTCAGGAATAAATACATTGGAGTTATTAGGTAAATGAAACAATATCGCTAAGTCGAAATCTTCAATACTTTCAATTGGCTTATTATCTATTCCATGAATTGACATTTTGAAATCGTAATTATCATTTTGACCAATGGAAGCAGATAAAGCCTTTATGTCTGGGTGTGGATAAGGAGCCAAAAGTAAAACCCTCTTTTTACCTTCTACGACATTTATATAGACATTTTTTGAATTGTTATTTGGATTGAATTCATTCTCTAGGGATTCAATTTCCAGACTATAGTCTTGAAATCCCGTACTCTTCGCCTCTACTAAAAACTGAACAGTTTTCAACTCTTCGTCTCCCTCAAATCGGATAGATTTTTGAGCGATTTGATTACTTCCCCTTCTCAATATCAAAATCACACTTTCTCCTGAAAATCCGTTTTGGACAAGATCTACCTCAATCGGGAATTGATTACCTTCATAAGCCACCTTATTATATCGAACTTGTTGTATGGCTATATCTTGCTTTTGAGTTGTATCACCCAAACCAACGGTGGACAATTGAAATGGGAAGGCATAATAGTCCGGTGAGATCCCCTTATTATATATTCCATCTGAAAAAAGCACCACCTCAGAAATCAATCTATTGTCTATTTTATCTGACACATTTTTGATCGCGTCATTTAATGGGCTTTCTTTTCTATAATTCCTAATACTATCGACATTAGTAAGATCATTGCCTGAAAGGCCTATTATAGGGATGGAAACACCTTTTTGTTCTTCCAAATCTTGCTTCAAAACCTTTATGGCCTGAAAATAAGCTATTGAATTCTCGGGGCTTATCCCCAAAGATTCAGAGTCATCCCATAAAAAAACAATATTTGAGTTTTCGCTATTAGTTTTTTGCACATTTATAAATGGCTCTAACAATAAATACGCAATTATAGTAACCGCCACAGCACGAAGAACGAACAAGACCTTATTCCATACCGCTTGCCAAGGGGTTTTCTTTTTACTGTACAGCAAATAAGCATATCCCAAGCCAATTACTCCAAACAAAATTAGCCAATACGGAGAATAAGTAGTGTTTAACATATCAGAAAGCCAATTTTATCATTATTAGTCATTAATAAAAGGGATTTTTAAAAGCATTTCTAATTATTAGCTCTTTGTGATTAATGATTTTCCAGACAAATAGGGAATTACATTATAAATACTTTCTTGAACACAAAATTCTATATCTTTTACCACATTTAACTTAGCCAGTCTTTTTGCATGAGAAGAATCCTTCATATAAGTCATTATGTCCTTTTTAGCTGTAATATACATAGCTTCTGCAGCTAAAGGCGCGTCACATGCATATTCAAAATCATTTTTCAATAAATGGCATAACGCGCCAGCAAACAAAGAATCCTCTAAATTAAACTTCCCTTTCCAACCCGCACATAATACTATAATATCTTCATCTTTGTTTTTAAGATAGGCTGTTATTGCACCCAAATTTAAAAAGGCTCCAATCAATATCTCTTTTGCTTCTAGGCTTTTATTGATGGCCATGGTCCCGTTGGTGGTCGTAACTGCGATCTTCTCACCCCTTACTCTTTCCTCTAAATATTCAAATGGAGAATTCCCCATGTCAAAACCTTCGGCCCTGCTACCATTTCTTTCTGCCGCAGCCAAATAACCTTCATTTTGTAAGATTTTGCATTCTTCCAAAGTGGAAACCGGCACAATTTCTTTCACTCCATTTGCAAAGCCACTTACCATGCAAGAAGTTGCTCTCAAAACATCTACCACCACCACAATTTTATTATTCAAATCATATTGATGCAATAATTCTGGTGATAAACAAACGTCTATATTCTTCATACTTTTATCTTAACTATCTTGAAATACAAAAATTGCAAAATATTTTGGATTTTGAGCTTCATGATTGATAAGTCTACAGTTCAATAGGCAAACCAATCATTTTGATTAATTTTACTTTCCATGAAAGCAATTGTATTTATTTCTTTATTTTTCTTTGTTTTGGCTTGCAGTAGACCCAAAAATGAAGAGCAATCAGAAAAAGGCAAAGAACTTATTTCATACTCCCAAAATTTAAGCATTGAAGATTTTGGCGATTTCTATAAAGTTAAAGTTATCCAGCCTGCCGCGTCAGACAGTAGTTTTTTTACTTATATTTTGTTTAGAGAAAAAAAGAGTAAACCTAGTCTTAAAGCCGATGCACATATTTCAATTCCTGTTAAGGGGCTAATTTGCATGTCCACTTCTCATTTGCCAGCATTTACTGCCTTAGGAGAAAGTAAAGTAATAGTTGGCTTTCCGGGCACAGAACACATCTATGAACATAAACTTCAAACCTTAGTGAAGAGTGGTAATTTGCAAGATGTAGGACAAAAAAGCGGCATTAATGTCGAAAAAGTACTGAGCCTACAACCCGATGTGATGATGGCCTATACAATGGGTAGCAGTATGGAGCAATTGAACCCAATTAGAAAATCAGGGATTCCCGTAATCCTCAATTCAGATTACTTAGAAAATTCGCCTTTAGGTCGAGCAGAGTGGTTAAAATTAAGTGCAATATTACTAGATAAGTATACTGAAGGTGACAGTCTATTTAAAGCAATAGAACAGAATTATCTCTCGATCAAGGGCCAAGTTGCAAATAGTGAAACCAAGTCAAGTGTCATGACAGGTTTAATGTACGGGGATGTATGGTACGTTCCGGGAGGAAAAAGTTATGCAGCCCATTTTATTGAGGATGCGGGGGCTAGTTATCTTTGGTCTTCAACTCAAAAAACAGGAAGCCTAGAACTAAGCTTTGAATCTGTATTCAATCGAGCTAAAAAAGCAGATTTTTGGATTGGAGTTGCTTCTTTCACTTCTCTGCGAAATTTGAAAAATACAAATGTTAAATACAGCTTTTTTGATGCATATCAGAAACAAAATGTATTCTCTTACACAAAAAGGGTAAATGAAAATGGTGCTAATGATTATTTAGAAACTGGGTATATGAGACCAGATTTGGTATTAAAGGATTATATTAATCTTCTGCATCCCAATTTATTAACGGATTCAACACTAACCTATTACCAACGCTTAAATCCTTGATGAAACTTTCTAAATATCAAACTGTAGCTCTGTTGATTCCACTTTTGGGGATTCTATTTGTTTTTTCAATCAGTTTTGGCTCAGTCTATATCCCATTCGAAAATATTATAGGCGTATTAGTTGGAAATATGGCACAAGACCACCCAGAATATCACATTGTTTTATCTTATCGACTGCCGAAAGCCTTAACAATAGTTTTTGCAGGAGCTGCGCTGGGTTTTTCAGGTTTGCAAATGCAAACGCTTTTCCGAAATCCATTAGCAGGTCCTTTTGTTTTGGGAATTAGTTCAGGTGCAAGTCTAGGAGTGGCAGTATTAGTGCTCCTAGGTATTGGCGTAAATGGCGCATTAGCTTCATGGGGAATGGCACTTTCTTCGATCATAGGATCATCAATTATATTGCTACTCGTTGTTTTAGTCTCCATAAGATTAAAAGACAGCATGTCCTTGCTATTAGTGGGATTGATGTTTGGCGCTTTTACTTCTGCAATTGTGAGTATCATGCAATATTTCAGCACTGCAGATGACATTCAAAATTTTCTATTTTGGACCTTTGGTGCCACGGGTAACCTTAGCTGGGGAGAATTAATGATTTTCATTCCTGTCGTTACAACAGGCCTCGTTTTAGGTTATTTGCAGGCTAAACCCCTAAATGCTTTGTTAATGGGCGAAAACTATGCGCAAAGTATGGGCTTAAAAGTTCAATTTGTAAGATTACTCTTGGTAGTATCTACAAGTATTTTGG
Source organism: uncultured Marivirga sp. (assembly GCF_963974845.1). Lineage (NCBI taxonomy): Bacteria > Pseudomonadati > Bacteroidota > Cytophagia > Cytophagales > Marivirgaceae > Marivirga > uncultured Marivirga sp. Next base: position 215,653 of record NZ_CAXBEQ010000008.1, read on the forward strand.
CTGGTATAGTGACTGCCTTTTGCGGCCCTATAGCTTTTTTGGGACTTGCTGTACCACACATCAGCAGGATACTATTCAAGACGTCCAACCATTTTATATTAATTCCTGCTACTTTGTTAATAGGAGCTTGTTTGCTTCTAATTTGTGATTTAATCGCACAAGTTCCCAATTATGATCTGATACTACCCATAAATGCTGTTACCTCACTTTTTGGAGCACCGGTTGTGATTTGGTTAATTTTAAAAAGAAAAAACATCAGTAAAAATTTTGGATAAACGAGCTCACATAATGACCACATCCGACTTATCTATAGGATACAGAAGCGGTAAATCTGAAAATAGATTGATGAACAACCTCAACCTATCCATTCCAAAAGGCAAATTGATCGCTTTGCTGGGTGCAAATGGTGTTGGCAAAAGTACGCTAATACGAACCTTGGCCAATCTTCAGGCTGCATTGCAAGGAAAAGTATTTTTGAATGACAAAGAAGTCAAAAACTACACTGCAAAAAATTTTGCTAAGCAAGTAAGCCTTGTGTTGACTGATCCAATTCAAAGCGGAAATTTGAATGTCAAGGATTTGGTAGAGATGGGACGCTATCCTTTCACTAATTGGACTGGAAGGCTACAGGCTATTGATCAGGAAAAAGTGGAAAATGCCATAAATTTGTGTGCCATAGCATATTTAAAAGATGCCAATATTGCTGAAATTAGTGACGGACAATTGCAAAAAGCCATGATTGCAAGAGCTTTGGCTCAAGATGGTGAATTAATGCTTTTGGATGAACCCACTGTTCATTTAGATGCCAATAATAGATACATAGTGTTAGAGCTTTTAAGGAAACTAGTTGATGAAACACAAAAGTCGATCCTCATAAGTACCCATCAAGTAGAAATTGCATTAAAAATGGCCGATCATATCTGGCTAGCTAATTGCGGTGAAGGGATTATTTCCGGATCACCTATTGAATTGATTAAAAGTGGCGATGTAGAAAAGTCATTTCCGTACTTGAAGAAATTGAATTTTTAATGATTGTAAAAATGACATTTACCCTACAAAGAATTCGAACCCTTTTTGAAACAAAACATGATGATTTCGACTTACTGGATTAGCAAACGGCTAATTAGTGGTTATAAAGCCAAAATTATGTTCGCTCAACCAGCGTTATCTATCATTTTCGATAGCTTCCATCTTAATAAAATCCAAAAAATATCATTAATTTCGTGTTTTAACACTATCAACTAACCAGTGAAACATTTTTTTAATAAGTCTATCAGAATCAGCGAAGAGAAACATTACTTAAAAGTTGTGAGCCAAGGCGAAAGAACTCAATTCAGTGTGGTATTACAAAACGCGGAGAAAATTCATAAGGCCATTCAATCCTCCAATAAAAAACTGGTACTTTTAGATTATAGACTTACAATTTTCAAACTACCTCATAACGAAGCCTTTAATTTATTGAAGGTTTTTGAGCTCAAACTTACAGAATTTAGAGAAGTGAAAATGGCTGTAATTATCAACCCAAGAACAGAAGAAGTAGGAAGTTTTTGGGCCTCAATTTGCAGAAAAAGAGGTTTTGACTATCGGAATTTCCAAGAAGAGCAGGAAGCAGAAGCTTGGCTATTAGCTGAGAATCAAGCTGGCTGACATTCCTTGCAAATCCCATTCATCGTGTAGCTTATGCTATTAAGCTGATAGCCGTTTCCTAATTCCACATCTGGGATTTTCACGTCCTCTAAGCAAAAGGTTTGGTTGCATTCTTCACAAATAAAATGGGCATGCTTATCTTGATGTACATGTTCTGGGCAGCTATCTGAACACATAGCATAGCGCATGTTGCCATTTGGATCAGGAGTTTGATGCAAAATACCATTTTCCTCGAAGGAATTTAAAGCTCTGTAGATCGTCACCCTATCATGACTTGCTTTTAGGTTTTTCTCCAGATCATTTACAGATAAAGCATGTTTTGTACCCATAAATATTTGGAGTATTTCTATACGTATGTGCGTTTTACGCAAACCGTTAGATTTCAATATATTTTCAGCTTTAACTGCTTTTTCCATTACTTTAATTTCTATTCCAAATATCGCGAAAATTGAGGAGAATTCAAATTAACGCAATAACATTGCTTTTTCTATATATTGCTATTCAACTGCTTCTCCCTGTAGCTGCTTCTGATACAATTCCTTGTAAGGTCCAGTTTGTGCCAAAAGCTCTTTTTCAGTGCCTTGCTCAACAATTACTCCATCATCAAGCACGATGATATAATTCGCTAATTTTGCTGAACTAACCCTGTGTGAAATAATAACACTTGTCCTATCTTCCATAATTTTCTTTAAAGCATTTAAGATAGCGTTTTCAGTTTTGGTATCCACGGCTGATAAGGCATCATCCAAAATCATGATTTTCGGATCTCTGGCTATTGCCCTAGCAATTGAGACTCTTTGTTTTTGACCACCGGAAAGCGTTATACCTCTTTCACCCAATTCAGTATCATATCCATGTGGAAAATCAATGATATTACTGTGCAGATCAGCATCTTTAGAAGCTTTCAACATTTGCTCCTCAGACAACCCCCTGCTACCAAATGTGATATTATTTCGAATAGAATCTGAGAATAAAAAGACATCTTGAGGCACATAGCCAATTTGACTTCTTAAATTTTCAACTTTATAATCCGCAATTGGAACATTATCAATGGTGATTTTTCCAGCCGTGGGATCATACATTCGGGTAATCAAATTGGCTATTGTACTCTTACCTGAACCTGTCGTACCTATAACCGCCAAGGTCTCTCCCTTTTTTACTGAAAAGCTTACCTCTTTTAATGCTTTAATGCCGCTATCAGGATAGGTGAAACTTACCTTATCAAAAACGATCTCCCCAGTAATTTCCTTTTCCAGGTTCATATCAGAAACAATTTCTGTTTTGGTTTCCAAAAATTCATTGATTCGTTTTTGGGAAGCTGCAGCCCTCTGAATAATACTTGTTACCCATCCCACAGAAGTTACAGGCCAAGTCAAAAGGTTGACATAAATTATAAATTCAGCAATATTTCCTGCACTCACCGCGCCATTCATAGCTTCTACACCTCCTATGTACACAACCAAAATCACACTTAGGCCCACCATACCCATTATTAAAGGGAAAAACAAGGCTTGAATGAATGTCAATTTCAAAGCTCTGAATTTATAATTATTGGTTTCCTTAGTGAAATTCTGTAGCGAATCTTCTTCTCGAACAAATGATTTCAATACTCTAATTCCCGAAAAAGCCTCCTGTACCAAGGTGGATAGCTGCGATTGGCTTTGCTGAATTTCCTCTGAACGTTTATTGATCAAATTATTGACAAAATATATACTTATTGAAAGGAAAGGAAGTGGAATAAGTGAATACCATGTCAAGGTCGGATTCACTGAAAACATGATTGGAATTACAATGCAAAAGAGGGTGATTAAATTAACAGAATACATGATAGCAGGCCCCAGATACATCCGGACTTTACTCACATCTTCGGAGATCCTGTTCATGATATCCCCTGTATTATTCCTTCTGTAAAAGCTTAATGGTAATTTCTGATAATGATTATAGATTTCATTTTTCAAATCATACTCAATGTGTCTGGACATCACTATAATGGTCTGCCTCACTAGGAATAGAAACAAGCCTCTTCCCAGTGCTAAAAGGATAATTATTCCCCCATAGATCAAAATGGCAGAGGCGAAAATTTCATAATAATTTTCCTGCAATTCAAAGTTTTCGAACATGCGATACATCTCTATATTTTCCTTCACTATATTGAAGGCATATCGAACCACCTGAGCAGGAAATACCGCAAAAAAGTTGGACACAATCATAAAGAGAATGCCTAAAAGCAGTAAATATTTATATTTTAGTAAGTACTTATTAAGGTGCTTTAATTCTATCACGAAATTAACAACGTTTGATGAAGTAGTTGGTTCAAAGTAATTATTTGAACCAAAAAACTGTAGAATTCGAAGTGCAAATATAGTATTAGCAAATAGATTGAATTCACTTTTAAGCCAATTTATGGAAATTTTTCAAATTATTATTTGTTTGTGCTAGTAGATTAAATATTGCCAAACAAGCAAATACAAAATTTTATTTCATAAATACGCATCTTTAAAAACTATCATTTTACTTTATAGAGAGAATGCTCCAGTACTATTGGATTTATACAATTTGAATCATAATTGATTTGCATCAATAAATAAGTTAATTTTGCGACAATATTTCCCGAAAGTTAGGGAAACAGGAAACGACTTTTAGATATCAAAATTAATTCCAAGATGGTTGAATTAAATGAAAAAGAAGCCCAAAAAACATTTTCAGCATTCAATACAATCGCTGAAATGGGCCATGAACAAGTAGTTTATTGTTATGATAAACCCACAGGCCTTAAAGCCATAATTGCCATTCACAATACCATTTTAGGTCCTGCCTTAGGCGGAACAAGAATGTGGACCTATCAAAATGACCAAGAAGCTCTTATTGATGTGCTCCGATTATCAAGAGGGATGACTTACAAAGCCGCTATTTCAGGTTTAAATTTAGGAGGCGGAAAAGCTGTCATTATTGGTGACCCAAAGAATTTAAAAAATGAAGCTTTCCTAAGAAGATTCGGAAGATTTGTGGACAGTTTGAGCGGTAGATACATCACCGCTGAAGATATGAACATGAACACTTCGGATATGGTGCATATTTCTTATGAAACCGACTATGTAATGGGATTGCCTGAATCAATGAACGGAAGTGGGGATCCTTCTCCTGTTACTGCCTATGGAGTCTTTATGGGCATGAAAGCCACGGCAAAAAAAGCTTATGGTAATGATAATCTGCATGGAAAGAAAATATCGGTTCAAGGTGTTGGTCAGGTCGGGCACTATTTGGTTGATCATTTAATTGAAGACGGAGCAGAAGTCACCATTACTGATATTAATGAGAGCAATATCAAAAGAGTAACAGACAAGCATAAAGTGAAAGTGGTAAAGCCTGAAGAGATTTATGATGTGGATGCCGATATTTATGCTCCATGTGCAATGGGCGCTACTATCAATGATGATTCAATTGCGAGATTGAAAGCCAATGTAATTGTAGGTGCTGCTAACAACCAATTAGCTGAAGAAGTAAGACACGGAGAAATGCTTAAAGATAAAGGCATATTTTATGCACCTGATTTCTTGGTAAATGCAGGTGGTATTATCAATATTTTTCCAGAACTAATGAGAAACTACAACAAACCCTTGGCTTTAGAGCAAACTGAAAAAATATACGGTAAATGTCTAGAGATATTAAACAAAGCAGAAGCTGAGGGGAAAACATCTCATCAAGCCGCAATAGAAATTGCTGACAAGCGAATGGCTGACATGGGCAAAGTGAAATTAGCTTACTAAGTTTTGAATTATTAATTTTGCAAGGAAGGCAGTAATCTGTCTTCCTTATTTATTTATTATCGTTCTTTTTATTATTGATTATGCTGAACAGAAGGTCCTTAAGAATTAAAGTTATGCAAGCGCTTTATGCGGTTCAAAAATGTGAAGATGCAAATTTTGAGTTAGCGCTAGACCACATTGATGATATCTTTACTCCAGATTTGAACTCTATGGAAGTGCAGGACAAAGCGCTATTAAAACAAAATGCTAAAATTGCTAAAAAAGTATTCAAATCGAATTTCCAATCCAGACAAATTAAAGAAGAACAGGATAGCAATCCAGAGATTCGTTCAGCTGTTAGTGATGCCCTAGATTTATTTCAAACAAATGTAAAAAAAGACATCTCCTTCATTAAAAAAGATATGTTGGAAGCTGTTAATACACTACTAGAAAACTACTATCTGTCCATTAAACTTCTCGAAGAATTTTCCGAATTGGCCTTGGAGGATGTTGAGAAAAGAAAAACCAGACTGAATGACAGTGGAAAACAAGTTTTTGAAAGTGAACTGAACCTTTTTAAAAACAAGGGCATCAAGATCATTAAGGAGAATGATGCATTACAAAATGAATTTACCCGATTTGGTACTAGTTGGGAAGATGATATGTTGGATGTTCAAGAGTGGTACAGGGACATTTTAAAAAAAGCAGACTTCTACAAGGAATATGTGCTCAAAAACGAACCTTCGTTTGAAGAAGATGTAGAAACTTTAGATAAAATTACTCGTCAGGTGATTTTGAAAAGTGAGGCCATTACCAATTTTATGGCAGAACGAGATTTGTACTGGGAAGAAAACAAATCTGCTTTGAAATCAATGTTAAAGAAAAGCATCAAATCCTTGGATGAAATGACTCAACATATTGAATTAATAGAACTTTCTGCCAATTGGGAAGAAGATAGCGAATTCTTCAAAAATCTATTTCAAGAAACGATTGTAAATAATGAAGAATATGAAAAAATAGTCTCCGATTTTGCAAAAAACTGGGCCACCGATCGAATAGCTGTTGTAGATATGATTATATTAAAAATGGCTGTGGCAGAAATGCTTAATTTCCCAAGCATACCTGTAAAAGTGACAATAAATGAGTATATTGAACTTTCCAAGAATTATAGTACGCAAAAAAGCAAGCAATTTGTTAATGGCTTATTAGATAAAATCTCAATAAGTTTAGAGAAGGAAGACAAAATCAAGAAAAGTGGTAGAGGTTTGATTGACAACAAATAACTTCACCACACTAATTGCGTAAAAACCAAAAAACTTTGATTGTACATTTGAATCATTTTATATGTGCAGTATATTTGACAGCTAAAGGAAAAAATTATGAGTAAAGGAAGTAACTTATTTGCATTTTTAGCAGGAGCAACTGCAGGAGCAATTGTTGGAATCTTGTACGCACCTGACACTGGTGTGAATACTAGAGATAAACTGACTTATCGTCTAGGTAAATATAAAGAAATGTTGGAAGATTTACTTAATGACATTTCAGAAGGAGAAGATTTAGGTTTGAGCACGGCCAGAAGTGATGGAGAAAAAGTGGTAAGTTCTGCGAAAAAAAAAGCAGAACAGTTATTGACTGATGTTGATGCACTGCTTGGGCAAATCAAAAGCAAAGACGAAAAAACTAAATAAATTTCAATTAATTAATATAACTCAATTATGAAAAGATTAATATATGCTATTTTCGCAATAGGATTATTGTCATTCACCGCATGCAATGGTGATCTAGAAAAAAGAGTGACCGATTTAGAAAGAAGGGTTGCTGCTTTAGAAGGAAATGGTGGCAGTACTGCTTCCAACAGTCCAGCTGTCCAGATGGCTAATCAAAGTACTTCTCAAGTCAAATCGACTTCCAATGAAAAGCCAGAAGGGCCATTGCCTAAAATGGAATTTTCTGAAAAAGTACATGACTTTGGTAGAATTACAGAAGGCGATGTAGTAACTAAAGTGTTTACGTTCAAAAATACAGGAGAGGCTCCGCTGATCATCTCAAATGCGACTTCTTCTTGTGGATGTACAGTACCTTCATATACTGAAGAGCCAATAGCTCCTGGTGAGGAAGGCGAGCTAGAAGTAAAATACAACTCAAGAGGTAAAAAGAATCAGGATAACAAAGTTGTCAGAGTTACAGCTAATACTTGGCCTGCAACAAATAACATTACAATTAAAGCATTTGTAGAACCTAAGGCTGACAATACAAGTGCTGGACCCATAAAACAATAATTATTAATGATACAATTTATTATAGCACAAGCCACTACAGGTGACGATAGCGCTTGGATGAGCCAATTACTTTTATTTGGCGGTATAATTTTAGTTTTCTATTTCTTTATGATCCGACCACAGCAAAAAAAGCAGAAAGATCAAAAGAAATTTATTGCTGAAATTAAAAAAGGAGACAGCGTGGTAACCATTGGTGGACTTCATGGAAAGGTTTTTCAAGTGGAAGAAGATAAAATCATTCTTGAGATAGACAAAGGAACAAAAATGATTTTTGAAAAATCTGCTGTATCGTTAGAGCAAAGCAAAAAACTTCAAGAGAAATAATTTATTGAAGCGAATTGAAAAAATAGGAGATTGGCTGAGCAATATATTTTTGCCTCATTCAAATGACACGATTAAAGTGGTAGTTCTGTGCATAGTCACAGCTACCACTTTTTGGTTTTTCAATGCGCTTAATGATAACTATTCAACCAGAATTAGCTATCCAATAAAATTTACTTACTCTGATTCTTCTCTAGTTGTAGTAGAAGAACTTCCCAAAAAAGTTAGCATCAACGTAAGTGGAGGCGGCTGGAATTTACTCAGAAAAACATTCTGGTTTACAATTACACCGGTTGAGGTTCCATTAGAAGACCCTGTAAATCAAAATTATATATTAGGGAATTCACTCTACACTTTAATCGCTGACCAGATGAATGAAATCCAGCTGAATTTTGTAGAGAATGACACACTAAGGATAGAGATTGATTCCATAAGAACTGCAAATTCAAAACTGTTACTAGACAGTACTAAATTTAGCTTAGCAGATGGCTACAGAATCATTTCCCCTATCAAAAAATCACATGATTCTGCTGCCTTTTCAGGGCCTGAAAGATTTATCAATAAAGTACCGAACGAGCTGTCTATAGAAATTAAAGAAGAAAATATCTCAAGTAATTACTCTGAAGATATTTACTTGCCTACTTTTGGTTCAAGCTTGGTAAACCGAAATCCTGTGGAAATAACTGTGAGTTTTGAAGTAGCTAAATTCATCCAGCAAGAGTTGATGTTGCCGTTTGAAAAAATTAATTTACCTGAAGATTCGAATTCTTATATGTTTAGCGATAGTTTGGCACGAATATCATTTAAGATTCAGGAAAACTTAGCTGGTAATTTCAACTTAGACAGTATTCAACTAGTAGTTGATTTTAAGCAAATTAGTGCCTCGGATAGTATAACGAAACCTATTTTAGCATCTGTTCCAAGTCAGTTAAAAGATTTGGATATTAAAATAGATTCCATTCAATATCAGTATATTAGGGAATGAAGAAAATTGGCATTACTGGAGGAATAGGAGCTGGCAAGAGTTTAATCTGTAAAATCTTTGAGATTTTAGATATTCCCAACTACCCTGCAGATTATAGGGCGAAGTGGCTTCAATCAAACGATTCGGAACTTAAGGCAAAAATCGCCTTCCATTTTGGAAAAGAAGCCTATTTTGAAAATGGCGAACTTAATAGAAATTATTTGAGTAAAGAAGTCTTTGGTGATGATGAAAAATTAAAACTACTCAATAATCTGGTACATCCAGCCGTTGCAGAAGATTTCAAAAATTGGTGTAAACAGTACTCAAATAAACCTTATGTTTTAAAAGAAGCCGCCCTTCTATTTGAAACGGGTTCTTACAAACAACTAGATGCTACTATTAACGTCCACGCAAACCAAGGACTACGGCTCCAAAGAACATTAGAAAGAGATCCGAATAGAACAAAAGAAAGTGTCTTGTCCATCATGAAAAAACAGTTCTCCGATGAGAAGCGAATAGAATTGGCAGATTTTGTTATTTATAATGACAAGAGTCAGTCTGTAATTAAGCAAGTTATGCGCTTGCATGAGTTGTTAGTCGAATGATTTTTAGTCAAATCAAAAAGACCACTTTTGGCTTTCATTTTCACAACTTTCCCGAAAAATAAGAGGTAAGACAATAAAATAGAGCAAGTCGTGGAAACTGGACTCACTCTATTATAATCACTAATTTCTATTTAAAATTTTCCTATAGTTTTCCTTTCCAAGGATTAAAATTCTTGCATTTTTGAACACCATGAATTACAACAGGTAAAGTTGCTGAGGTACTTGTATTACTGGCGCTGACAGTAATCGATGTGAAATAAGACCCATCGATTAGGTTAGAATTAAATTCATCACAACCGCCTGGTGGTAACCACACCAAATCAGAAGGTTCAACGGTTAGTACAGTTGAAGTGGTACTCATCGAGCCCCCCCCACTAATTGTCCAGACATAACTACTAGCACCGGCTACGCAATTAGTTCTAAAAGTAACGTGTGAACCTACATAATTTGCTTGAAGTACAGTACTATTTCCGTTACCACTAATAGTTGTTGTGGTTGATGGGCATGATTTTATTGGTCCTCTTTGAGCATTGGATACTGACCATGCGCTTAAAAAGATTAGGGTAATTAATAATTGTTTCATTTGATTTGTAAGGTTTAAGTGAAAATTCATTTATTTATGCATCAATAATAAGCATATATCATTTATGAAACTATGATCTTGGTTAATATTTATAAAATAATAGATCTGTTGTTTCTTTAGTAAGTAGAAGGGATACAAGGGTTTATATCGACATAAGGTTTTGATCAAGAATCTTAAAAACAAGCCAAAATTTCCTCTTTAACAATACAAGTTTTTATCATAACCCTGATTTCCTGCGCACAAAATGGCGAAGAGGAGGTGCGGACTGATTTTGAATTAAGATAACCTAAAAAATAGGTGCGAATTCATTGGATTGGAACTTATTAGAATTAGAACACCCTTTTCAATTAGATTAGGAACATAGATTTAAGATCCAGAAAGACAAAATTACATTTTCTATTGAAGAACGTCATCAGCACCAGTGCTGCGCATCCATCAAAAAAATACTTCGGATTTTATTTTACTTGAATTCTTACTAAATTAAAATCGAAATTATTTAGAAAAAAGCTAATTGACATAATATGAGTGATAGAATTCATACCCTTAGTGGATATATCCACGAATACCAACGTAGTGTGCATCAGCCAGAGCAGTTTTGGTCCAGAATTGCTGATTCCTTTTACTGGAAAAAAAGATGGGACAAAACAGTTGAGTGGAATTTTGAGGAGCCAAGAATTGAGTGGTTCAAAGGCGCGAAATTAAATATCACTGAAAATATCCTAGAAAAACATCTCTTCACATTGGGTGATAAACCCGCTATTATTTGGGAGCCAAACGAGCCGGGGGATGAGAATCAAATCATTAGCTTTAGACAACTTTACGAAAAGGTGAATCAGTTTTCCAATGCCATGAAAGAAAGTGGCATTAAGAAAGGTGACAGAGTTATTATTTATATGCCAATGGTGCCTGAAGCAGCCATTGCCATGTTGGCATGTGCAAGAATCGGAGCAGTGCATTCTGTGGTTTTTGCAGGATTTTCATCCAATGCTCTAGCTGATAGAATAAATGATTGTCAAGCAAAAATGGTTCTGACTTCAGACGGTAATTTCAGAGGAGCTAAATCGATCCCAGTAAAAGCAGTTGTGGATGAGGCTTTGGAAAAAACCAAGACCATTGAAAAAGTAATTGTTTATAAGAGAACTGGAGAAGATGTTGTAATGAACAAGGGCCGAGATATTTGGTGGAGTGAGGCGATAAAGGGTCAATCAACTGAGTGCCCAGCCGAAGAAATGGATGCAGAAGACATGCTATTCATTCTTTACACATCCGGTTCAACCGGTAAGCCAAAGGGGGTGGTGCATACTTGCGGAGGCTATATGGTTTATACAAAATATTCATTTGAAAATGTATTTCAATATGACCAAGGTGATGTATATTGGTGTACAGCAGATGTAGGTTGGATCACCGGCCATTCTTATATAGTATATGGGCCATTATTAGCTGGAGCCACTACCGTAATGTTCGAAGGAGTTCCTACATACCCAGATCCCGGTCGTTTTTGGGATGTAGTAGACAAGTACAAAGTCAATCAGTTTTATACAGCCCCTACCGCAATTCGTGCCCTTCAAGCCTATGGCACGGAACCTGTTGACAAAAGAAATCTAAGTTCTTTAAAAGTATTGGGCACCGTGGGAGAACCTATAAATGAAGAGGCGTGGCATTGGTACCACTCACACGTAGGCAAAGGCAAATGCCCAGTTGTTGACACGTGGTGGCAAACTGAAACTGGTGGCATTATGATTTCTCCATTGGCAGGGGTTACTCCTACCAAACCTTCTTATGCTACATTACCTTTACCGGGCATTCAACCCGTCATTGTAGATGCAGAAGGAAACGAACTAAAAGGAAACTCTGTGGAGGGTAACCTATGCATGAAATTTCCTTGGCCAGGCATGTTGAGAACAACTTATGGAGATCATGAGAGATGTAAAAATACCTATTTCGCTACCTACAAAAATATGTATTTTACTGGTGATGGCGTAAAAAGGGATGAAGATGGTTACTATAGAATTTTAGGGAGAGTAGATGATGTCATCAATGTTTCCGGGCACAGAATGGGGACAGCAGAGGTTGAAAATGCCATAAATGAGCATCCAAAAGTAATAGAATCGGCTGTGGTAGGCTATCCTCATGACGTAAAAGGTCAAGGTATTTATGCTTATGTAATTTGTGATTTAGAGCATAGAACTGAGGAAAATTTAATCAATGAGATCAGTGAAACAGTTCGAAATATCATAGGCGCTATTGCCAAGCCTGATAAAATACAAATAGTTTCTGGTTTGCCTAAAACGCGCTCGGGCAAAATCATGAGGAGAATTTTGAGAAAAATTGCTGAAGGAGATACATCTAAGCTCGGAGACACATCTACTTTATTGAATCCTGAGATTGTGGAAGAAATTAAAGCTGGTGCAAAATAGAATGCAAATTAATCTACAAGTGGGCATAACATTTGATGCCTGCTTGTAGATTTAAATACTAAATTATTATCACACCTTCATTATCTAATTTATACAAAGAAAAGTAATTATTGTTATATTGTGCTTTCTATGAAAGTTTTTCTCTGCATAACAATTTTTACTGTTTTTCTTCAACCACTATCTGCTCAAAACACTGATAGTTTAGAGAACTTGCTCACATCTGGAATAAGTGATTCACAGAAAAAAGATATACTAATAGAGCTATGCAAGGAATATCGAGATTCCAACCCAAATGCAATGCGATTGTATGCAGAGGAGCTAGTTACCCTTTCAAAGAAAGATACCACATCCAATAGTTTTGCTTGGGCCCATTATTATCTAGGAGATTACTATTATTTAGTAGATGATTTCGATAAAACTGAGAAATATTTCTTAAGTGCTTACGAAATTTTTAAGAATAGAGAAAATTCGATAGGCGCCCTAATGTCGGCTTCTTCTTTAGCCAATATATATTTCTTCAGAGATAGGTACAAAACTGCCTTAAATTTTGCTGAATCTGGATTGGATTTAGCTTATGTCATGGATGATAAGGCTCAGCAATCAAACCTATTAGCATTAATATGTGATATTTACACTTATATGGAGCGCTATAATCTAGCCATACAGCATTGTATTCAATCACTTAAGATCAAAGAGGAAATGGAAATACAAAAAGGGAAAGAAATCACCTTGAATACCATTGGCCTCATATATCAAGAGCTTGGAACTTACAAAAAAGCCAAAGAGTACTTATTTGAGGCACTAGCTTTGGCCCGAGAAAATGGAGAGCCTTACAATATTGCAACTACTCATAGCAATATTGGTAACTACTATTTAGCAACGGGAAGTATCGAGGATGCCCTTCAAAGTTTTCAAAGCGCAATGAAAATAGATTCTTCTAGTCAGGATAAGACGGGTTTAGCCTATTCCTTTTATGATATTGGCAAAGTATATCTATTGAAAGACGAGTTGACCAAAGCAATAGAAAACTTCAAAAAAGCTAAAGAATTAGCTGATGAGCAAAATATGCCTGAATTAGAGGCAAGAATTGGTCTGGAAATGGGTGGAGTCTTTATAACCAAATCAGAATTTCAAATAGCAATTCAAGAGCTCAAAAACAGTGTAACCATAGCTCAGAAAATTAATTCCTCAGGAATTTTAAAAGATACATATCAAAAGCTTTCTAAGCTTTATGATAAAATGGGTGATAAAACTAATGCATTAATTTACATGAAGCTCTTTATGTTAGAATCCGAAAGAAAGTTTAAAGAAGAAAATATTCGTTCGATTGCTGAGATCGAAGCACTTTACAACATTGATAAAAAGGAAAAAGAAATTGATTTATTAAAAAAGGACAATGCCATCAAAGAGCTGCAAGCCGAACAAAGAAGTTTTTTCATTACCGCATTGAGCATCGGACTTTTTTTATTGACTGTATTATTAATCATACTTTACAACAGAAACAAATTAAAAAATAGAGCCAATAAAGCTTTAAATGAACAAAATAAAGCTATACAAGAACAGAAAGAAGAAATTGAAAACCAAAAAGAGGAATTGGCTGCAACAAGTAATAAACTTGTGGATAAAAATCAAGAAGTGACGGACAGTATAGTTTACGCTAAACAAATTCAAGATTCCTTATTACCCCAGTTGCAAACCATAAAAGAGGTATTACCACAATCCTTTATATTTTTTAGACCTCGAGATATCGTCAGTGGTGATTTCTATTGGTTTACTCAAATCGAAAACAAAACAGCTATTGCTGTAGTAGATTGCACTGGACACGGGGTTCCAGGTGCTTTTATGACCGTTTTGGCTAATTCACTATTAAACCAAATCGTTTTAGAAACAGGAATTACATCTCCGGATTTAATTGTATCACTTTTAGACCAAAAAATTCAGCAAAACCTACACCAACAACAACTGGAAAATGCCAATACGGATGGCCTAGATATCGGTTTAGTTTTGCTTGATCCTCAAAACAAAACAATTGAATACTCAGGGGCAAAAATCCCTCTGTACCATTATCAGGATAATGAATTGCAGGTGATTAAGTCTGACAGAAATAGTGTAGGAAGTACGCAACAACTAAACAAATCTTTTACAAAAAAAGAAATAAAATATAAGCCGGGCGATATGATTTTTATGAGCTCTGATGGTTTTCAAGATCAATTTGGAGGTCCGAAAAATAAAAAATTTATGAAAAGTAATTTCCGTAAATTGCTTTCAAAGATTGCCGAAAAGCCCGGCCAGGAACAGCTAAATTGTGTTGAAGAGCAGTTTATCAAATGGAGAGGAAGTAATCCCCAAACTGATGATATCCTTGTTATAGGCTTTAAACTTAACTGATGGATTTCAAAAGTTATAAGAAATTAATTTATTACCTTCTAGCCTTCTTAGGGGTATTTCTATTCTTAGTATTTAATTTACTAGAATTTGAACTCCATTCCGAGGAAGGTAAAATAGATAATTTGTCTGATGCTTTTTGGTATTCAATTGTAACATTGACCACCGTAGGTTATGGTGACATGGTTCCAACATCGTCAGGTGGACGTGCAATTGGTTACGTATTAATATTGTTGAGTTTAGGTGTATACGGTTTACTTATTGGTCAAATATCAAATATTATGACAAGCATTAAAGAAAATAAGAAAATGGGAATGTATGGAACAGACTTTCAAGATCATATAGTGGTAATTGGATGGACTCAATTTGGAAAAACCGTTATTGATCAATTAATAAAAGCAGGCAGAAAAGTTGCTATTGTTACTAAAAACAGAGAAACTATTGATTTACTGAAAGAGCTTTATCAAGAGAAAAACCTCTTTATTCTGTACAGTGATTATGAAAATTTTGAATTACTTGAAAAAGTCAATATTGAAAAATCTTCTACTGTATTTATTAATCTAAATGATGATACCGAAAAATTAGTTTACATTCTAAATCTTAAAAAGGAATATGAAAATTTGAATTTTACGGTTACGCTGGAAAATTCAAATTTGAAACAAACCTTCATTAGCGCAGGTGTCACTCATGCTATTTCACAAAATGAAATCGCTAGCAGACTATTAGCCAGCTATATGTTTGAACCAGATGTAGCCCTTTTCTCTGAGGAAATATTAGCCTACCCTACCAACGATGAAGAATATGACATGAAAGAATTTAAAGTAGTGGAGGGAAACCCGTATAATGGACAAGAATATGATAAAGTATTTTTTGACCTTAAAAAAAATGAAAATGTAATTTTATTAGGTTTGGTTAGAGTTGATGAAGGAAAAAGAATGCTCTACAAAAATCCATCCGATAACTTTAAAATTAAGACAAATGATTACCTAATTATGTTGATGAACCAAAAAACTCAAAAGAAAATAAAGAGGGTCTTTGAACTTGAGGAAGGTGTCTGAATTAATAATCGATTTCATAAAATTCAAAATCCTTGCCTTTTCCATAAGCCGTCAATTCGCTTAAAGTATACTCTTCCAAAGTGGTTAGGTCTTTGCAAATAAAATCTTTATAACCCGTGGCGTTGGTGACTTTAAATTCATGAACTTCACCATAATTCACCATATAATAATCTTTTCCTACTCTTACAGTCTCAATAGATATTGACATTTGCAATTATAAAATTTTATTTCAGTTCAATGAACTCTGTAACTGCATTTAGGTTTCAACAATTTGGAAATACAATTACTATTTCAAACAGTGGTGCTTTTCCTTTTTGATTTCTCCCAAATTGCAGACTGTTTCCCTTTTATTAACCTGAAAAAACCCTGATACACTGAAACATTCATAAATGAGAAATAGAAAGGGATTAAAATAATTTTAGGGACTTTTTCTTTCCCTTCAGCATAAGAACCTGCTATTGAAATTAGATAAAAAAGTATTTGCAACCCAAACAAAATCACATAAATCATGTCTAATTGAAAGACCAAATAGAAATTCAATACAAAAACGATCAATAACGATAATGGTGTTAGAGACCACCGTAGCATTCTGTGAGAAATATATTGAAAACTCAACCAACCATATTTAAAAATATTAAGTAGTGGTAAGAATATTAAAATAGATTGAATTCCACCTGCAGCAATTCTCACTTTCCTCTTTCTTTCTTCAGAAATGGATTCAGAACCGCTCTCGATTGCATAGGCATCTGGCTCATAAACAACTTTAAATCCAGCTTGAGCAATTTTCATAGATACATAAAAATCTTCTATAAGAATACCATCTGGAACCATGGGCATTAAATCTCTTTTAACAGAAAAAAGTTCTCCGGCTGCACCTACCACAGTATTCAGTTCGGAGTCCCACTTTTTCAGAGCCGATTCATACTTCCAATAAGCCCCTTCTCCACTTCCGGCCACATCTTTAGCATCTGTTGACATCACTCTTTTTTCTCCAGCAACTGCCCCTACTAAATCACTTTTGTAATGTCTAACAATATTAACTATAGCATCGCTGTTTAAAAAAGTGTTGGCATCGCAAAAAACTAAAATTGGAGATTTAAGCAGGGGCAGCACTCTATTTATTGCTGCATTTTTACCCCGTCTTTCTTCTGAATGAAATAATTTTAATCCATTGTATTCATTCACAATTTTTTCACTTCCATCTGAAGTGCCATCCGTCACAAAACATATATTAAGTTTTTCATGTGGATATTTAAGATTTAAAGTATTTTTAATCTTTTCCCTCAAAATATCTCCTTCATTATAGCAAGCAATAATTAAACTTACTTCCGGTAGTTCATTTTCTGAAAAATACTCTGGAATCGTAGCTCTGAACTGGCGCTTAATTTTGACTAACAATAATAGTACTATTGGATAGCCTAAGTAGGTGTAAGTTATCAACCCAATTCCCGTCCAAAAAATAAATTCCATTTAATTCGTATTATTAATATGTAAACTTTTAATCTTTATACTCTCGTTTTGGCTTTTTTCAGTTCTGGAGAATATATCTCATACATTCATAGTGCAATGTAATATTTTCATCGATAAATGACCGCAATATAAAATAATACAATTAATATTTTGTATTTTTCCGACTCGATATTGTAATGTTTTCTCATGTTCTCAGTCAGGATTTTTAGGCAATGCCACTTTCTAATAATAGTACTCGTATTCGCCTTTTTAAATATAAACTTTGCTGCAGGTCAAACAGACCCAGAAATCCAAAGCACAGCCGTAACTGAATCTACGTACGGAAGTATTTATAACTATGAAATTGTAGTTTTTGATGCTGAAGGAGCTGATTTAGAAGTAATTATACAGTCAGGTAGTTTACCAAACGGTGTGACATTAGTTGAAAATGCTGGGGAGTATTCAATTGAGGGAACTCCTACAGAAACAGGTGATTTCTCTCTAGTTTTAGAAGTTTACGAAACAGTTACCCCTGCTAACAATAATACACAAAGCTTTACAATTGAAGTAAGTAAAGCTACACTTTCGGTAACTGCTGATGACCAAAACATTGTGTATGGTGATGCCATTCCAACACTTAGCTTCTCCTACTCTGGCTTTGTCAATAGTGAAGATGCCTCAGATTTAATCACTGCTCCTACGG
>NZ_CAXBEQ010000009.1:0-101648 GCF_963974845.1 uncultured Marivirga sp.
CTACGACCTCCTCGTCCCAAACGAGGCGCGATACCGGGCTACGCTACACCCCGAGATTTTACTGTTAATCTCTCTTTTGTACTAAGAACTTTCTGCGGAGAGAGGGGGATTCGAACCCCCGGTACGCTTTAACACGTACGCATGTTTAGCAAACATGTGGTTTCAGCCACTCACCCACCTCTCCGGGCTTTGTTTAACTCAAATCCCCTCCTCGTTTCCGAAAAGTGATGCAAATATAAAGGAAGTTTTCCGTCTCTACCAAATCAGAATCAAAATAAATCTAACTTTTTTTAGATATTGTTTTCATCCCGCTGTATGCCAGTAAATTAATTCTTCAATATTTATTAAATCACTTTTTCATTTTCAATGCTCATTAATAATATGAATTGTCTACCTGACGGTTTGAAATGTCTGAGGTATAAAAATCCGTTTAATATTAATCCTGAAAATTATAACAAGACATTCTTTCTGTCGTTTTACAAATCTTAGAACCAAATCAATGTTGCCCTTTACATTTGCTTTTATATTTTTGTAAAAATTTAAATCTATGACTTGGATTCACTCCCTCGGGGCGGAAGAGATTATATTTATAATTATTTTTTTAGTACTCTATCTGACTTATACCTTTCGGGTTTTTTCTGTAGCTAAAAGAGTTGGTCAAGCCTATTCCAATATTTTGCCAAAATTTTTGTTAAGGTCTGCTGTATTTACTTTGCTTATTATTTCCCTGTTAGGACCTTCCTTTGGCGATGATAAAAAGGAAATTAAGGCAGTAGGGAAGGATATTATGATAGCAGTAGATTTATCCGCTTCCATGGATGCTTATGATGTTGCACCCACTAGACTTGAAAAAATTAAATATGAATTGAAAAACATAGTCGATGCTTTTAATTCTGATCGGATTGGTTTGCTAATTTTTTCGTCTGAGGCTTTTGTTCAATGTCCATTAACATATGATCAAAATGCTCTCAATCTATTTATTGAGACATTGAATACAGGTTTGGTTCCAGGAAGCAGTACAGATTTTGGAGGGGCTTTAACAATGGCACATGAAAAATTAACGTCAGAGGAAGGCCCTTCTAATCAGCAAAAATCAAAAATCATCATCCTTATTAGCGATGGTGAGGATTTTGGGGATGACACGGAAAGTGCAGTAACCAAAATCAATGAGTCTGGAATTCGATTGTTTTCACTAGGAGTGGGTACTGAGGAAGGTAGTAAAATCAGAACTCGAAGAGGGTTTAGAAAAGATCGAAGTGGAAATGAAATAATCACCAAATTAGATGCTCGATCTTTAAAGAATCTTGCAGATGAAACAGATGGCGAATATTTTGAGATTAATGAAGGTGAAAATGAAGTGGGAAGGTTAATTGCTACCATTAATAATATAGAAGGGGAATTAAAAGATGCCAAAACTGTTGATGTATCAGCTAATAAATATTTTTATTTTTTGATTGCAGCCATCATTTTGCTGTTATTAGATTTAGTAACCACACTTAAAATAATTAAAATATGAAGAATTTTGTATTGATTTTACTAGGGTTTTTTACTTCTTTTCAACTTGCTGCTATTGATCCTGTAGGAAAAATAGCCAAGGCAAATGCTGCCAAAGAAAGAGCACAACAGGCTTTGAAAAATGGCAATTATGAAAAAGTCGTAGAACACTATACTTACCTTTTAGATTCGTTGGGATATGAAAGTCCTGAGGCTGAATTGAATAGGGCTCACGCCTATTTTCAGTTGAAGGATACAGTCAATGCATTTGATGCTTATAGGAGGGTCTCTGATGTTGAGAACGCCAAATTAAAATCTAGATCTATGCTACAAATGGGTAATCTTTCTGAAATGCAAAAGGAATATGAAAGTGCCCTGTCTTTTTTTAAAGAGGCTTTGAAAGCAGATCCTAGCAATAGTAAGGCTCGTTATAATTATGAGTTGCTCAAAAAGAAAATGCAAGAGCAAGAAAAGCAAAATCAAGATCAGAATCAAGACCAAAATCAAGAGAATAAAGATCAGGAGGAACAAGATCAAGAAAATAAGGACCAACAAAATAAGGAAAATCAAGACTCTGAAAATCAGAAGCAAGACGAGAATCAAGAAAAGAGCCAAGAAGATAAAGAATCGGAGGAGCAGCAACAGAAAGATGATGCTGAGCAGCAAGACGGGGAGCAAAATAAGGAGGAAAAAGGAAAAGAGCAGGAAGAGCAAAAGCAACAGGAACAAAAAGAGGGAGAGGAACAAAAAGATGGGGAAGAGCAGGATATGAAACCAAGTGCGAAACAGAAGCTAGAAGAAATGAATATTTCCGAAGAAAAGGCTCAAATGATATTGGAGGCCTTAAGAAATAAAGAGTCTCAATATTTTCAGCAATTGAGGAAGAAAGCGACCAAAAAACAAGATTCGGGCAAACCTGATTGGTAATTTTGATTCAGGTTTTATCCCAAGCTTATTTTAATTAATTTTACATTGAAACGACTAAAATAAAATTGTAATGCAAGAAGTATATATTGTGTCCGCAGTAAGGACACCAATCGGAAGTTTTGGAGGAAGTTTAGCTAGCCTAAGTGCTGTACAACTTGGTTCTGCGGCTATTAAAGGAGCTTTATCTAAAGCCAATGTAGACGCTAAAGAAGTGAATGAAGTATTCATGGGAAATGTAGTGTCTGCTAACCTTGGACAGGCCCCAGCCAGACAAGCGGCTATAGGTGCTGGAATAGGCTTTAATGTTCCGTGTACAACCGTAAATAAAGTGTGTTCATCCGGAATGAAATCTGTGATGTTCGGTGCTCAGAGTATCATGTTAGGTCATGCTGACACTATCGTTGCAGGTGGAATGGAGAGTATGTCTAACATTCCTTACTATATCCCAAAAGCTAGATATGGCTATAAGTACGGAAATGGCGAATTAGTTGATGGTCTTTTGAATGATGGTCTTTGGGAAGTTTACAATAAATTTCCAATGGGGAACTGTGCCGACAATACTGCCAAAGAGATGAAAATTACTCGTGAACAGCAAGATGAATATGCGATCAATTCCTACAAGAGAGTTGCAAAAGCTACTGAAGACGGAAGCTTTAAGGAAGAAATTGTTCCTGTTGAGGTTCCTCAAAGAAAAGGTGATCCCTTGGTAATTTCTGAAGACGAAGAGTTCAAAAATGTTAGATTTGAAAAAATACCAGGCCTAAGACCAGTTTTTGCAAAAGACGGAACAGTCACTGCTGCAAATGCTTCCACCATCAATGATGGTGCTTCAGCATTGGTTCTCATGAGCAAAGAAAAAGCTGATGCTTTAGGTATAAAGCCAATTGCTAAAATCAGAGGATTTGGTGATGCCGCACAGGATCCACTATGGTTTACTACTGCTCCTTCTCTAGCAATTCCTATTGCTATGAAAAGAGCAGGTCTTAGCAAAGAGGAAGTCGATTTTTATGAAATTAATGAGGCATTTTCTGCTGTAGCCATTGCTAATAATATGGAATTAGGTTTAGATCCTGAAAAAGTTAATGTATTTGGTGGTGCAGTTGCTTTAGGGCATCCTTTAGGAGCTTCAGGTGCAAGAATTATGACGACTTTGCATTCTGTCCTTAGCCAAAAAAATGGTAAAATAGGTGTAGCGGGTATTTGTAATGGCGGTGGCGGTGCTTCAGCTATTGTAATTGAGAAATTGTAAAGGCATTCCCTTGTTTGATGATTTTATATTCATCTACACAATATGGAACTTAACTGACAATTAAGTCATTCTACAATATTTTAACAGCTTGTAAGTTATCTTTGCAAGCTGTTTTTCATTAACCAGATTAATAATTTTTCATGCGAGCTTTCCTCTTCCCCCTTTTTCTCTTTTTGTTTACAACTCAATTATTGTGCGCTCAAGAATTGCAAAAAATTTCCAATTATTATGATAGCACTGATCGTACCTCAACCAAAGAGGTTTACTTCATTGCCAATGGAGATACTAGCCAAATCCAGGGGGAGTATAAGAAATATTACGAAAGTGGTGAACTGATGGCCACGGGTATTTTTAAGGATGGTAAAGAAGATGGTGTTTTTGAAATGTACTATCCTGACGGGACTTTAATGAGAACGACTAACTTTGTAAAAGGAAGTCGAACTGGAAAAACAATAGTTTATGGTAAAAAAGGTAATACTTTGCAAGAAGCCAATTTTAAGAATGATACCTTAAATGGTAAACTCAAGCTGTATTATCCAGAAGGACAACTCAAAAGCGAAAGTGATTTTAAAAATGGGAAGCCTGATGGGGAAGTCTTGGAGTATTTTAAAGATGGAATCTTAGCCCAGAGAATTAATTATAAAAATGGAGAGCCAAATGGTATCAGCCAGCGCTACTACCCCAATGGGAAGATGAAAACCGAGGAGCATTACGTAAATGGGGAATTGAGTGGTGAATTTAAAACTTTCTTTAATAATGGTCAGTTGGAAACAGTTTTTGAAAATCAAAAGGGTGTAAAGTCTGGTGAATTTAAAACCTTTGACAGAGCAGGTAATTTGCTTTTAATTGGTTCTTATAAAGAAGGTAATTTAGATGGTGAAAACATTTCGTATTATTCTGACGGAACTGTAAAAGTTGAGCGCAATTACAAAAATGGCTTTCTTTCAGGGAATTTTTTAGAGTACGATAGCAATGGAAACTTACAAGTGAAAACTGTTTATTCCAATGAAGGAAATGATAGAGAAGTTGAAGAATTGTGGCAAAATGGTAAGCTGAAGTCGACTCAATACTTCAAAAGTGATGAGCCGTTTGGGGAGTGGACATTTTATAATGAAGATGAAGATTTAATAAAGATCGAAAATTATAGTAATGGCCAATTGCATGGGATGTATGCAGAATATTATAATGGGGGAGGACTTAAATATGAAGTAAATTATCAAGTAGGTAAAAAATCTGGATTGGAAATATCTTACTATCCAGACAAGCAAAAAAGGGAAACTACTATTTATAAATTTGGAAAAGCACATGGAGAATACTTTCAATATCATGAAAATGGAAAAGTAGCCATAAGCGGAAAATATGCTGGCAACAAAAAAGTGGAGGAATGGAAATACTTTAATCAAGCTGGTAAATGGTTGAAAACTGAAATTTACTTCAACGATAAACTACAAGAAACTAAATTTGCCGAAGAAGAGAATTAAGGATGCTGTATTTAATTCTACTTGGTTAGGAAAGATCCTATGAATTCAAATGGGTTGTAGGAGAACTTAGAATGCAGAGTTGCGAACTGCATCTTTTTTCACAGAAAAAACCTGCAAAGTGATAATAATTGAGTGAGCGAAATATAAATGAATAAGAATTACAGTTTATACAATAACGCCAAATAATCCCTTTTTACTTTTTTACTAATCAGATTGTAATAGGTAAAGCCGCCTAGAGAGTATAAAATGACATCAATCCAGTCGGCCGTATATGTGGAGGGTTCTACCATTGGTAGAATTCCTTCAAATAGAATACTATAAAACAATACCACGATAGTTATAGCCTTCTTATCTAAGTGATAAAGATCCCTCAGGGGATGAATCCATTGAATTATTTGTGTACTTAGACCAAGGATTACCGGCATGCAAAGAAGGTCGTCAAGATAGGCATGGATAACAGGGACCGTAAAACTAAGCCAATTCTCAATCATCTGATTGGTCAAAAACAAAATCATGGTAATGTAGACCAATGGATTTTTTAGGGTCTGAAAAGTCATAATCATATAGGTAGAACAGCTGCTAACCAAGCGAAAAATCCAACTATCGACATAATTACGATATATGAGATATTACCAGCTTTTTTAGAAAACCTAATAAACGCATTATCATCTTCTCTGATGGTAAACATCCATTTATCCAGCTGTTCTTGTTTGTATTTTTTGATTTGTTCTAGTCTTTCTTGTTTAGGGTCTTGTATAGGTGCTCCACAATTTGAACATTTCTGCTGCTCCGAACCTTCAATATTGTTCCATTCCCCACAATTTTTACACTTAATTGAATTCGCCATATGAAGCTATACGGTTTGAGTCCTAGGCAGTTTTATAAATCCCGATTGCTAAAAGAACCCATCCAGCTATTAAGAAGACGCCTCCAATAGGCGTAATTGCTCCTAATTTAGAGATTCCCGTGGCGCAAAGTGCAAACAGACTTCCAGAAAAAATAATTGTTCCCAACAGGAACGAATATGAAGCGTAGCTTAATAGTCGGTGTTGAAAATGAAGCATCAAAATCCCTAATAGAATCAAGGCCAAACTATGGTACATTTGATATTTGACAGCAGTCTCGTATGTCTCTAGCCTTCCCGCTGCGCTTAAATTGTCTTTTAATGCGTGAGCTCCAAAAGCTCCTAAGATGACTGCTATTGCTCCTGAAATACTACCTAAGATGATAATTAATTTATGTGTCATATTTGCAATTATAAATTTCAGTGGGAGATACTCTGAAAAACTTCCAGTACTATCCTCCAACAGTCAATACTACTTTTTCTTTCTTTCTTCCTTCCGTCTCTGAATTTCTTCCTTTATCAATGAAAACTCTCGACTGCTTTGACCTGCAACTGCTGTATTTTCTTCTGCTCTTCTGAACAAATAGGGCATAACTGCTTTTACCGGCCCATATGGGACGTATTTGGCTACATTATAACCTTTGTCAGCAAGGTTAAATGAGATGTTGTCACTCATGCCGTAGAGTTGAGCAAAATGTACTCGCTGGTCACTAGGCTGAATACCATGCTTATCCATCATATAAGCTAGAAAATAGTTGCTATATTGATTATGAGTACCGTTAAATACGTAAAAATTATCTAAGTTTTCAACACAATACTCCAAGGCAGAATTATAGTCTATGTCAGTTCTTTCCTTCGAAATTTGGATGGGATTAGGATACCCCATTTCTTCTGCTCTTTCCGCTTCCTTTTCCATATAGGCACCTCTTACTAATTTTGCACCAATGAAGTAGCCTTTCTCAGATGCTCTTTTATGTGCTTTTTTCAAATTCTCAAACATATCTGCACGATACATTTGGTAAGTATTATAAATGATGGCAGTTTCTTTATTGTATTTTTCCATCATTTCATACACTACCTCATCTATTGGATCTTGCAACCAGCTTTCTTCTGCATCAATTAATACTCTTACATTTTGATCATGAGCTGCTTGACATATTTTCTCAAATCTTTCAATATTCCTTTGATGGATTCCCTCTTCTTTCTCCGTCAATTTCTGACCGGCCTGAATTTTTGTGAAGATTTTCCCTAAAGCAATACCTGATGGTTTAAATACACAAAAGGGGATATTATCATCATTAGCAGCACGATCAATCGTTCTCAGGATTTCATTCATAGTTTTATCAAATCCTTTTTCATTTTTGGCCCCTTCTACGGAATAATCTAAAATGCTTCCTATTCCGTGAGAAGACAGCTCATCAATAGTGCCTTGGCTATCCTTGATAGTTACCCCTCCACAAAACTGGTCATAAACCGTCCAGTAGATCAATTTGCTGATGGGTAGATGCAAAGCAAATCCTAGCTTCACAAAAAATTTACCAATAGCTACTAACCATCCTTTCCCCATTAAAGTGAAAAGCCAATATGCTTTTCTTAATTGTCGATCTGACTTGCTGGTGAAGGCAATGGATACATCATCAAAAATTGGGTTTGTTGTTACTTCCATACAATTAATTTAAGTCCGCAAATATAAGGAAAACGATGTCACGTCCTTTTTGTTAAATTGATTAAATTGCATCTTTTTATTAAAAATTTTATGAAGATTAAAAATTGGTATTCAACAGGGAAACCGTGGGTAATTGCTGGCCCTTGCAGTGCGGAAACAGAAGAACAGTTGATACAAACGGTTGATGGATTGGTGGAGAGTGGTATTACAACTATTAGAGCAGGGGTTTGGAAGCCAAGAACTAGACCTAACAGCTTTGAAGGTGTAGGTGAAATGGCTTTTCCCTGGATTAAAAAGGCTAAAGAGCTATATCCACATTTGCAATTTGCAATAGAAGTAGCTTCTGCTGAACATGTAGACTTAGCATTAAAAAACGATATTGATATTTTATGGGTAGGAGCAAGAACTACTGTTAATCCTTTTAATATTCAAGAGATTGCGGAAGCGGTGCGAGGTGTTGATGATATCCCTGTTTTAGTGAAGAACCCCATTAATCCGGATTTGGCTTTATGGGTTGGAGCATTGGAGAGATTTGATGCTGTGGGAATCCAAAAACTAGGCGCAATTCATAGAGGTTTTTCTACCTATCAAGAAAGTATCTATAGGAATATTCCTCTATGGCAAATTCCAATAGAACTTAAGTCACGTTATCCTGAAATCCTTCTGATCAATGACCCAAGCCATATTGCAGGCAAAAGAGATCTACTTTTTGAAATCGCACAGAAGGCAATGGATTTACAGTATGATGGTCTAATTATTGAATCACACCGTAATCCTGATGAGGCATGGAGTGATGCTGCTCAGCAGCTGACTCCATTAGCTCTTAAAGAAATGCTAAACCAACTTAAAATCCGAGAGAAGAGCTTTCCAAATAAGGATTTTAGAAATGAGTTGGAAGGGATAAGAGACCAAATTGATGAAACAGATAAGGAATTGTTAGAAGTGTTATCTAGAAGGTTGGAATTAGTTAAGAAAGTAGGGCAGTATAAAAAAGAAAAAAATGTGGCTATATTTCAATTGGAACGTTGGAATAAAATTCTAGAAAACCGTCCTTTATGGGGAGAGAAATTGTATTTGGATGCTCAATTTGTGAAATCTGTTTATCAAAGTATTCACGATGAGTCCATAAGGATCCAAACTGAAATCTATAATGAAGAATAAGAAGAAAATTTATACGCTGGGACCCAAAGGTTCATTTCATCATCTTTCTTGTGTTGAATATTTAGGTGGCCAACAAGAAATAGAATTTTGTGAAAGTTTTGCTGGGATTTATGAAGCAGTTCAAGCTGGACATCTCGGTTGGATTGCGCTGTATAACACTTTAGCTGGAGTCGTTGAAAACCATGAAAATGAAATTAACAAGAATTTCACCTTGCTAGACGAGATGGAATATGAGGTAAAATTGTGCGTTTGTTCAAAACCGCAAATAAAACTCAAGGATATAGTGAAACTATATTCCCACGAAAAAGCCTTTGGAGAAAGCAAAAGATTTATTGCTGAGAATTTCCCAAATGCTACTTTGATTACCTGCTCTAGCACTTCTCACGCAGCAGATAAAGTGTCTAAGGAAAATGAGCTAAAGGCTGGAGCGATTTGTCACGCAGAAACTGCGTCCTTTTATGGTTTAAGCATTGTTTCAAGTATTCCGAATAAAAGAAAAAATCTGACGAGTTTTGGATTGTTTGCTGGGTGATTTCGGAAACATTGCGCAGGGAATTTGTCTACTTCAAATTCGGGGCAGATTTCCTTTCACCTTTTAATTATTAGAATGAAAACCGATAGTGTTACCTTCCGTATCCATGCAAATGCTACAAAATCCATGCTCACCAATAGGCTCTTTTTGCTGCAATAATTGTCCACCAGCAGCTTCAACTCTTGCTGCCTCTTTTCCACAGTCCTCGCTAGTGAAATAAATTAATGTACCACCACTACCAGGTTTTATCTCCTTTGTTTTACAGAGGGCCCCACTAATATTAGCATCTGATTCATTCCAGGGAAAGCTTACCATTTCTAAGTCTCCAAATCCACCAGGTGTTTGCATCGGAGTCATTTTTATTTGCAATACTTCTTCATAGAATTTTTGAGCCCTGCTCATATCTTCCACATAAATTTCTACCCAAGTAAATGGATTCTTTGATTGTGTTGCCATCTTTTTGTTTTTTAAAGAAAAAGTGAATAAATATTAATAATATCAACTGTTAACTAAATCCCTGGTTTCTTCTTGTTTTAAACCTTTTGCATGTAAAGTAATTCCGTACTCCAAAAACGCCTTTAAATTGGTAAGCCAGAATGTCCAGCCGGTGCTGCATCCTACATAAATTTCCATTTTACTTTTTTCATCAGTAGGGATGCTGTTTTGAGTTAAAATCACCTCTGTCTTCCCATCAATTTCATTAAGTTGTATTGTTACCGTTCCACCGGTTCCAAATGTGAAGGATATCAAATCTTTTCCATTAGCTTCTAAAATGTCACCTTTTTCAGTAAAGTCCCAATTATTCCATTTCCATGTAAATGTATCTCCCTTCTGCACAAAATCGTCAGGGGTTCTCTGTCCAGCATCGAAGTTGAAACTTGCGCTTTCTAGAAACCATTTTTCAATTTTCGATTGAGTTGCCCAACATTGATATACGAGGTCAACAGATTTACTAATAATTATCCGTTTAGAAAATGTGTTCCAGTTATTCATTCCGGTGGTATTAAATGTAATTAAAATTGTGAGTCATTATACTGAGCCATTCACTAAATGCTTGTTTTTACTTCAGTCGAGAGCAGTTTCAGTATGCAATTTAAGGTGAAAAGACTGCAATAGATGGTAACTGTCATTCAAGACTCTAAAATCTTTTTTAATTCCTGTAAGCCATATTCAAAATCAGCTCCGAGCATAGCTTCAA
This sequence comes from uncultured Marivirga sp., assembly GCF_963974845.1. Classification (NCBI taxonomy): domain Bacteria; kingdom Pseudomonadati; phylum Bacteroidota; class Cytophagia; order Cytophagales; family Marivirgaceae; genus Marivirga; species uncultured Marivirga sp. Next base: position 10,553 of record NZ_CAXBEQ010000009.1, read on the forward strand.
AGTCCATGGCTAACAACATTAAGTTCATCGGATAATCCATTCTACCTTTGAAGCCCCAGATGACTTTTGTTTGATTGTCACCAACAGATTCTACTTCTATATATGCTTTTTCGGAAGATTCAAATGGTTCGAAAAACCTCAAAGCATAATCTATTCTTTTCCCTTCTTCAATACTTAAGATTTCTTGCTCCCCAACTCCAACATCGCTGCTGTCACTCTCCCAAGAGGACATGAACCCTACAGTCCCATCTACTCCTTTATATTCTTTTTTCATATGTGGATCCATGGTACTCCACTTGCTGAAGTTATCTTGGTTTTTTAGATACTTCACGTAATCAAATACTTCTGATTGACTTTTATTTATTACAATTTCTCGCTCCACAGCATAGTCCTTTTCAGTAAAAGCACCTACAATTAAAGCCAATATGATGAAACCTAGAATGGCAATTCCTATAATTTTTAAAATTTTCATATGTAATAGTTTAAAAAGTGTAATCGAAAATAAAGATTTAATTTGAACGGATTGATAATATGTTATTCCTGATCCTTCTCATCTTTCTTTTTTTAGATTGTTAGTAGTAAGTTATTAAGCATGTCACAGCTAATAATAAGGTATTTTTTAATGATATTTTGAATTAGTGTTATAAACCAAATAATAAAAGCTAACGAACGTTAGATAAGGGTGTTATAGCTATTTTTATAAAATAATTTAGAATTGTATTTTGTTTTAAAGAATCATCATTTTACATTTGAAGCATGAGAAAAACACAAGGACGTTTTTATTTTTACTTTTATTTTAGCCCGTTCAGGCGAGTCGGTCCTTGTTATGCTATGTAATTTCTAAATTAAATCATACTGCAAGCCCGATTCGAGAGAGTCGGGCTTTTTTTTTGCCCGTTCAGGATTGAAATGCTACGGGATCAAATTTTAATCGAATTGAAACAGGAATAGTAAAACAAGAAAATTATGAATACTTTAAAAATGAAAGATTGGGGCTTGGGACTAGGAAAGCACGTGGTAATCGCAGGCCCATGTTCAGTTGAAACTGAAAAGCAAATAGATGAGCTTTGCAATAGCTTTGAACGAGAACCGCAAATTGGAATGTTTAGAGGTGGTGTTTGGAAACCTCGAACACGGCCAGGTAATTTCGAAGGCTTGGGAGAAGAAGCATTACCTTGGCTTCAAAAGGTCAAGAATCGTTTGCATATTCCCGTTTGTGTGGAAGTTGCCAATGCCAATCATGTAGAATCTGCTTTAAAGCACGGGATAGATGTATTATGGATCGGTGCTAGAACAACTGTGAATCCATTCTCAGTACAAGAGATTGCAGATTCTTTACGAGGGGTTGATATTCCAGTAATGGTTAAAAATCCAATCAATCCAGATTTAGCCTTATGGGTTGGGGCTTTAGAAAGGATGTACGATGTTGGTATCAATAAATTAGCTGCAATTCATAGAGGATTTGCTGATCCTTATGACAAAATTTACAGAAATAAGCCGAATTGGAATTTAGCTATGCAGTTAAAATTGGAGTTACCTGAAATAGAAATCATTAATGACCCAAGCCATATTGCAGGGAAATCGGAAATGGTACAAACTGTAGCTCAAAGAGCTTTAAATTTTGGAATGGACGGACTAATGATAGAAACTCATCCAGATCCTGCAAAGGCCTGGTCAGATGCTCGACAGCAGTTAAACCCTGAGCAATTATTAACACTTCTGAAGGAGATTTCTTTTCGTGAGAGAATAGATTTTGAAAATCAAATTCCTGAAAATTTGAAAGAAATGCGTGATTCTATCGATCATATTGATCAAAAACTAATAGATTTACTATCTGATCGATTTCATTTGATTGACAAAGTAGGGGCATACAAAAAAGCACATGACTTATCAGTTTACCAAGTAGGCAGATGGAAAGATGTTTTAGCTAGCAGGGTAGCGTTAGGTACTGAAAAAGATATGAGTGAAAAATTTATGAAAAGCTTACTGGTCGCCATACATGATGAATCAATCAAAAGACAAGAAAAGCAGATTGCTAACAAAGACGTAGAACCTTTAACCATTATATGAGCAAAGTATATTTTGAGAAAGTTAGCTATATAACGGAGCTTCTTGCTTCAGGTCAATACTCTCAGGTGTTTGTATTAGTAGATGAAAATAGCAAGGAGTATTGCTATCCTATACTTAAGGAGTATTTAGAGCCTCATAAATTAATTGAAATTTCTTCTGGAGAGAGAAATAAAACGCTTAGCAGTTGCAATTTGGTTTGGAGTGCACTAACTAATGCCACAGCGGATCGGAAGACATTACTTATCAATTTAGGTGGAGGGGTAATCACTGACATGGGAGGATTTTGTGCAGGTACTTATAAGAGAGGAATTAGATTTATAAACATCCCAACCACTTTATTATCACAAGTGGATGCAAGCGTGGGAGCTAAAACCGGTATTGACTTTCAGGGCTATAAGAATCATATCGGATTATTTTGTGAAGCAGAGGCTGTATTGGTAGATTCGGTATTTCATGATACCTTACCTCAAAAGCAATTGATTTCAGGTTATGCTGAAATGCTTAAACATGGCTTAATAGCAAATCAAAAGCATTGGCAAGCTTGTCTTGATAATGGTAGTAATAGTTTCGGGAACGAAATAATACAACAGTCAGTAGCAATAAAAGAAGAAGTTGTAAAAGCAGATCCTACAGAAAAAGGATTAAGAAAAATATTGAATTTTGGACATACGATAGGCCATGCAATAGAATCTCATTTATTAGGTACAAGCAGTGAATTATTACATGGAGAGGCAATAGGGATCGGTATGATTGCAGAAGCTTATATAAGCAAATATAAAGGATTACTAGCTGAAAGTGAGTTTCAGATTATAGTAGAGGAATTAAGGAAAATTTACAGCAGTCCTAAAATTGAAAAAGCCTCTTTAAATAATATAAAAAGGCTTTGCAAGCAAGATAAGAAAAATGAAAATGGTAACCTCAATATGAGTTTACTTCAGAATATTGGCACAGCAGTCTATGATATTCCTGTTGAAGAGGAAGTGATAGATCAAGCCCTAGCCGAGATATTATAACTTCATTTTTTCACGAAAAGTCTTAGCACTGTGAATAGCAGAATCACTTAAATCATTAAGCCAATCTGAGTCTAATCCTTCTTCAGTGTGTCTTTTGATATTTCTTAATCGATCTGTTACAGTTCTTGTAACTTTTTTACCATTTTTACTGCTTAAAAAAGCTCCTGCGGCAACAACAGCAGCCGCACCTGCTAAGAATGAAAAAATTGATTTACTTGTGGCACTCATTTTATTTAAATTTTAAAGTTGACAGCTTTATAACGTTCAACTTATAAAAACAGTTTAAACCAATAAAGATTATTTTGAATTATTTTATAAAACAATATAAAAATTCTACCAATCAGCAAATTTGTTCTATCAATTTGCCCAGCTCGAAAAGCGAATCTAATAGATTGCTGATAATGAATGCTCTTTCAGGGGGTAAGATTACCATTGAGAACCTTTCAAGTGCAAGAGACACACAGACCCTTATTAAATTATTAACGGCAGATTTAGACAGCCAGATTTTTGATGTGCTAGACGCAGGAACTGCCATGCGGTTCTTAACTGCTTATTTTGCAATTACTACTAAAAAGGAGGTGATATTAACAGGTACTGAACGCATGCAAAACCGTCCAATTGGTACCTTGGTGGATGCTCTTCATTCAATTGGAGCAAATATAAGTTATGAAAATAAGGATGGTTATCCTCCATTGAGAATTAATCCTTTTCAAGAGCAGATTAGCTCAACACTATCAATTCCTGGTAATATCAGTAGTCAATATATTTCTGCTTTGCTGATGGTGGCACCTATTCTACCCAGTGGGTTGGAAGTGGAAATAGAACCTCCGACCTTCAGTAAACCCTATATTGACATGACTTTGGGTCTGATGCATTTATCAGGAATTCGATATTCTCAAAATGGAGACTTTATCAAAATAGCTCATCAGGGATATCAAAAAAGTATGCGAATTGTTGAGTCAGACTGGTCAGCTTCAAGTTATTGGTTTTCTATAATTGCTCAATCTAAAATTGGTAAAAAAGTGCTTTTAGAAGGGCTGAAATCAGAAAGTTTTCAAGGTGATCAAGTAATAAAAAGCATGGCCAGAGATTTTGGTGTAAATTTTGAATTTAAGAATGAAGGACTGTTAATTGAAAAGCATAGCTTAGCTTTAAAAAAAGAACTAAAATTGGACTTCAGAAAATGTCCAGATCTAGCCCAAACCGTTTTGCCTTGTGCAGCTTCCTTGAAAATCAATTTGGAAATGACAGGTTTGGAAAGTTTAAGGATAAAAGAAACAGACAGAATTTTGGCTCTTCAAAATGAGCTAGCTAAGTTCAATTGCCAATTAATTGAATCAAAGAAAGGGGTTTGGAAGCTTAAAACCAGTGATTTCTCGATTAAGAGCGAGCCTATTATCGAAACATATGAGGACCATAGAATGGCAATGGGATTTGCTCCACTAGCAATAAATAATGCTTTGCAAATAAATGATATTGAAGTAGTCAATAAGTCCTATCCTACTTTTTGGGATGATTTGCAATTATTCGGATTTGAGTTCATGCAAAAGTGAATTAAAATATTTTGGGGCTTTTAACATTCGACTTCCATACCAGCTAAACATTTCCCCATCCACAATTTTAAACTTTGCTTTAGGATATGTGGTAGTTAATTGTTCAATATGTTTAGTGTGGAAAGGGAAGGGTTCAGAAGAAAGAAAGATATAGTCTGGATTCTCCTTAATGATTTCATCCATATTTATTTCGGGGTAGCGTTCCTTGGAAATAGTATTCGTGAAGCCAGAATAGCTAAGCATTTTTGAAATAAATGTATCTGGACCAGCCCACATCCAAGGGTTTTTCCAAATGCAATAAGCGACTTTCTTTCTTTGATGCGCTATATGTAGAGAGTCAAAGTCCAGTTTTATTTGTTGCGTTATAGTCCTTGCTTTTTCTTCAGTATCTGTTAAAAGCCCTATATCGATCATCATTTGAATTGCAGTACTAAAATCAGTGACATCCGAAACATAGACAGGGCAATTTTTTGAAAGTTTGTCAACGAAGCTCTTCACATTCTCTTCTTTGCTGGCAATTATTAAATCAGGATTTAAGTCTTTTATTTTTTTAAGGTGCTGCTGTTTTGTACCGCCAATAATTTGTTTTTCATTTCTCCAACTCATTGGATGAACGCAAAATTTTGTGATGCCGCTAACTCTTTCTTCTAAGCCTAAATCATACAGAAACTCAGTTATTGATGGGACCAAGCTGATTATTCTCATAGGCTTAGAATTTAAGCTTAAGTGATTACCGATTTGGTCCTGAATTTTTACCATATATTTTTTATTTAATGAATGAATTGTCAAAAAAAAAGCCTAGTCTTTTTGGACGAAGCTTTGAGTAAAATAGTTATTAATTTACTTAAATTGCTATTCCCATGTTTACCAACTGACTTGATACTTTCAAGTTGCTATTGTCAAAAGTGGCTTGATTTATTTCAAACTTCAATTTCCCACCGGCTTCTCTAAAATTAATAGAAGATCCTTTTTTACCTAATCCAGGCTTGTCCGTAATGATTAACGTTGGCTTTGTGTCATATTTTCCTAAAATATCTTCAAAGTCCTTACTTTTATTAGATGCTACGTATAGAACATGTGCTGCACCCATTTGAGCAACATCTGATACATTTACAATATTGGTATTTTGACCTTTTATTTCCCTTTGTCCATATAACTTGAATAATTGATTGTATACATCATCATCCCCATATACAGCAATTACGAAATCACCAGATTTAGTTTCAGAAGGCCACTCTACGTATTTAATAAAATTAAATATCAACATGGTGTGAATTTCATGCATTGGTCTCTGTGCATTGACATTAAGTGAGTTAAAGCCAATTGAAACACAGAAGGCAATTATAAATATTTTAAATGTACGTTTCATATCTTAGATATTTTTCTCCCTATTTATAACAAAATTACTACTATTCTTTAGAAAATTATATTTTTATAAAGAATAAAGCATCAAATTGTAAAATGATATTAAAATATTATAAGTTTTAATTATAATATTTTAATTTTAATGAAAAAACCCTAGCAATGAGATCTAAACGAGTCTCCAGCTAGGGTAAAAAACTAAACTAAATCACTATATTTTATTAAATCAATATTCCCATGCTGGATAATTGATTTGAAACCTTCAAGTTATTTCCTTTTATGGATTCTTGGTTGATTTCAAATTTTAATTTTCCGTTTATTTCTTGAAAATTAATACAGCTTCCTTTCTTACCCAAACCATTTTTATCTGTAATCATTAAGGTAGATTTTCCTGTAAATTTTTCTTTTGCTGTGTCAAATTCTCTGCTTCTGTTGCTTGATAAGTAAAGAACATGAGCATTATTAACGGCACTAACATTATCTACATTTACCACTTTAACAGTCTGTCCTTTCACGGTTCTCTTTGCGTAAAAATTTTGAATGGTAGAAGCAACGTCTTCATCACCTACTACTGCAATAACAAAATTACCTGATTTGGCATCTGCTGGCCATTCCACATATTTAATAAAATTAAACATGAGCATAGAATGGATTTCATGCATTGGTCTTTCTCCTGATTTTAAAGAAAAACCAAAAGCCATTAATGCGACTACGATAAATACTCTACTGATTCTTTTCATTTTGTGTTTATTGATAATTTACTCTACAAAGGTAGGATTATGATTTTTATCAGTAAATCGAAAAAGCCTCAATAGCTTTCAGGAGTAATATTTTGATAAATTAAGACAAATCGTATCTAAAATTATGCTTGTCTTTAAGGTTTACAATGAATGAATGTAATAAATTAATAACTGATTGTACATCCTTGCTATGTACCATTTCTACAGTCGTATGCATGTACTTAAGTGGAAGTGATACCAAAGCAGACGGAACGCCCTCGTTACTGTACGCAAATGCATCAGTATCAGTGCCAGTAGCTCGGCTTGCTGCTGATCTTTGAAAAGGAATATTCCCTTTTTCCGCCAGCTCTATCAACATCTTTAAAAGATTGTTTTGAACTGCCGGTCCGTAAGTTAAAACCGGACCTCCACCAGACTTCTGATCACCGCTTTCAATCTTATTGTATAAAGGTGAATGAGTATCATGACATACATCGGTTATAACGGCCACGTCTGGTTTGATGTGTTGTGCTATCATTTGGGCTCCTTTTAATCCCACTTCTTCTTGAACAGCATTGACTATATATAAAGCAAAAGGAATTTTGTCCTTATTTTCATGGATTTTTCTTGCGACTTCCGCTATCATAAATCCACCGATTCGATTATCTAGTGCACGACCAACAATGTAATCTTTATCTTTCATGTACATGGGCTCGTCATCAAAAGTAATAACGCAACCTACATGAATTCCCATTTTTTCAACTTCTTCCTTATTATCGGCTCCAACGTCCACAAATATATTTTTTAATTCTGGTTTGATGTCGTTTTCTTTATTGCGGACATGTATGGCTGGCCAACCGAAAATTCCTTTGACCACCCCTTTTTCAGTATGTATATTTACTCTTTTTGAGGGTGCAATTTGGTGATCTGAACCACCATTCCTGATTACATAGATATAGCCATCATCGGAAATATAATTAACAAACCATGAAATCTCATCAGCATGAGCTTCGATCACCACTTTATATGGTGCATCTTTATTGATAATTGCCGCTACAGTTCCGTAATTGTCCTGAATGAACTCATCTGTATAAGGTTTGATGTAATCTAGCCAAAGTTTTTGGCCACTGGTCTCAAATCCCGTTGGTGCTGCGTTATTTAAATATTTAAATAGAAAGTCTTCTGCTATCTTATCCATAATTGAATTTTACAAGTTTAATCTTGCTAAGATAAGCGTTGGAGCTAGTAAAAGGTTACTAGATATCCGTAAATTATGAAAATCGAAAGATTAAGTTCTGCCTGCAACTAAAAATGGGAATAAGAAAATCCCTGCGATTATGCTAAAGGAAAAGCCAACTGCAAAACCTAGCAATCTAAAAGGAAGTAGTATCAACCAAATTATAGGGTAAATAAATAGCACAATAATTGCCAAAGGCCAACATATTACTAGTAGTATACACCAAAGTAAGAACTTTATCATGATTTTAGTTAGTTTTTAAAAGCATAATTCAATTGTTGTGCCAATAGCTCATATGTCTATATCTCAGCTATAATGTACATGGATGCTTGAATCAGTCTTAAATACGGACAGTCGATCGTTCGTATTTGAACACGAGGGATGACCTATTTAATTGAAAATGACGAGTGAATGTCTTATTTAAAGGGGCCTTTAGCGTGCTGGGTTTTCAACAAAAAAGCCCATAAGTACTTAAAATAATTATGGGCTAAAATTGATGTGAATTTGGCATCTAGAATTAAGCAAATCCAAGCCGTGACCTTTTTCTACGTTCTAGTATTGAACAATTAACTCAAATTATTGATTTTTATAAATTTTTCCTTTTTTCATTACAAAATCTACTGATTCCATCGTCCTGATATTTTCCGTAGGGTCTTCACTTACTGCAATTATATCAGCAATTTTGCCTTGTGAAATTGATCCATATTGGTCATAAACATTTAGAAGCTTAGCTGGAGTTACAGTTGCAGAAATAATGGATTCCATGGGTTTCATTCCTGCTTCTACCATATAGCCAAATTCCTTTCCATTATCACCATGTATAAATACCCCAGCATCGGTTCCGAAAGCGATGTTAACACCGTATTTGTAAGCTTTGCTAAAAGTATCTTGAATCTTTGGCCCTATTGCTTTTGCTTTAGGAACTACGACTTCTGGGTAATAGCCTTCAATTTCTGCTAACTCCGCTACACTTTTGCCTGCTGTAATGGTCGGGACATAATATGTATCATATTCTTTCATCAATTTCATAGTTTCTTCAGACATTAAAGTACCATGTTCAATGGTTTTGATTCCAGCCCTTATGGCACGCTGCATTCCTTCATCCCCATGAGCATGAGCTGCAGTTAGCATTCCGTAATCATTCGCAGTTTCTACAATAGCCTTTAATTCATCTTCAAAGAATTGAGGATTTTGACCACTTTTAGCCATACTTAAAACACCACCAGTCGCGGTGATTTTGATAACATCTGCTCCGTTTTTATAGCGTTGTCTGACTGCTTTTCTTGCCTCTTCCGGACTATTCACAACACCTTCTGCAGGCCCTGGATTTCCCATTAGGTCATCCTTATAGCCATTAGTTGGGTCTGCATGACCTCCTGTTGTTGCTATTGATTTTCCAGCAGAATAAATGGTTGGCCCATCTACAAAGCCTTTATTTATTGCATCTCTCAAGCTGCTGTTAACTCCACTTCCACCCAAATCACGAACCGAAGTAAAGCCTGCCATCAATGTTTTTTTAGCATATACTGTGGACTGAAAAGCAATATCGGCATCATTTAAAGTAAATCTTTTGATATACCCATCCTTTGAGGTTTCGCTCTCTAGGTGCACATGCATATCGAATAATCCTGGCATTACTGTTTTTGATTTTAGATCAATGGCCTGAGCACCCTCAGGTGCTTCTACATATCCATTTTTAATAGACTGTATTTTATCGCCCTCTACGATAATGGTCATTTCATTTAAGATTTTGGATTTCTCCACATCTATTAATTTTCCACAATGCAAATAGCTTGTTTGTGCACATAAACTGGTGCTTAAAAAGCCCAATATTAAGACTTGTAATAGCTTTTTCATATAATGTTAATTTTACGTATTATTTTTATATCCAATATTAAAGTAAATCATCAGGGTTAGTGATATATAATGATAATTCCTGATCACTTAACTCAGGCTTTTCATCTTCGTCTTTAGCCGTCACAATAGAGTTGGTCATGCTGCCAACTAATCCTCTGTCCAACCCCATTCTTTCTGCAATTATTGCACACATTTGAGCCTCGCGCTCATCCAGTTTGTTATCGACCAACATCATTTGAATATATTCATATAGAAAAATGATTTTTTCTTTAATCGTTTCCGGTTCATGAAAGGCTAGAGTTGATGAGTCTTCTATGATGTCATCAACCTCTTTTTCAGTGACGTCATTCTTTCTACCTAAAGCATAGAGGTATCTTTTTTCTTCTTTTACGAAGCGATTATCAATTTTGGCTAGCTGATATAAATGGATTAAATGGGAGTGTATTTTTTCAGTAGTCAATGCCAACTCAAATTTCATGGTTTAAAAAATCATCACATCAATGAGCAATATACAAAATGTTAGGGAATTATTGATTGAATTACCTTATATTGAAAATCATGAATTTTTTGGCGCATTTGTATCTATCAGGTGAATTGGATGAAGTTAAAATTGGCAATTTCATTGGTGATTTTGTAAAAGCCTCCGACATGGAGAATTATACTGAAACCATTAATAAGGGCATCAAAATGCATTGGGCAATAGATGAATTCACAGACCATCATTCTGTTGTGCAAAAGAGCAAAGATAGGTTAAGGCCTAAATATGGTCATTACGCAGGTGTGATTGTAGATATTTATTATGATCATTATTTAGCCAGAAATTGGAGAAATTATCACGACCGGGATTTAAGGGTATATGTTGATCAGCAGTATAAAATGTTGGAAAGCTATATCAGCATATTGCCCAAAAAGGTCCTTTATATGCTTCCTTTCATGATAAAGCACGATTGGTTGTACAACTATCAATATTTTGAGGGAATTGAACGGGTTATGCATGGTATGGCAAATCGCTCAAAGTTTAACTCCAAAATGGAGCAGTCGGTTGCTGAATTGAAAAAGCATCATAAAGCCTTTGAAGTGGAATTTGAATTGTTTTTTAGTGAGCTGATCAATTTCTGCCATGATTTTTTGAAAAAGAATTAGTATGTAAACAAAGTGTAAGTTTAGATGCTTTATGTTGTAAGTATTCAAACAAATTGAAAGTTATTTACTATGAAAAAGTATTGCTTGCTGTTCATCTTTTTTATGTTATTTTTTACAATTGAAGGATTTGCTCAAAATGATTCTCTCTTAGAAGCATACAAAAATGATGTAAAAGTTAGAAAAACGGGGATGGCCATTTTAGGCACATGGGCTGTTGGAAACATGATTTCAGGAGCTATTGGAAGGAGTCAAGGCAGCGGGCAGACTGCTTATTTTCATGAAATGAACCTGATCTGGAATGTAGTGAACCTAGGAATTGCAGGTGCAGGTTATTATTTCACAGCTACTGGCGAAATACCAGAAAATGCTTCCGTATTATTAGACGATCAAGTATCTTTTCAAAAAACATTGTTATTCAATGCGGGTTTGGATTTGGCTTATATAGCTGGCGGATTTTATTTGATTGAGAAAGCTAAAAATACTACCAACAGACCAGAAAGATTAAGAGGCTATGGTAAATCGGTGATTTTACAAGGTTGCTTTCTTTTCGTTTTTGATATTGCTCTGCATACTATCCACAGCAAGCACAGCAGTCAGATTTCTGATTTTTTATCACATGTGCAATTAGGTCCAAATCAGGTAGGAATAGTTTTAGGCTTGTAAATTTATCTAATTTTTTTTAGCATCGGCACAAGCGAGATTCTTGCGCAAGTTATATTTGTAGTTAAGGTATGTTGCAAGTTCAATAATCCGCTTAGGCATTTTTAATATCTTTTATCAAGCCAGTCCTTTTAAATATAAATTGAACTCTAAAGCCGAGATCGGTTTAAATTCATCAACTTCCAAATCCTCTTTGATGTCCTCATCAAATTGCATTTTGGTTTTCTCTAGTTTTTTGTCAGGATGAACAATTAATTCCAATCCACTGAAGTCCATAGGATTCAATTGTACTAGGACTATATAGTCATCAAAAACTCTTTTAAAATACTCATGGACTACTGCACTGCTTTTCATAGAATTTATTCAATTATTAAAAATAGAACGTCTTTATATGTAATAAGGCACAAGCGAGACGCTTGCACCAGCTGCCAAAGTTGCATAATGCGGTACAAGTATAGTCAAAGCGCCTACCTTGGGCCGCTTAAACTACAATGTTCACAATTTTCTTGGGCACAATAATCATTTTCTTGATTGGCTTATCTTCAATCCATTTTTGCACTTTAGGATTTTCTAAAACAGCTTTTTCAATATCTTCTTTTGCTGCATCTAGAGCAAAAGTCATATTATCTCTGTGCTTTCCATTGACCGATACAGGATAAGTATGAGCATCTTCTTTAATGAAATCTGGATTAAAAGTTGGCCAACCTGCTTCCGAAATACTACCTTCATTACCCAATAGTGACCACAGTTCCTCACAGATATGAGGAGCATATGGAGCTATTATCCTCACTGTATCACTTAATACTGTTTTATTATTGCATTTCAATTCAGTTAATGTATTCACGCAAATCATGAAAGTAGAAACTGATGTATTGAAGGAGAAATACTCGATATCATATTCCGCTTTTTGAATGGCTTGGTGCAAGGCTTTTAATGCTTGCTTTTCTGGCTCGCCTTCTGCCACTTTGAAATTACCATCTGCATCATGAAATAATCGCCATAGTTTCTTTAAGAATTTTGCAGTTCCGTCAATTCCATTAGTATTCCAAGGTTTAAACTGCTCAAGTGGCCCCAAAAACATTTCGTAAAGTCTTAAAGTGTCTGCTCCGTACTTTTCAATCACATCATCAGGATTGACCACATTGTACTTGGACTTAGACATTTTTTCTACTTCTGCACCGCAAATGTACTTCCCGTCTTCAAGGATGAATTCAGCATCTGCATGCTCGGGTCTCCATCTTTTAAAAGCTTCTAAATCCAAGGTATCGTTATGTACAATATTGACATCAACATGAAGACTTTGTGTTTTGTATTCGTCTTTTAGTCCATGAGAGACAAATTTATTCTGACCTTCAATTCTATAAACAAAATTACTTCTTCCCTGAATCATCCCCTGATTAATCATCTTTTGGAATGGTTCATCTACGCTGATATAGCCTAAATCGTAGAGGAATTTTGTCCAGAAACGAGAGTACAATAAATGTCCAGTGGCATGTTCTGAACCTCCGATATATAAATCTACATTTTCCCAATACTTTTGCTTTTCTTCATCAACAAATGCATCCTTATTTTGGGCATCCATATACCGGAACATATACCAACTAGAACCTGCCCAACCTGGCATGGTGCTTTTTTCTAAGTTATATCCTTCCTCTGTCTTCCAGTTTTTGGCTCTGGCTAAAGGAGGTTCACCATCCTCCGTTGGTAAATATTTATCTACTTCAGGTAATTTTAATGGTAATTGGTCTTCTTCTAATAAATAAGGAATATCATTTTTGAAGTAAACCGGAACTGGCTCTCCCCAGTAACGCTGACGACTGAAAATAGCATCTCGCATTCTATAGTTAATTTTAGCATAACCAATTCCTTTATCTTTCAAAAAGTCAATAGCTTTCATTTGAGCATCTTTTATATTCAGGCCTGATAAAAAATCAGAATTGATGATTTTATCATTTTCCACGACTTCTACGATAGGTAGCTCAAAATGCTCTGCAAATGCTTTATCTCTATCATCATCGGAAGGAACGGCCATTACAGCACCTGTTCCATAGCCCGCTAATACGTAATCGCCAATCCATACTGGTATTTTTTCCTCGGTGAAAGGATGTATAGCATATGCTCCAGTAAAGACTCCTGAAACACGCTTTACTTCAGTCATTCTTTCCCGTTCAGAACGATTTTTAGCAATGTTTACATAATCTTTTACTGATTCCTTTTGTGCTGAAGTAGTGATTTTCTCTACTAATTCATGTTCTGGAGCCAATACCATGAAGGTCACTCCATAAATAGTATCAATTCTGGTGGTAAAAACCTCTATTTTCTCCTCGCTCTTAGAAAGTTGAAAACCTAATTGAGCACCAACTGACTTCCCAATCCAGTTGCGTTGCATTTCTTTCACAGGCTCTGGCCAATCCAATTCTTCCAATCCTCTTAGCAGGCGATCAGCAAATGCTGATATTCGCATACTCCATTGCATCATTTTTTTTCGCTCCACAGGATGTCCTCCTCTTTCGCTATATCCGTCTTTGACTTCATCATTGGACAGTACTGTGCCCAAAGCCGGACACCAGTTCACTACTGCTTCCGATAAGTACGCAATTCTATATTTTAGCAGAGTTTTTTGTTTTTCCTCTTCAGAGTAATTGAACCAATCTTCTGCTGTAAAAGGCTCAACTTCTTCATCGCAGGCTGCTTTCACCAATTGGTTACCAGTTTTCTCGAAGTGCTCTTCTAGCACTAGAATATGTCTTGCCTTATCATCTACTTTATCATACCAGCTATTGAATAATAGCATAAATATCCATTGTGTCCATTTATAAAAAGAGGGATCGCTAGTACGAACTTCTCTATCCCAATCATAGGCGAAACCAATATTTTTCAGCTGTTCAATGTATCGATTAATGTTTTGCTCTGTAGTGATTGCAGGATGCTGCCCAGTTTGAATAGCATATTGTTCAGCAGGAAGTCCGAAGGAATCAAATCCCATAGGATGTAATACATTAAAACCCTGCTGCTTTTTGTAACGAGCAACAATATCTGAAGCAATATATCCTAAAGGATGCCCAACATGCAATCCTGCTCCCGATGGATAGGGAAACATGTCTAGTGTATAGTACTTTGGTTTATTAAAGTTGTCTTCTGCTTTGAATACTTGGTTTTTCTCCCAGTAGGCTTGCCATTTCTTTTCGGTTTCTCTGAACTGATATTCTGACATAATGCTGCGTATATTAATCTATTATTGATTATGATTAAATGATAGAAAGTGCAAAATTAAAGCTTTTGACTTGGGAAGGAATAGATTACGGTAATCTTTTCAAAAAAAGGCATAAAAAAAGGTGCCCGTGAGCACCTTTAATCATTAACCAACTAATCACTAAACTAAAACTAACTAAAAAATTTCTTTACAATAGGATTTGGTTCTTCAAGCTGTTCGTTTTTGAACTCTTGCTTTTGAGCATGGCCTAAATTAGCATTAAGCTGTGAGCCTAAAAGAAAAATCAAAATGCCGACTAATATTCCAATGGCTAAGAAAACATTTCGGCTCAAATTTTTACTCTTTTCCATTTTGTTCCTATTTATAAACTTCTTTTACAATGATTATGCCAAACCCTAAAAAGTTGCATTGATATTTTTCTTTTTTATTAACGAGATAAAAATTACCTTCGTATTAATAATCAAAAAACTTATGAAAAATATATTTGTATCAATTCTAGTGGTTGCTGTAGGATTTACAGCATGTAGTCAAAAAGATAGCTCTGAAAAGACTTCTGAAGCGGAAGAAAAACAGGCGGTTGAAATGGAAAAAACCGATGCCTTTTTGGGTGAATCTTTTAGTATTGAAAATGAAATTCAACTAGCTAGTTTAGTGAGAGAGATGGATTCAAATGATTCTGTTATGGCAGTTGTTGAGGCTAAAGTAACGGAGGTTTGCCAAGCAAAGGGATGTTGGATGAAAGTTGATTTGCCAAACGGAGAATCAATGAGAGTAACATTCAAGGATTACGGCTTTTTTATGCCGAAGGACCTAGCTGGGAAATCAGTAAAGATGGTAGGGACTGCTAAGAAAGAAGAAACTGATGTGGAAACCTTAAAGCATTTTGCTGAAGATGGTGGAAAATCTGAAGAAGAGATTGCTGAAATTACTGAACCAAGAATGGATTATAAATTTGTGGCTTCTGGAGTTAAGTTAATGGATTAATTTCACTTTCTTTAATTTCTATTTTCAAATACCTATAAATGAAAAAGCAGTCAGATTCTATAATTTGACTGCTTTTTTTAAAAACTATTATATCAATTTCATCTATATAATTCTCTACTTTTATCCCTACTAAAAAGTTTTCGAAAGCGAAATCCGGATAAGGTGCTGAAGCCACCAATCAATCCAGCGACAACGCCTGAAATTATCACCATATAAATCCCATCGCTTAAATTAAATAAGGCGGCAATTTTATTGGAAAGCATACCGCTTGAATCATTATGGATAAGGAATGCTTGGATTAACCATAAAATGCCAAGCCCGATAAATCCGCTGAAAAATGTACTTAAGTTCTTCCCTGCTATAATTGCTCCTGCGAAAAACGCACAAATAGCCATTGACCACCACGGAAAATAGAGCAATGAAAAATGAGCTGCCACTACAATTATTATAGTTCTGATGATAAATTTCATTTTGCTTTAGGGGTTAATGTTTGAGTGAAAATAATATTTTGCAGGTCGGAAGCATTAGCTTTATTTTCCAATTCGTAATATTCACCGTTGCTCCACTTTTCAATTAAATTATCATAGTAGTAACTACCAGGATTCCCAGATTGGCCTCCCGGATATACACCATATGCTTTAATTGGTTCTTCCAATGACACTAACATTCTCCAAGAAGGACCATGTCTCCCGGAAGTGGCATTTAAAATATGCTTGTTTCCTCCGATTTGAATATTCTTGGTGCTAAAAGGAGCTAAGCGAGCAAGATGTTGGACCGTAGTATTTTTGAAATTGCTCCAAGTCAGTTCTTTATCGTTGGTTGATTTCCAATTTTCAATGGAATCAACAGCTGAAGTAAAGCTCATGTGAAAGAGGTCATTGATACTTTCCTTTTTATCAGTTTTTTGATAATCTATATAAGGATCAGTAATACTATCTTTTAAAATCTGAATAGTAACAGGTAATTCCGGTCTTCTAACAGCATTCTCTAGTCCATAAAATTCATCCCATAAATTACGATACAAGTTATCCCATAAAATTTCAAAGTAGGCTGGGGCTGTCATTTCTTGATCCGCCATATAATTCCAATTGGATAGTGCATCAAATGCGGTTTTTTCCTCCTCATTCATATTATTTCGGTTTAGACTACCCAAGATGTTAGGTAAAATTTCAGATGCCATGAGCCAAAAATTGTCATTTTGCAAACGCATCATGTCTTCTACCGTGATATTTTCAAGTGTTTCTAGTTTTCGGTTTAATCTTCTATTGCGATAATGCTCATACCCTCTATCATAATGATAGTACGGGTACGTGCTATCAACAGGGATTTGATTGGCAGAACTTAAATAAGCCTGTTTAGGATTTTTCATGTGAGCATTGTGTTCTCTTGGGATAAAACCAGCCCAATCCATGTCTGCTCTAGAGCCATCCATTATAAATTTACCCTGCTCTTCCCATCTCAAAGGGAATTTTCCGTTGATCCATAAAGCTATATCACCATGAACATCTGCATAAGCAAAGTTTTGTGCAGGGCAATCGTAAAAAGTCAAAGCATTCTTATAGTCATCATAATTTTTAGCTCTGTTGAGAAGATGAAATGTCAATTGTTCGTTTGATGGGTCGTGAGCTGTCCATCTCAATGCAAAATTTGACTTATTATTTTCAGATCTGAAGTTTTCATCATAAACAATAGGGCCATGATGAGTATAAAAAATGGTGTCAAAGTAGTTTTCATCGCCACGAATTTCGAATTCTTGGATTACTTTTTGGGTTTTTAACCATTTACCATTGTAATAATATTCTTTCTTATCATTATCTTTGAAAGTAATGTGATACCAGTCTCTTACATCTCTGGTAGCATTAGTAACGCCCCAAGCAACACTATCATTGAAGCCAATTATGACTCCCAAAGCTCCCGGCAAAGTGGATCCATAAACATTAACGGAAGGAGAATTCAAATGCATCACATACCATATTGAGGGGAGATTAAGCCCAAGATGGGGGTCGTTAGCAAGGATTGGTTTTCCAGTAGATGTTTTACTTCCATGAACAGTCCAATTGTTACTTCCGTTTTGCGGATCAGGTTGTGGAGCTTTATTGTTGGGAAAAACCAGAGGGAATTCAATAGAATCAGGTCTTTCAACAGTTTCTGCTGCAAAATCCCATTTCCTGCTTTTAGGAATTACAGGGTCGAAATCTTTGTAGCTATCAGGGAATAAGAAATCGAATCTTTCTTTTCCTAGCATTTTTAATAATTGAGTGTTTTCTGCATCACTATCACCACCGGCTAAGTCATTTGCCATATACTTAAGTAGTAGTCCTGACTTTAAATTGGTCCATGGTTCAGGCCGATAGTCCAATAATTTATATTCAATGGGAAGGTCTTTGTATTCTAAAGAAGCAATGTACTGATTGATACCTTCAGTATAAGCATTTAAGATTGGTCCAATGATCGGATCTTCAGCCATTAGTTTTACAGCTTTCTCAGCTCCATAAAGCAGTCCGTTTCTTCTTTGATAGCGGTCGAAATCCAGTGCATCTTTTCCAATAATTTCTGAAACTCTTCCACCTGAAGCATGTGTTTGAAATTCCATCTGCCATAAGCGATTTTGTGCCGTCACGTATCCTTGGGCCATGTACAAATCATGGTCATTGTTAGCATAAACGTGAGGAACTAAAATGGAATCGTAATAGACACTGACTTCTTCATTTAAACCTGTGATAACAGGGTTCTCTTTAAATGTAATATCTTGGTTTTCGGAATTAGCCCAAAACCCATTATAAGGATCGAGAAACTTTCCTAACGGAGGAACCTGTCCCCATTTATTATTTAAGCCCACAACCAGAGCCAATGAAATAAGAAAGGGGAAGATAAATTTTATGAAATTCATAGGGAATGAAGCTTTAAATCAATGCCTAATGTATAAAAAATTGGATTTATAATATAATGGATGGCTATAAAATTTAATGAGAGGGTTTGAAACCTATATAGTAATATTGAGAATTCAGGAATTAGCTAAAATATTCTCTAAATAAGACAATTTTATACAGAATAATATTTAAACTGTCAGATCACTCCTAAACTAATAATATTTGAAATTATGTGCTAGCCTATCTGAAGGTTTAGTAGCAATCGAATTCGTACAACATAATTTTCTGTCTTTTAGATTTTTCACCTATTTGGAACTTTAATCTCTATAGGGTAAATAGCTAGAGTCGTTCATACAAAGAAAAAATAGTAATGCTCAAAAGATTAGAAACTAGAGCTTTTGATAGGGAATATTTAATTGTCCACTCTAATCTATTCGTGTCTCCAAGTAATGTTCTGCAACTCCATACTCTTTTTTTAAACCTTCGATTTTGGCTTCGATTGCTTCAATATTGGGAGATTTACTTGCCTTTGTTGCCACTAACATTACATTTTTTCTTGTGTGTTCATTAGAGATGAATTCGAATACTTTTGTGTTGTATTGGTTTTTCTCTAAAATGAGCGCCCGTATGGTATCGGTTACCATCTCAAACTGGCGTTCTTGAAAAATACCGTATTTAAGGATAGGGTTTTCCTGAGTTGTCCCTTTAACACTTTGTCGTACTTGCTTATGGCAACAGGGGGCACAAATAATTAGCGATGATTTAGACCTTAAGCCTTTATAAATCGCATCATCAGTGGCTGTATCGCACGCATGAAGGGCTATCAGTACGTCTATTCTATCCGCATTGTAATTTTCAATTCGTTCTGAAATAAAGGATAGGCTACTGTATCCACATTTTTTGGCGACCTCATTGCAATAGGTTACTAGGTCCTCTCTTAGCTCTATCCCAGTTACTTGTATATCCAACTGGCGGGTGTTTCGCAAGAAATCATAAAGAGCAAATGTTAAATAGCCTTTGCCAGATCCCATATCCACTATATTTACTTTCTTGGGCAGTGGGGTAGATTTAAGCAAATCATCAATGATCTCTAAATACTTATTAATCTGCTTATACTTGTCGGCCATTTTAGGGATAAGTTTTCCTTGCTTATCCTTTATTCCCAAATGAAACAAGAACTCACTGTCAGAAACCCGCTTTACTTTATGCTTGTCATGATGTACAGGAAGCTTGTCACTGAAGGTTGGTGGGATGGTAGCAATCGATGTTTTGCCCTTTTTATTAATTCGAATTGCAACGTCTTTCTCCAATGTAAACAAAGTAGCAATACGAAAGGAAGAGTTCAACAGAATTGCCAATTCGTCTATGGCTCCATCTAAGGAATAGTTTTTTACCTGATCATTCGTCTTGAATCGGTAAGTGAAAGAGATCATTTTTTCTTTTTGAATCTCTACTTCACGAAGGTATACATTTTCTAAATCTGCCGACTTTCGTATTGGTTTACTTAAAGTTAGCTTTACAAAAGTATCCGCTGTTCTAGCTTGTTTAATTTCCTGAAAGAATTGTTGCGTTTCATTCATCTTATTTGCAAATCTACGGAAGCTAACATTCTTAACCGAATCGAAATTAATTAAAGAACAGATTTACTCTTTTCAGCAGATGGGCTGCCCTGATTGAATTCCATTAATATGCTCATAAGAGCAAAAAAAAAGCAGACCAATCGATCTGCTTTTCGTGTCTCTCCAAATTGCTTGCTACTATTGGTAATAAAATCTTTCGTGAACGATTTTCCCGTCTTTCCATTTTTGCACGCCAACTTGCTCCATATTTACGCGGTTACCATCCTGAAAAGTAACATCCATAGAAGTTTCATGCATTACTATACCCGCTTCCTCATCAGAAGTGATTGCGGTTACTTCCATTCCGTGAAATTCTTTTATCATACCTAAAAATTCCTCTTCGTGCTTTCTGCATTCAGCTTTGCCTGTCCATGTTCCTCTTGGTTCGGTGATTACTACGCTTTCTCCATAGTATTTATCGAATGCATCTAATAATTTTCCTTCACCTATTAGGTTGTAAATGTCTTGTGTTTTTTCTCTTAGAGTCATAATATTTTATTTAATGTCGATACAATATATGTATATACATGTAAATATAGAAAAGGTTTTAAAAAGATAAATTTTTTATTAAAAATTGCTACTAAATATCCGCCTTAGAATATTTTATATCAAATAGTCCTGCTATCGCTTCTAATTTATAAGGTAGAAATTACTCCGTATTTTTTAGATGACTTAACTGCCTACGGTGGCCCTAAGTAAAATTATTCTTCTAAAAACCAAGAAAATAGGGCAAATGCCTTATTGAATCAGCTACTATTTAAAAGCAATTTTGTATGATAACCATTCACACAAAAATCATGAAAAAAATTAGTTTACTTGTTTTAGCCTTATTTTCATTTTACACACTTAGCGCTCAAGATTTGGGTAAATTTCAACCTAAAGACGATGCCTTTAAGAGTAAAAAACTCAATGATGGCATTAAAAAATTATATATCTCAAGTTTTAACATCAACTTTGAAATTTACAAAGAAGCGGTTGATAAAAAGGAAGCAGGTGGCTTTGGTAGAAGTATAAAAAATGCTGCCAAGGCAAAAGCTGCTGTAGGCTTGGCTACTTTGGAAAAAGATGCCATACAATCAAAAGCCGATCAGCTTTATAAGGATTTTGTGGATGATATGAAATCCAGAGGCTATGAAATTATTTCAGCGGAAGAAGCAGGAAATACTGATACCTATCAAGGCTGGAAAAAAGCTACAGGCCCTAGCGTGTATGAAACCGACATGACAGGCATTTTGTCTGTCGTGCCCACAGGTTATTCTTATTTCTATAAAGACAGAAATGCTTTGTCTTCTACATTGGCTGGTTTCGACAAAACTCCTCAAAGTCTTTCGCAGGAGCTGCAAGATGCTTTAGTAGCCGATGTTTCGCTGGTGTATGTGTTTTCTGCTGTGGGCAACGATTGGAATGTCGGTAATCAAGCTAAAGTGAAATTGTATATTAATTACAGATTAGCAAACCTTTATAATGTTACTGATGAAAACACTTCTGCAGGACTTACGAGCCTGATAGATAAGAATAAGCAGGCTGTGGCTTTAAACAGTTATGTTTCTTTCACCAGAGGAAAATTAAAAATAGGAGGTAGTGCAGAATCTCAATACAGTGGTTTTATGAAATCTGACTTGGAAATTTCAGGGGTTTTGGAAAAGGATAAAGTAGTGGCGTACTCTAAGCAAACTCAGGCAACAGCTACTTTACAAAATCCTATAGTGATGATCAGAGGTGACAATTACAGCGAAACTACTAAATGGCTTGAACCAGATGGTAAAAAGTATGCAGAAGGAATGTACCTCGCTGGAAGCGAATTTATTAAATACCATCTAAATGAAGTCTTTGAATAGATAAATTAGGCAATATTAGCAATTCAAATATTGCTATGATCACTTATAAGTTCCTGAATTGATTTTATCGGTTCAGGAATTTTTTTAAAATCAAATAGCTTTTTTCTTTATCTTAGTCGCAGCCTTTAAATAAAACCTATGCGATTCTGTTGGATATTATTTTTCATCTTAGCTTCATTTCCTGCTTTTTCTCAAAAGGAAGCAACGTATTTAGATAGTCTTACACAATCAGCTAAAAAGCTTTCTGTCGAAAAACAACTGGAACTCATTACTCAAGTTCCTTATGGGCAGTTTGTAGCAGAGGTAGAAAAGGCAGAAAAACTGTTTCAAAAAGCAGAGCAAATCGCTATAGAACTTAATGATAGTATTTCTTTGGGCGATGTGGTGTTTAAGCAGGGCCAACTAAAAGCCTATCAAAATAAGATCGATGAAAGCCTGGCCCTATCCTTGAGAGCTATAAAAATTTTTGAAGAGATCGGTGATATAGGCAAAGCTGGAATTGCCTATGGTGGCTTGGGATATAATTTAAAGTCGAATAATTTGGGAAAAGCTCAGCAATACATGCAAATGAGCATAAAGTTGTTGGAAGAGGTCAACGATTCAGTGGGAATTAACCCCGTTTATGATAATTATGGAGTGGTGCTTAACATGATTGGAAAAAATGACAGCGCCTTACTCTACCAGAAAAAATCTTTACGAATCAAAAAGGCCCTGAAGGATAGCACAGGTCTGGGGTACAGCTACGCCAATATTGCAAACACTTTTGCTGAAATGAAAAACTATAGATATGCAAAGGTCTATTTGGATACTTCTTTGGTCATCCGAAATGAAATAGCGGATAATTATGGCATTACTGTAAATTATGTGCAAAAGGCTGAAATTTTAGTGCTGGAACAGAAATATAAAGAAGCGCTTGAAAATTTTAAGCGTTGTGCCAGTCTGGCAAAGCAATTTAAATACCAACATCTGGAACAATATTGCTATGAACAGATCGCTAACACCTACCTCAGTTTATCGGATTACGAAAATGCTTATCGCTGGAAAGAGAGATTTCAAAGCCTGAAAGATAGCAGTAACAGCCTAAAGGTGAACAGCCGAATAGAAGAGTTGCAAATCCAGTTTGAAACGGAAAAGAAAGAAAAACTTTTGGCTGAAATACAAACAGACATCCTTACAAAGGAGGTGGAAATTAAAAATAGAACTAACTGGCTTATTTCTGCCTTTGGTCTAGCTTTCTTAGTCTCAATTTTTGGATTTGCAGTGTATAAACAACAGAAACAGCGGAACAAGCAAATCGTTAAAGAAAACCAGTTAAAAGAGGCATTGGTACGAATAGAAAACCAGAATAATTTACAAGAGCAACGTCTAACTATTTCAAAGGACTTACATGATAATATCGGTTCCCAATTAACATTTATTATCTCTTCACTGGACAACCTGAAGTATTATGAGTTCAGCAAAGACTTCATTTATCCTAAATTTGAAAGCATAGCTGCCTTCACCAGAAGTACCATCACAGATCTACGTGATACCATTTGGGCCATGAATAAAGATGAAATAACCCTTGAAGATCTAAAATCGCGTATTACTAATTTCATGGAGGCGGCCAAAGCTTCTTTAATGGGAATTGAAATCGAGGTTAATTTTAGGAATAAACAGGAAGGTGTGGCATTTAATTCGTTGCAAGGAATTAACGTATATCGTATCATACAGGAAGCAGTAAATAATGCCATAAAGCATTCACATCCTCAAAAAATTACAGTCAATTTCATTCAAAACTCTCATGAAGTTGTGGTAGAAATTATTGACGATGGGAAAGGCTTTGATATTTTTGAAAAGGAAAATCGAGAAATCGGCAACGGATTGAATTACATGAGAAAAAGAGCAGAGGAAATAGAAGGTCAGTTGTCAATCTTGAACCAAAAACCAGGCACTAAAGTACAATTAGTAGTGCCAGTGAACGAATAAGGCAATTGCCCTATTTTGGATCTATGTAATTCGCGCTATTTTTATATTACTGTCACAATCATAATTCTAATTTAGAAATCTTAATTGTTCCTGAGTAAATATTTGTATCATCATGGAATATAAAATCGCACTAACCTACCAATGAAAATAGCTATAGTAGATGATAACAGTTTTTTGATTCAATCCATAAAGGAGAAATTGTCTTTTTTTGAAGAAATTCAAATAAAATTTACAGCGAGTAGCGGAAAGGATTTATTAGAGAAATTAGACGATAGCAGTCGCGTGGAATTGATCTTAATGGATATCGAAATGCCTAAAATGAATGGCATAGAAGCAACTAAGATTGTTAAACAAAAGTATCCCCATATCAAAATTATTATGCTCACGGTTTTTGATAATGACGAGCACATATTTAATGCTATTAAAGCCGGAGCCGATGGTTATTTGTTGAAAGACATTAATCCACATTTATTGTTCAATGGCATAATAGAAACATTACATGGGGGTGCAGCTATGAATCCCTCCATTGCTTTGAAGACTCTTAAATTACTACGAAACCCGATTAATTTTGATGAGAAAAATGCAGAGCAAATCAATCTCTCTCCAAGGGAAGTCATTGTGCTAGAGCAGTTGGCCCAAGGGTTGAGTTACACAGTTATAGCGGAAAATTTATTTTTGTCACCTTCTACTATACGCAAACATATTGAAAATATTTACGCTAAGTTGCAAGTACATTCAAAGCTAGAAGCAGTTCAAAAAGCACAGCGAAATAATTTGATTTAGAAGCTGATAGCGGCTTTCCTTAAGATTATTTATGAGGATAAGTATGATTTTTCAGGTATGGATTTCCATAGCTTAATAAACTACATTTTATTTCCTTTTAGAAATATCTTTGCCTTATGAATGATATGGGAGGTAAAAAAATATTGACAGCGTGTAAGATTATTTTTTTTCAGCCACTAATAAAGAAAAGATAAAATTATGCGAAAGATTAAATTATTATTTCTGGTATTCCTGGCTCCGCTTCTAGCGTCTGCTCAACAAGTAACTGGCGATTGGTATGGCCTCTTAAAAGTCCAGGGTATGGAGCTTCCACTTATTTTCCATATTACGGAAACAGAAGGCAACTATTCTGCAACAATGGACAGCCCAGCACAAAAAGCCTTTGGTATGCCGGTTAGTTCCGTAACATTTATTGACGGTCAATTAGATTTGCAGATCGCCAATATTGGAGCACAGTACAAAGGAGCACTTTCGGATAGCAAGATCAAAGGAAAATTTTATCAGGCTAACCAGTCTTTCCAGCTTGACCTCTCTACTGAACCCATAGCCGAAAGGAAGATTGTTAGACCGCAAGAGCCGACTAAACCCTATCCGTATTATGCTGAAGAAGTAAGCTTTAGCAGCGAAGAAGGAGAAGTGACGCTTGCCGGGACACTTAGTTTGCCAAAGAATAAGGAGAATTTTCCTACAGCTATTCTGATTTCTGGTTCTGGTCCACAAAATAGGGATGAGGAATTTATGACGCATAAGCCCTTTCTGGTGCTGGCAGATTATTTGACTCGCCAGGGAATCGCAGTTTTACGTTATGACGATCGTGGTTTTGGAGCCTCTACTGGCGACCATAATGCCGCTACTAGTGCCGATTTTGCAAATGATGTGAAAGCTGCTGTCCGTTATTTGAAGAACCGGAACGATATTAATCCGGAAAAAATTGGACTAATAGGCCACAGTGAAGGGGGCTTAATTGCGCCATTGGTGGCAGCTGACATTCCTATGAATTTCATAGTTCTATTGGCCGGGCCTGGTGTCACTGGAGAGCAAATATCAATACAGCAAATCGAGCTTTTAGGGAAGTTAAAAGGTGCTGATGAGCAGGACATTAAAAATGAAGTAGCCGTTATGCAAGGTATATTTGAGCTAGTAAAAAATAATGAGGAGAATATGGAAACTTTAAAAAATAAGCTTGAAGTTTACATTGGCCATCAGATGGAGAAAAATAAGGTAGTTATAGAAGGAATGAGCACCGAAGAATATATAGAGAAGCAAATAGCTCAGTTGACTAGGCCTTGGTTGCTTTATTTTTTAAATCATGATCCAAGAGCCACATTGGTAAAAGTAGAATGCCCAGTTCTGGCAATCAATGGAGCGAAGGATGTGCAGGTAGGTCCGAGTAACCTAGAGGTCATCAAAAAAGCATTGCTCGAAGGAGGAAACAAAAAAGTGACTGTAAAAGAATTTGAGAATATGAACCACTTATTTCAAATCTGTGAGACAGGTTCTATGGAGGAATATGCTCAAATAGAGACTACCATGGAACCCCTAGTGCTGGAGACGGTCTCAAGCTGGATCAATAAGCAAAACTAATGAGTAGCGATTTTTATCACTCTTCAATTGTACCTTATGCAGCCATCATTATCAAGATCTGCAGGGCGTATACCAATTCTCAGGAGGATTTTGAAGATTACTATCAGGAAGTTTGTCTACAAATCTGGAGAAGCAGAGAAAGCTTTAATGAGCAATGCGCATGGACTACATGGATTTATAGAATCTCTCTGAACGTATGCTTGACGCTCCTAAAGAAGAAGAAAAATAATGAGCCTATTCATTTTACCTCTGATGTGCTACCAGATTCAGTTACGGTAAGCAATAAGGCATTTGAAAATGAAGCGTTAAATCAATTATACACCGCCATAAAACACTTATCAGAAGTTGATAGAGCTGTGATACTTCTTTATTTGGAGGAGAAACCACAACAAGAGATCGCTGATATTCTGGGTACAAATCCGAATAATATTGGAGTAAGAGTAAAAAGAATTAAAGAACGACTTAAAAAGATTATAGATGAAAAATTCAATTGAAAATATTTGGAAAGAAGGCTTCCTTGAAGAGGGTAGCTTGGATTTGCCAAAGATCAATAGATTATACGAGCAGAAGTCAAAACATATTGTGGATAAAATAAAAAGCAGATTGAAGTTCAACCTAAAGTTAATTATTGGGATGGCTATTGTAATACCTCTTTTTTACTTCTTGGTCGATGCAGTATGGCAAGGGTTGGCAATATCGGTCCTAATGTTGGTAACAGCCTGGTTTAGTAAAAGACAAATTGAGCGAATAGAGCCGGTAGAAACTGGCCAAAATAGTTACGATTATTTAAAATCATTTAAGGGCTGGTTGGACACTATTCTGTTGAAAAATGGAAGTGTGACCCGTTTTACGTATCCTATTTATTTCCTGATCGTGATGAGCATGCTTTTTTCATCATGGTCTAGTCAGGAAGACTTAGTTAATGAAGTAGGATCGAAATTTCCGGATGTCATCTTTATAGGAGATGTTCCGCTTATGGCGTGGGTCTTCACTACTGTGGTGACACTATTGATGCTGCTGTTTTCCAAGCAGATTTACAATTTTGATGTGAGGCTTATGTATGGGCGCATCTTCGATAAATTAGATGCTACTATAGAAGAGATGGAAAGTCTTAGAGCTTAACTGCTTCCAATCCTAAGCACGACAATTTAAGGTTAATAGCGATGGGAATTATCTCATTGCTATTTTTTTTGGTATCGCTGGAGATTTTTTAAGGATTCAGGCTCAAATAGTAAAGAAATGCTGTGTAGCCGCCTGGAAGCATTAATTAGAATGCTGTGGTTCTTTTTTAGCCCCACCTAGCAGCCAAAATTCTAAAAATTTCCTAGTTTTACTCTTTTTAGTACACTAAAGAGAATGAACAATAATTTAAAGCAGATCAATACTCAAGTTTA
Organism: uncultured Marivirga sp.; assembly: GCF_963974845.1. Lineage (NCBI taxonomy): Bacteria > Pseudomonadati > Bacteroidota > Cytophagia > Cytophagales > Marivirgaceae > Marivirga > uncultured Marivirga sp. The sequence continues at coordinate 38,421 of NZ_CAXBEQ010000009.1, forward strand.
TGAAAAATGTGGGCTAAAAATGTCAGACTTTCAAATTGAAGACGAAAGCAAAGAATATGAAGCTTGCCGATTTGAGTTGAATGGAAGGAGTATTATAAGCAGGAAAGCTAAAATTACGCCTAAAAAAGCCGGACAGTTCGTAGTGTACTGGAAAAGAAACAGTCAGGGAATAATTGCACCGCTTGAAGAAGCTGACAGATTCGATTTTTATGTGGTGAGTGTAATAACTGAAAAGCAGTTGGGACAATTTGTTTTCCCCAAATCTGTGCTTATTGAAAAAGGTATATTATCAACTTCTAAAAAAGAAGGGAAAAGAGCCTTCCGAGTTTATCCTAATTGGGAAATTGTAAAAAGCATACAAGCTAAAAGAACCCAAAAATGGCAACAGTACTATTTTTACGAAATAAATGATTCGACCGACTTTAAAAAGGTGAAGGAATTATATGCAACTAATTAATTGTGTAAAGTAAGGAAGTTAACTGATAGGCACAGTTTCCTGCGTAGCTCATGGTCCAGTCAAATGTAGAAAGTTCAGACACTCCATCAATAATAGAAGACATCCCATCCTGATAAACATACATTTCAGTAACAAAAAATATTTCATGACGGAAAAAAGTTTGACTTTTAGCCTATCAAATAAATAAACCATCACTAAACCTAAGCTCATGAAGTTAACCACATTAAATAAAATAGGATTAATATTTACACTTATGCTTTTACTGCAGGGATGCGTTGATAATCATGCTGCAGACCGCAGCTTAGAAAAATCACGAAATCAAAAATGGCTTGAAGACATTACCTACTTTCAGAATGAATATTTAACAGGTTCGGAAACATTCCCTGATGATTCCTTAGCTAGTTGCAAATTAATACTGTCCAATCTAAAGTCACAGATTGATTCACTCTCAGACCCTCAAATCATCCTACAATTGTCGAAATGCGTAGCAATGGCTGATAATGGACATACTGTAATTCCGCTTGGTTTTATGAGCAAGATACCTTTACGTTTCTATCGGTTTTCTAATGGACTTCATATCATAAAAAGCGACAGTGCTTCAAAAGAATATTTAGGTGCTAAAGTATTAGAAATCAATTCAATCGAAATTTCGGAGGTCGAGCAAAAACTAAAGCCATATTTACCTGGAATCGAAAGATGGAAGGAATTTAAAATGACAGACTATCTGAACAGTCCGGAAATTCTCAATGGAATTGGGCTGTCAGATCCCAATTCAATGACTCTTACTTTATTGAAAGGGATTGACACATTGAAAGCCAGTTTTGACACAAAAGAAATTGAAGATATTTATTACGGGAATTGGGCGGATTTATATCCAAGTGATGATGATACAGATTGGAAACATCTCTTAAACGCAAATAGTACCAAACCTCTTTATCTAGAGAGAATGCAAGAGGGCGTTTTCTATGAGTTCGATGATACTGAAAAACTAGCATATTTTGGCATAAATGGATACTGGGATACGGCCGATGACTTTAAGGGAGAAATAAAAGAGTTTATAAACGAACTAAAAACCAAAACGGATTATGATGTGGTTTGTGATTTAAGATACTTCACTGGAGGAAATTATATCATCCCAGTTGATCTTGCCACGGAGCCACCAAAAATCATTGATAGTGATAAAAACATATATCTCGTTACAAGTAACATGACATTTTCAGCAGGATTGGTAACGGCTGCTCGAATTAAATATTACGCAGGAGATAAGATTGTAGTAGTAGGAGAGGAAGTGGGTGATAGATTAAAGTTTTGGGCCGAAAGAGATATGTACAGAATGCCCAACTCCGAAATTACGATAGCAGATGCTAATGCAGAACATGACTGGCAAGATGATAGTTTCACATTTGGAAAAACTTTCTGGGTCAACTCATTTTATGGAGTGGCAGCAAAAGATTTACATCTTGACAAAGAAATAAAGTTAAGTTTTGAAGATTACTTGAATGGAAAAGATCCTATTCTAAACTGGATTTTGGCTGATGTTAAATAAGATTTTTTAATTCAAGTGGGAGCAATGATCTTGTAGCTCCTTTTTTGTTTCTTTGCAGATAGCATTTATGAGCGCAACAGAGATGATCTCTTGCCGAAAGTTAGCGATCAAATCAAACTCCAGTGGATTTAAAAGATTACCAATTTAGAGCAATCCTTAAATCGAATAGTAATACTTTCAAGCTTTAAAAGCCGAAAAGTACTTTTAAACTATTTTTCTTATCTTTAAAAAAAGGTCAATTCCTTTTCGCTCGATATTTTTGGACCTAAAGATTTGTTATCATGAGTCACGATTATAATCCATTCGAAAATTCCGAATTTACCACAATTTTAGTGGTTTCTGATATGGCTAAATCCAAAGCATTTTATGTAAATGTACTAGGAGCTGAAATCTTCCGAGAGTACGGAGGAGACTCAATGGTACTAAAATTCTTAGGGGATTGGATTTTACTAGTCACTCCCGCTGGACCCACAGCAGATAAACCCAATACTTATTTTGTTTCTCCAGTTGATAAAGACTCAGTTAGTCACTCATTTACAATCAGAGTTCAAGATTGCAATAAGTCTTATGAAATTTTAAAGGGCAGAGGTGCTGAGTTTATAACACCTCCTGTAGTAAATGGTGCTGAAACCAGATGCTTTTTTAGAGATCCGGATGGTCATTTGTTTGAAATAAGTGAATACCGAGCAACGTAATAAATGGTACAAAATGGATAAAGTAAACCTTCAACAGAAATTCTCTCTATTTTCAGAACATTGGTCACCTAAAATTGTGGGCGAACTGAATGGTCAGCATGTAAAACTTGCCAAACTGAAAGGTGAATTTGTGTGGCATAAACACGATGAGGAGGACGAACTCTTTTTTGTGGTGAAAGGCAGCTTTAAAATGAAATATCGAGATCGAACAGTAGAAGTAAATGAAAACGAATTCTTGATTGTGCCCCGAGGTGTTGAACACAAACCAGTGGCGAAAGAAGAAGTTTGGGTGATGCTTTTTGAGCCCACTTCAACTCTCAATACAGGAAGTGCTCAAAGTCCCTTAACCAAAAAATATTTGGATGAAATTTAGGTATGTATTCCTAAACAAACTTCTCCCGAAACTGCAAGTTAAACATTCCATAAAGTAAGCAAAGGGCACTGGCCACAATCAGATACAAGCGATTCTTGAAAATGATACTGTGCCAGATAAATTCGCTCATTTCTCTGGGCTCGGAAAATGGGTTAAGAAAAACGTTGTACACACTGTTGCTAAGCGGTTCTGAAAATATAAAAAAGATAAAAGAGACAATCACAATCACAATTGCAGTACCGTTTCCATTTTTGATTAAGGTAGAAAGCATAAAAGCCAATGAGGAGAGAAACGTTATTGGGAAGAGCACTTGCCCCACCATTGGCAACAGACTAAAACGGTAAAGCGTAAAGTTGGCAATGCTGCCCAGTACTAAAAGGATTACAAATGCAACACCAACAGCCAATATAAAGCGTACTAGCCATACTTTATAGCGATAGTTGGGAATCCCAAAAATGGTTTCCAGCATCTTGGAATCATCATCATTCTGGATCCCATAGGCCATAGGATAGAAGATCAGTAGCAAGCCAGGAAATACTAAGAATCCGTAGATCACCGCTTCATTAAAATCAGGATCGTCAAAGATTGCAATTGTGATAATAAAAGCAAAGAACAAAAAAGACGCCAGCACAAAGTAGACGAATTTGTTCGCAAATATCACCTTCACATTGTAGGTGATTAGTTTATATAATAGTAGTAGGTAGTTTTTCATTTTGTCTCTGTTTAGTATTTTTAAATAATAACACCCCTATAATCCCCTCAAGGGGATAGCCTCACAGATTGAAATCATCAGAATGCATTATGCTTTATTCTTATCTTTTATTTTTTTACAATTAGGTTTTAAAATCTACACATTATCTATTTACTATTTAAAGTTGATCAGGGCTGCTCCCCCCTTGAGGGGGGTGAAGGGGGGTGTTCCAATTGCTTAATAAATTCTTTAATGGTCTCAACCACATTTTCTGTGCTTTGCTTAACATCAGTATCATCAAACCTTAAGAATTTCACCCCATACTTTTCAAGCTTTGATTGTCTGTGTTCATCAAGAATTACCCCTTCTTCATTATCATGTGATGAACCATCTACTTCAATCGCGAGCATTAATTCATGACAATAGAAATCTACGATATAGCGATCAATTGGCACCTGCCTGTGAAACTGAAAACCTAATTCCCTACCTTTTATCTGTTCCCAAAGCATTATTTCTGCTATTGTACTGTTTTTTCTTAGCTCTCGAGCTAGTTTTTTCAGATAGGGTTTGTATGGTAGGATTTTATTTTTGCTCATAACATTAGGTCTTTTGTTTGTTGTACAAGATCTAAATTTTTAATGGTCTTGTTAATTGTGTTCTGTTTGAAAATAAAGATGCTTATGCCATTTTTTTGCTGTAATTCATCAAAAAACACCCCCTATAATCCCCTCAAGGGGATAGACTCACGGATTTTTGTTGGTAGTAAATACTAAATTTTGTCACTATTTTCTCCACTACCACCAACTATCAAAGTAAAAAGTAAAAGAATGTTCAGTGCGGCTCCCCCTTGAGGCGGGTTAGGGGGGGGATCCCTCTCCCAACTTCTTTTCCTTATTATTTTTACTCTTCATCAACCACAAATACGCATCCTCCAAGTTAGCCCGCACATGCACCGCATCTTCCCTTGGTTGCTCACCCGCAAGGCATTTTACCCGAATCTGGTCACCTTCTCGCATGTGATGAACAATCAAATAATTTTCCTTCTTCGCTTCAAATTGCTCTGGTGAAAGGTGAAACTCCCATACTTTATCATCAGCCAGCTCCGCCATAGTAGTCGGACTGCCCATATACTCTATATTTCCAGAAATCAACACTGCTAAGTTGTTACAACTACTTGCAATATCTTCAATGATATGAGTAGAGAAAACTACAATCCGCTCGCGACTCAATTCTACTAATAGATTCCTGAAACGGATTCTTTCCAATGGATCAAGTCCGGCAGTAGGCTCATCTACAACCAAAATCTTCGGCAAGTGAAGCAGTATTTGTGCGATTCCAATTCGCTGTTTCATCCCACCAGAGAAAGAGCCAATCTTCTTATGCTGGTGCTCATCCATATGCACTGCTTTGAGTACGTATTGAACTCGCTCTTCCCGCACATCTTTTTGGCTGATTTTTCTCAGAATGGCCTGATAATCTAAAAACTCATATGGCGTCATATTTTCATAAGTTCCAAAGGCTTGAGGCAGATATCCAATAAGCCCTTGAAGTTCCTCTCGCTTTAGAGTAGTGTCATGTCCATTGATCCAGATCTTACCATAACTTTGATCCATAATACCGCAGAGAATCCTCATCAGTGTTGTTTTACCTGCGCCATTTGGTCCTAAAAGTCCGAACATACCTTGCTCAATATTGAGGCTCACCCCTTTAAGTGCTTTAAATTGTGATTTCTTAGGTTTTACATAAGGAATAGCCAACAATAGCTTATAATACAACCTTTTGATTTTAGCAAAACGTCCTTTAATTTGCTCAACTACCACTGGTTTTTCTGAAAGCTTTCTAGCTACGCGTACCAGAAATAGACCAGTGAACCATAGTATGATCAGGAATACCCCTACGCCTTTCACTTGTATATCGCTATAGAGATATACCGCACTGATGATCGGAAAGCCCCAGTACAATATGGAATAGATAAATCTAATAAGTTTCCGTCCTTTTCCTGCTAGTTGTGCTACTTCCTTGAAGATGGATAGCAATAAAGCATGCAGAGAAATCATAAAAAGCAGTTGCCAGAAGGCCTTATCCAAAAAGAAATAGATGAAATACACCAGAAATGCAATCAATGCCCCTTGCCATATTGAATTTTGCAGGATTGATTTTCGGGAAACCGGTTCTTCATTACGCTCATCAAACAGACGCTTATTGCCTTTCCATTCTCTAATCCATCGTTTGTCTCGACCATAAACTTTGGTCAGGTTTTGAATCTCAATATGCATAGCCTCATCTGGCGCTACCATTTTAGCATTGGCTTGACGTAGCGAGGTCATGATGAAATAGGTACCACCCGGAATCAGAATAATAGCGGAAAGAAACCAGATTACCTGCCAAAGCATTCCTTCAATTTGCAGATAAATTAAGCTAGCAAAAAAGATCATGAGGGCAATCTGTATGAGCTTAGTGCTCATTTTTAGATTTCGGAACCACTGTAATACGCTTTCCAACCCGGCACTCATAGTCGGAATGTAGATCAGGGTTAGGATTGTAGCAAAAGCGAGTCCGCCCATAACTGTTACAGCAAAAGGTTGGCCTATGCTGGTCACATATTCTGCATCTCCCAGTGCCAAAGGCAACATGGCCACAAAAGTGGTAATGGAAGTAATCAGGATAGGCCTGATGCGTGAAATCCCACTCATCATCAAGGATCGGTATTTGTTATAACCTCTTCTTCTCAAAATCCGAGAATAGTCAATCAGGATAATTCCATTATTGACCACAACACCTAACAGGATCATCAATCCTATCAAGGTATTCGCATTCAACAGTGAATTTCCGGTGAAAGTCAGTCCTAAGAAAGCGCCTATGCCAGCCAGAGGAATCGAGAACATGATCACAATTGGCAAGTAGATGGATTCGAAAACTGCCGCTAAAATCATGAAAATGATCATAATAGCAGCAAAAATAAAGAAGTAGAGTTCATCATACATGCCTTCATCGTGAATTACATCTACCACCATTCCTTTTGGAATATTGACGCTACTCACAACCTGGTCAATTTCCACTCGGGAAGATTCCAAGAGAGATTCTGATTTGGTAACTTCATCAATAAAACTGTAGGTAATCTCAATTCGTTTTTCCTGATTCAATCTGGTGATGGTGCTTTCTCCAGAAGAATAAATCACAGAACCAATATCAGCAAGAGAATGCGATACACCCGTTGTACTTGTAATAGGCATCTCTCGTAGGTCTTTCATCTCCTTAGCGGCCTGATTCACTTGATTTTGTGTTTGGATGGTGATTTCAAATTCTTCACCACCACTCACAAAGTTGGAACCAGAAGAAAAAGAAGGCTGGAAATCATTAAGGCCAATTGCTACATTTTGCTGCGTGATCATATTAGCACTCATGCGCTTTTGATCAAAGAGAATATGAGCTTCTGGACGCTCTGGGCTAATATTCACCGTACTTCTTTTAATGGATTGCAATCCACTTACATAGTTATTGATATCATTCGCAATGATTTTCATCAATTCAAAGTCCTGGCCTTTGATAATAATGCGTTCTGTAGGAGTTCCAATTCCTAACATTCTTTCAAAATCACTAGAAGCTGAACTTCCAACCCCACTTTGGCCACTTCTGCTAGGCGGTGGCTCATCCAATGAAATGTCCATATCTTCAAAACTAGAGCTGATACTCTTTAATTTGTTTTGAACGTCTGGTATAGAAATGCTGTCTAAATCTTTAAATCCTTCTATTAGCATCACAGTAAGTACCGCATCACCTTCGGAAATCTGACTGATCACTTTGTCCACTACTGGGATTTCCATCACTTTCTCCTCAATACTCCTCGTCTTCAGATCTGTAGTCTCTAATGTGGCGCCCTGTGGCATGGTCACAAACATATTCATTTGCGTATCTTCTACTTCAGTCGGTCCCGTCATACTCACTAAAAAGCTAAGCCCAATGGTGACGAAAAACAGTACCAGTCCACCGATAACCGTAAAAAGTGGCCTCCTAAAACAGGACTTCAAAATCACCACATACATCTGGATCATCCTTTGGCGAATGGAAGCATTTTTAATTAGCGGTGCCTTTTCCTGATCTTCTTTGTTAATGGCAGAATGTGCAAGCATCGGAATTAAAACTAGCGCCACGACCAAAGAAACCAATAAGGTTGAAATGATGGAAATTCCAATATGCGTTCCGATCATGGTGATCAGGAAATTGGAGGAGAAAATAAAGGGCAGGAATACCGTGACCGTAGTTAAGGTAGCAGCAATGACTGATCGCATTACTTCCTTGGTACCGTCTACAACAGCATCTTCTTTTTTCTTTTTATTGACTACATGTCGGTAGATGTTTTCCAATACCACGACACTATTATCCAACAGCATCCCTATGGCCAGTGCCATACCAATAAGCGTAAGGCTATTGATAGAAATACCTGCTGCATAGAAAAAATTGAAAGCAGTATAGACCGAAATAGGAATGGCGAGCGCAATGCTCAAAATGAATTTTAACCTTCGTAGAAATACCCATAGAACAAAAATGGCCAATAGACCCCCAGTCACTGCCAGGTTTTTAATCTGATCTATATTGGAGTTCATCAACTCAGCCTGATTGCTTTGTACCACAATCTCCACGCCCAATGCTTCCAGGTCTTCATTTATGGCATCAATTGCTTCTAAACTTGTTTCTGAAAGTGCAATTAGATTTGCTTGCGGAGCTTTTGATAAGCGAATGGAAACGGCATCTTTTCCGTTAATCCGACTTAGAGAGGTCTGCTTTTTTACTCCAAAGAAGACATCGGCTACATCGCTCAATAGCAAAGGGCCTTTTTCTGAAACGACAAGGTTTTGGATGTTCTTAATGTCCTTTAATTCGGCTGTAACATTGACAAAAATTTGTTCACCATTTCTTTCAATCTGTCCGGCAAAAGCACTTTTATTAGAGTTCTGCGAGAGTACACTACTGATGGTATTGGGTGTAATCCCATTTGCTTCACAGACCGCATCATTCATGATGATCTCGACCGTTTTCTGACGACCACCAAATACTTCCACGCCCCCAATGCCCTCAATATCGTTCAGTCGGTCGGTAATGTATTGATCCGTAACATTTCTGACCCGATCTACGCCACTGCTGCCCAGTACTTGCAAATCCATAAAAGCATTGGTGAACTGATCCGTATCAATTTTAATAATATTGACCAGAAATTCAGACCCCAGATCAGATTTGATGGCGCCTACTTTTTGTTCCAACTTTAGATAGGCGTATTTGATGTTGACTCCTTTTCGGAAGGAAATAAAGATCATGCCTTGCTGGCTATCGGCATTAGAGGTGATCTCTTCAATTCCTTCCAACGTACTGATAGCACTTTCAAGCGGCACAATGGCTTCCCGTTCCATGTATTTTGGATCTACTTCAGAAGTTGTGCCAACCTGCACTATCAATACCGGTAGTTCAACATTTGGGAAAAGCTCAACTGGCAATTTGTTATAGGAAATATAGCCCATCACCGAAAAGCCAATGAATAGCATGGAAACTAGTACTTTCCTCTTAATAATCGTATGTAAAAGTCCGTTCTTACTCATGAGCCGCTTCGTTTTGTACGCCTTTACTTCCTCTAATCTTGCTGATTAGATTTTCGATGCTTTCATAGAAGCACGGGATCACAATTAGGGTTAGCAATGTGGAGGATACTAAACCACCAATTACCGCTATAGCCATTGGGGCACGAAGCGCTGCACTCTCTCCGAAACCAAATGTTAATGGAAGAAGAGCTAAAATTGTGGTTAGACTTGTCATGATGATCGGTCTGAATCTGCGCTGCGCTGCATCTAAGATTGATTCCCTCAAAGCCATTCCACTCCGTTTATTTCGATTAATACTGTCCACCAGTATAATGGAATTGTTCACGGCTATTCCTGCGAGCATGATAATCCCAATAAAGGCCATCATATTTAAGGACATTCCCAAGATCCAGAAAGAAACGAGCGCTCCCACACAAGCCAATGGAATGGTGAGCAAAATCGTGAAGGGATGTAAAAGTGATTCAAACTGAGAAGCCAGAACCATATAAACCAGTAGCACAGAAAGTATAAGAGAGAAGGTGAGGTTTGCCATGGACTCCTTACGTTTTTCTTCCTGACCGGCTACATTAATTTTGTATTGAGGAGGCACAGTCATTTCTGAAAAGGAAGCATCAATAGACTTCACAATCTGATCGTAAGGCTTATTCTGATTTACTCTGGCGCCCAGTGTTACCATTCTACTTTGGTTTTTTCTGTAAATAGAATTAGCAGCATATTGCACACTTACATCGGCAATCTCACTGAGAGGGAATTCTCGTTCGCTACTTTTAATTCTCATATTTTCCAGTCCTGAAAGCGAGATTTTCGGTACTTTGACCATGATGTCCTGTAGTTCGCCACCACGCTCCAAAGTACCCGCTTTTTTACCTTCCAGCTGATCTTTGATTTGGTTAATAACATCATCAATCGACAGCTGTAGTAATCCCGCTCGATATTTATCTACATCCACCTTGATTTGTGGTACTCCTTCTTCCAGATTAGAAACCGCCTCGTAAATATTATCATTGCGGTTCATGATGAGCATCACAGAATCTGATAGAACACTTAGGGTTTTAAATTCCGCTCCACTCACTTCCACTACCAAAGGCATTTGCTCTTCGCCCAAGACTGCATTCAACGCACTTTCGTCATTCGAGAAGCTGGCGGTAATGCCGGGAATTCCCTCAAAATAAGTCGATAGGGTGGAGGTTACTGTGGTAATATCCAACTCTAAATCCTCTTTGAATATGAGTTTAATGTTGGCCTTATTTTCATCATATACATTTTCGTTATCGATGCCAGACTGGCTTTTCTCAGGGCCAATATGCGAATACACGTGCTTAAGCTGTCCTTCAAAAAGGACCAGCAACTGACCTTCGATTTGATCCACTGTGGAAGATGTTCTCGATAGCGGAGTGCCATTGCTTAGCTTGAGGTCAACGGATATGGCTTTGGTGCCTGCTTGCGGCATATATTCGCTGCCAATAATCTCGATCAGTTGGTAAGAACCTAAAACCAGTAGAAATGAAATCACAATAAATGCAATTCGGTAGCGCAATACTTTATCTAAGAAACTACGATAAGCCTTATACTTAAGCGGCTTCTCCATTTGCTTGGTCTTATCCTTGCGGAAAATTTGAGAAAAGAGCATTGGGATAACCAAAATGGCTACGGCCAGAGAGGAAATGAGTGAAAAAGCCACCGTCCATGCCTGATCTTTAAATAATTCTCCGGATGGTCCTTGTAAATAGACAATCGGCAAAAAAACCACTATGGTAGTAAGCGTAGAGGCTGTAATTGCACCACTCACATCACTCGTTCCTTTGATAGCAGCATCTATTACGCTCATGCCTTCTTCACGTCTTCGAAAAATGGCTTCTACCACTACAATGGCATTATCTACTAACATACCTGCTCCTAGAGCCAAACCTCCAAGAGTCATTACATTTAAGGTAAGACCATTGAAATACATCAAATTGAAGGTGGCTATAATCGAAACCGGAATAGCGATGCTAATGATCAATGTAGAGCCTATTCTTCGTAGGAAAACGAATAAGATAATGACTGCGAAAAGTGCACCATAAAGTCCTGAATCTTTCACTTCATCAATAGCGCCCTGAATAAATCTTCCTTGATTTTGAATCACGACAAATTCATAGCCGGGAACAGATTTTTTTAAACCATCCAAGGCTGCAGTCAATTCATTTACCGCATTTACAGTATTGTATTTCGTTTCTTTAAAGATGGACATCCCCAAGCTTCGTTGCTGATTTACTCGCACGATGCTGTTGGCTTCTTTATCTAATATTTTCAGTGTAGCTACTTCTCGCAAGAGCACAGGAACTTGGCCAGCTGTTGAGGCCTGTGGTACAGAAGCTTGTTGGGCTGCTTCAGGACTTACTTGAGCGGAAGCGGGATTAGTACCGCTGTTTTCTCTACTGGTATAACCCACTACCAGCTCTTGTAAGTCTTCCGGATTTTCAATTATACCTAGTCCCTTAATGACATATTTACGACCCAACTCTTCAATAAATCCACCAGAAACGTTCCGGTTATAGTTCTCTATTTTTGCTACTATATCATTGACTGTAAGTCCATAAGAAGCCAATAAGTTTGGGTCTGTCTCTAAAACCACTTCTTTTTCCTGCTCACCCGAAAGTCTAACTTCAGCAATTCCGGGCAGTCGGATGATCTCATTTCTGAAATTATTCTCAGCTACTTTTCTTAGTGCTTCAGTATCAGCAGAATTGGGGTTATAGATTCCCAATACCATGATAGGAGTGGCATTAGGATCAAATTGGGAGATCACGAATTCTTCAATCTCCTCATCTAAAGAGAAATTGGAGAGCGATTTCTGAAGATCCAAAAATGCTTCGTCCATATCTTTACCCCAATCATATTGAACGGTAACGCGTCCGTAGCCTGTTTGACTAATGGAACTGACTTCTACAGCTCCATTTTGTCGGATCGCAACAGACTCAATCGACTCTATAAATTGCTTTTCAATTTCAGAAGGCGGTTTAATGCCCGCTTTTAATTCTACGAATAGCGTAGGGTTCTTTAAATCAGGAAACAGTTCAATTGGTAGTTTTCCAAAAGAGATGGTACCTAATAAAATTACCGCTAAAACCATCATGAGGATGGAAATAGGGTATGATACGGCCAGTGAAACTATCTTTTTCAATTTAGTTGGGGTTAAATAATGGAAACATTAGATGTGATCTGACGATCAGCATTTATTGTAATACACTTACCTTAGATTTATTTCTTAGCGTCTCAAATCCAGTGACTACTAATCGGTCGTTGATTTTCAGTCCACTCAATACTTCTATCTCATCCATGGTTTCGAGTCCGGTGGTGATTTGCTTTTCTGTGGCTATACCATTTTCTACTATAAAAACCACTTTAGCATCTTGTCGTGAGATTACCGTTTCTTTAGGAATCACGATGGTGCTGTCGCGTTTCTCAGAAAGAATAGCCGCTTTAATAAACATACCCGGCCGTAGTGAGCGTTTTTCATTGTTGATTTGTAGAACACTTTGGAATGTTCGCGTATCCGGATTGACGATAGGAGAAATTTGGCTGATCCTTCCTTCAATGGTGTCATTGCCAATATTGTAATTGGTAATTTGCACCAGTTGATCTAAAGTGACTTCAGGCAAATGCTTTTCAGGTAGTTTTACGTCCATTAAGAGTTTATCATATTCCATGACTCTAAAAAGCGCAGTTCCCTGATCAATTTTCACACCATCGGTATGGTATGGAAGTTCCACTATTACCCCGTCAAATGGTGCTCTTACAGCCATTTTTGCCAACTGAATCTCCGCATTTTCAAAGGAATATTTGGCATTCACGTACTGTATAGAGGCATTTTTCAATTCCGTTTGGGTAACGCCTCCTTTATCATAAAGTGATTTTTGTTTTTCAAGATTGTTTTCGGCCAACTCTAAATTAAGTCTTTTACCTTCTACTTGCAGACCATTGACAAACTCCTCATTTTCAAGCCTTATTACAATCTGATTGGCTTTTACAGCATCGCCTAGTGCAAAAGGCTTTCCGGTAGCTGGATTTCGTTGAATACGGTAAAGTCCGCTCATTTCCGATTTCATAGTGCCTTCTTTGGAAGAATATACCGTTCCTGTGGTCTCAATAAATCTTGAGATGCTTGCTGGCTTGATACTGACCACCGAAACGGGAATCTTTATTTCTGTTTGAATATTGGACTCTTCATTACCGCATGACCATAAAATAGTCATCAATAGAAGGGGAGTACTCCAAGTTAATAGCTTTTTCATATTGTTAGATTTAAGTAGTGTTGTAAGTTTTAAGTAGTAAGTATTAGGTGTTAGGTAGTAGGTAGAGTGTCTATTCTATATGTAGAATAGCTTAAAACCTATCACCTATAACCTATAACTAATAATTCCTTATCATCACTGGTTCATTCTTCTCGAAATCGTACAGTGACTGAACCTTAAGATTTAGTAATTCCATTTTGTAATTAATCAAGGCATCAGCTAGCGCACTTTTCTTCTCCGAAAGCTGGCTTTGAAATCTGTTGAGATCTATACTGGTCAGATCTCCATTTTTGTATCTTTCAAGATTGATATCATAAGTAAGCTTGGCATTTTCCACATTTTGTTCAGCGATGGAAATCTGATTTTCCAGATTTTGAAGGTTTCTGTAGATCTTTCTGATGCTGATAATGATGTTGTTCTCTTCCACTTGTAAATCCACTTTATTGATTTCAAGATTAGCATTGGCAGCATCCATTCTAGCTTTATTTTCGCCCCAATCCCAAATCGGGATATTGAAGGTTATGGCGACCCGAGGATTTAAATTGGGTTGCTCATATACTTCTGGTGCTTGTTCGTTATCACCAAAAACACCCAATGAGAGAGCAACGGATCCTTTAAATTCATTTAATGCCCTGGTGCGGATTAATTCAAATTTCGATCGCTCTATATCCATCCCGCGCTGTCTTAATTCCATGCGGTGTTCAAGTCCGTGGGTTATGGCTTTAGCGAGATCAACTTTTCGGGTGATGAAATCGATATCCACCAAGACTTCAATATCCTCATCTAAATCAATACCCAAGAGGAGTTTAAAATCATCCGAAGCATTGTTGAGCAATACTTCATTGTTCTCCATTGTTGATTTGGAGGAAGCTAAGTTTAGTTCAGCCTGATACAATTCTTCCTTAGCCAAAAGATCGGCTTCTACTTTATTTAAAGTTATATCATAGCTAACTTTCTGATTTTCGTATTCATCAGTGGCGATTTCTAAATTATTTTGACGCTGATAGAAATTGTAGAAGGACTGTGTCACATTTTGTTCTAGGCTCAAGAGCTGTATTCCATTGCTGATTTGGGCATTTTCCAAGTTAAGCTCCAATTCTTTTAACTGAAGTTTTGTTCTATTGTAGGTGAAAATGGGTTGTTCTACCTGCAGGTACAGATTATTGCTAAAGGTTTTTGTTCTGACATCTTGAAATTCAGAGTAATTATCACGGTAGCCAAACTGGTTGATTAGAGAAACTGTGCCGTCTGTAGCTACGATTGGCTGTGACACTGAAAAATTAGCGAAAGAGTTATAGTCTTCATTCGTATTCCACTGTGAAAATAAGTCGTTAAAGTTTCGGTTTCGATTATAATCAAAAGGCGTCACATCTAAGGAAAATCTGGATTTTAAAGCAGCACGCTGTGCGTCCAGACTTCTTTGATTTCCGTATAGGTTAAGTTTCGATTTTTTTATTGTAGGACTCTTTTGTTGTGCAATTTCGATTGCTTCCTGCAGCGTAAGCGTATTTTGTGCCAACACTTGTTGGGAGACTATACAGCAGCCCATGATCATCAGCATCACCGCCAGTTTGCTGACGGCAGCGGATGTTTTCCTTTGAATTTCTTTAGTTCTGTTCATAATTGTTATTGCTTAACCCATTTTATCGCATCTGCATAAACTGTCCGAAGGTCGCATTCATCTGTTAGCGAAACGCTTCCTCCTTCTTCATTGAAATAATATGATCCCAGGAAATTCCAACCTGGTTCTGCATTAGAAATATTGTAATTGATGTTATCCTCACCATCTGCGTGCTTGATGATATAGTGATAGAAATACTGTTTACTATTGCCATCACTGCCACTGTATTCATTCTGATTCTTTCCCTTCATATAGGTATAAATATCATAAAAGCCCTCTTCTTTAAATTCAGACGTCCATGTTACGACCTTCTCACCACTACCAGAGCGGGCAAAATGAGCAGATCGAATCACTTCACCGTAAAAATCTGAACCTGTAGTGGCCAGCCATTTTGAATAGGGGCGATCCCAGCTCCCATAATATTCCTGTTCAGTTGTTTTTCGACTATCGAGATAAGCTTTTAGGTAAGTTGGTTTTATTGGACTAAAACTGCTAAATCCAGCATCTTCATTATCTACAATCAGCTCATTCAGATGAGTAGTTGTTTCTTGATTGATTATGCGTTCTCCTTCGAATAAGGTGGCTCCTTCTCGTTTACTCAAGGGACCTATGGACATATTAATTTTTGAAGGGATGTTTCTGGATATAATGGTGTTGATGGTGATATTGTCAGGTTTTTCATCTAGAACAAAGCCGAGTAACTTCGTTTCTCCTTTTCTGATGACAGACAGTTGCCCGGCTTTTTCAGTTTCCGTTTCTTCATTTACCTTATTTCTCCAGAAATCATCATCATCTTCATCATTTCCAGTGACGAAATTCACTTCAACGACCCCATCATTATCCCCAATATTTTTTATTTCAACTAAAATTTGAAATCGCTTTCTATCTCCATCCAATACTTCATATTTCTGAAGATCTTGTATTACAAAGGCAGCTTGCGCTGTTTCTGAATATACTTTTTCTATAATGGGATCCAGGTCGAGCTGAAATTCAGCTATCAATGCTTTTCGCAACTCTTGATAGCTTGTTAGCTGATGACTGTGTGCATTGACCCAGTCGAAAAGAAAGCTTTTAAAATTGCTTTCTCCTACCAACTCACCCAAGTATGAAAATAGATATTGGCTTTTTAAGGAGATAGACTTCTGAATTTTGTTGAATTCTGCCTGAGATAAAATCTCTTCAAGAGAAGACTCTCTCATGAGCTTGTTACATTCCTCGGTAAATGAAATTCCATATCTATCTCTCGAGAAATCTCTTTGGGCTTTCTTTTCATTTTTTAAATAGGTAGCAATGCTGCTGTTGAGCAGTGGCCATTCTTCACTGCCGAAACCAGCATTGTAGGTATAGTAGTTAGGGAAAATGGAATAGTCGGCATCATCTATATTATTGCCGTCAAAAGTGTATTTTGCCCCAATTTGTTTGGTAAACACTCGCTTAATGAGGTCATTAAAAACATTCGCTTGTTTTTGTTTGTCCGATAAGGTTTGATTGTTTCGCTTTGCTTGATTATTCATATCACGCAATTGCATTCGCAGATCAAATTGACGGATATCACCTCCTTTTTCAGGCCAATAGACAGTTTCGGGCTGTAGGTACGCCTGATGACTTTCGTAGATTTTATTATAAGCTGTAAACTGTAGCGGTGTCTCTACAAATTGGAGTCGTTTAAAAGGATACTGAATTTTCTGGGCATCTTGATATTCATTGGCAAGATCAGCGATTAGGAATTGGACAGTATCAGAGAGTTGGTCCAATTGTTTTGTTAAAAAATCATTGTTACGATAGTGATAGAGTACATAATTTACCGAATCTACTGTAATATCTTTCTTTACGTAATCACCGATCACTAGTGATATTTGGGGCAGCGCATAGTCTGATTGGAATTCAAAAATATTATCAGTTATAGTTGATTCGCCCTGCGAAATAGCCATTTGGCCATCCTGCGTTTTCACTTTCAATTGAAAGTTGATAAATGACAGTCGTTCACTTGTAGAGGATTCCTGATTATATCCAATTTGCGTGTCAGGGTACCAGAGCACATCTTTGGTGAGCAATGCGTAATCATCATCTAGAAAGGCGTATTTTTTTTGCAGAGAAAAAGCAAAGTACTCGTAAGCAGCCTCGTAACGTTCCTGATCAACTTCTAAGTGCGCGGCAGATTGTTTAATATCTCCATGGTATTCAATTTCCACTTCAATTTCTTCCCCACGAGCAATCTTGCCAGCTTGATTTATAGATACTATTTGCAGATTTTTGCGGGCTTCCACGATTTTGCCATTAACAGATACCTGATCGATTGCAAGTCCGGGATTAAGTGTGAAATAGATTGAATCAAGCAGCTGACCGCTATTGTTTTGAACTTTCATGGCTGATTTGCCATAGAGTTGCTGATTCTTCAATTCGATCTCAATGGAATTGGACACAATTGTGATATTGGGAACTTCTGCCCATTCACCGTTCAAGCTGATCATTTCTTCTCTCAAGTCGATTGGATCCTGACGGATATTCCATAGTTGCAGCATCACAAAAGCGGAAATGCCCAAGATCAGGATTCCAATAGTGCCAGTTAGTGGCTTAGTAGTCCTATGGCTGGACAATCGATCTAAAAAGAAGGCGGTAATAAATAATAAGGCAATCCCTGCAATGAAGTAAAAAGACCTTTGCATAATGGCAAATTCCATATCTTCAAAACCAGATATATCCGAAGTAAACATGGAAAGCCTAAAGGCGGTAAAATCCAAAATATTAGAAAACTGATCAAAATAGTAAATTAACTGTACACCAGCAATTCCTAATAGCAGCACAATGGTAATCGGCTGGTTTTTAAGGAGCGTCACCAATAAAAAGGATAAGCCGGTGGTAAAAACAATAGTCGGCATACTGGTCAATAAAGGGTAAATGACGTAGGCCAGCGGCTCGAAGGTGGTGTAAGGACTGGTAATGTTAAACACTAGTGATAGTAATACAAATACCAAATTCAGTAGAAAGAAGAGCTTAAAAAGTGCCAATGCCTTCCCGAAAACATAATCAAGATTACTGATCGGGCGAACAAAAAAGACCTCGTTTGTATCAATTTTTTTATCCTTCTTAATTAGGCCAGAAGCTAAAAATATCACGGCTGCTGCTTGTGGGATTGCTATTAAAGCTAAACTGGCATAAGGCATCATCCAACTATTGGCAAGATTAGCCCATCTGGGTACATCGGCTTCAGAAAAAACTGCGATATTGAAAATAGTTAAGAAGCCTATACCAGCTATAGCTAAAATTCTAAAAAACCAGTTTCTCCACAGCACTTTTGCTTCAAAACGGGAGATGGTGAGTATGTTTTTGATTGAAATCATACCAGTGAAACGCCTAATTCATTTTCCATAAAATATACATATGCATGCTCCAGATTCGGATTGGCATGAGTGGCTCGGGGATGCGGTTGATCGATTGCAATTACTTGCACCTCCCATTTCCCATCAATTGGAATGGTAGAAACCACAGAATATTCAGCTTTAATTTTGTTGAATTCTTCATCATTCAGACTGACTTGCCATACATGACCTCTTACTTGTTCGATCATGCCTTCAGGAGATCCTTTGAAAGCGACTTCACCCTTATTGAGCATGGCCATATTGTGACAAGTACTACTGATATCGCCCACAATATGTGTGGAAAGAATAATGGTGACATCCTTTTGACTTAAATCTGACAGGATATTTCGAAATCGGATTCGTTCTTCCGGATCTAGTCCCGTTGTAGGTTCATCAATGACTAATAATTTGGGTTCACCAATTAGTGCCTGGGCTATTCCTAGCCTGCGTTTCATCCCTCCTGAAAGTTTGTTAGCCAATCTTTCGCGCACATCCAATAGGCCCACCTGATCTAGCAGTTGATCCACTTTAATCAATCGGTCCTTTTTTTTGAGTGAGGTAGATAATTGAGCAGCGTAATCCAGAAATTCCCAGGTCTTCAATTTTGAGAAAAAAGTAAAATCCTGAGGCAGGTAGCCAATGAGCGTTCTAATTTTTTGACGATTCTCATTAATATCCAAGCCGTCCATCAGAATTTTGCCTGAGGAGGCTTGTTGGGCTGTAACCAACACTCGCATAAAGCTGGATTTCCCGGCACCATTAGGGCCCAGCAGTCCGAACATCCCACTACCGATTTCCAGATTCACATCTTTAATCGCAGTATGTCCGTTCGGATAGGTTTTAGTAAGTCCTGTTATTTCTATATTCATAGGGCTTTAAAGTTGATAGCTTTAGATCGTTGCCTGTATTTCATTCTGAGTGGATATAAGTAAGAAGCTGCAACTGCTTTTTTGTTGCAGCCTCTATGGATTTATTGGGTTAATTCAAGATCAGCCTACTGCTTTCATCTTTTTTGAATTGTATTTCGCTAGCCCCATCTAGGTATAAATAGGAGTTATTAGCCATAGAGCCTTTGACCAATTTCATGGACTGTGGAATAGAAACCTCTGAATCATCAATGGTAGTATTCAGAATATCAATTTCTCCTTTAAGAAAGTTGAAATAGGCTGTGTTTTGAGCGATCAAATTAAGCTGACCTATTTTATTACTGTCAGTCATTCTGACCCAGCCATCTTTTTGATGAATGTCAAGTGTTTCTTGTTGCAAGTCTGCTATAACGACTCCGGAATGGGTGCTACTCAACCCTCTAAAAGTGGATTTGGGAACATGAATGGTCAGATTTACCAACTGCTTTTCCTCTATTTTTATGGAGATGACATGCAGTGTATCCCCTATCATTTCATATTCTAAATGCTGCAACATATTGCCTTTTATACTTTTGACTTCTAATTCAGGATTATCAGATCCAATAATCGTGACGTGTGGGTCTAGATTAGAAAGCGTAATATAGTTTGCAGCTGTAATGTCAACAGTTTCTGAAATGCTGTTGCTGTCATCTAGTCGATTTAAATCCCCTTTCAATCGCATTTCAGTAAATGCCACAATCATATAAAGGAATAAGAAACCGAAGAGGCCGATCAATATTTTATTGCTTAGTTTCATAACGATCAGTTTATTTTTTCAATATGTTTTTTCAATTCAGTGGCGCTAATGCCCAATAGCTGAGCTTGCTTCAAGAATTCAGGCAATACCTGATTAAAGAATTCTTCTCTTTTGCCCTCTAAAATAATTTTAGGGGCATTTTCATTGACGAAATAGCCAATGCCTCTTTGGTTTTCTATAATATCCATAGCTTGTAGTTCACTGTAAGTTCTCATGATAGTATTCGGATTTACCCCCATTTCAGCTGCTAACTCTCGCACTGAGGGAATTTTCTTGCCTGCAGGAAATTCACCATTCACCACCTTGTCGGTAATGCTGTCCGCTATCTGCAGAAATATGCTTTTGCCGTTTTGAAATTCCATTTTATACCTCCCTTTCTTTTAATTTTCTGTAGGCCACAAATAGTATCACCAAATTACCGATGATGGCTAAAGTGCCGAAAAATTGCATTGCCCCTTTTTCACTTTGCGGCATTAGCCACAGGCTCTCATTGGGTTCGTATTCACCAAATCCCATGGGTTCGAGTAAGACATAGGTAACAGCGACATAAAAAATCACGATTAAGGCTACTGCAAAAAGTGTTTTAACTAATGGTTGTTTGCTGAACATGGCCCCGCCCGTAAAAGGCAAAACAAAGCCTAACATCACCAATGCTATGATCATGGTCATAAACCAGGATTGAAACTCTTGAATCTGATCGGGAAATTCCAAATCTGTCGCCATTCCGAAGCCAATGCTTTCAAATTTTTCAGGGGTGAACAGATTGAAGAAGTAACCCTGAAAGTGGAACGTAAGCCAAAATAGCCCTGGAAGTAGGATCACCACAATGCTTAATCTGGTAATCAATTCAAATAAAAACTTTTCCAGCACCGAACTGGGTAGCATCAAATAATTGATGGTGCTTTCTTTACTTCTAAAAGCTGGGAAAGAATAACCGGTATAGAGAATACCAAATACGGCCACGAAACCGATAATAAATCCTCTGAACATTTCCAGATCATGTGGTTCGCGGTCATTGCCCATTTGCACAATAGTAAGCAGTAGGAATATAACCCCCACATATGCTACGGATGCAAATAACAATAGCTTTTTGTTTTGGATATAATGCTGTTTGGCCAACATTATAAACCTTTTGAGATTGAATATATTATTGGACATATTTTTTCAAGTTTTCATGGCCATTGGCAATGGCGTTAAACAATAATTCTATATCTACATTGGAATTTCCGTTTTCCTGTGGAGTGATAACGCGGAAGCCGCCCGGCACCATTTCGCTGTACAAAATATGCTCGCCTTCTGCCGAGGAAACCGTGGAGAAATTCAGCTGTGAGCCAATTTCATAAAGGTCTTTTTGCATAATGAACTTGCCATTATCCAACATCAATACCTTATCGATCAAATTTTCCACATCTTTTACTTGATGGGTAGAAATGATAACCAACTGATCTTCATCCAAAGAACCCGCCAATACTTTACGGAAAATAGATTTTGAAGGAATATCCAATCCGTTGGTGGGCTCATCAAGTACCAACAAGTGGCATTTGGTAGCCAGTGCGAATGAAATCAAGAACTTTTTCTTCTGACCATAAGATAGCTTTTGCAAGCTTTTGGTTTCTGGTAATTCAAAATCCTTGATTAAGCGAAGTAGTAAGTTCTTATCAAATCGCGGATAGAAACCGGCATTGGCCTTAACATAGTTATTGATGGAAATAGGAGGGAGATGAAACTCCTCCGAAACAAAAAAGACATCCTGCAAAAGAGAGGGCTGCCGTTTGGCAGGTTCCTGCCCCAAAATAGAAATATCACCCTTATCAGGAAATAATAAGCCGATCATGAGCTTGAGCAAGGTGGTTTTACCTGCTCCGTTTTTTCCCAAAAGGCCGACTATGCTGCCCGTTTGCAACTCGCAATCCAACTCATTGAAGAGCGGCTGCTGCTTTTTGGCGTAATTAAAAGTTAGGTTTTTTATTGCAATCATTATTACTGATTTAGTGTACTACTTAACTAATACAGTGCAATAGTAAAAGATTGATTTTAAATATGCAAGGGAAAGGGAAAAAAAGTTGGGAGAAGCCCCCCAGCCCGCCAATTGGCGGGGAGTTAGAAGTAGGAAGTGAAGATACCACTTAGGTCAGTACCGAAGGTCAGACCGGCAATAGATTAAAGATTAAAGATGGAAGTAGGATGTGGGATGTAGGGTGATGGATGTAGGATGCTTGATGAAGGGTGTGAATCAGAGAGTAATTAGGCATTGGTGTTTTCTAGAAGGACTGACTGATGCGTATCTATAAGTTTATTCTTTTCATTTTCTATAGGGAGTAAGTACCTTTGCTCTTCGCTGCACTAAAATAACTTGCAGCTTACAATTTCAAGTGCGGTCATGAAAAACTTTGTATCTATTATTTTCCTTCTATTGTTCGTAACTGCAAGTTGCACAGACAAAGAGGTCAAGCCCAAGGAGCTAAATTCTTATGCGCTATTGCGTTCTACAACAGGTACAACCCAAGAAGTGGTTTGTTTAGACGAAGAGGAGAAATCAGTTACTTTAAGGTCTAATTTTGAGGGTACCACTACTCGTGTTGGAGATCTACTATATGTATTTGATTATTGGAATCTTGAGGTCATTGATTTGAATCAAATGGAATCTATAGACTTTAAAGAGTATACCTCAATTCCTGATAGTGTTGACCAGCTTCAGCAAATTGTAGCCACACGCGATCACCTGATTGTAGCTTTTCAAAATTTTTCTACTGCTGTTATTTCTTTACTGGTTCTTGATATCAATTCGCTTGAACAAATCCAAATAGTAAATCTTGATCTGGAAACAGAGTTCTACAGCATGGCTTCTATTGACAATAGAGTGTTTTTTTCTTCACCATCTGGCCTATATTCTATTGATGTTAGGGAGGAAACTTCGGCCACTCAGGTATCAGATGACTTCTTTGGTTTTGCTGATTTCAAGGTTCTAGATAATGATAATTTGTTGATGCTAACTTCTGATAAGCTATACGAGCTTTCTGCAGCAAACGACAATATCACAGAAATCGGTACTTTTAGTAACGGCTTTGTTATTTCCGATCCTCAAAACTCATCTGTAGCTTTTGATAAAAGAAATGCTACCGTATATCATGCAATTAGTGTTCCGCAACCCTCACCCTATTCTTACTATCTGTCGCAATTTGATATCAGCACGCAAGAAAGCACAGCATTAGTTGAATCAACTTTTTCCGAAGAGTTAGAGGTCTATGCGGATGGCTTAGGATCGTTAATTTTTGATAAGCAGATGAATCAAATTGTCTTAGCTGGCCGAACAGAGGTTCAAGTTTTCAATACTGATGGCAGTTTAGCTCAAGAATTTGATTTTAATGATCGTTCTGTGGAGGTCGTGACTGTTTTTTGAAATATTTGCAATAGAATTTTAATGCGACCAGGGTTTCTTTTTTGCTCAGCTATAGAAATACATATACTTAGTGCCCAAATTATGGTGTTTTTATCACTCATATGACTTATTTAACTAAGATTCTTTTTTCGTGCTATCTAGGTGCTTTGTACTAGTAATTAATCTGCGATTTAAATAGAAGCGATTGCTCGTAAGTAGAGAGATATAAATTCCAATGTATGCTCTGTTCTACAGGTTTTCTTTGTCCAATATTGACCAAAAACTGGACATAGTGCCGAATTCTGTCCAGTTTTTGGACAGGGTTTTGTTTTATGTCCATATTTATTAAAAAACTGGACATTAAATCGATTCTCGAGAGAGAAAATTTTAAATTTAGCATGCCTAAACATATGATTATAATTGAAAATAAGACCCTACATACCTTCAGACCAAGCAGCCGTTCTTCAACTGTTTGATGGGAACACACCGCAATACTTTGATGAAACGGAAAGAGCAGGATTAGTCCATTACCTTGAGAATGAAACCGAAGATTACTTTGTAGTGGAGGGAGAAGGCCAGATAGTAGGAGCGGGCGGTATAAATTACGAACCGCAATCTAAAGCCGCTGTCATTTCATGGGATATAATCAAACCCACTGAACACGGAAAAGGAATAGGGAGAAAACTAACCCAACATAGAATTCAGCATATCAATACAAAAGCTGATATTGAAAAGATTATAGTAAGAACCTCCCAACATACTGATAAATTCTACGAAAAGATGGGCTTTAAACTATTAAAAGTAGAAAAAGACTATTGGGCGAAGGGTTTTGATTTGTATGAGATGGAGCAAGCCAATATTAGTCTCTAATCTTATATTTTTTCAGGGCATTATTATATTTTCGACTAACTCCTAGATTCTTAAGATGTATTTAAAATTAAATCCTATACATTTACGGTACATCAATAACCAAAACCTTAAAGTCGAATTTCAAATTGTTTTCTGGGTTTAGGTTGAAGGTGTATTGCGGATAAAGTAACCTTTGTTGTTTTATACGCAGGTACTAAGTGTGCTAAAAACGTGAATTGTTTTATCGATTCTTAACAACAAGCAATTATCTCAATGAAAAAAATTGACTTACATACTCATACTATTGCAACGGTGAGTGATAGTGCATTTGATTTTAATCTTGATAAAGTAAAAGATTACGTAGAACATTTGGAAATTGATGCACTGGCAATAACGAATCATAATGTTTTTGACTCGAAACAATATTTCGACATAAAGAACTACCTAACAATAACAGTTTTTCCAGGTATAGAGATTGATTTAGAAGGTGGACATATTCTATTAATCACTGATGTCGATGAATTTGAAATTTCCGATTTTGAAGAACGGTGTAAAAGGGTTTCTAGACTAATAAATACTAGTAAAGATGACATCACATTAAAACAATTTTCTGAAATCTTTCCTGACTTATCAAAATATCTATTGATACCTCACATCGATAAAGGACCTAATATAAAAAAGGAAATAATTGATTCTTTGCAACCCCATATAACCGCAGGTGAAGTTGCCAGCGTTTCAAAATTTAAAAGAGCTTATAAAGATACTGGAAAACTAGTTCCAGTTTTGTTCAGTGATGTTAGATTTAAAGATGACTTAAATAACTTCCCTTCTCGTCAGACATATATCGACCTTAATGAAATTTCACTAAGCGGTATTAAATCATGTTTGTTTGATCGAAGTAAAATCTCTCTAACTAAGGAAAGTGGAAATGATTTTTTTCAAGCAACAGCGGATGGACTTTTACTTTCTACTGGTTTGAATATTGTTCTTGGTCAAAGATCATCTGGAAAGTCTGTTACCCTTGATAAGATTGCTTCTGCATCAGGAAATGCTAAGTATATTAAACAGTTTTCCCTGTTAGGTGGAGACGAAGAACGTTTTAATGAAACAAATAAAACAAGGCTGAGTCTTATTAATAATAATTACCTTGATGAGTTTATAAAAGTTGTTGAAAAAGTGGTTCACGTTGATCAAAAACAAAATCATATAAATCTTGGAAACTATTTAGAATCTCTCAAGGAATTTGCCAGTGAAAACGAAAAGCAGGATTTGTATTCAAAATGCAAGATATTTAGCGAAGACACATTCATTATAAATGACCTTACTAATCTTGAAAAGGTTATTAAGTCTGTTGAAACTCTCATTAAGAATAATGAATATCAAGATATTATCCAAAAACATGTGTCAATTGACAGTCTAAAAACTCTTGCAATTGAATTATATCAGAAAGCATTAAACTCAAAAATTGAGAATAGTGAAAAAGTTTGGCTTAACTCTTTGATGAAAGATATCACGAGAGAATTAAAAATTAAAACGACTGGTGTTGTAATCGAAGACATAGATTTTTATCAGATCGCTTTGGATGAGGTTAAAGTAGATCGATTTAATCACGTTGCAGATATGTTAAAGGTTGATCGACAGATTCACAAAGAAGATCTTGGTAAGTTCTCAGTCATAACGTCAACATCAAGGATTGAGGGAGCTTCTGATTTAGGGAAGATTGGAAGAGATAAAAAACCATATAGTAATGCTTTCAAGTATTACAACTCTTCTTCATATGAATATTTACTTAAATTACGCGAGCTTGATGTTGAAGATGCAAGTCTTTATAAGTTCTTTATAAAAATTGAATCAAGTACTCTAAACCAAGATGGATTTGTCGTTTCAGGCGGTGAACGATCTGAATTCAATCTTATTCACGAAATTCAAGATGCAACAAAATATGATTTGCTCTTAATAGATGAACCTGAATCATCATTTGACAATAACTTTCTGAATAGTGAGATTAATTCAATGATTAAACATATTTCTACTCTGATGCCTGTTGTCGTAGTGACACACAATAGCACAGTGGGTGCTTCAATTAAACCCAATTATTTGGCAATAACACAGAAAGCTATTGAAGATAATCATTTCGTTTATCGCATTTATACAGGGTATCCGTCTGATATAGAACTAACTGCTTCTGATGGGAAAAAAATAGAAAACTATGAAACTCTACTGGGTTGTTTAGAGGCGGGGCTGGAAGCATACACCGAAAGAAAAGAAAAGACTTATGACATACTTAAAAATAAATAATAACAAAGGATTTTTTCGAGTTGACTCGTCCAAAGATGACTGGTATGAAATTGATCAAATTGGAAAAGACGACTTATTAAAGTTGTTGAATATTGCAACGACCCAAGATTTTTCTATGGATGAATACAAAGATGAGCTTCTGATGAACCCAGCACATAATATCATTTATAGAAATATTTACAGTAAATTTTCAGAGCTTTTAAGTAACAGAACTAGATTTCAAGATAGTGTTAATTCTATGTATAAGTCTGCAATTGATAAGTATACTTTTGAGTTAAGCCAAGAAGAAAATAAAGAACAAAATGCCAGTGACTAAATAGCTTTACCACCATGCAATGTTTTTTTATAATCTTTGTAGCAATAATAATATTTGTATTTACATGTTAGGAAAAATAGATGATATCTAAATCTCAAATAAATAAGTTAGGAAAACAGCTTCGAACAATTATACTAGAAGGTGATACCGTAGGTTCAGTCGAATTAGAGAAATTGCAAGAATACCGAACTTCTTTTAGAGAGGATATTTCTCCAGTATTCGAAAATGTTGCAGCTGTTGCTAAAAAAGTTAGGGGAGACAGTTTAATATCTTTACGAATTAAGCGGATTGAATCAATTCTTTCCAAAATCAGGAGAGAGCCCACAATGGCATTAGGAAATATGGGGGATATTGCAGGATGCAGAGTAATTTGTCATTCAAAATCCGCCCTTTCCTTAATCCGCAACGAAATTTCGAAATTGTATACCGTAACTAAAGTTAAAGACTATGTTTCCGAGCCTAAACCTGATGGTTACAAAGGATATCATATTTATATTCAGAGTCCTGTCAATAAAAATAAACAGGTGGAAATTCAGCTTAGACATGTTAGAACACATAAATGGGCTTCCTTAGTTGAGATCATAGATATTATATATGATCTCAAATTGAAAGAAGGAGAGAAACACCCAGAGTTACAAGATTTCCTATATTTATTATCATTAGAAAAACATAATCTTAATATATCTCAAATTGCAAGAATCTTGGAAATAGATTCAAAATATGAGATTTACAAAAAGTTAAATCAAGTATTCATTCAAAACCATATACCAATAAGAAGGTCTTGGTTAAGTATAAGCAATATTAAGTCTTATAGTCATTTTATAATAGAAGTTGATAAAGACAAAAAATCAAATATTAAAGCTCTAGAAAATTATCAAACTGCTGAATTGAAATACTTTCAAATGTTCTTGGGTAATCAAACATCAAATTTTGTTTTAATATTTATTGAAAAGCCAAAGTTTAAAGAAATATGTATTGCATATGCAAGCTACATGATGATAAAACACGACTATTTAGATGATTGGAATTTCTTTGCAAAGAAAATCTTAAGAACTGAATCAAAACTTGGCGGTATTAAATCATATAATACGTTTAAGGACTTTATCGATAGAAATCTTCATGACCAACAAAAACTAATTAATTCTGAACTTGACGAGATAAATAATCATGTTGGTGAAAATGGAGATAATAATGGTTTAGCAATCCAAGATTGGATAAATGAATTAACTGAAAGAGATAGGAATATTGAAAAATTTATAAATGAACTAAAACAATTAAAACCTCCTAAAGAGCCGTCTTTTTTCAAAAGGATTTTCAAATAAGGTTTTGCTAATAGGCAACATATCCTATGTGTCCCCCGGTCCCGCCATGCTCTGCACGGTGGTCAATTAATACTACCTCCCCTCCAATAAACCTTCCCTAAAAATCATTAAATTGAACAGTAAATAAGTTGAGCCTTTTCCGTAACTCATAATGATTTCAAATGGACAACAATCTTTTGGTCGCTATCTTTTCCATTATCCCTTTAATTGTTGGAGCTCATCTATGGCAAAAGGGAATTAGTTTGATAAGAAATGGAATAAAAGCAGAAGGGATTGTATTCAAAAATAATTTTAAAGGGAGTATTAACAATAAAACGGGTTTGTATTTTCCTGTGGTGCGGTTTTTAACCGAAAAGCAAGAATGGATTACCAAAGAACTCGATATCGGACAATATCCAGCCCTTGAGGAGGGTAAAAAACTTCGATTGATCTACAATCAAGAAAATCCTGAAGAAGTGGAAATCAATTCAACATTTAGATTGGAGATTTTGCCTCGTATTTTCGTGGCAATTGGTGTTTTAATGTTGATTCTAGGTTTGTTAGGCTATTTGGATGTTATAGAATTAAACTTCGAGAATAAATAGAAATCAATAATACTCACAGTTCCCACCATATTCTGCTTGCTAAAGCTGAATCTATTGTAAGCGTTCGCATTCTTAGATATTATAGAACTACAAAACTTAAATTCTTCTAATGGCTCTTTTTTGGATTGACGGTTTGGAGATATTAATAGTGAAGGAAAACTGTGCTTGCTTTTTATTACCTTTAAAAACTCTATAGTGCGAAGCAAACTAAATTTTAAAAGATGAGATTTTTATTTATTACTTTTTTATTCCTTACTACTGTCTCCTCATACGGTCAAGTCGAAAAGATATCCGCAATATTGGAGGAAATCAATTCCAAAGAGCATTTAAGCGGAGTGGTATTAGTAGGTCAAGGAGAAGAAATTATCTTTCAAAAGGCTTATGGAAAAGCTAATCAATCTTTTAGCGTGTCCAATACTCTTGATACAAAGTTTTTAGTGGGGTCGCTCACAAAGCAGTTTACGGCTGTTTTAGTCATGCAATTGGTTGAGGCGTACCAATTGAATTTAGATGAACCCATATCAACTTATCTCCCTGATTTTAGAAAGGATCTTGCTGATAAAATTACCATTAGACATTTACTTACTCATACTCATGGAATACCCAATACAGACTTACTAAGCAGGTATAAACCCATGAGTAAAGAAGAATTTGTTAGGGAATATTGTGAAATAGACTTTGAATTTCAGCCGGGTACACAGTTCGAATATTCCAATATCGTAGGTTATTATTTGCTGGGTGTAATATTGAAGAAAGTGACGGGTCAGGACTTTCCCAAATTGTTAGAAGACAAAATACTCGGTCCTTTGGACATGCAAAATACTGGCTATTATTCAAAAGATACTGTCATACAAAACTTAGCAACAGGCTATATTCAAAAGGAAATGAGCTTTTTATATGCACCCCACTGGGATATGTCACAATCGTTTTCGGCAGCTGGAATGTATTCCACAATTGGAGATTTATTTAAGTGGGACAGGGCATTGCGCAGTACACAATTGCTTTCAAGTAGTGGAATAGAAACAATCTTCACACCCTATAGTGATGAAATAAGATATGGATTTGCTTGGCATATTAATGACCCTGAGATTAACGGCAAAAGGCTAATTTTTGCCGGTCATAATGGTGGAGCAAATGGTTATAAATCACAATTTATGAGAGGAGTGAATAAAGAATTGGTAGTGATTTACTTATCCAATACCGACCAATATGTAGAACTGCGATATCCATTAATTGAGGTTTTAATGAGTAATGAGAATTAAGCTTCAGTCCTATTGTGCTCTTAATGGTGGTTAATCACTCTTGCTTCCCGTACAGTTACGCTGAGCCTTCTCTAAAAATCATTAATTTACAAAGTGAAAAAGTAGAGACTTTTCCCTAAACTTGAAATCTGCTAGTCCTCCTTTGTAACGAGGATTAACAAAACATGAGTTTTTAACTCAATATGCTAATCTAAACCAAACCACTTCTTTCTGAGTAATCTCTTGCTGAACGATACACATACTCTTCTGCATGATCTACTATTAAGCTTCTACAAGATTTTGATGAATATAATCAACTCTCGCATCAATCATCTTGCTGGGTAATTCAGTTGCAGGATTATCGTCTTTCCAAAACATCTAATTTATAGCTTTTAAGCATTGAAAATGCTTGGATTAGGCATCCTCTTTACAAACGAGGACGAGATGGGTTTAACTTTCTTAAGGTCGTGAATTATGCTATTGACTGAATGATGTAATCAGCAATTTTCTAGTATAACATACATAGCAACTATTCAAACATTGTTTTAGAATGATGGTCTTTGAGCAAAAATGAGTGATTTATTATAAAATCCCTCCTTTTAAATTACGTCAATCCTAATGAAAGCGAGTGCTATCAAACTTGCATAAGCCAATTTTTATAAGCTATTTCAAAGCTTTTAAATTATAAAGTGTATGATCAAAAGTATTAAGAAGAGTGTGCAAGATTTTATTATTTCATTAAAGCCAACATATGCCGTGGAGGTAGATTTATATCATGTTATCCCTGGGGTACCTGTGAAATCTAACAAAGAGCGCCATGATTTTGACAAGGGAGAATTCCAACAGGCCAAAACCTTTTTTGACGAAGCTATTGTTAAGACCTCTGATCTAAAGCTAGCCCCAGCTGAAATTAAACTAATAAAAGGAAGGAAAAAGGTACTGGAATTTAAGCATTTTGGCCCTGTAAATGATATTAGGCCGTCAAAAGGTAAAAGAAGATAATATTTTCAATTACTCATTGGGTAACAAACCTCCATTGGTAAATGGAGGTTTGTTATGTCAATTTTATGATGACACAGACGCTCAAGTACTAAGATTCATGAATTTTTCTGTGTTCGTGTCCAACCCCCCGCAAGTCCTCGTTTGTAACGAAGTTGAGATGGTGCAGTCCAGGTTTTTTCTGAGCAAAATAGCCATACGAGTAGCTTAATAAGACATCCCTTCTCTTCCATTTTGCCGACAGCAGCTCAAAATAGCTAGCTAATCCAGCAGATTGCTTTCTTGCTTAAGCGAAAAATTTGTATTTTCAAGTATTGATGATTAAGCAAGTAGCTTTCTGTCTCCAAACAGATCGAGTTAAAGGATTTAGATTATGGAAATAGTAGTTTTTTACATTTTGGCTTTTTCTGCCTTATTGATTGGAACTGCGGCCATCTACATGGCCTTGATAGAAGGTTTCCCTTTAAAATGGTTGTACTACCATTATTTTATCCGTAAACCCGTCAATTGGACAATATTTATAGTATTGCTAGGGTGGTCCTTCTACATCTATTATGATACTAATGAATTCCCTAGCTGGGCGATTGTAGCACTTATCATCTCTGGATTTGCCTTGATTTTAACTTACAAAATGCATCAGGAAAAGGCATTCCCAGCTGTATTTTTCCCAGAAATATCCGATGAACCAGAGAAATTGCCTTTAAATGATGAAATGGAAATGGCAGTGATTGAATACGAAGGAGTTACAAAATCCTACCCGCTCGACTACGTCATTCACCATCATATCGTAAATGATAAATTTAAAGACAAGACGGTGGCCTTAACTTACTGTGCCATGTGTAGAAGCATCATTCCTTTTGATGTAACCGAAATCGGGCCTTTGTTTGTAGGTTCATTTAAGAATGCCAATATGATAGTTGCAGACAAAAGGACCAAAACATTCTTCCAGCAAGCTACTTTCAAGTCATTAATTGGCAAATTGCATCCATATGAATTAACGATGATCCCTTTTCAAATTCTTTCCTGGGCTGAAGTTAAAAAGGTGATTGATGACCCATCAGTGGTGAAAGTGTCTGAAAAGGATTTTAAAGATTTTGAATTGCCTATACCGGGCATTTGGAAAAAAATAATGGCTTCTGAATCTACTCCAGGGCTCTCGGCCAAGAATCGGGATAAAACTTTTCCGGCAAGAACGCATGTGATCGGACTCATTGATCAGCAATTGGTGTATTTAAAAAAGGAAGTATTGGCAAAACGGATAGTAGAAAATGAAGAATATGCTTTTATTCTTATTGGTGCTGGAAAAACAGTCAATGCTTTCAAAAATACATGGAATGCTCAGAAGTTAGATATTGAAATTGATGAGGGAGAACTATTTGATGCCAAAAGCAACACAAGATGGAATATAAGAGGAAAACATATTTCAGGCGAGATCAAAAGTGATTTAAAACCAATAGCCATTTCTGATGAATACTGGTTTTCGTGGATTAAATTTCACCATAAATCAAAACTGATTAGATTGTAGAAATACATTCCCTACAGAGCCTATTGTAGCTCACTTTCAGGACGAGACAGATTGGAGTAGGCATCCTCGTTAGAAACGAAGACGAGGTGGGTACCACGGTCTATACTTAATCACTCAGTTGTAGTTATTTAAACATTTCCTTTTGTCTAATCTACTATTCACAAAAAATATTACTTTTTTTTCACCACTCCGATAAAATCAGAGTAGCCGCTAATATTATTGTAGCATAAAGTCAACAATCGGGGGTTTACTCTCCTAGGTAATTCATTGCTTAATCTTTACTAAGCTTGAGATGATATGATGAATCAATGGCCATTTAAAATTTTAAAAGGTGGATTTTGTAAATAAAAAATAATTTATAAAGATGACTATGAATGATCAAGTTTGGCTGGTTGGTGAATCGAACCCAAAGCCTGATAATTATATTGCCATTTTTTGCATAGCTGCGAAGAATAACAAAAGTAGATTAGGATTTTCAGAGTATTCCACTGCTAGGGAGGCCTTGGCTAGGGCAAAATATCTTCAAGTAAGATACGAAGCAAAGCAGATTAGGCTTTTTTATCCAAATAGTGTAAGTATCATTATCAAAAATGGAATTCAAACTCATAATGGAAACATATCAAATTCTAATATTTAGCAAGTTTAATTTTAAGAAAATCGAGCATATATTTTTAAGGGAAGTCATCGAAGGAAGTTAGTAAAATATAAATTGAGCATTTGCAGTGTATCCGCTTGAATAAAAATCTATTAACCTAAAAAAACAAAAAATGAAAAACACATATTTACTGGTTCTAGCAGCAGCATACCTAATGCTGAACAACAAGCTTTTCGCACAAGATAGTGAAGAGGCAAATACATTACTAGGGAGTAATAATTCAATTAATACGGAGAATCTCGGCTTCTTTATTGCACCTTCTTTTGGTCTCACCCAAATGGATGGTAGTACTGCTTCATTTTTCAACTTAAGAGGTGGAATAAGCCTTAAGGATCAACTATCAATTGGAGCCTATTTTAACACCTCAATAAATCAGATATATCCAGAAAGCGAGACTGTTCCCAATATTTATATGGACTATTGGACAGTAGGCGGTTTTGCAGAATATACCCTTTTCTCTAAAAAGGTATTTCACTTAAGCCTACCAGTTTACCTTGGCTACGGAGAAGTACAAATGGATAATGAGAATGGAACTGCCGGATTAGGGGAAGCGAATTTTTTTCAAGTTGAACCTTCAGCACTTCTAGAAGTGAATTTACATAAAAATGTTCGCTTCAATTTGGGTGCAGGATATCGGATTATTGGAGATATGACATATCGTAACTTCAACCAGTCCGACCTATCTGGTCTCACCGGCTACATCGGCTTAAAAATTGGTCTTTTTAAATAGAGAAGTTTGTTTAAAAAGAAGGGGAAAGTGCCGATCAATTAGTACTTGCCCCTCTCATTTGTGATTACCCGATCCTGTTTACTTGCTGTTGATTTTTGAAACCTATATGCAGTTTTCCATCCTTTTCGTACACATAAGATCTCTTGATATGACAATATCTTATAGGGGCTAATAGTACACTTCTCATAATTTCAATATATTCATACAGTGTACTTGGTGAAATTTCTAATCTACTTGCCAACTCATGTGGTTGACCGGTTGCTTTCATACGGATCAGCTGATCTATCCTGTTCAGCTTATCCACCATTTTAGGGAATAATCTACTCATTGGTAAAAACTTTAAAATGAAACTTTTGAAAAAAAATAGTTGTCATTTTAAAGTCTCAAATCAGTAGGTTTCTTTGGAGTAAATATATTTTTTGAACTAATTTATATGATTGAAAGAACTCATCATAATGATAGTGAAAATCGGAGGGCGGCAAGTATATTTTTATTGACCTAGCAACGCTCTTTACAACTTCTTTGGAGGGAATTCTTTGCGAGTGACTAAATTCCTCTATTCTTTCTGTTTCACTTTTTTCAAAAGCCTCCTGCTGATGAAATCCGAAAGGAATCAACATAATGAAGGCCAAGAAAAAGATTAGATGTCTCACAATCGGTATAATTTAGAAAAGGATAACGGAATTGTTAAATGTTGGTTTTAATGTAAGTAGAATTAAACCAAGCTTTTAGTAGCATGAAGACTTTTTCAATTAGGTAAAGCTCAAATCCTAATGAAATGCAGTGCAGTTTTTAGTTTAGTCTTTATTAAACGGGAAGCTTATATAGTACTGTCCTTCAACCACTCCAAAACCTCCTGAAAATGATCATCTTTAGCATCTTTGTGTGTCAGTAAATTGATATGGTCATAGTCATGTTTGTAGCCCTGCTTTTTGCCAATAACTTTAAATTTAAAATTATCTTGGTCACCTATTTCTTTTAGTAATCTCCTGCAATCTACAGGATGACCGATTTGCCGATCACTTGCGCCCGTGATGGAAAGAATGGGCGGTAGCTGTTTATTTTGCAAGGCATTTGCATAATCAAAACCGTCTCTAAGGTCTTTCCAGTTTCGAGAACGCACCCATTTGTTTACTTCAAGGAAATAATCTTTTGCCTCATCAGCACTGCCTATTTT
Organism: uncultured Marivirga sp.; assembly: GCF_963974845.1. Taxonomy (NCBI): domain Bacteria; kingdom Pseudomonadati; phylum Bacteroidota; class Cytophagia; order Cytophagales; family Marivirgaceae; genus Marivirga; species uncultured Marivirga sp. The sequence continues at coordinate 73,765 of NZ_CAXBEQ010000009.1, forward strand.
ATATCTTCTGGCAGGCAGATAGCCTTTTGTTTTAGCAAGGAATGTACAAAAGCCAAACCATATTAAATCTACTATCAAGAACTTTTTGAGATTCCAGACCCTGATATCTCTCTTACTGCCAAAAAATATCATAGATTTTAACGAGGGGGCTTCATTTTTTGCCAGGTAAGCCATTAAGTGTACACCTCCCCAGCTGTGGGAAACCCAATGCTCTGGCTCTTTTCCGGTAGTAGTTCTTATTTTTTCAATGAAATCAGGAATGTCTTCTTCGAAAGCAGAGGCATGACCGAAATTATTGTCAGGGCTTGGATGGGGAGTGCTTTTTCCTCTGCCTCTTAAATCTGCCACAAAAACATCAAAGCCATTTTCAGCTAAAAAGGGAGCAAAACCTTTACCTGATTTGGAGTAGAAGATTTTACCGTCTTCTATACTTCCATGGACTAATAATACGGAGGGCGCATTTTCATTTTTATAAAACCGCTTGAGGTGTAGCTTGTACTTTTCCTTTTCAATAAATAGACTTTCTGATTGCATTTCCGAAAAATAGACAAAAAGTAGTAGGCATGCATAATAAAGAGAAGGAAATTTTTACAACTAAAGGCTGGTTTGAACCGCAAAGACGCCAAGTTTTCGCAAAGAAAAAAATAAGAATTTTAAATATACTCTTTGGGAGATTTTAGTGAAACCCCATAGATCTTGTGGTAAACCCAAAAGCATTTGGTTTTCCAATTTCCTTCGCGACTTTGCGTCTTTGCTGTTAGTTATGCCTTACGCTTTTAAAATCATTTTATCGTCCCTGCTTGCCGTCAGCCAAGTTTGCTCCTTTGCGATTAAACAGTGGGGGGAAGACCCAATTGCTAATTTGATGCATAGGATAACAGTCCATTAATTTGGTGTTGACTTCTAGCTCCAAGCCCGCGTAATTTTTTGGATATTTTGCTCTGAAGTAAGTGGTTAAGCCATCGTCTGTGCCTTTATACGGATAATTGAATTTTATGCGCCAGCTGTCAATTTTATCTTCGATACTCTCCTTCCAGGCCAAGGCAAATTCTTGTTCCAATAAATTAGCAGGATCAAAAAGAATACCTATTTCCGTTTTGCGAGTTTCACCATTTAAAACAGGCGTAAAACTATGAAATGATAGATGTATTACTTTATGATTATGCTGCAGATGTTGTTCTATCTTTCTTTCCAATTTAGCCCTATAGGGTAGGTAATATTCTTCAATGAGTTGTTGTTGAATTTCTTGGGGCATTATTTTTGAAAATTCTGAAAATAGATCTTCATGCTGAAGCGTTCGATTGCTTTCAATTAATAGCCTGCTTATTGAACTGGCAATAAGTTTACTGTCCGCCCTTCTGCTAATGTATTTGCCAATTTCCAAGGCTCCCCTGTCCCAACCTCTATGACTTAAAAGAACATTTTCCTTGCCTCTAAAGTACGATTGAAATTCTTCCGGAATTTCATAACCCCCGTGCTCACAACTGAATATAAATTTGGTCATTACCGTAGCTCATAAAGCTTGTTTTCCTTTAAACAATTCACTAATAACTCATATTCGCTTTTTATATTTTTCTCGGACCAATTCTCCTTTTTAAGGTTGGACAGAATCCGCTGAGATAAGTTTCCATTATCCAAAATGTATTCAATGATCTGCTTTTTGTCTTCTGAAAGATATACATGCTTCAAAATTGATCTCCAGATTTGTTCTATACTGATGCTAGACTCATTTTCTAAACCAAAGAGTTGAAGGTAATTTTGATTTGAAACATTGCTTTTCGCACCTTTCTCCAATGCTAATCTATAAATGTCATAAAGTTGAAATTCATCTATAGGATTGAAATCGTCTAATTTAGGGATAATGTATTTTAGCGCTTGAACAATAAATTCAGCAATGGCAATATCTGCAGCCGGACATTCTTGCAAATCAATGATTCTGATCTCAATAGCATTTCGATCAAAGCGTGCAATTGCACCTCTGGAATTTAACCATTCATATTGTAAGCTTTTGTCTTTATCATAAGGTGCAATATCCTGAAAGATTTTCTTGAAAATAACTTCTTCGTATTCCGATTTATTAGCTACCGATTCAGGAATTACCTTTCCAGTGATGGAAGGTATTTTCTTTTGATTTTTCTCGTAGAAAGCTAATCGGTTGTCCAGAATATCTGAACCGTTCCCCTCAAAAATAGGTGATGAGGCCGTGAGTGCAGGAATAAGCGGCATTATGTGTCTTATCGCCTCATGAAGCGAATAGAACTCCTTATCATTGGCAAATGGAAAGTTGATATGCATACTTTGCAAATTTCCCCAACCGTGTCCTTTACAATTGAATATTTCATTGTATCGACTATATATTTCATTTCGATCATGTGGCCACAACTTTACGTCCATCAAAGGATTCATTAAAGGGTGCATGGCTGTTGGCATCAACTGACAATCCATTTCAGCCAAAATCCCATTGATTTCTTTAATGTTTTCATGAAAGTCATCAGATAGTCCTTCCAGTCCGGGCATTGGCTTGGTGGTTTTTAATTCCAAAACATGTAGCACTAGTTCATTGGACCAACTAATATTTCCGTTTTCCAATTCGTCTGTAATTTGACCTATTTTCTTGATAATCAATTGATCAGAAATGGGTGCGGGCATTAAAGTTTTTCGGTTTACTATCATGTATTCCAATTCTATGCCGATACATTCAAATAAGGAGTAGGTCTTTGTTTTTTTTGTCACTTCCATCTTATTGATTACTAATTTGTTTTGACTTTTGGATGCGGTTCAAGAAGACATCCATCATTTTTCCGTATAATTTATCTTTCAAAACGGCATCTTCAACTCCCGTATCGATATTTGGATTGTCATTGATTTCAATCACAAAGAATTTATTTCCTTTCTGCTTGATATCAACACCATAAAGACTTTCACCGATGAGTTTAGACAATTTTTCTGCAGTTTTTATCAGTGCAGGGGGTGCCATTTCCACAGGCATAGTTTCCACCTTACCATATTTACCCCCTTTGTTCCAGTTAACAATCTGCCAATGTTCCTTGCTCATGTAATATTTACAAGCATAGATCGCTTCTCCGTTGAAAACACCCACTCTCCAATCGAAATCAGTTTGCAGAAATTGTTGGCCAATGATTAAATCAGACTTTTCTAGCAGTGCAGTTACCTTCTTTTTGTACTCTTCCATATTCTCGGCTTTGCTAACCCCCTGGCTGAAAGCACTATCAGGTTGTTTTAATATAATTGGGAAGCCCAATATATCAGGTGCCAGATTGATGTTTTCCTTATGGATAATCATAGTTTCTGGTGCTTCAATCTGGTGCATTTTTAAAAGTTCAGCCAAATAAACCTTATTACTACATTTGATGATGCTTTCCGGATCATCGACCACCACCAAACCCTCAGCCTTGGCTCGTTGCGCAAAACGGAAAGTATGATGATTGACAGCAGTGGTTTCTCTGATGAATAAGGCATCGTAGGAAGAAAGCGTACTGTAATCATCTTTAGTGATTAAATTGGCCTGAATCCCTTTTTGATTAGCCGCTTTAATGAATTTATGTAAAGTTTTTTCTGAACTCGGAGCAGTTTTTTCCAAAGGGTCCCATAAGATAGCCATGGAATAAGCTGCAGTCGTTCGTTCAGGAACAGTAAACTTTTTAGCTTCGAAGTATTTCATGGTCGCATCTTCCACAAATGGCTGATGATCTTCAGGAATATCGCCAGCAGCTATTGGAGAAATCGACTGAACTGACCATTTGCCATTACTATTAGCAAAATGTGCTCTAATAAATGGAGATTGGAATAAGTTAAATAACTGCATGCTAAGTGCATCATACTTCTTAGAAAGGTTTTTTCCGAAATAGATACTTAGCGTAAATTTTTCTGATTTTATGTCCTTTAATGATTTCTGGATCAGTGAATCTAATTCTGTTGATAAAATTTTCACAACAGAAAGTGTTTTCATTTCCTGAATGGTATTTATACTTGGGACGGCCTTGTGCTTTCTTGCTGCTGCCAATAGAGATACGTAATAACCGGTGTTTTGATATTTATAATCTCTGCAAAGGTTGAAAACTCTTGCATTTTTCATATTTGAATATACAGGATTGGTCAGGTACTGTTTACCTGTAATTACTTCAATGCCTTTAATATCAAAATCCCAATCTTTGAGGTTCGTAACGGTTATGATAATTTTCATTTATTAATAATTAATAAGTTAGCATCATAGGTAATAATACCTAATAGAATAGCGCAAATTAGATGATCGATATCGACAGAATAATTTTGAGTTTCGAACGGATTAGCATGAAGTGGATCTGCTACTTTTACACTTCCATTTTCATAATTCAATCCATTTAAAACAACAAAATGACCTGATGGTTGCCCCTTAATATCATCATACAGTACAGGTTCTTCACCAAACTCTCTTTTCTCATTATACAGATAAGTGGCACTTAGACCTGTCAAAATAGGGATTTCTTTGCTCAAGTATGATTGTATTAAATCTTTACTTAGAGTCTTGTATGAAATTTTCCCACCGCTTTCCAGAAATTGTATGTATGCTTTAGAGGCTTGTTTAAATTTCGGAGTCTTTTTGTGTTTAAGTTGTTCTTTTAATTTATTTACTAAATCAATATTTTCATTTTGAAACCAACTAGGATCAAATATTTTTAAATTAAAAGTTATGATTTCAGCTTGAAACCCCCTTTTCAAGGCATCTATACCCAACATAACAGCTAATGTTCCACCACTTGCCAAATATTCTATGGATTGGATGACTTCCTCTAAGCTAAGATCTTCATTGAAATAATTATAAACAGCATGTAAACTTGTTGGACCGCAAGTGCTGTCAGTAGGTTGTCTGGAAATATCCAGTCGGAGTATGTTATTTTTCAATTTATTTTTTAAAAGTAATTCGATAACGCCAGAAATTACGATTAGTTTCTTGTAAAGAAAATATTTTCAATAAATTTTTAAGACGTTGATTTTCAGGTGTTAATGTTGGTTATTTTCTGATGAAAATATAGCAGACATAAGCTATGAACGTAATCAAATAAAGAACAGCTTCCCAGCGGTCCAACTTTTTACTTTTTAAGGTAAACATGAAGATGAAAAGCATGATGGAACCTCCGATTAGAACAAAAAAGTCAAAGTTCATTTCAGTGTTGAAATTTAGGGGTGTCACCAGCGAATTGATCCCTAAGATGAAGGTTAAATTGAAAATGTTAGAACCTATGACATTGCCTATGGCGATATCGGCTCTGTTTCGAAATGCTGCCACCGCACTAGTGGCTAATTCAGGTAAGGAGGTTCCTGCGGCCAAAATTGTCAAGCCGATTAATTTTTCGCTTAATTCAAAACTACGCGCAATTTCCACAGCATTGTCAACCACTAGCTTCCCGCCTATTACCAAACCAGTAATTCCACCTAGAATCATTAATAGTGTTACCCAATGATTGTAAATAGGTGTTTCTTTGACATTTGTTTCAATTACATCGCTATTGTTTTTGACATTATAAAAGACGTAGTAAATAAATGCAACGAACAATAATAAAAGTATAAATCCATCAATTAAGCCTGCGCTGTTTTCTTCGCTGCCAAAAAAGAAAACATCATTTACTAGGATGAATAAGATAATTACCAAAGCCATTCCAAATGGAATCTCTTTCCAAACGGTTTCAGACTGAACTACAAGCGGTCTTATAACACCTGCTATGCCCAATATGAAAAATAAATTGAAAATATTGCTACCTATTAGATTTCCAAATACAACATCATCCAATCCTTGAGAGCCCGAAACTAAGTTGACCACGAGTTCTGGTGCTGAAGTTCCCATGGCGACAATGGTTAGGCCTATAGCGATTTCAGAAACATTAAATTTTTTAGCGAAGGAAGAGGCTCCCGTGACCATAAAATCAGCCCCCTTTATTAATAGTATAAATCCTAAAACAATTAATCCCGTATCAAGTAATAATTCCAAATTATAATGTTAAAATTTTACTCACCAATTTAGCATAACTATTTATATTGGGAAACAAGTACTATAAATTATTGTCAAAATAGTGTAAATATTCTTATTTTAGAATTCTATAATTAATAGAGTTAATAAATTTAAAACTATGGGAAAAGGAGATAAAAAAACAAAAAAAGGCAAAATCTTTGCTGGTTCTTTTGGAGTAAGAAGACCAAAGAAAACTACAAGTAGTGCTGTGATTCCTAAGGCAGAGTCAAAAGAAAAGAAAGCAAGTACAGCTAAAAAGGACAGCACATCCAAAAAGACTACTGCAGCTAAAAAAACAACTACCAAGAAAAAAACTGAAAAATAACTTTGGTAATTTGAATTTGGCGTTTACATTTGTGCAAATGCAAAATAGAAAAACAAATATCAACTGGTGGTGGACTTCTAAATTTTAGAAGACAGCACTGGTATATAAAATATTTAAAACCTCGCTGTCTAGCGAGGTTTTTTTTTGACTTAATATTTTCGAAAATGATTAATAAATTGAATAACGCATGGTGGTGGCACGGAATAGCATCTAATACTGGATGAAAGGATATGCCATGCTCAAAATGCAAACAAAAAAGGCTTACCGGACATTCGGTAAGCCTTTTTTTTGTCTATTAAAATCTGACTAAACCTGTCAGGTTTGGATCGGTAAATTAACTAGACAATTGAAGAATTTTACCAATAAACTAATTGAAACCTGACAGGTTTTAAAGACCTAAATACAGATAAATGAAAGTAAAGAAATCACATATCACACTACCGGCAGACTCATTTACCCCCGTTGCATTATATCTTCGGCTGCGAGATCAATTCCCCCATACTTTTTTGATGGAAAGTTCTGATTATCACACGCGAAGGAATAGATTTTCATATATTGGAGTGCAATCCATAGCAGAAGTTAAAGCCACGAATAATTCATTCTATACTGAAATTGAGGGGGTGGAAAGAACTGAGGAATTGGTAGATAAACTATCGCTTCCAGCTAAACTTCAAGATTTCATTAATCAATTTGAAGCTGAGGATATTTTGAAAGGAGAAGAGTTTGAGGAAAGTGGATTTTTTGGTGCAACTGGCTTCGATGGTGTTCAATACTTCGAAGATATCAATTTTGAGAAAGTACAAGAGGATATCCCGTTTCTTCGCTATCACTTTTATCGATTTGTACTGGTTTTTGATCATTTTAAAGATGAGCTTCATGTTTTTGAACATGAAATCAATACTAAGTATGAGTTCACACAAGATGATTTGGTCCAAGTCATTTTAAATCGTTCAGTTCCGCAATTCAAATTCCAAAAAGTAGGTGAGGAAAGCAGCAATATGAGCGATCTGGAGTTTCTGGAAATCATTAATAAAGGAATAGCTCACGCTCAATTAGGGGATGTTTTTCAAATGGTGCTTTCCCGTGCTTTTTCCCAAGAATTTAAAGGAGATGAGTTTACTGTTTATCGAGCATTACGATCTTTAAATCCATCTCCTTATTTGTTCTATTTTGATTATGGAGATTATAAATTATTTGGGTCATCACCCGAAGCACAAGTTGGAGTCAAAGGCAACAAAGCTTATGTGAACCCAATAGCTGGAACATACAGAAGGAGTGGAGATGATGCCGCAGATGCAAAATTAGCGGAACAGCTGTTGAATGATGAAAAAGAAAATGCCGAGCACACCATGCTGGTAGACTTAGGAAGAAATGATTTGTCAAAGCATGGAAGTAATGTTAAAGTGGATGTCTATAAAGAAATCCAGTTTTATTCTCATGTGATTCATTTAGTAAGTAAAGTAACGGCAGATGTTCCTGAGAAATCAGCTGTGAAATTGCTGGCCGATACATTTCCGGCAGGCACTTTGAGTGGGGCACCAAAATATAAAGCATTAGAACTGATCAATAAATACGAGCCAACAGGTCGAGGACTGTATGGTGGTGCTGTGGGTTTAATTGGGTTGAATGGTAATTTAAATCATGCCATTGTAATTCGCTCCTTTGTAAGTAAAGATAATAAATTGAATTATCGAGCTGGAGCAGGAATTGTGGCTTTGTCACATCCTCAGAGTGAATTGCAGGAAGTCCACAATAAATTATATGCCTTGAGAAAGGCGATGGAGAAAGCAGAAAATCTATTCGACCAATATCAAAAATAAGTTTAGGACATGAAGATACTATTACTAGATAATTATGACTCCTTTACTTACAATTTGGTGGAGGTAATCAGACAACAAAACATTAATGTTGAAATTGATGTCATTAGAAATGATAAAATCACGCTAGAGGAAGTAGAAAAATATGACAAGATTTTACTTTCACCAGGACCGAGTGTACCTGAAAATGCGGGTATTATGTTGGATTTGATCAAAAGATATGCAGCCGAAAAACCGATTTTGGGAATCTGTTTAGGGCATCAAGCCATTGGACAGGCTTTTGGAGCGAAATTATTTAATATTCAACCCGTAATGCACGGGATTCAAAGCCGAGCTAAACTGGATAATCATTACCTCTTTGCAGGTATTACCGAAGAAATCAGCATTGGAAGATATCATTCATGGTCAATCAATGAAGTAGATTTCCCCGCGGATTTAGAAGTAGTGGCTCGTTCAGAAGATGGTCAAATCATGGCAGTGCAGCATAAAAAATATGATGTTTGCGGGTTGCAGTTTCATCCTGAGTCAGTGATGACACCTGAGGGTAGCAAAATTCTGAAAAATTGGATAGCCAGAGATTGAAGTGGGGAGTTAGGAGTAGTAAGATTGAACTCAGAAGGTAGATATTTGGCCAAGGATGATGGGAGAATAGCAATGCAGTTGAAGCAAATAGAAATACAGACAATCAGTGAATCAGAGAAAAGTCTAGAATCTAGGTTCTAGAATCTAAAAATTTAAAATTAATGAAAGAACTTATTAATAGATTATCACAATACAATACTTTGACTACAGAAGAGGCGAAGGCAATCTTCTTACGAATTGGACAAGGTGAATTTAATAATTCGGAACTAGCGGCCTTTATGACGCTGTTCATGATTCGTCCAGTAACAGTAGAGGAGCTGAGCGGTTTCCGTGATGGGCTTATGGAGTTGCGGGTTCCGATCGATCTTTCCGCTTATGACGGAATGGATTTGTGCGGAACTGGAGGTGATGGTAAAAACACTTTTAATATCAGCACCATGTCTGCTTTTGTAGTTGCGGCTTGTGGTCAGAATGTGGTAAAGCATGGTAATTACGGAGTTTCCTCCAAATGTGGAAGTTCTAATTTGTTAGAGCACTTTGGATATGAATTTACAAATGAACAAGATGGATTGGAAAGGCAATTAGAAGAAAGTGGAATTTGCTTTTTGCATGCACCAAAATTTCATCCTGCTATGCGCTTTGTAGGTCCAATTAGGAAAGAATTGGGAGTAAAAACTTTCTTCAATATGCTAGGGCCATTAGTAAATCCTGCTTTACCTAAAAAACAAATGGCTGGTGTTTTTAGTCATGAATTGGCAAGGATCTATTCTTACTTATTTCAGGAATCAGATGCTCAATATATCGTGGTTTATGACTTGGAAGGCTATGATGAATGTTCCTTGACAGGAGAAACGAAGGTGTTTTCTTCCAGTGGAGAGCAAATCTTGAAACCCGCTGATTTCGGCTTGGAAAAAATAAATGCAAATGAAATTCACGGGGGCGAAACCATAGAAGAAGCCGCTAAGATTTTTACTGATATTTTAAAAGGTGAAGGAACAAAAGCTCAAAATTCAGTAGTATTTGCTAATAGTGCTTTAGCTCTCCAAGCAGCTGGAAAATATAGCACTTTAATCGAAGCAACCGAAGCAGCCAAAGATGCCATTGAATCAGGAAAAGCGAATGAAGTATTTAAAAAATTGATTAATATATAAAATCTAGGTTCTAGGCTCTAGAATCTAAAATCTAACGAAAATGAATATACTACAACAAATAGCAGAATATAAAAAGGCAGAAGTAATAGAGCGGCAAAAACTATTTCCTGTGGAATTCTTGAAGCAAAAGCTCTATTACAAATCGAAACCTGTAAGCCTTAAATCCTATGTAATGGATGAAACTAAAACAGGAATCATTGCAGAGATTAAAAGAAAATCTCCTTCTGAAGGGAAAATCAATGCCCACATATCAGTGGAGGAGGTTTCTATTGGCTATATGCAAAGTGGAGCGAGTGCTTTGTCTGTACTAACAGATGAACCTTCCTTTGGCGGGAGTTTAAAAGATTTGGAAGTGGCTAGAAAGTACAATTATTGCCCTATTCTTCGCAAAGATTTCATGCTAGACCCTTATCAAGTCTATGAAGCAAAGGCGCATGGAGCAGATGCCATATTGCTTATTGCCTCCATGATTGATAAATCACTATGTCAGGACCTAGCTTCTTTGGCTCACGAGCTGGGAATGGAAGTGCTATTAGAAGTTCACAATCAAGAAGAGTTGGATTCACACTATGGAAACTATGCTGATTTGGTAGGAATAAATAGTCGTGATTTGAAAAGCTTCAATACCGATTTGACAATAGCTGAGGCACTTGTAAATCAACTAGCTAGTGATGTTCCGAAAATAGCTGAAAGCGGATTAAAGACTCCTGAAGATGTGGTGAAAATGAAAAAAGCCGGATTTGATGGCTTTTTGATAGGTACCTCTTTTATGAAAAGTAGTGAACCGGGTAAAGCTTGCCAGCGTTTTTCTCAGCAAGTGAAAAATATGATGGCAGACAAAATTGGTAAATAGACAGCTCAAATTGAAATCAAAACCTTTGTAAAAATATGAAAGAACAAGACTTGAAAATAAAGATTTGCGGAATGCGGGATCTAAATAATATTCGGCAACTTATAGAGTTTGGACCTGATTATTTAGGTTTTATCTTTTATGAGAAATCTGCGCGCTACGTTTCGGAAAATGAAATGAAGGAAATTATCAAATTGAACTTTGGCGAAACGGAAAGGGTAGGTGTTTTTGTGAATGCAAGCGCTGAAAAGATTTTAGATTATGCAGATAAAGGTTTTTTTGACATTGTGCAATTGCATGGAAATGAAGAACCGAAAGTTGTAAAGGCATTGAAAGAGGAAGGCTTGGAGGTTATCAAGGTATTTTCAGTTGATGATGATTTTGATTTTAAGGTTTTAAATAAATACTCTGATGCTGACTACTACTTATTCGATACTAAGGGAAAGTTACCAGGTGGAAATGGAGTTCAATTTAATTGGGAGCTATTAGAAAATAGTAAGATAAAGAAGCCTTTTTTCCTAAGCGGTGGCTTGGCGATAGAAGATAAGCACAGGATTAACGATTTTAAATCTAAAAAGCTCTACGCATTGGATTTCAACAGTAAATTAGAGCTAGAACCCGGATTAAAGGATTTGGACAAAGTTCAATTAGTAATTAATAATTAGGAATTAAGGATTATGGAAATTAAAATAGATGAAAACGGATATTACGGAGAGTTCGGTGGTGCTTATATTCCTGAGCTTCTACACCCGAATATCGAAGAATTAAAAAATAATTACTTGAAAATTTCAGCTGATCCAGAATTTCAAGAAGAATTTAAGGCTTTGCTAAAAGACTATGTAGGAAGACCAACACCACTATATTTAGCAAAGAGACTTTCAGAAAAGCACGGAGCGAAGATCTATTTGAAAAGAGAAGATTTGAACCACACAGGCGCACACAAGATCAATAATGCCATTGGTCAGGCATTGTTGGCCAAAAGGCTGGGTAAAAAGAAGATTATTGCGGAAACAGGCGCAGGTCAGCACGGAGTGGCTACCGCTACAGCTTGCGCCTTATTGGATTTACCATGCAAGGTTTTTATGGGAGAAAAAGATATGGTAAGACAGAAGCCTAATGTAGAGCGAATGAGAATATTAGGTGCTGAGGTGATTCCGGCTACTTCAGGATCAAAAACATTGAAAGATGCTACTAACGAAGCCATGCGATACTGGATCAATAATCCTGATGATACACATTACATTATAGGGTCGGTTGTTGGTCCTCATCCTTTTCCCGATATGGTGACTCGTTTCCAGTCTGTTATTAGTGAGGAAATGATGGCCCAACTGCAAGAGCAAGAAGGAACCCATGCACCAGATTACGTAGTAGCTTGCGTAGGTGGAGGTAGCAATGCTGCTGGAGCATTTTATCACTACTTGAATAATGAAAAAGTTAAACTAGTAGCCGTTGAAGCTGCTGGACATGGTTTAGATAGTGGAGAAACTGCAGCGACTACTGCCAGAGGAAGTTCAGGGGTTTTGCATGGTTTTAAAACTTTATTGATGCAGTCTGAAGATGGACAAGTAACAGAACCATACTCTATTTCAGCAGGTTTAGATTACCCAGGTATTGGGCCATTGCATGCTCATTTATATGCTAGCAAAAGAGGAATTTTTAAATATGTAACTGATAAGGAAGCCATGGATGCGGGAGTAGAATTAAGTAAATTGGAAGGAATAATTCCAGCGGTGGAAACTGCACATGCTTTAGCAGCTTTAGATCAATTTGAATTTAAGAAAGATGATATTGTGGTGATTAATCTATCAGGTCGCGGTGATAAAGACTTGCAGACTTACATTAATTTCGGAAACTACTGAAAACTAATTAGTAATTAATAATTGAGAATTGAGAATTATAGTCTTGGTTCTTGGTTCTAGACTCTAGGTTCTTGAAACATGAAAAACAGAATTGAACATATATTTCAGCAAAAAGACAAAGAAAAGCTGACGATTTATTTTACGGCAGGATATCCAAATTTGGAAGACACCTCTACTATTTTAAAAGCCTTGGATAAAGCCGATGTGGATATTATCGAGATAGGAATGCCGTACTCAGATCCCTTGGCTGATGGACCTGTGATTCAGCAGAGCAGCATGAAAGCCTTGTCAAACGGGATGAATTTGAATAAACTTTTCGAGCAATTGGCTGAAATGCGTAAAATTACAGACAAACCAGTTTTCCTGATGGGCTATTGTAATAATGTATTGAAATTCGGCACTGAAAAGTTTTGCCAGAAGTGTGCTGAGGTAGGAGTGGACGGTTTGATTTTGCCCGATATGCCAATGCATGAATTCAAATTGCAGTTTAAGCCTATATTTGAAAAGTATAATTTAAAGAATGTGTTTTTGGTTACTCCAAAAACTGCTGAAGAAAGAATACGGGAAGTAGATGCCCAAGAAGGTGGCTTTATTTATATGGTGAGCAGCTCCAGTACAACAGGAGGCAGCTGGGGAGATAGTCCGGAAAGACTTGATTATTTGACGCGAATTCAAGCAATGGATTTAAAAACTCCAAGAATGGTAGGTTTTGGGATCAGTGATAATAAAGCCTTAAGTATGGTAAATAAATATGCTGATGGAGGAATTATCGGCAGTGCGTTTATCAAGGCTTTGGATGAAAATGATTTGGAGGCTAGTGTTGAAAGTTTCATTATTAAGATGAGAGAGAGACGGTGATTGCAACACCCCCCTCGCCCCCCCTTAAGGGGGGAGACGCACGGATTTTTACTGCTTTCAATTTTGATAAAACATGTCATGCTGACATAAAAAATTGAAGTACTTGGAGAGAAAATAGAGATGCAATTTATCATTTACCAGTAGAGGGATTCCGGGAGGCTATCCCCTAGAGGGGATTATAGGGGTGTTCAGTGCTTAGAATAATTCAGCTAGGAGAAACTGAATCGTGTTAGTTAAGAATAGCTTATTTGAAATATATAAAAAATAAACATAGAGTTGATCGAAAAGTCTTGATTCCAGAATCTAGACTCTAGGTTCTAAATATCTAAAAATATGATTTTACAATTAGAAAAAAACATAAACAACACTCAAAAAGAGGACTTAATTGCTTCTTTGGGAAAATTCACCAAATCGGTGAGTGAGGTACAAACTCAAAAAGGATTTTACCTGGTTGCATTAGAAAAAGGTGATATTGACATCCGTGAAATCGGACATATTGAAGGTGTCAAGGATGTGCATGTGGTTTCCGATAGTTATCAGCTGGTTTCTAAAAAATGGAAGGTCAATCCTGCTGAAATCAAGCTTAGAGATGGAGATATTATCTCCCAAAATCATTTCAATATTATGGCGGGTCCATGCAGTATTGAGAATGAAGAGCAAGTAGATGCTGTTATTGCTCATTTAGTGGCAAATAACGTAAGAATTATGCGTGGAGGAGTGTACAAGCCTAGAAGTTCCCCTTACTCTTTCCGTGGCCTGGGGATGGAAGGCTTGCGTATGTGGCATGAAAAAGCCAAAGCGGCTGGCATCAAGATCATTACAGAAGTGATGCAAGTTTCTCAGGTGGAAGAGATGTATGATTTCATTGACATATTCCAAGTAGGAGCAAGAAATACACAAAACTACAATTTACTTGATGCTTTGGGAAAAGTTGACAAACCTGTAATGATAAAACGGGGAGTGAGTGGTACTATTGAGGAGCTATTGTATTCAGCAGAGTATGTGTTCAGTGGAGGAAATGAAGACTTAATTTTATGTGAAAGAGGTATAAGAACCTTCGAAAATATGACTAGAAATACTTTAGATATCAATGCTATCCCTGTCTTAAAGGACCGATCGCATTTGCCAGTAGTGGTTGATCCATCACATGGAATAGGCATCAGAAAATATGTTGAACCGGTAGCTTTAGCAGGAATCATGGCTGGGGCTGATGGCGTAATATATGAATTACATCCTGATCCGGAAAAAGCTATGAGTGATGGTCAACAATCTCTATATTTTGAGGAAAGCAGTGCGATGGTAAATAAGATGCGAAAGGCGTATGATCTAAGAGGAGAGCTGAATTGATATATTTTAAATGAAGTAAGACCGAAGCTGCTGTAGCAATACAGAGGCTTTTTTGAAGCAAAAAAAGACTGCTAGTACTAGCAGTCTTTTAAGTGAAGGTTGGTTGTAATGATTTTGAATATTACTTCTTACTTCCGATCGGAGGCAAGTTCATTTTAAATTCAAAATTGAATAATCTGCCTATGAAAGGGGAGGCTGTGAATTCTCTGATTTCTGAATCAAATAGATTGGTAACTTGACCTGAAACAGTGAATTTATCATTTATTCTATAACCTAAACTTACATCAACATTCACAAATCCTCCCAGTGGCCCATAATTCCAAGAATCTGTACTTCTAGCATCTTCAACAATAGGAGTACCTCTATAGGTTAGATCCTGAGTTTTAGCTGCGATCTGAAAACTAGAGAAATAGTCAAATTCTTCCACCCAGCGGGTGAAAACAGTACCAAAAAATTTGCTACCTGAATACGTTAGTCCAAAACCTGCTCTATTATTTGGGGAGTTGACCAATACATCTAGTTTATTCACTACGCCATCGTTATTGAAATCATTTTCCATATTGTTTTCATCAACACTATAGTCGAAGTATGAATAATTCAAATTCAAGCTTAAAGTATTCGTTAGGGCATAGTTTATGCCGAGATCAAAACCATATGTATCTACTTCTCCAAAATTAATGTAAGTAGCAACCAATCCACCATAAGCGCCATAACCAGACTGCACTTCTTCTATTGGCGTATCACCTCTTTGGGTAGTAACACCAACAACTGTCACAGGGCTTAGGAAATCTTTGGACATATTGTAGTACGCATTAGCATCTACAAATAATTTTTTTGCAGGCTTACCCTTATATCCCAATTCAATGGTTTGTATTTGTTCTACTCTCTGAGGTTCAATCATGCTCCCATCAGCTAAGGTAAATCCTTCTGCATTTCCTAAAATTAAACCGCTAAACAAATCACCATACATGTTCAAGATGGTAGGAGCGGCTATTCCCTTGCTATAGGTTAATCGTACTGCACCAAAGTCAAATGATTTTACAAGCCCTGCTTTTGGAACAAAATTGAATTCATAAATTTGATGATAATCGCCTCTGGCTGCTCCGGTTAACTTAAAACCATTACCAAGTTTATAATCCAGTTGTGTGTAGAAACCGACTTGATTAATAGTAATAAAATCATTTTCATCTTCGTCCAATAAATAGGTTCCATGGCTATTGGCCATGTCTCTTTGAAACTGAGAACCTACAACAATATCCAAATCACCTATGCTATTGTTGTGCTGAATTTCAGCATTGAATCTTCTTGAGTCATCAATAAACAAAGCTCCCGTTTGATATGACATAGGTCCTCTAGCCTCTGCATCAGAAACGCCAGCATCTATAGCTCCATAATAGGCTTTGGTTCTATCATCTAGTGAATGAGTAGAATCAGTTTTACTTGTAGTTAAATAAGCTTGTGCAAACCATTTATCAGAGATGAATTTTAAAGTATAATGATTGATTCTCCAATCTTTGATTTGGTTTCTACCTACATTAGTCGGAGCAAGATAGGTACTGCTACTTCCTCCCCAAGTGGCCACTAACTCTGCATTATCGGCTACTTCATACACCATTGAAGCATTACCTCTTAAAAATTCGAAATCTCTATCAAGTTCCAATTCCTCATATCCTCTTCTGTAAGGATTACCTTCATTGTCAATTCTTGTGATATAGACAGAATCAGCATATTCGAATTCGGTACCTCTAGTATATTCTCCTGAAACTCGGAATGCGAGCTTATCAGAGATCTTTTGCGCATGTCTTAATCTACCAGTAAACATGTTTTGATTACCAGCTCCTAAGGCAACTGTTGTTCCCTCCGAGGTTCTTGGGTCTTTCATTATTGTATTTACTAATCCGTTGTGGGCATTAGGTCCATAAAGAGCCGCATTTGGTCCTAAAATAACTTCAACTCGGTCAACATCTTCTTTGATATTAGTGGATAGAGGGCCGAATGGTAAACCGGTCGCAACTAAAGTGGCAAATCTACCATCATTTACTTGGAGATTTTTTGCATTGAAGTTACTGTTAAAACCTCTGATATTGACACCCGTACCAATCACACCCGATCTGACAAATTCAACTCCTTTTACTCTTGCAAGTAGTTCTCCTGGATTGAAAGAAGGTAATTCATTGATTTGTCTTGAATCAATAACCTGTATGGTTGCCGGTGTTTCTGTGATTTTCTCTGCTTTTCTTGTTCCAGAAACCACTACTTGTTCTGATAAATAGACCAGTGAAGGTGTCATTGTAATTGTTCCTACATTTGAAGATCCGCTTACTGACTTCCTAAGTGTTTCAAAGCCTATAAAACTAAAAACTAATGTAAAATCAGTTTTTGAAGTTTTTAATTCGAAGGTACCATCTGTTTTAGTTGAAACACCTTCTTGAGTCCCTTCGATCATCACGTTCACGCCTGGTAAAGGATCGTTTGTGTCTCCATCCATTACTTTACCAGTAATGGTTTGTTGTGCGAATGAAGTATTTGCCCAAAAAAGACAAACACTCATAAAAATTGTAATTATAGTTTTCATAGTAGTCGTATATTTAGTGGTTTAATTGTTTTCTAAAAATTTTTTCATGATCTGATTCACTTGTTCCGCTTGGTCAAAATGAACAAAATGACCTGCTTTTGATATCATTTCCAATTGACTATCAGGGATTTTCTTTGCAGCAATCTCTCCGATTAATTCAGTATTTAAATTTTTATGTAAGTAGGTATTTGGGATTAATCGGTCTTCCTTTCCGTAGCATATTAATGTGGGTTGAATAATTTTACCCAATTGATCGAATACAGGTTCATTTAACATTCCGATTACGCCTTCAGCTACCACATAGCTGTACTCCATGAATTGTTCATCGGATTTGATTTTCATCCTGTCTTCATACATAAATTCAGCCTTTTCATCCATTTCGTAGAAATTCAATGAAAGATTAATTCGATATTGCTCATCTGAAACATTAGCAATATTTTCTACAGTTGTCGAGTTCTTAAAAATAGTCCTTTCCTGATCTGTGAAGGTTTCAATTCCAGCTGGAGCCATTAACATTAGCGACTTTACCTTTTCAGGCTGCTCAATAGCCATTTTTAATGCGATTTGCCCGCCCATCGAATGACCCGCTACATGATACGTAGAGATATTAAGCTTTTCCATTAATTCAAATAGATGTTCGGCATGAAAACTCATGTCGGCAGTGTATTTTCCCTTTGACGACTTTCCGTAGCCTATCAAATCCACCACAATACACCTATAGGATTTAGACAGATCTTTGATATTGTATTTCCAAGCAGGGGCATAACTGGCCAAACCATGAATAAATAGGATAGGCTCGCCTTCCCCTAAGTCAGCATATGCCATGGACTTATTGTCAGAAAGCTTTGCTACTTTCATTTCGTAAGGATATGCCAAGGCCTCAAATTGAGCTTGACTATATGCATTGCTAGAGATCAAGCCCATGATTATGATTATTAGAAGAATAACACTTAGAGTGAAATTCTTTTTGTTGTAAGAATAATGTACTTTCATTTTTCATTTGTATAAAATTAACTTTGCTTTAAATCGCTTTTGCTAATCTATGAAAGCTTATTTTAAACCAAATGAAGAATATTATTAAATGGAGGTTGACTATTGCAAGGGGAAGTGTAAATAAGCATCAATTTAGATAAAATAGATTGGTTTCAGTAGTTCTAAATGGGTGCGACTTTCGTGTTTTAGAACATCTCGGGAATCACTTTTTGGGTGTCTTTTAACAATTCGTTTACTGCTTTGCTTCGGTTAGTGATTTTGTTGTAGGACTTTAAGAAACTTTTTGAGAATTCTTTTAAGGCATCAAGTTCTATTTTTTCACTTTTGTAAGATGCAGAATTGTAATACCATTCTAATGTCGCAACGGACGTAATTTTTTGGAGATACTTAGCTTCTCTTTCTAGAAGTTTGTACTTGTTTATGTGTTGTAATATTTTTCTGTAATGACCTTTTAAGAACAAGGCCCTAAAGTAAACAGTAAAGAAAAAATGCCATCTATGTTCCAGAAGTTCTTTTTTGTAAGCGGAAAGAAATATTTCTGCATGGGTTATGGCTTTGTTTAATTCATCTGAATCGGTAAGACAACGAACGTAAGAAGCTACAAAGCTGACCCGGTGGTGGAAATTGGCACTTTTTTTTGCTTGTGGGAAGGCAGTTTTCATTAAACTTAAGGCTTCTTGTGTTTTTCCTTTTTTTAATAAAACGGTATTGAGATTATTTACATAGTGCAAAAAATCACTGTTTTCAACTCGAATCGATAGATAACCGTATTTTTCTGCTAAATCCAGCTGATTAGCCTTGCTATGGAATAGTAGCCGATTTCCATAATAGTTGATCAAAATTCGTTTGCTATAAAAATTTCCGGATTCCAGCAGAGGCTCTACTTCCTCAAACAGGTTTTCCATTTTCTCTTGCTGATTGTAGTTGTAGTATAGAAAGATCAACCGGACCAAAGCGTAATAGCGGTTCATTCCATCCATCATGGGATCTCTGAAGATGGTGAGAAGCCAACTTTCCCACTGCTTTGATTCTTTATCGTTAAAAGTGTATTGATTCGTAATATCGAAAGTTGCTTCTTGAATTCGACCGTACACCAGTCGACATTGGTCGTAATTGTTTTTATAACAATTGACAAAATTCACTGCTTCATTATATTCTTTATGGCGCATTCGAACCAATAGGTAATTAAGTAAATGCATTGCTAACTCAAAGCGCTTCATGAAGTAGTAATGAGAGGTATCCGTATTCTTAATTATGGTTAACAGAATCTGCTCATCCTCAGTACTGATGGCATCATTCATTAATTTCTTCTCTAGCTCGATCAGTTGGTCAAATTCTTTGTCTACATCTGCATTATTCAGGTTTTCGCTAATCCACTGCATCATACGGGAATATTTCCGTTTATCAATATGAGTGGAAAAATCAGGTTGTGGAGTAACGCCAGCAACCTTCTCATGAGTTTGCTTTAGGATGGTGAGATTGTCTGGGTCTGCAAATTGTTGTTTATTTAATAGGTAAGTAGTTTCATGGGGTAAAAGACCCAAAATGTATTCATTGAATTTTTTAAGTTTCTGTTTTTTCAAAAGGGTAGTGGACTAATGTGAAACCTGAATCTTACGGCCACGAAAATTAAGTTAATTTATGTATTAAATCAAAAATATATTATACTTCACCAACAGTCAGCCCGTTCCCATCACAAAAGTTACAAAAGAAAACAAAGAAAATTAGCCGTGTTTATTTTTGTAATAAGCCTATTACATCAAGAGGTAAAAGCAAATTTCTATAAATTATGTAATGTGTGTCCCCTAATCAAATTTATTACTCACTCTTTCAGGTGTTTTCACCACTTCCGCTTTAATAACTTTGCTTTCCCCTTTTCAGGTGTTTTCACCTGAAAGCATCTGTGAGATAAAGATAGCTGTTGGAGTTGTTTAGGTGAAAACACCTAAACATGGGGGACAAAGCGCTTTTAACTTTATACTGCTAATTTAAATGCAAACAAGGGAAGGGGTCAGCTCAACATTTTCCTATTAATCTTACCAGTATCGTTTTTAGGCAGCTCCTCTAAAACCTCAAAGTGTTTAGGAACTTTATATTTTGCCAGATGCTTAATACAATAGGCAGTTAGATCGCAGGTTTCTTTTTGGCCATTTTTAAATACCACAAAAGCTTTCCCTACTTCTCCCCACTTTTCATGTGGTACCCCAATAACACAGACTTCTTTTATTTCAGGATGCCTAAGAATACATTTCTCCACTTCAGCTGGATATACATTTTCTCCCCCAGAGATATACATGTTTTTAATTCTATCGACCACATATAAGTAGCCCTCTTCATCTTCTTTAAGAATGTCTCCAGTTTTGAACCATCCATCCACTATAGCTTTTTCCGTTTCTTTAGGGTTTTTCCAATAACCAGGCGTTACAATCGGGCCTTTAATCCAAAGCTCTCCTTTTTCTTGAGACCCTGCTTCCACGCCATTTTCATCCATTAATTTTGTATCCACATAAAAATTCGGGAAACCAATCGATCCTCTTTTTCGAATAGCATCTTCAGCTTCCAATGAGGTAATATTGGGACCGCATTCTGTCAGCCCATATCCTTGGCGGATAGGGACTCCCTGTTCATTCCATTGCTCAATCAATGGAATCGGTAATGCTTCACCACCCACTATCATAAAGCGTAATTTGCTGAAATCTGTCTTTTTGAAATTTTCACTTTCACTCAGCATCCTTACCATGGTAGGCACCAACATACCTATGCTTACTTGTTCTTTTTCTAAAGCATACAGAACTTTTTCCGAATCAAATTTAGGCATCATGATGAGGGTTCCACCAAAATGTAGAATAGGTGCAGTCAGAACATTCCAGCCTCCGGTATGAAAAGGTGGCATTACGTTTAAGTAGATATCGTCAGAAGTGATTTTCAACCGAATAGAAGTGTTAATACTATTCCAAAGCATCATCCCGTGTGTATAGATGGCTCCTTTCGGTTGACCCGTTGTTCCTGATGTATAAAGGATAAATGCAGGATGAGTTTCTTCCAAAGGCTTAGAGATATATTCTGCATTTCGCTCTGTTGCAGCGCTGCCAAGCCATTCACTGTACTGAGTGAAACTAATCACTTTTTCACCGACTATTTTAGGTACCTCTTTCAGTAAACTTCTATATTCGTCAGCTACTATGATAAGGCTAGGATCTGAATTTTGAACCAAAAATGCGATTTCACTTGCACTTAATCTATAATTGATAGGTACCAAAATCACACCCATTTTTTGAGAGACACCCAAAAGCGCTACATATTCGGCATTAAAGTCTGCGAGGATTAATAGTCTATCTCCCTTAGTTAAGTTGTAATCGTTCTCCAAGATTTTGGATAAGCCATTAGCACCGTAATTGAGCGATTTGTAATCATACCCTAGGCCGGTATCAATGTTTTTAACAGCTAATTTATTCGGACTGTAAGTGCTCCATTTTTCAAACCAATCACACTTCATTTGTTTCTTGTTTTGGTAATACAACATAAAAAATTAATCCGACAATTGAAGAGCTTATTATGGCAATGGTCGATGATATTGCTGGATTTTTAACCTCTCCTTGCATATAAGGAGTTAAGCCTCCATAATAGATGCTAAAGTATACTATTAGTGCAGTAAATGCTGCAAAATACACCGCTTTTGGATTGGTTTTTTGAAAGAACATACCAAAAAGAACGGGTATGAATGCGCAGGAGAAGTAGGCATAAACTCCGTTTTGCGCAAATATTGCCACGCTCATGTTGGGGTTTATTAATTGCTGGTATGAAAATATAAAGGAAACTACTGCCAATAAGATAATGACCAATTTGTTTACTAACATCCCGGTTTTGGGCTTAGTAAGCTTTTTACGCATATTCTTAGGACTGATTTTTAATAGAATGTCAGAGGTGATGGTAGTACTTAAACTTTGAATTAAGCCTTCAAGGGTCGACATACCTGCAGAGATTAGACCAAAAATAATAATAATGCTGATGTAAACTGGAAATTTACTGACTACATAGGTGGAAATTAATCCGTCAGGTGCAATCGGGCTTCCGTCAAGCATTAAAGTAGGAAATTCAATTCGAGCATAGAGTCCAGCGATCACTACCAAGAAGAAAAGGAATTGTACGATCGCACCTACTACTAAGTAGCGGTTTACATCGCTTTCTTTCTTTAAAAGTAGAGACTTAGTCAAAATATGCGGTTGGCAGACAATGGCTATACCCACTACCATTTGGCAAAAGATAATTTCAAAATAATCCCTAAAAATCGGACTCTTTGGATTTAAAGGCTTGGTTAAGATCGGGTCTATACTGTTGAGCTTTTCAAAAAAACCATTAATACCATTTTCCAAATACTCATAACCTGAGCCAATTAATATGATTGCTACAACTAGCATTGAAATGGCTTGAATGGCATTGGTGTAAACCATAGAATTAGCTCCACCAAACATCATATATCCAAAAATAAAAACTACAACTCCAATCAGTACCCAAACAGCATCTACGTCCAAAGCTTTTGACAATACTTGACTTATTCCTACACAAATCAATACTATGAATGTAATGAGTAAGAGAGAGAGAAATGCAAAAAATAACGCGAAGCCTTTGCTGCTGTAGCGATTTCCCATCCATTGAGCCATAGTTAATGCAGCCACTTTGCTTCCAAACTTCCTAAAGCCCTTGGTTAATAAAATAAGAGAAAAAACAGCGGCTATAGGCAATGCCAAACCGTACGAAATAAATGCGCTGATTCCATAAGTACCAATTAATCCAGGATTGATAATGAAAGTGGCAGCGCTAGTCATGGAGGCAGCCAAAGATAATCCCACAAAAGCAGGTGAGAATGAAATGCTTCCAACGGCATAGTCATTCATATTTTGCGTCTGCTTAAAACCTTTGAAAACAAGGTATATAACTGCAATTGCATATACTGACAATAAAATGACCGTTGCAGTCGCTACAGGTATCATCCCTAATATTATGTTCATATTCACTGCTAAATCTAAGTTTAAAAAATTATAATCTGAAAGCCGCTCCTGCAAAGGATAACCCCCCGCCTGAACCAATCATAAAAATGATATCCCCTTTTTTTATTTCTCCGCTTCGGAAAGATTCGTCCAGAGCCATTGGGATAGCCGCAGAACCAGTATATCCGTATTTATGCATAATGTATTTTGCTTTGTCTTTTTCCAGACCCAAATTATCCAACATTTCATAGATGGCATTGATATTAATTTGAGTCATGAAGAATTTGCTTACATCTTTTATTTCAATTCCAGCTTCTTTCGCCATTCTATTACTCATTTCCGTCCACATGGTAGGATTCAACTCTTTAGGGAATTTCTTGACAAATTGCAGTTGATGTTTACCGCTATCAACTACACTGTGTGTCACAGGAGATCCAGCACCTCCAGCATAAATTCCCATCCAATCATGATATTGACCTTCAGTGAATTGGTGTGCATTGATAAAACCGCTCTCAGTATTTTCTTCCGCACTAAGGATTACCGCGCCAGCACCATCAGCGAAGAGCGTCACGGTTTTTTTGTCGGACTTATTTAAATATTTGCTCATTGCATATGCACCAATCACTAAAATATGCCGGTACTGCTGATCCGCAATAATATATTTTGAGGCGGTATCTAGTGCAGTTACAAATCCTGCGCAGGCGGTATTTAAGTCGAATGTTCCCGCTCCTTTTGCACCTAAGCGATGTTGTAATATGGCAGCAGTTGCCGGTGAAATATACTCAGGAGTATCGGTAGAGACGATAATTTGGTCTAATTCATCTGCTCGTACACCGGCACTTTCCAATGCTTTGTGAGCAGCCTGCTCACATAGGTCAATGGTTGATTCGTCCTCATCGCACCAGTATCTCTGCTCAATGGTTAAATTCTCACGCAGCCAGGTATCAACATCCTCACCCAAAAGTTCATTAAAGTATTCGTTTTTTAATAGTCTTTTAGGAACATGTGAACCTGTCCCGCTTATTACTGCTTTTCTCATAGTTTATATAAAGTCTGAATAGAATGGTTTTGGAAATCTCTAAATTAGATGGTAACTGCCCCATCAACACTAAGCGTAGTTCCACTGATGAAAGAGGCTTCATCAGATGCTAAGAATGCGTAGGCATTGGCAATTTCTGACGGTTCACCTAATCTTCCCAGTGGTGTTTTTCCTTCTAGCATATTGATTACTTTTTCCGGTATGCTTTTGACCATTTCCGTAGCAATAAAGCCCGGAGCAATTGCATTCACGGTAATTCCTTTTCTGCCTAATTCTTTTGCCCAAGTCTTGGTCATACCGATTACCCCAGCTTTTGTAGCTACATAATTGGTTTGTCCAAAATTGCCGTAAACACCTACCACTGATGAAGCATTAACAATTCTTCCGTAGGCTTGCTCCACCATGAAAGGTGAAATAGCTTTAGTGCAATAAAACACTCCGCTGAGATTTACATCCAATACTTTCTGCCATTGCTCGATCGTCATTTTAGTTAATGTCGCATCTTGTGTGATACCAGCATTGTTGATGAGGATGTCGATTTTACCAAAATCTTGATGAGTTTGCTTTGCCGCTTTTTCAACTTGCTCAAACGAAGTAGTGTCTACTTGATAGAATTTGGTATTGTTTCCTAAATCTTTGGCAGTTTCTTCACCTTTTTCATTAGTAATATCCCAAATGGCAACTTGAGCACCTTCGGCAATGAATTTTTCTGCGGTGGCTTTTCCAATTCCGTTGGCTCCACCCGTAATCACCGCTACTTTATCTTTTAGTCTTTCCATAAATGTCGATTAATTTTGGAAAGCAAATTGGGTAATTAGGGTTTATAGCTCAATAGGTGAGTTTAAATTGGAGGGGTTGACTATTGTTGATGTTTTTATATAATTAGTGGCTGAATTTGGTCACGTTATTTTGTTCTTCCCGTATTAAGGTGTTCTCACTTAAATAACTGCTCTAACCCCTATCATGTTTAGGTGTTTTCACCTAAACAACTACTAAATTGGCTCATCGCATCTAATAGATTCTTTCAGGTGAAAACACCTGAAAGGTGGGAAATGGATTTATTGTCAATATGTCAAATTTAATTTAAATAAGGGTTGACTATTTACTTTCTTTCGGATGCTTTATCAACTGAAAATATTTTCCTTTCAAGATTTGAGGATGATAGCCTTTCATAAACATGCGGTACATTTTCAGATTCGCCATGTTCACTGTCCAATAACTATTGAGTTCATATTTCCTAGCAGATACTTTTACGGATTTAGGAATAATTCCAAATCGATGTTTTTTCCACAGCCTTTTAATTAGCTCAAAGTCCTTCATCACTTTCGAAGGCAAAAAAGATATCTTTTCCGAAGCTGTATTTTCTCAGGTCGGGGAAACAGTTGAAATTACCAACGGCAGATTTGATAAAACTTGATAGTATTCTGTAAGGTTGAAGATTGCTTAAAAATAGGGCTTGATTTAAAATCATATAGTCTACTTGTTTTTTTAATAAAGAAATAATAACTTACTAAAGTATCAAAGCCTTACCTAATTAAACAGTCTATCTTATTATTCCTTTTATGCATGTTTATTATAAATCAGGGGTGCAAAGAAGTACTTCCAAACAAACTCCCTCCCATTACAGCCGAAGGCAAAGGCACCTTTGGTTATGAAGCAGACGGTGAAGTTCAAGAAGGCTGCATAGAAGGACTTTGGCAGTCTGCTCATGCAATTGGGAATCCTAATGACTCTACTTTTACCTTAAGTGGCAGTTGCAATAGCCATAGTTTATCCATTTTATTAGTTGCTAATGAAAAACTTGAGGAAAATAAAACCTACGAACTGATATCAGATCACAACTATATCGAATATAATGATGATAATAGTGTAAATTATAGATCCAATATTGAGGATGGTAGCAATGCGGTAATCAATCTTCATAAAATAGATTTGGATGCGGGTATTTTTGCTGGAACCTTTTCCGGAACTGTATTCTCTAAAGAAGGGGAAACAGTTGAAATTACCAATGGCAGATTTGATATGACTTTATAGCATTTCTTTAAACTTAAAATCACCTTAAAATGAAACTTAAAATTTTAACCTTAATATTACTATGCCCAGTTTTTTTAATGGCGCAAAAATATGATACCATTTCAAATCGTGAAGAATTTTATGAGCACTTATTTGATAATTTCCAACTGAACAAATTGTCAACTAATCTGCTGCTGGAACAGGGGCATCCTTTTACAAGAATAGACTATTATAATGGTGAACTTTCAGATTCAAATTATGTAGATGAAACAGAATTGCGTAAAATCTATGCCACGCTTTTCACCATGCAAATTAAAGAGAAAAACCAGCTCAAGCATTATTCAGAGATTGAGGACTTATTTGCAAAAGGTAAGGGAAGCAATGATACCATTTACATGGCCGGGTTTGCTTTCCATTATAATCGGCTAATAGAAAACGCTATTAGCTCTGGGGAGATAATCTTGAAAAATAAGAAGTTAGTAAATAATTCTAACAAAATAGAGGATGAGTTTTTTGTGGAGAAATCTATGTTTGCGATGGGTTCGCTGGGAAGCCAAGAATTGAAGCAAAATCAAACTTTCTACCTCGACAACAAATCATTTTTCTCGAACAATGAATTTAAGAAAAAAGACCTAAAGGTTGATTTTGGTGATGGAAATGGGTTTCGAGAACTCAAACCCGGTTCTTATTACACAATAAGATATTAAAATCAGGATTCGGTTAAAATCATTTTCTCTCTTGAGGATAAAATGCAGTCCCACTCTAAGTATTTTCAAAACAGGAAAAGCGAATCAAATAGAACTATAGAGGAAGGAGGAGACTTTACAGACCCAATCACAGCAGACGATAAATATTCGCTTTCATCCAATTACGCAAGCGGTACCTTAACCTACGATTACGGTGAATCCTCTAATGAAAAGCTGGATAAACCAATATTGATTGTGGAAGGCTTTGACGAGACAGATTATGTTAACCCTGCAACGCTTTGGATATGGGAAAGGGATAAACCGAAAGATTACAATTCGTTTTTAGAAAAAAGTTAGCAGAAGTACAATTGTTAAAGGATAGATTAGAAACAAATGGTTACGATATAGTACATCTAAACTTTGACGAATCAACTGATTATATGCAGAATAGTGCTTATCTCGTGCAGAAAGCAATTAAGGAGCTAAAAGCTCATTCGGAGCGTGAGGAGGATATAGTCATTATTGGTTTGAGTTCAGGAGGTGTCATAGCTAAATATGCATTGGCAGATTGGGAAAAACGGTTTTCGGAAGATCACGAAGTACGATTAAATGTTGCTTTTGATGCAGGTTTCGATGGCAATAATGCACCCGTTGGCGCCCAATACATGATTCAGCATTTAAATGATATGCGCGTTTCAGGGATTAATTGTCTCGTCCTGATTTTACTTTACAGTTTTACATTATTGTCCTAATATAACTTTACTAAGATGAATAGTCCTAGTATTCTTTTACAT
>NZ_CAXBEQ010000010.1:0-94940 GCF_963974845.1 uncultured Marivirga sp.
TGTAGAAGCTTTTTCTTTCTAAACAATGAAGAAATAGTAATTAAATTTGAAATAATTTCAATCTATTGAAAGCCACTACTTTAAAAGTTTAAGTAGCTAGGGCTTAGAATATCTGAAAACAAAAAAACCTCCGAACAGGAGGTTTTAGTACCTTGTTCTGCAGTACAAAAACTGTACTTCTTTTCTAAATATTACTTGTGAGAAAACAGCTCTATCCATAAAATCAGTAAGATGGAATTGTGTTGGAGCAAAAAATTCTGATTTATAAAAATCAATTAAGTTTCTAAATTTAGTATTATAACAATTAAAGGTTTGGAATTTACATTCATGAAACTGAACCTTTGACTTTACAGGTATCATTGGCATATTTACTCTATCCAAAAAAGAAGTTTTATAGAAACTTAGAGTTGAGTTAATTGAAAGTACAAAATTCACTACCTGAATAATCATATTACTAAATTGCATTTCTAATTTTTCACCTAAATCAGAATCAATTAGTAAATATTTAATATAACAAAAGTCAAAACGAATAGTAAAAGAATCTAGACCGTAGATTTTTGACAAAGTACTTGTTTCAGAAAGATTCTCACTTCTAATGAGTCTCACATGCTTAGGTAATTTCTTACCAAATGTTTCATCCTGAATTATAAAAGTATTAATAAAGCAACATCTTTCAATTTTGAATGATCTATGGTTATTATCACCAGCATATCGATGATTAAAAGATGAAAATAAATTCAAAACAATTTGCCCCTTAACCATAAAAGCAGGTTGTTTTAAAAAGGATCGATAGTAACAATACAATATATAGAATCTATTAAAGGAGATCTTCCCATCAATGATCACCAAGGATTTATTTGAATATTCTATGATTTGTACATCTAAATTATTCGACATCGTCTACTACTCTAAAATTCAACTTAAAAAGATAAAACTTTATTTAGCTCCTTCTTAAAAACTACTTTCCTTATCTATTGCTTTTGTCCAAACACAGTCTGACTTTAAAACCTAGAAAAACACTTAGACAAACAGCTATGAAAGATTAAAACCAATTGTCGTGGAAAAAAGGAACTGACAGCTAATACACATACAACGTGCATTAATAAAGGTAGCATAAACGAAAATGAAAAACCAATGAATTAAAATCATGAAATCAAAAATACCCAATCAAAAAAGTAATCTAGCTACTTACATAAAGAGTTACATTTCAATTTGATCTCGAAATAGTAGAATATCGGCTTATAGTAAAAATATTTTTGTCACCCATTCTACCACCTATAAAACAAAAAAGCCCTGAAAATCAAATGATAAACAGGGCTTCTCTTAATCCAAATTCTATGTTGACAATTAATTCACCAATACTTTCCTTGTACTAACTCCATTTGGGCCATCAACTTTTATATAATAAACACCTGATTTCAGTCTAGAGATATCCAATTTAGTTTTTTGATTTTTAATAGGTTGGGTAGATAATAAATTACCTGAATTTGAAAGTAAACTCATTTCATAACTTTCATTTGTTTTATAGTCTTCAATGACAACTTCAGTTTCCGAAGAAGTTGGATTAGGTGACAATGAAACCCTAAAACCACTATTACATTCGTATTTAGTGTTATAATCTATATCATTTATTGAACTGAAATCACCACAAATACTGCCTAATCTAAAGGTCAATAAATCATTTTCAGGATCATCTGAAGTTGTGAAATAGACGATACTTTGCCCTAATTCAGTATTAGTATTAATATTTCCGACAGTCGCTCCCGTTCCAGTCCAATCTACCTCTTGTAGCTTATTAATAATATTTTCATCTTCAATTGTAAGCAAACAAATATAATCTGTATTTGGACACAACTGTTCCTCAACAAATATTCCACCTCCCACAGCATCACCAAATGCATAATTAACACTAACTGGTTGATTCAAAAATGCACCTGATATAATTTCTTTTGTAACCTTAGCTGTACTTCCACAAGCTTCATCAAGTCTTAAATTTGCAATCAAATTGACACTACCACTAAAGCCTTGTTCAACTCTAATTCTAATCAAATCCGAAGACTGTTCAACAACTGTAAAAAATTCATCTTCTCCATTTTCAGATTCGAATGTGAAATCATTAATTAAATCCCAATTATTCAACCTAAATTCAATCTCATCCCCTACACAAACATATTCTGGGCCTGTTAAATTTATATTTTCAGTATCAATATTAACCCCATTACCAACTTCATAATCATAGGGAAATTCTCCTGAACCAATATATTCTATTTCAGTATTGATGAATAAATTTCCTGAATTATTAACAATTTCAGCCCCTTCTTCAAAAATAAATTGACTTCCGCAATCCATTGTTAAGGATGAACCTTCGTTGATTACCAATCTACTTCCTTCATTAAATCTTAAACTTGTGCCTGAAAGCATATATAGTTCACCTGTAAAATCAGCTCCGTCACCAATAATGATTTCCCCACTATCTTCAACCGTAATTTCAGTAGGCCTATAATTACAATTACTAACGCCAGAAGCAGTTACCCTAATGTGAGAATCAACGTTCGGATTCGATATATTAGAAGAAGGAAAAGCTGAGGCAACATCATTATTGATCAGCAAACTTTCACCATTATTAATAAAGCCACTGTATATTCTATTATCGGTAAATTCTGTAAAGTTATAGTATGGCTCACCTGAAAAAGTAAAATTTGTAGTTGACAAATCTAGTGGCGTGAAATCATTATTTCTGATTACTTCTTCTAAGAATAAGGCTTCATTGAAATTAGTAAAAGTGGTATGTCGCTCATTAAAGGTGGGTTCTAGGTTAGCATCTAAAAAATCGGCATCTGGTGCTGCATAATTATCAAACTCCGTCAGATTATTACCTAATATATTAGCATTCCGTACATCCATAAAATAATCTTCATTATTTTCAATATCGATATCCAAGGCACTCACTGTGGGGATATGGCTAAAAACCCCTGGCCCGGCATCCACTATAAATTCTGGAATACCATCTAATCCATAATTAAAACTTCCCCCTGGTGCAAAATCTAATGGCGCTTGATTTCTTGTCTTCACAGTTCTAATATTCAATGGGATCGGAATTAAAAGTAAATTACCAAAAACAGATCCTCTGTAAATCACCTCTATATTGTTTGTAGGATTAGAAGGCTCAACCCTAAACCTTGAGTAGTAATTATTTGACGCTACAATACCTATAATTTTAAAAGAATCTAATAATCTTTGGAATCCACTCATTTCTCGTATATCAGGATTAACACCCTCTCCAATTCTTCTAATAGCTCTTAAAATTCCGTTGATTGCCCCAAAATAATTAAGCCTAAACAAACGATCATTCTGATCAAAAGGCAATCCTTCTCCAATTTGAGAACCATTGGCAATGGCAATATTCCTAGTATTTTGTGGCATACCCAGCTGATGATACTCCTCCATAAAGGCATTATGATGGGTGGCATTTTCTCTTATTTGTTGAATTAAAAGCTGTTTAGTAGCTGGTCTGTCAAATATTTTACTCCCTATATCTTGAGTGAAATTTTCAAAATCAATATCAAATTCATCAGGATCAATGATCCCGCTCCTCATAATCCGCTTTACTTCCTCTACACTTTCCTCTAATTGGGGCATATAACTTATATGATCTACCATATATTGCATGCCTAAAGGAAAATTAGCCCCTCTGTGCGGACTGTCAAAAGATATGTATAACCTTGTATCATGTTCTTCAGACTCCCTGCCATCTAAAGGACGTTCCATTTCAGCTAGTGCATACCTTGCCACTAAACCTCCCATACTTGATCCTAAGACCACATTAGGCTCAACGCTTCCATTATCAGCCTTCATTTCATTAACTATTTTAAGTAAAGTTTGAACCAAATAAGCATTTCGCTGAATGGGTTCAGCTCCATTATCGTAATTAAGGTATATTAAATCATATCCTGCATTTTGGAGGCTATTTCTCATATTAAATCTTAATGAATTAAAAAAACCTTCATAATCAGAATTGCCATTAAAAACATCATATTCAGGGGGGTTGAAACCCTCTATGATAATAAATGGTTTTCTTAATTGATCGTTTCCACATCCATATTCAATGCTTACTGTTCCTCCTGCTGTTTCTCCTTCATAAGACCTTCCAGCATCAATATGAAATTCCTCATCAGCTATACCTACATATCTTTGGCTTGTGCTATTACTGTTTTCGGTCACCTCAATTATAGATTGACTATAGGCAAAACTGCAATCTTCATAAGTTAACCTCACCACAATTTCCTTTTCTCCTATATCTTCATAATCCACCGCTATTACATCATCCCATGTAAGCTCTATAAATCCATTCTCATCATCAAAATCTATTGCTATTGATTCAATATTTTTGCTTTGATGTTGAACATATAATTCACGATCTAAACGAAATTGTTGGTTCCTTCCTTCAAGTTGTAAGCTAAGTGGACTAGCAAATAACCAATTAATCGTCTCTAAATATTCATAGGGTTCCCCAATAGGATTTAAAACTCCATCCTCAAATGACAAAGCATCCGACTCAATAGCAGTGGGTTTTAATCGATTGATTTCCATGTTCAGAATCGCAATAGGTACAACACTATCAGTATCCTTAGAATTCGCTAGCTTCTCAAAAAAATCTTCTTGATTCATTATCGGATACTCATTTTCATTCCCAACCCAAGATTTTTCAAGAGTACTAAAGACTTGGCTAAAATTGAGCAAGTCGACCTTATTGCTATCATTCAAAACCCCATAGCCTTGTTCTTGATCATCGAGGACGCTGATGACTTCAATTTTTTCATCAATATGTCGTAGCCACCTTCAAATCCTTGGTAATTGGGGAGGATAGTTTAATGATATATCCAATAAATATTGTTTTTCGTTGTTATATTGATTGTACCATTCTTCTGTATCAATATCAAAAAAAACACAAGGAAATACATTATCACCAGTTAATCCTCGTACTTCTATCAAACTGTCAATAGTGAAAATATTTAGTATTAAGTCACTATTCCAAACATCGGTTTCATTTTCAGCATTGCGCTTGAACACCCCATAAAGATGTTTCCATTGTTGGTGTTCAGTGGTATCTTTCAAGAATTGTGGAATACCTGTAAAATTGCCAAAATCCATGGCGCTTAAGGAACGGTCAACTAAAAAGCCAGTGGTAATATCAGCATTATCAATGTTTTGAAATATTTCCTCGGCTGCCTCACTTACCGTCCGATTAATGGAATCCACCACTTCAACTTCCTGAGCATAGATTTTAGTTACAAAAATTAGGAATAAAACAATTGGGTAAAGTTTCTTCATTGGTTTGAAATTTGAGTGAAAAGTTTATTGAAATAATTAAGGGAAGTATTAACGATAACGGATATCAAAGCGACCCTCAGTGACCCTAATGGTGTCACATTCGTTTTCGATCGTAAATTCAAATGTTCCTGCCAGAATGAAATCCCGAGGACTATATTCTAAAATTTCGAAATGACCTGCGCTTGAATCAGTTTCAAAAAAACAATCCCCCAAATTTGCTGCGGCTGCACTAAATGGAAAACTATTTATCTCCGAATTCAAATTTTCATCGCAGCAATCTATAAAATATAATTGAATGGTTTCTCTATCAGCATCTCTAAAAGCTTGAAGTTCAAATTCTCCAGAATTTGAAAGTGAAACATTCAATTTAGGATTATTAATACCTCCTTTAGGCAACCAAACCTCCCCATTTACCAAACAACCAAAGGTGTTTTTGCCTTCTGTGGTAATAGGGGGCAATTCTGGTTCAGGTTTAATCAGAGATTCACAAGATGTGAAAAGGAATAGAACTATTAAATGGGAAAGAAAAATTTTCATGGGGTATTGTTTTGGTTTATTTTAAACTAAAATAAAAGTTTAATTTTTATAAAAACAAAATAGGTGAAATTTTCAAATGTACTTTTTGGTACAGTCAGTAACGAAAATATACTTACGTCACCTACTTAAATTAACATACGACTGGTAACGAGGAATTTCAGAAAGATTAGTCGAGTAAGAATTCTTTTGAAGTAGTTTAAATTAAATATAATATCTAACAAAAATGTTATGCTTTTCTATTTATAATAAAAAAGTTTGCCACCTATTTTGCCACCTATATAATAAAAAAGCCCTGAAAATCAGATGATTAACAGGGCTATGTGTACCTTGGGCCGGAGTCGAACCGGCACGGGTGTTACCCCATTGGTGTTTGAGACCAACGCGTCTACCAATTCCGCCACCAAGGCATTTCAAGACAAAACGTTAAAGCATTTCCTTAACGGGATGCAAATATAGCTAATGATTATTAAAATAAAACAGGTGACTCATAAAAAAATAAAAAAAGAATCTCTCATTAAAAATCTTCTAGTCGTTTTCTATCCTACTTACAAGATAATCCTCTCAATATCAACACAATGCATAATTTTACATTTCAAATTCGCTTAACTCAAGCCAACGCATTTCTAATTCCTCTAATTTTTTGTTAATTTCATTTAATTCTTTACCCCAATTAGAAAAATCATCTGTATCCCCTTTTCCTTTTGCTAAATTAACTTCCAATTCTTCCTTTTGCTTATTTAATAATGGAATCTCCTTGTCGATTAATTCTAATTCCCTTTTCTCCTTATAACTTAACTTTTGCTTATCCTCTACCTTTGGCTTCTCTTTGTTGATTGTTTCTGTTGGTTTTGTACTTTTTACTTTGGGCTTCTGATCTTTTATAGCTCGATAATTCGTGTAATTACCATTAAAGATTTTAATCTGATTATCTCCTTCAAAAAGAAACAATTGATCAGTTAGGTTATCCATAAAATATCTATCATGCGATACTATAATTAAACAACCTTGAAATCTGTTGAGAAAGTCCTCTAATATTGAGAGTGTCTGTAAATCCAAGTCATTGGTAGGTTCATCCAAAATCAGGAAGTTTGGATTCTTGATAAGCACTAATAGCAATTGCAATCTTCTTTTCTCCCCTCCACTCAGCTTATGAACAAAATCATGTTGTTGCTTTGGTGGAAATAGGAATTTGTTCAAAAACTGTGATGCTGATATTTCGCTTCCATCTGGTAGGGAAAAGTGTTCTGCGATTTCCAGGACAACCTCAATAACCTTCTTACTATTATCAAACTGTATTTCTTGTTGTTTGTAGTAACCGAACTCTGTATTGACTCCAAGATCTAAATCACCTGAGTCAGCTTTTAGTTTTCCAGTTAAGATGTTTAAGAATGTACTTTTTCCTGTTCCGTTTTGCCCAACAATTCCAATTCTATCTCCCTTTTTAAAAGTGTAACTAAAATTTTTAAAAAGTTGCTTCTCCTCGAAACCCTTAGATACTGCTTTCAATTCCAGAATCTTTCCTCCCATCCTCTTCTGAGACACTTCCAATTCCACTTGATCTCTCTTTAAATTCTTTGAAGCTTTATCTTTAAGACCTTCAAATGCATCTACCCTATATTTGGCTTTAGTGCCGCGAGCTTTTGGCATTCTTCGCATCCATTCTTGCTCTTTTTTCATAAGGTTTTTTGCCTTATCTACTTCTATCTGCTCAATGGATTCTCTTTCCTCCTTTTTAAGTAAAAACTCTTCATAATTACCTTTATACTTAAATATTTGCTGACGATCTATTTCTAAAATCCCATTGCAAACTCTGTCTAAGAAATAACGGTCGTGCGTAACCATTAATAGAGTCATATTTTGTGTTGCCAAATAACTTTCCAGCCATTCAATTATACTTATATCCAAGTGGTTGGTTGGTTCATCAAGTATTAAAAAATCAGGCTTTACAATTAATTGAGCAGCCAAAGCAACCCTCTTCTTTTGTCCTCCTGACATATTCTCCACGGACTGCGTAATACTATCAATCCCTAATTGCCCTAAAATCTGTTGAACCTGACTCTCATAATCCCATAGTTGATGAGCTTCCATTTTTTCCATCAGATCCTGAAAGCGAGCCTGCTCTTTACTATTCATTTCAGGATTTGCTGCTAATTTCTCATACTCCTTGATGATATTCAGAGATTCATGATCAGAACTAAATATGGCTTGCATAGCATTTTGTCCGGCTTCAAATTGAGGATTTTGAGATAAAAACCCCACTTTTGTATCATTACGAAAGCTTAAATTTCCTTCATCAGGCGTTTCTTCACCCATCAAAATTTTAAGCAATGTTGACTTTCCAGAGCCATTAATTCCTACTAAAGCTACTTTTTCTCCTTGCGCTAATCCAAAAGAAATATTTTCAAACAAGACTCTTTCTCCGAAGCTTTTGGTAATATTTTCTACTGACAGATAATTCATAGAGCAAAATTAGATCATATATTTAAATTAGTAATACATTAATAAAAGTATTTCTATTAGTCTATTTCTGCAATCAAGAAATCAATTTGAACCTAGAAAACAACTTTTCTGATTTTCACTGTTTAAATTATAAATTAATAATTGGCACATTCTGAATTATTCTTTTAATTGCATAGCTCAAAACCAATCCTATGAAAGTTTTTATCAATGATGTTCCGTTATATATAATCCCTATGGAAAGGGAAATAGATAGAGAGCATTATGACCTTATTATTGATGCTGAAAAAGAGAAGATTCGATTCGATAATCTAATTGATGATGTACTTATTAGAAAAGGTAGCCTGGCCGATATATTAGATTTCTATCGATTTCTATCAGCGGATAAAAACAAAAAACTTGACTCTTTGGCATGCAAAGTTTACGATTATGCAAATGTTATAAAAGGTTTTAAGAAAGAGTTTAAAATTGTTGAAGCTGCAGGTGGAATCGTAACCAAAAAAGATAAATACCTATTTATTTATCGACTGAAGAAATGGGATTTACCAAAAGGAAAACTTGAAAAAAAGGAGAAGGTGGAAACAGCTGCCGTTAGGGAAGTGGAAGAAGAATGTAATGTGCAGGTTGAGTTAGGCCCTAAAGTTTGTAAAACATGGCACACATATACTAGGAATGGAAAAAACCACCTCAAAAAAACCAGCTGGTTTCATATGACCCTCAAAGAGGATAAGAAAATGAAGCCACAAAAGGAAGAAGGGATTGAAAAGGTTATTTGGGTCAATAAAGTGGAATTGAGAACTGTACTTTTGACTACTTATCGTTCTATTCGGTATGTAATGAAAAAATTTCACGAATACCAGGAAGGCCTAATCACTGTAAAGAAAACGAAAGCCTAACTGATTTTTCGGGTAATACTCCATTTGCGTTTTCTTTCATTTGCAAGTTCATCATCCAAGGCTTCAAAACGGGAAGCATGGCTAACAAATTCAGGTAGAATACTTTTTATCTGCATTATCATGCCCAATTCGTTCTCATCTGACATTAGATCATTAAGCTTCTGGAGTTCTTTGATAATGTCTTTATGCCCCATCCTTTCTGTTTTGGCAATTAAGATTTTCTCATGATGCGTTGGTAAGGTTGTTTCATTGTCGCTTAATAACTCTTCAAACAATTTCTCTCCTTCACGAAGACCTGTAAAAATTATTTTGATATCATCATCGACCTCATAGCCTGATAACTGAATCATCTTCTTGGCCAAATCAATTATTTTAATGGACCTACCCATATCAAAAACAAAAATTTCACCTCCAAAACCCATAATACCAGCTTCAATAACAAGCTGACAGGCTTCCGGAATAGTCATGAAATATCGAGTAACATCTGGATGAGTAACGGTTATTGGTCCACCCTTTTCTATTTGTTTTTTGAATAGCGGAATAACAGAACCATTTGATCCTAATACATTTCCAAAACGAGTGGTGATAAATTGCGTACTATTTTTAACTTCTTCAGATTTGGAATCATTTAAAGATTGTACATATACCTCTGCTAATCTTTTGGTTGCACCCATCACATTGGTAGGGTTCACCGCTTTGTCAGTAGAGACCATTACGAATTTTTCTACCTTGAATTTAACAGAAAAGTCTGCTAATGATTTTGTTCCAAACACATTGGTCGATACTGCTTCAAATGGATGCATTTCCATTAAAGGGACATGTTTATAGGCTGCCGCGTGATAAACTACATTCGGTTTATATTTTTCAAATATTACTTCAAGCCTTCTATTATTGGTAACATCCATTATAACTGGGATAATGTCTACATTACCACCAACATTTAGATTAGTCAACTCGATATCAATAGCATATAGAAAAGATTCGGCTTGATCCAATAAAATAAGCTTTTTTGGCTTTACTTTAAGGATTTGTTTCGCAATTTCCGAACCAATTGAGCCAGCAGCACCAGTAATCAGAACAGTTTTGCCTGCAATATTCTCCGTCACCTTAGGATTTTGCAATTTTATAGATTCTCTGCCTAATAGATCTTCAATACGAATCTCTTTGATTTGATTCATGCTCAATTCTCCATTCACCCATTTATCAGGGGCTGGAACTGTTCTTACTTTTACATGAGCCTTTAAACAATAATCTACTAACTCATTTTTTCGGTCAACAGAAAGATTTGCGATCGCTATTACAATTTCATGGATATGGTACCTATTTAAAATATCGTCTAAATTATATTCCGCATCGTAGATTGGCGCACCATTCAATATTTTCCCCACTTTTTTAAGATCATCATCTATAAAGCCTACGACTCGCATTCTTGCATTAGGATCTGCATCTATCACATGCTTTGTTATTATGCCATATTGCCCTGCACCAAAAATCATTACATTTTTTCTGTGACGGACAGCATCTCTATAATATGCAAATAGATTTTTCACCAAAACCCTATAGGAAAACAAAATTACAACAGATAGGATAAAGCTTATAATCAAGACCGAAGCAGGAATGATAACGCTTCCTTGGTACCACAAATTGAGGTAACTAACTATAGCTATTAATAAGGTACCAATAAAGGTAGTATAGGAAATACGAAGACCATCTTCTATAGAAGTATAACGAATAATCCCTGCATAGCTTTGTGTAATTAAAATTGAAATTAAATGACAGATCAGAAATAAGACTAAACCTTCAGTGAATTTGAAGGCCAGCATATCAGAAATACTAAAATTAAATCTCAATAAATAGGCAAAAACGATTGCAGACATCAACAATACCAAGTCGATTAGTAAAATAATCCACCTTGGTAAAAAACTGATATCATTAATCTTTTTGATCATAACAACACAAATATAATCTATTTGATATTTTTTTATAATAATTTAAGCTTTTATTTACAAAAGACCTTTATTTTTTCGATAATCAAGTCTTTTTGTTCATTTGTCAAGGACGAACTAGAGGGAAGACAAAGTCCTTTTTGAAATAGCTTTTCAGAAACTCCTGACAGATAAGCTTTACTATTTTTAAAGATAGGCTGTAAGTGCATTGGCTTCCATAAGGGTCTGGTTTCAATATTATATTTTTCTAGATCTTGCCTCAATTCTTCAGGCTCCTTGTTCGATACTCGACTGAATAACACACAAGTTAACCATCTATTACTAAATGCAGAATCATTCTCATATAAAAAATCAAAGCCAAGTGATTTTAGCTCTTTCTCATAAAAATCATGATTGGAACGTCTATTTTCAATCCATTGATTTAAAACTTTCATTTGACCTCTACCTATACCAGCAGCTATATTACTCATTCTGTAATTATAGCCAATCTCAGAATGTTGATAATGCGGTGCTGCATCTCTTGCCTGCGTAGCTAAAAACCTTGCTTTATCTATCCAATCCTTATTCTCAGAAACCAAGGCACCTCCACCAGAAGTAGTTATGATTTTATTCCCGTTAAAAGAATAAACCCCGAAATCACCAAAAGTACCAAGTGGTTTTCCGTCTAATTTTGAACCTAAAGCCTCGGCTGCATCTTCTATAAGCGGGATTTCGTACTTTTCAGATATAGCTTTTACTTCTTGAATTTTACCGGGCATTCCATACAAATGGACAAAAATTATTGCCTTTGGTTTCTTCCCTTTGGCTATATACTCTTTTATCGATTTTTCTAGAAGTTCGGGATCCATGTTCCAAGTCTCTTCTTCACTATCGATTAAAACCGGCTCAGCCAATTGATAAACAATAGGATTGATTGTAGCAGAAAAGGTGAAACTAGAAGCCAAAACAACATCGTCTTTTTTTACTCCCAGAATTATAAGCGCAAGATGAATTGCAGCCGTTCCAGAGCTTAAAGCTGCCGCATAAGGAATGCTATTATATTTTTGAATATCTTCTTCAAAACCGTTGACATTGGGCCCCAAGGGAGCGATCCAATTTTCATCAAAGGCATGTTGTATATATTTAATTTCTTCACCTCCCATATGAGGAGCTGATAAAAATATTCTTTCGCTCATTGCTTTATATATCTCCTAATTGTGGTCTTAATACTATTTCTTCAACAACTGTTCTATCGGATAAGGAAAATGCTGACCAAACTGATTCAGCTACATCTTCCGCCTTCATAAACCTCTCATGCGGTAAATCTACTCCTTCCCAACTTGCTGTGA
The DNA here is from genome assembly GCF_963974845.1 of uncultured Marivirga sp. NCBI lineage: Bacteria > Pseudomonadati > Bacteroidota > Cytophagia > Cytophagales > Marivirgaceae > Marivirga > uncultured Marivirga sp. The sequence goes on from NZ_CAXBEQ010000010.1 coordinate 12,496, forward strand.
AAGTCGCTCCAGGCAATACAGCTGTAACTTTCACTCCTTCTTCTTTCAATTCCTCTCTTAAACACTTGGTAAAACCTTGCATTGCATATTTTGTAATGCTGTAGGAACCTCCACTTGCATAAGCAGTAATTCCTGCAATACTACTCATTGAGAAAATATGGCCACTTTTATGTGGTATAATTACGGGTAATAATGCTCTAGTTAGATGATAAGCTGAAAACAAGTTTGTATTCATCATCATTTCCAGATTTCCCTCGGGTTCATTTATAATGCTTCCTGGTATGAAAACTCCAGTATTATTAACCAAAACATCCACTTTTGAGGTAGTTTTCAAAACGAAATCAGCAAACTCTTTCACGTCATCCTTTAGGGATAAATCAGCCTGCATAACAAAAACCTCTACTTTATGCCGACTTTCCACTTCCTCTTTCAACACACTTAAATCTGCCTCTTTCCGAGAACATGTAATTATGTTAAACCCATTCTCTGCAAATTTTAGAATTAATGCTCTACCAATGCCTTTTGTACCACCAGTTACTACGATATATTTACTCATACTATAATTTCTATTATTGTCGTTAAAAATACGAAATTAAGGATTATTAAGTTTGTTCTTCAAACTTCAAGGCAATAGTAGCGTAATGTTTATGAATTAATTTTCATATGGAACTGAAATTTTTGAGTACTTTACAGCTTTTATCTATTGCAAAGAAAATTTTCATGCTAACTTTAAATTTGAAGAACAAGAAGAGAATAACGTTACTAAGTTACAATAAATATTAAACAACTTAAATTACTAATTCGAGATCAATTATTGACGATCACCTATAAGTAAAATTTGTCGCAAATTTCCCTTAAAGGACAATGTCAAATATGGGTTAAGCTTTTGCCAATAAAATAATGAAAAAAGAATGAAATCAATAGGTGCCTATTTTATATTTATTGGGAGCATGTTTGTAAGGAGAGAGACTTTTTCATCCTATTTCAAACTCACGATTAATGAGTGTATTTCCATAGGCTGGAACTCCATTATAATAGTAGCTATAACATCGACTTTTATGGGCGCAGTTACTACGGTGCAGACAGCTTACAATTTAGTTAGTCCACTAATCCAAAACTATGTTGTAGCGCAGGTTACCAGAGAAATGGTGGTTTTAGAACTTGCTCCAACTATTACCGCCATTGTAATTGCTGGAAAAGTAGGATCAAGTATTGCTAGTGGGCTCGGCACCATGAGGATTACAGAGCAAATTGACGCCTTGGAAGTGATGGGTATCAATTCATCTTCTTATTTGGTGTTGCCGAAGATAGTGGCCGCCATGATAATGTACCCACTTTTAGTGGTAATTGCAGGATTCTTATCCTTATATGGAGGCTACATAGCAGGCACAATGACTGGTATTTTGACCGAGACCGAATATGTTTATGGTATTAGAATAGATTTTAATCCATACACTGTAAAATTCGCGCTTATTAAGTCTATAGTTTTTGCCTTTTTAATTTCTTCAATCTCTGCTTTTCAGGGATTTTATACCACTGGCGGTGCATTAGAAGTTGGACAATCAAGTACTAGTGCTGTAACTAAAAGTTGTATTGCAGTGCTGTTAGCTGATTATGTTTTAGCTGAATTGTTATTAAACTAAGCCATGATTGAAATCAAAAATATATCGAAGTCGTTTAACGGAACACAAGTTTTAGATGATATTTCTGGAACCTTTGAGAGAGGTATCACCAATCTAATCATTGGTGCAAGTGGAACAGGTAAAAGTGTATTATTAAAATGTATTGTTGGTTTAATTATTCCAGAGCAAGGAGAAGTACTTTATGATAATAGAGCCTTTCTTAAAGCTGATAAGGAAGAAAAATCACAAATGAGAAGAGAAATTGGCATGCTTTTCCAGGGCGGTGCATTATTTGACTCAAAAAATATTGAAGAGAATGTAATGTTTCCACTTGAGCTACTGACGGATATGAAAAAAGATGAAAAGCTTGATCGTGTTAATAATGTATTGAATAGAGTAGGCCTTGATAACATCAATAAGAAAATGCCCTCAGAAATCAGTGGTGGGCAAAAAAAGCGAGTAGGCATTGCTAGAGCCATTGTAAATGATATAAATTATTTGTTCTGTGACGAACCAAACTCAGGTCTTGACCCAAGAACATCGCTACTTATTGATGAACTAATTCAAGAAATTACTCATGAATTAAATGTGACCACTATAGTGGTTACTCATGATATGAATTCCGTAATGGGAATAGGAGAACACATCATGTATCTTGCAAAAGGTAAGAAATTATGGGAAGGTAATTCGGACAATATCCTGACTTCTGGTCAAGAAGATCTAGAGGATTTTATATTTGCTAGTAAGTTTATGAAAAAACTTCGCAAATCACTTTAAAACAAAGCTGTTAACTGAACAGTACCATTATGTATGGCTTTTTGGTCTTGACTTTTTCTACCAATGTACTGAAGAATTAAGTTTAAATCCCCTATGATTTTTCTTCTAAATGAGACATTCCAAACATAGTTTTCGCCTGCTCTGAGTCCTTCAAACATTTCATACGCCAAAGCACTTTGATTATCAACTAATTCTGAATTTACACTAACGTAACTAAATTTAGATTCTAAAATACCATTGCTTCCCTGAATAAATTTATTAGCGAGCTCAACCGAATTTACAAATACCTCTCCCCCAATTCCCTCATTAGGACACCATTTATTTTCGTTTTTGTAAGACAAACTCAACCTATGGTTATTTCCGCCCTGCCACATAATTTTTGGGATAACTGCTGAGGAACTGAATTGGTAATCTCTTTCCTCTACCCTATCTGAAAACGAGCTGTTTTGAGAAATTCTATATAATGTATTAAAATTCCAATCCGGAAAAGCATTCCATGTACCCGCAAAAGAGAAGTTACTTCTATCTACTCCTTCAAAACCATCTAACAACAATTGTTTCCTACCGGACTGTGACCACACGGCTTCCAAAAATGCATTTCCACCACGATTGTAAAATAAACTGGATTTCCACATATTTCTAGAGGATAAAACACTTCCATCTTCCTTTGCTTGGAAAGGCGAGATCCTATCTACCCAGTCTTCAAAAGTATTTTTAGTATCCAAATTAGCATTAAAGTTTCCTGAAATTTTACCCAGGTACTGCAGTAGATTTTGAGAATTACCCCATTCAATAGGCATTTTCCACCGGAGTTGATATTGCAGATTATTAATGTAGGCAGTCTGATATTCATCACCCATCGTTAGCACTTTAACATAATTCCTGTCTCCATAATCTGTTTCATCTTCAAAAAACTCATTAAGCTCTTGCTCCCCATTATCATTCAAATCTGACCAAGAGTGCGTTCCTAACCTTCTAGCCACTTCCATGAAAAAGTAACTTCTCTGCAAAACACGGCCAGTTCCTGTTTGGAAATTTAGGTTCTGAGTGATGTTATTATCCCAAAAAGAAGACTGCCAATGTAGGCCTCCTTGAAAAAACTGTTGAGACTGTACAGAATCTAATTTTGATTGGATATTTCTTCTAAGAAAATTAAGAATAAAACTATTTCCCTGTCCATAATTAAATGAAGATTTCAATTGAGTATTTTGGGCAACTTCTGAATTAGTCATTTGCCCTTCGAGGGGGATTTCATCGGAACGTATTTCATGAGATAAATTAAAATTCCATTTCCCTGAATCTTCCTTAGCGATATAGAACTGATGACTATCAAAATGTTGGAAACTTCTGTTTATTTCGTCCATGTTTTTGATTTCATGTTGTTGCGTTCGAAAAGTATAGCCTGGCATTAATTTATATTTGGCATATTTAAAATCAACCAGCGCCTTTTTCCATTCAGTATTCAAATTTCCATTATCACTTTCCATCAAAAACCCATCGACAGTAATGCTGATATCTCCGTTATTTTGAAAGTTTATATTATGCTGAAATCCGCTTCCCAGATTTTCTTTATTTCGTAGCGCCACATCATAGCTTAATGCTTTGTTTTTAGACTCAATGCTTGTTCCTAAATGTATTAAATGCTCTTCTCCGGCTTGGAAACCAGCTGACTCCTCCATTCCCCAGTTTCTATTAAAATCCAGTGCTCGGAAAGGCTGAACTGGTGAAAATGCGGAATCCAGAAATTCATATTTAATGAAATAATTAATGCTGGTCTTTTCCATGAAATGAAGAGATTTTGTGGCAGAGCTGAATCCTATTGCCATGCCATTACCCTTTAACTGAGTATCATCTTTATTAAACCTGTTTGTAACAAATTCAGAACCCGCATATTCAAAGCTTAAATCGGAATCATCCTTCAAATTATAATTCAGTCCGATATTAATAATTCTTTGATTCTGAGGCAAAGCCATTTTCTTTATTGGTTCATAATTACCTTGTGGCACATCATCTATTGGAGCCACCCATTCATAAACTACCCCGTTCTCCGAAGAATTAGCTATTCTATAATGACCTTGGTTCTCCCCGACCATTGTAAAATTTACTTGATAATGAGCTATCTCTGGATTATTGGACAACTTATAAACCCAATAACTCTTTCCATCCACTATTGAATCAACTCTAGTATATCGTGCTTTATCAGCGGAATATCCTAGACTATCTATTGCCGGTATTTCTGCGTAATCTGCATTATTGCCCAAAGTTGAAAGCGCATTGAAATCTGATTGACTTAAATCATCAATCTGATTATCCGGTTTATCAGTCTGTTGGAAATAACCAAAATTTACGTCCAAATTACCAACGGATTGCTCATGCTTTAGTGTGGTTACATTTCTACTATATTGCCTTTCGGAATATTCAAATTCAATTTGGATAATGCTATATTTTGAAATATAGTGTTGGGAGTTAAACGTTATTTCAGCAGCATTATAATCTATTACATAATCATTGTCCAACCCTCTTTGCAACTGCTTTCCATCTAAAAATATTTTCTCAGAGCCAGATAAAATAAAAATAAACGGCTCATTTTGAGGACCCTTGATTCGATACGGACCTAAAACTCCTTCTAAAGGCTCAATATTTTGCACTCCCGTTTTGCTTCTTGCAAATGAGGTCACCAGTTGAGTATTCGATTTTGTCGAGTCAAATGAAAGTTTAGATGATAATACGCCTAAGCCTTGCACTTGTCGATTATATTTTAAAAAATTCAGGTTTGAATTAGATCTAATATTTAAATCACCTGCTTCCAGCTCCCAGTTTTCATGCTTGAGCTGCACATTTACTCTGTCAAAATCCTGCAAGCGTTGAGTATTCCCCTCGGGCTCGAATGGCATTTGTTGATCTGTCAATCGCGCTTGGAGCATTAATTCATCAGAAATATTTCCCGCAATAGTTAAATCCATAACAGAGTGCATCATAGCAGATTGTTGATCTCCAGCAGAAACGGAGCGCATGAACGCACCTGAAATTTTTATTCCTTCCAAGCCCAGAAATTCTTGAGTAGTTTGATGATTAGAATTATCATGCTGTAATTTTTGTTGAAATTTTGCAGTGCTATCAAAAAGTTGTTCCGGTACAGCCGTATGTACAATTTGCTGATTTTTGAGGATATAATTGAAGCAAACCCTTACGGTGTCATGTTCATTTACTTTATTAATTATAAGTAATCCTTTAGATATCGCATAAGAAACGCTGTCTCCAAACTGATTTTGGATCTGCAATGAACTAGGAACAATCAAAGCCGAATCAGGTACAGAAAGTGCTGAATAAGCCGTTTGAAAACAATAATTTTGGGCACTTACTAATTGTGGGCCTAAAATAAAGCCCATCAATATGATCAAAACAACTTTCTTTGCCCACTTCAAAACTAGTTCTGCCTTTTTAATTCAATATAAAAGGTTGTTCCCACGTTTGGTTCTGATTCAAACCAAATGTCCCCTCCCGCATGTTCGATTCCTCTTTTAGCCACAGCCAACCCAATTCCTGAACCTGTAGATTTGGTTGTAAAGTTAGGCAAAAATACTTTGTTATAATTATCCTCAGGAATCCCCATACCATTATCATGAATAGAAATTCTAACTATTTCATTTTGCAAATCAATCTTTATATTGATCTCAATATATTGTTCCTCTTCACCACTTTGCAAGGCATTCAATATCATATTATTAAAAGTCCGCTCCATTATCTTAAGATCAGCCCATACATAAATATCCTCGCTAGGTAAATCCAAATAAATTTCTACATGCTCTGCTTTGAAGAAATCGACCACTTTTCTTAAGATATCCGTTATGCATATTCTTTCATTCTGCGGAATCGGCATTTTAGCAAAAGAAGAAAATGAAGTAGCAATATCACTTAAATTTTCGATCTGCGATAAAATGCTATCAATCTTAGCCGAAGCATCAGGGAGAGGACTATCTGACTTTTGAATTTTCATTTGCAGATGTTGCAATGAAAGCTTCATAGGGGTCAACGGGTTTTTGATTTCATGTGCCACTTGCTGAGCCATTTCTCGCCAAGCAGATTCCTTTTCTGTTTTACTCAAGGCTTGCCTACTTTTCTCAAGTTTTAAAAGCATCTGATTGTATTCCTTAATTAATAAGCCAATTTCATCATCGACTTGCCAATGTATAGGCTTATTATCTGCAGATAAGTTAACCTGAGAAAGTTTTTGTTTAAGAAGGTTCAATGGAGAGGTCAAAATTTTAGTGGCAGTGTAAGCCAAGAAGATAAATACAATAAAAGAAGCTACAAATATATTGAACACATTATTCAGCAAATCGGTAAACAACAAATCATATTCCTTATTGGATTTAAAAAATGGGCTACCCAAGATGGCTAATAACTCACCCGTATTGTAAGACCTAATTCCAACGTAGGCCGATTGGTAAGTCAAGTTTCCAATTTGCTCTTCAAGGGTTATCATCTTTTGTCCACTCTGCAGAATAGATGCATATGCTTGCGGATTTACCTTATACGATAACAGGTTCTTTTCAAATACTTGAGGCTGGCTCGTTAAAAAAAGTTGCCCATTTAAATCGTAAAGATTTATATCGGCATTTATGATTTTTGTAATAGTAGAGATATCATTATTTAGATTAGCTTTATCTAGTAATCCACTTTCATAATTCATCAATAAAGGAACCAATTGATTAGCTACTCTGGTGGTATTTTCCTCATACTTAGAGACTATATCATCTAAAAAAGTAGCATTTACAAATCCGAGTGTAGAAACACTTACAGAAAGCAATGGTATTAGAAAAGCTAAAGAAAAATATAATTGAATTTTTGCGCTAAGGCCAATACTCCTAGTTTTCCAGTAAATCTTAATAAACTGAATAGCGGAAAATGCAAATATTAAGACGAAAGATAGAACAAAGAAAAATGAAATATTAGAAAAAAACCGGTACCAAAAATTACTGGTTTTACTAAAAATCAACTTTTCCCCATTGTTTATGATAACATTAAATTTAAGATTACGGTCATGTTGAATTTTAAGTAAACTGGCATCTTCGGAGACATCATCCTCTACGACATTGGGAAAATTTAAATCCCCTACACTATAAGATAAGGTATCGTTTTTATAAAGTGCATAATCGTAAGGAATATCCAAAAAGGTAGGGATATTTCGATTTTTCACCAATAGTTCAGGGAATACATTATCAGGTCTGATCTTTTTTGGCTTTAATTCTAAAACGATCTTAGCAAAAACAAAATTATAGTGTTTTACTTCAAAGACATATATATAATTTCTTTGAAGTTGGTTTTCCTCATTATTTCCCACCAGATACAATTTCAGCTCTCCACGTTTGTTCCTGGCATTCATCTGCTGGATTGGATAAGAGGAGGACATTGGTAAGCTCCCATTTGGATAAATCGAATTACCTTCCGCATCAAAAATCTTTATAGACTTTTCATATTTTTCGAAATAATCATTCAAATAATACCTTTCAATTTTATCAGCAATGGTTTTGTATGGTGTTAAGGGAAGTAAAAACTGTCTTTTTATATATTCATCATTCCTGAGGCTTTCTTCCAGCTGATTGATCATGTATTCAGCTAAGACATCATTGCCATTTAATATCTTATCTGCCAGTATGTTTCTTTGGTTGGCTTCATTTTGTTTTTCGAGAAATTGAACTGAGATAGCGCTAATTATTGAAATCGCAATAATCAATAAAAATATATAGATGAAGCTCAAAAAGTTAATATTCTCGAGGACTGCCCCCAATTTCGAAAAGAAAATCACTGAATTGAAAAGCATCACAGTAAGACCAATCCAGAAGATTGGATAACCAAATTTGATTGCAAATATCTGAAAAGCACCAAAACAAGCCAACTGGACGCTTAAGAAATATACAGGGCTTAACTTTTCTTGAGTATTGAAGAAGTGAGCTACTTTAAATACCTCAAACACCAAAAAGCCAAATAGCAAGACTACTGCAAAAGATAAGATTTGAAATATGCTAAACTCAATTGAAGCAGTACTATCTATACCCCAATTAGAATGAATATAGATCAAATGAATGAAATAGAAGATCCCTAAGGTCGTGAGATATGATAAGAAATTTATCCCCCATCCTGATAATTGACTACTACGGAATTTCCGAAGTAAATAAGTCTTGATCTTCCTGATGAAAAAAAAGCCTACAATAAAAAAAAGTACACAATTAATCAGTAAATTTCCTACTGAAGGATTGAAATCGGAAGAAGCGAAAAATTTCGGGTCAAAAAGTCTTAAATCCTTGGCATGAAAAGGCATATCAAAAAGCTCCATCAGTACCCATAAAACAGAAATTCCTGCGACAAAGGTAGAAATTTTAAGAACTGTATTCTTCCGGGAGGAACAATAACTCCATAAGGAGAATATGGACAGAGATATAAAAAGAAACTCTAAAAAGAGGATAAGATAATGTAACTCCTGATGATAAAATTCAAATTCATTTGTCAAGGAGATAAAGAAAATGGGATCTCCGTTTAAATCACTAATTTCATACGCATCCTCATTTTTATTTTGATAAAGATTAATACCGGATGGGGGTAATATTTTACTATTATATCCTGATTGGACATATTCATTATTCACATCATAATATTCAAATAAAGGAATAACTGAAATTATATGAACATCTCCACTTTTAGACTTTAATGAATATTCCAAATACTGACCAGATTGCTTATTTACAAAATGCCAACCTTCTTTTCGATACTTCTTTGATTCAGGGGCATAATGTTCATCGGACCAATATACCAGTGATATATTCTTGAAAATATAAAAAGGATAAGTCGTCTTAATTTCGTTTAAAGACTTAAAGTCTAAGGATCTATTTTGTGAGAAATATGCATTCCACTGATCTTTATCTTTCTCTACTTTGAGCAGCTCTTCTAAAACCCTTGTTTGCGTTTCAGAAATAAATCCCTCTCTATCTGATTCCTTTGAATGATAGTAACTGCGTAAGCTAAAAATCAAGAGGGCCAGTGTTATTAAAAAAATATAAACTAAATACTTCTTCACAATTGATTGGGATGAATTAAAGCATCAATATAGCAATAATCGTACTGGACTTTAAAGAATTGAAATGAAATAAAGCTGCGATAAGGGACAAAGCGTCACATAGATTTATTCATGAGTTGAGCTTTCTTGAGAGAAGCTCTTTAATATTAATCTTCTTGCTGTGCTTTTTACTGTTTCTATACCATAAAATCCCGATTACCATAGCCACTAAATACGGGGCAGCAAAAAGGTATAAGATTCCAAAATTTAGTGAACTAGCTATTCCAATTTCACCATTATTAACATTGTTCTCTACTGTTGCCCTACACATTGCACACTGTGCAGAAACATTGGAAAGGCCAACAAACAGAAAAGAAAATATAAAGAAGAAAAGCTTTCTCATCATAAATTATTTACTTATAAAACTGCATCAAACGGATAAGAGTTCTCATTAATTAAGATAATATTGACTTACCATACCATAAACGATCACTCCAGTTATAGAAACATACAGCCATATTGGGAAGGTCCACTTCACGATCTTCTTATGCTTTTCGATCTTATCCGTCAATGCATAGTAAAAGGCAAATAGGACAAAGGGAACAACGATTGCTGCTAGCAGAATATGAGAAAGTAATATGACAACATAAAAACCTCTCCAAAACATCAATTTTCCCGTCTTTTCCGCTTCCTCTAAAACACCATTCCCATTTACATCTCCGTATACTGTAGAATCTGCTGTAGAATGATAAATCACGTAGCTAACTAAAAACAAACTGCCCAAAGTAAAAGCGATAGACATCATACTCTTATGAGCCCTAATATTCTTTTGCTTTATGAAATACAAACCTAATAGCAATACGATGGTAGTTAAAGTATTAAAAGTGGCATTTAAATGTGGTAACATATAAACCCAATCACCTGCTCCTTGTATTTTCTCCGGTGTAAATATTAAGATTGCAACTACCACTGGAATTGCAATTGACAATATCCAAATTAAGCTAGTATATGATTTTTGATTAGTATTAACTGATTCCATTTATTTCTTACTTAATAAAACTCTAATTTCTAATATCAATCTGTCCACCTCTTTTGTTTCATACCCATTGTAATAGCCTCTTATCCGGTTCTGCTCATCTAAAAGCACTAAAGTCTCGTCCGCTGCAATAATATCCTCAGAAGGATGTTCTCCATCCCATTCTTTCGTTGGAAAGGCGTACAGACAATTAATAAGGCTATTTCGTTTATTTTCGTGATAAAGATATGTCTTCGATTTTTTCGAGGGCAAAAATCCAGTATTGCCTAACTGATCTACTTTTCCTGAATCAATGGATTGTAAACTTAAAATACTAATAGACACTTCATCGAAAGTATTCAACACCCTGTTTAACTCATTCTTCAGGGTCTGGATTTCTGGATCTTGAGTATTTGGAAAGTGAATTACTTTAAAATCCGCATCGTAAATCTCTGATAACTTTACAATTTCCTTCTGATTCAAGTTCATGAACTCTACATTATCCCTTGTCAGATTAACATCATTACAATACCTTTTTTCTTGATCCTCAAAAAAGATGGGCAAGTTAAATTCATTTTGACCATAGGATCTCAAAAACAAATATAAAATCACAGGAAAACTAAGGGTAACTAGTAGTATAAGAATTTTTGACTTCTTCATAAACAAAAAAATCAGGCTGATCTACATCAACCTGATTCATTTAAATTTTCAAATCAATTAATTTAATTTCTAATATTAAAGATCGCACTACCTTCAACCATTAGTGCTACAACTAGCCATAAAATTAAAATGGTTGGGATCATGATTGACCAAATTAAAGCTTTTTGTTCGTGCTTAAGGTGCATAAACTCAGCTACAATATAAAATGCTTTTACAACTGTTAAACCTAAAAAAATAGATACTAGAATTATACCTCTAGGTAAAGTAAATGCGAAAATAAACTCAATTATGGTTACTATTGCTAGTATTGCTGCTACCTTCCAGATTTTCTTGGTCTTTTCTTTATCTTCAGGAATAACCTGAACGTTATTAGTTTCTTCGTGTGACATATCTTATATGAATTCTTTTAATTAATATCTCTAATTTCTACTTTCCTAACTTGCTCTAGTTAAATTAAGTAGAAAAGTGTAAATACAAATACCCAAACCAAATCAACAAAGTGCCAATAAAGCCCAGTTTTTTCAACCATTTCGTAATGTCCCCTTTTTTCATAGGTGCCTACCACTGCATTAAAGAAAATAATGAAATTTATTACTACTCCACTGAATACATGGAAACCATGGAATCCTGTAATGAAGAAGAATAATGATGCAAATAATGGGGGACCATATTGATTTTCTGTAAGATTAGCACCAAATATGGTTTCTCCCATGGCGTTTACTGTGCCTTCTGCTGTGCCATGGATAAAGTGACTCCACTCCCAAGCCTGACATGCCAAGAAAGTTAATCCACCGATAATGGTCCAAAGCATCCATTTGATAACGCCCTTTCTATCCATTCTATGGCCAGCTTCAACAGCCAATACCATGGTAACACTACTTAAAATCAAAATGAAGGTCATGATACCAACGAATATCAAAGGAGCATGTACCCCATGAAGAAAAGGAACAGCCTCAAATACCATCTCAGGAATTGGCCAATACTCTGTACTGAAAGTAAATTCAGATACAGTACCTTCATAAGCAGGGTGTGCATAACGGATGAGACCGTAGGTTATCAATAAAGCAGAAAATGAGAATGCATCCGAAAGAAGGAAGAACCACATCATCAGTTTTCCATAACTAGCATTCATAGGGGCTACTCCACCTCCCCATTGGTTTTTTGTAGTAGTATCAATTGTTGCAGTAGTTGCCATAAATTTATCTGTTCAAAAAAGGATTAATGATTTAACAACAAAAATATATATAAATATACCCAAAGTCCATCTAAAAAGTGCCAATATGTAGTACACATTTCCATTTTTACCATATTTTTAGAATGAACCTTATATTTAAAAGCCGAAAATAACATAATTAAAATAAAAATCAGCCCTGAAATCAAATGAAATGCATGCAAACCTGAAATTACATACAAAAATGAGCCAGAAGGATTACCTACAAAGTAAACATCTCTGTCGACAAGGGCTCCCCATGCTTCGTACTGACCTACAAAAAAGGCAATTGACAAGCCAGCTGTTAAAATCATAAAAAGCTTCAAGTTCTTGAAATTATCTCTTTTAGCTGAAATATAGGCCAAATGCATTGTAATACTACTAGCTACCAGAATAATCGTATTGTACAAAAAGACGGTAGGTAAGTCAAAAATTAACCAATTTCCTTCCGACTGCCGTACAATATAAGCACTAGTAAGTGCTGCAAATATCATCACGACAGTAACTATAAACAACCATAATGCAAACTTCAACGGATGCATGGAGAGTATTTTAATACTCGGTTGTAATTGTTGTTCTTTATTTATAGAAGTTTCCATTATTATATTTTATCTAAAAGATAAGCCACTTGGACTATCGGTAGGTATAAAAACGACCCAAACATAATTTTTAATGCTGCTTCCTTACTGCATTCTTTCATTAGGTAGAATGTTTGACTAAGAAATAACACTCCGCAAATGGTTGCTACTAATGCCGAATAAATACCAGTAATTCCAAAGAGCGTTGGAAGTAAACCCAAGGGAATCAAAAATAAGGTATAGATCATAATCTGAATTGCAGTATTTAAGTCCTTTTTACCTCCAGAAGGTAATAGCTTAAAACCGGCCTTCTTATAGTCGTCATCCGCTACCCAAGCAATAGCCCAAAAATGAGGGAACTGCCAAATGAACTGGATCCCGAATATAATCCAAGCTTCGATGCCAAAACCATTAGTTGCAGCTACCCAGCCTAATAAAGGAGGTAATGCACCCGGAATGGCACCTACAAATACAGCAATCGGACCAACTCTTTTCAGAGGAGTGTATACAAAGCTGTACAAAATTAAAGACACTAATGAAAGAATGGCCGTCATCACATTCGTGTATACAAGAAGTAAGCCTATACCTGATGCTCCAGTCACGATTGCAAAAATTGTTGCTTCTTGAATAGATATTTTCCCTGTTGGGATAGGACGATTTTTCGTTCTATCCATTTTCTTATCTAATTCTACCTCAATAATCTGATTGATTGTAACAGCAGAACCTGAAACTAAAAAACCTCCCAATGAGAGAAAAGCTAAAACCACGTAATCAATGCCTGCTCCAGAAAAGCCTAAAACGTAACCGAAAGCAGACGAAAAAGCTACCAAAAAGCTTAGCCTCGGTTTAAGAAGAACGAATAAATTCTTTGCGTAACTTATAAGTAAGTCGCTTAAAGATAAATTTTGTGAATTAGGATATTGCATACTCCCTTTTATTTTTCTTTTTCGTGCTATACACTACTTGTAAAAATATATAAAACTGAATCCCAAAAATCATACTACCTAGAACCAAATGAATAGGCTGCGCCCAAAAAGGCACAGCAAAATATGCCATTATGGTACCGGATAAGATTTCAAGAATAATTAAACTAATTAATATTTTTACATTTCTATAAATGATATCTAAACTGTTTTTTTGCTTAAATAATTCATACAGTAAGTAGAAATGAACAAGGGCAATAGCTATTGAGAATGATCTGTGAATGTAAAATTCTAGACCTAAACCTTCTATCCAACTACCCCTTAGAGCCTCTCCCAACCTAAGAGCTACCACATCGAGTGCTTCTCGCACCTGAGTACCAAGGACAATTTGTATAAGTATCATGACCATAGCCACAAGTAGAATTCTTGACAAATTTTTCGATTTGGCTCCTTCTATCTTCTTTATTCTGCTCTTCTTATTAACAACAAAATAAAGTCCAGTTAAAACTGCAAGAATAACCATGGCTAGCATCATATGCACTGTGATCAACCAAGATAGTAGGTTTGTCGAAACTACAACCGAACCAATCCATCCTTGAATCAATACTAAGACCAAAGACGCAAAAGCTAAAGCAAAAATCGTTTTAGACTGCCTAACATACTTTAAAGAGCCTGCAACACATAGCACAATCAACAGACCGACCACTGCACCTAATAATCGATTTAGATATTCAGTCCAAGTCTTCGACACATTGAATTCTGCCTCTTCCTTAATTGATTCGTCCGCTAATATTGCCTGACCAATCTCAGAATACCCAAAGACATCTAAGTAACTAGCGAATTTTAAGTTTTTTTGGTGTCTGTATTCAGCATAAAAATCTTGATAATCTTCTGGCAACTGCTCTGCTGAAGTTGGTGGAACCCATTGACCAAAACATTTAGGCCAATCAGGACACCCCATGCCTGATCCGGTACTTCTGACAATACCCCCAGCTAGGATCAAAAGATAAACAGCTACTACCGTAACTGTAACTAAGTTCCGATAGTAGCTGCTTATCTTAAATGAGTTATTATGCGTTTGCTTTTGCATCAGCTGCTGGATCAACAACCTCTTTCTTCGCTAGTTCAACCTCATGGTCTAAATTAGACTCAGGAGTCTGAGACAAAGGAATATGCTGAGGAATAAAATCCTCCTTTGCACCTGGCTTACTATAATCATACGGCCATCTGTAAACTTTAGGAATTTCTCCAGGCCAATTACCATGACCAGGCTCAATAGGAGCAGTCCATTCTAAAGTATTTGATCTCCATGGATTTTGAGGTGCCTTCTTCCCTCTGTACATTGAATAAAAGAAATTGAACAAAAATAAGAACTGAGCAGCAACGGTAACGAAGGCTGCGACAGAAACAAACATATTCAAATCAGTATAGCTACTAAAAGCGTCAAAGTTAGTCCATGAATAATATCGTCTAGGGAATCCTGCAATACCAATGTAATGCATTGGGAAGAAAATCATGTAAACCCCTATGAAAGTCATCCAGAAGTGGATATGGCCAAGCTTTTCATCCATCATTCTACCAAACATCTTAGGGAACCAGTGATAAACACCTGCTAGCAAACCAAAGATTGATAAACTACCCATTACCAAGTGGAAATGTGCTACAACGAAATAAGTATCGTGTAACTGAATATCAATTACTGAATTTCCTAAGAAAATTCCAGTCAACCCTCCAGATATGAAGAATGAAACTAAACCAATTGAAAATAGTGTCGCTGGTGTAAATATGATGTTACCTTTCCAGAGTGTTGTTAAGTAATTAAATACTTTAACCGCTGAAGGAATTGCAATTATCAATGTTAAGAACATGAAAACTGAACCCAAGAAAGGATTCAAACCTGACACGAACATGTGGTGTGCCCACACTACAAATGATAAAACAGTTATCCCTAACATTGACCCAATCATAGCTCTATAACCGAAGATAGGTTTTCTTGAGTTAGTAGCAATCACCTCGGAAGTAATACCCAATGCAGGCAATAATACAATATAAACTTCAGGGTGTCCTAAAAACCAGAATAAGTGTTGATACAGAATTGGACTACCCCCCATGTTTGGCAATGCCTCCCCTCCGATGTAAATATCAGATAAGTAGAAAGAAGTACCGAAACTTCTATCAAACACTAATAATAAAGCTGCTGCAAACAAAACAGGGAATGATAACAAACCAATTACGGCAGTTAAGAAAAAAGCCCAAATCGTTAATGGTAATCTTGAGAAGGACATTCCCTCTGTTCTTAAGTTAATTACTGTAGTGATATAATTAATACCTCCCAATAGCATGGAAACAATAAAGAATACCATAGCTACTAGCCATAAAGTCATTCCCAGCCCTGAACCTTGGATTGCCTGTGGTAATGCACTTAATGGTGGGTATACCACCCAACCACCTGCAGCTGGACCTGTTTCTATAAAAATTGATGACATCATTACCACACTAGATGCAAAAAAGAACCAATATGACAACATATTCATAAATCCTGAGGCCATATCTCGGGCCCCAATCTGCAATGGTATTAAATAGTTACTGAATGTCCCACTTAAACCAGCTGTTAAAACAAAGAATACCATAATGGTACCATGCATCGTTACTAAGGCAAGGTAAAATTCCGGATCTAACTGCCCAGCTTCGGATATCCATCCGCCAAGAAGTGGTCTTAACCAACCTAAATCCATATCAGGGAAGCCTAACTGAAGTCGGAAAATAACTGACATTCCAACACCGATTAACCCCCACAGAATTCCAGTAATCAGGAATTGCTTACCAATCATTTTATGATCAGTAGTAAAAATATATTTAGAAATAAAGCCTTGTTCGTGGTCATGGTGCTCATCATGATGAACTTCCTGACTTAAATTTGCTTCTGCCGTTGTTGACATAACTTTATGATTTAATTTTTTAGTCTAACTTCTTGTTATCAATTCCTGTTTTCAAAAGTGCTAATTCTTTCAAATCTTCTGGCACCTTAGTTAAATATTCAGGATTCCTTTTTAAGAAAGATTCCTGTTCTGCATACCACTCTTGGTATTCCTCAGGTGTGTCTACAATAAGGGTTAATCTCATGGAATTATGACCTCTCCCACAAACCTCAGTACAAGCTATTTCATAATTAAATTCAGGATCATTTAATTCCTCCCTCATTTCTTCGGTTGTTTTGGTCGCTGTAAAGGTAAAAGATGTTGGCATCCCTGGTACTGCATCCATTTTCAACCGGAAATGAGGTGCAAAAACGCTATGCAATACATCTCTCGCTCTAATATTGAAAGTCACAGGCTCGCCTTTTGGTATATGCATTTCACGAGGAATAAAATCATCATACGCTGCTTTATCGTTAAAATCAATACCAAAACTATTTGTAGCTTCTATTACTCGATAATCTGTATTACCTAACTCTCCATCAAGGCCTGGATAGCGTACTCCCCAAGCAAACTGATAACCCATAATTTCTAGATTATTTGTGTTTTCAGGAGCTGGTGCAGTAATATCAGTCCACACTCTCCAACCTGTAAAAACTAATACAGCTAACACTACTGCAGGAACAAAAGTCCAAATAACCTCTAATTTATTATTCTCAGGATAAAAAAGTGCCTTGGAATTCTCTTTATATTGATACTTCCAAGAAAAATAAAACAGTAAAATTTGAGTAATTACAAAGACAACACCGGTTACTGCCATAGTAACCCAAAACATCCACTCATATTCAACCCCGTGCTCTGATGCAACGGGTAAATTATAATTTTCAAACTCTTTGAAAGAATACCAGAAAAACAAGAAACCAGTTCCGAGTAAAAAAACGATAAACATGGCCCCATTAATTTTATTAGAACTAGATTCTTTCTTTTCTCCATCTCCCTTCGCGACACTTATTAAGGCCGAAATTCTGAAGATAAAGAACAAAATTGCTAATAAAAGTACTACTCCTAAACCTATAGCTAAATTGAACATATATATTACTGTTACTAAATTAAATTAAAATACATGGTGATGTTCTGCTTCTTTCAACATTGGGTGATTTTTGGCCACCAATGAAGACTTAGATAATCCAGTTAACGCAACAAATAAGAATGCAACTCCGAAGATGATCGCCATTCCGATTTCTAACAAACCAAATCCTCCATTTTCTTTCATTACTGCTGGGGTTACCATCAGATAAAAATCAAACCAATGACCGATAAGAACCACAATTGTTACGATTTTCAAGAAAACAGTATGTCTTTTTGAATCTCTTGGCATGAAAACCAAGAATGGAAAGAAAAAGTTTAAAATCAAGTTAACAAAAAACACAATACTGTAATGATCACTAGTAAGTCTTTCAATAAAGTATACAGTTTCCTCTGGAATGTTAGAATAATAGATCAACATAAATTGAGAAAACCATATGTAGGTCCAGAAAATAGAGAATGCAAAAACAAATTTCCCTAAGTCATGTAGAACCCCTGTATTTACAATTTTCAAATATCCGTTCTCCTTAAGAATTACTGTTATCAAAGTGATAGCCGCTAAAGCAGTAACCCACCATGAAGCAAATACATACCATCCGAACATGGTAGAGAACCAATGCGTATCAATTGATAGTATCCAATCCCAGGCAGAGGTAGAAGAAGTGACAGCAAAGAATACAATAAAGCCTGCTGATATACCTCTTAACTTATAATAATACTTTTCACCTCCGTTTAAATCTTCCTCTAAAGACTTTTTACGAATCCAACGGAACATTAAAAACCACACTACAAAATAAACAACTAGTCTGGCCAAGAAGAAAGGTGTATTCAAGTACCCCTCTTTACCCGCAATAATAGAGTCATATCTTGGATCGTTAACATCATACAAATATTCATGAGTCCAGTGGAAAATATCATGCCCTCCTACTAAAAATATAACCAAAGTTAAAAGACCGCCTATAGGCAACCAGTTACCGAAGGACATTGGAATCCGTATTAAAGCAGCAGACCAGCCAGCTTGAGCAACATATTGGATGGCCACGAAAAAGACTCCAAGAAGGGCCAGACCAACAAAATACATATTATTAATCCAAAGATTGGCATAAATTCTTTTCAACCAACTAGGATTACCTGCATGTTCACCACCATGAGCCTCAGCACCTTCTAAATGGTTTTGATCTCCATCCTCGGTTACATGAGCACCTTCGTTACCGTCAGACATGATAGCTCCATCATGCATTTCTTGAGCATGTCCAGCTTCTTCACTATGGTCTGTGGTACTTGCAAAAAAAGTACCTAGTCCAAATAATACAAGCCCTACAATCGCTAAAACAGAAAGTGTCTTTTTTGCTTTTGAGGTAAATTCAAATTTTTCTTCAGCCATGATAACTTATCTTAAAACTGTTATATTAATCTTGTTTTTGTAAAGTTTGTACATAACGTACAATTTTCCATCTATCTTCTTGTAGCACTTGAGAACCATGAGCTCCCATTCTTCTAATTCCGTGTGTAATTACATGAAAAATATGTCCTTCCGACAATTGCGAAGTTGCTCCGGCACTGTATGATGGTACCCCTTGATATACCTTTCCTACTAATGCTGTTTCATCCATAGAACCACCACCATTTTCTCCGTGGCAATGAGTACAGTATTTGGTGTATAAAACCTTACCTTCTTCCAGAATCACATCATTATCAGGTAATGGGTTTTTCATTATTCTAGCCGCCAATTCAACACTATCCTTTGGTAATCGATAGGGAAGCATTCCATTTTCATCTCTAGGCACCGTATTGTTAGCAGGTTGCCTCATTGTCATGCCAAATGGATTGTTAGGGTTTGAGTTGAAATATTCTCCATACTCGTCTTCATCAGAACCAACCCATGCTCCAGCATCCTTTTCAGTAATCTGCGTTAATGGTTCATAAGAAACAGCATGATACATATTAGGTGCGTATTCTGTACCCGGATTATCCTCTCCCGGCTTACATGCCACAACTAAAACTGTAACTAAGCCGAAAAATAAGATTTGAAATATTCTATTTTTATTCATCATTTCCTTAATCAACTTAAAATTTCTTTTCATTTATTTCTACAGCACCTGAGTCTTTCAAGATAGCATTAAGCTCATCCGTTGATTTGCTGTTTTTAGCCAGATCAATAGCCATTACATGCATATCATCAGTACTTCTGATATCGTATATTCTCGGTTTTCCATAAGGCTTCAAATTACTGATTATAAAGAAGGTAGCAACCATCCCTAAAGCCGCAAGAAGAACTGTTACCTCAAAACCAACTGGTACAAATGATGGGATTGCAATATGATCTTTACCACCAATTATCATTGGCCAATCGATTCCCATCATGTATATCATCATCAAAAATGCTAAGCAAGTTCCAGTGATACCAAACATAAATGCTGCAATGGAAATTCTGGAGCGCTTATAGCCCAATTCATCATCCAAACCATGAACTGGATACGGAGTATAACATTCATGAATTTTTACATCGCTTCCACGGACTTTTTTAACTGCGCTTAAAAGCACTGATTCGTCATCAAAAATCCCTACGATAAAGTTTTTACCGCTTTCCATAATTATTTTTTGTTTTCAATTTCACCTGAACTAGATTTCAATACTGATTTTACCTCTGCCATATTAATCACTGGGAAGAATTTAGCAAAAGAGAAGAACAGTGTAAAGAATAAACCAAAACTGAATAGATAGATACCCATATCATAAACAGTAGGACTAAACATGGCCCAACTTGATGGCAAGTAATCTCTATGCAATGAGGTTACAATAATCACAAATCTTTCAAACCACATTCCAATATTTACCACTATGGATAAAATGAAAGTTGCCCATAAACTTGTTCTAATTTTCTTGAACCAGAATAACTGAGGTGAAATCACATTACATGTCATCATCGCCCAATATGCCCACCAATAAGGTCCGGTTGCCCTGTTTAAGAATGCATATTGCTCATATTGTACACCAGAATACCACGCCATAAACAATTCAGTAATGTAGGCTACACCCACAATTGAACCCGTTATCATAATAATGATATTCATCAATTCAATATGATTAATGGTAATATAATCCTCTAAGTTGTACACTTTCCTTGTTACCAACATTAATGTCAATACCATTGCGAAACCTGAGAAAATCGCTCCTGCTACGAAATATGGAGGGAAAATGGTAGTATGCCATCCTGGAATAACAGAAGTTGCAAAATCCATCGATACGATGGTGTGAACTGAAAGTACCAAAGGAGTCGCCAAACCAGCTAACACTAACGAAACTGTTTCATATCGCTGCCAAGTTTTTGCAGCACCATCCCAACCAAAACTCAAACCACCATATATCGCTTTCGATATTTTATTTGTAGCTCTATCCCTAATAGTAGCAAAATCAGGAATCAATCCGATATACCAGAACACCAATGAAACTGTGAAATATGTAGAGATCGCAAAGAAATCCCATAGTAAAGGAGAGTGGAAGTTAAGCCATAACGAACCAAAGGTATTTGGAATTGGAACAAACCAATAAATACTTAGCCAGGGTCTACCTGTGTGTAAGATCGGAAACATTAGTGCACAGATTACAGCAAAAATTGTCATCGCCTCTGCTGCCCTATTGATGGAAGTTCTCCATTTTTGACGGAACAAAAGCAATACTGCCGATATCAAAGTTCCTGCATGACCAATACCTACCCACCATACGAAGTTGGTAATATCCCATGCCCATCCTACGGTTTTATTCAAACCCCACATGCCTATACCATCCCATACCGTGACAGCTACAGCGTAACCTCCCACAAATAATGCTCCTAACGAAAGTGCCATAGCGGCCATCCACTTAGGGTTTGGTTTGGCTTCTACATGCCTACAGATATCATGAGAAACATCATGATAGGTCTTATTTCCCGTTACTAATACTTCTCTTACTGGTGAAGTGACTTCCATATTGCTACAGTTATTAAATTAAGCCTTAGTATTTACTTTATCTTTATTTCTGATTTTGGTCATATACCAAACGTTTGGTGCTACACGCAACTCTTCCAGCACATGGTAAGCGCGTTCTTCATTCACCTCTTTAATTGGTTCATCAGATTTCTCTTTCAATTTCAAGTATTTTGAAATCGCTGAATCTTGATTGTTCAAGTCACCAAAAACGATCGCATCAGAAGGACATGCAGAAGCACATGCTGTATTAACATCTTTATCTTCTAATTTACGCTTCTCTTTTTTCGCTTTCAATTTACCTGCTTGGATTCTCTGAACACACATAGAGCATTTTTCCATAACTCCACGAGAACGAACCGTTACGTCTGGGTTTAGCACCATTTTACCTAGGTCATTATTCATGGCCATGTTCTTATCAAACTTGGTATTGTCATGGTATTTGAACCAGTTAAATCTTCTTACTTTATAAGGACAATTGTTAGCACAATATCTTGTACCCACGCATCTGTTATAAGTCATTTGATTTAATCCCTCTGAACTGTGAGTAGTAGCGGCAACCGGACAAACAGTTTCACAAGGAGCATTATTACAATGCTGACACATCATCGGTTGGAATGTTACTTCCGGATTTTCAGCGGCTTTCTCCAAACCTGCTGTATCATCTGGTGCTGCATCTGAGCTGTAGTATCGGTCAATACGCATCCATTGCATATCTCTTCTCATCACTACTTCCTCTTTACCAACAACCGGAATATTATTTTCTGACTGACAAGCTATGGTACATGCAGAACAACCTGTACATGAATTCAAATCAATAGCTAATCCCCAATGGTGGTTATTATATTTATGTCCATTCCAAAGCGTCAATTTGGACGGAGCAACTTTTCCTTTGCTAGTGGCAACATGAGGTTGGAAATCTCTTTGCCAGTTCTTCTTTTGATAATCCTCCAATAGAGCTTCCTGAATCACAGTCTCACGCCCCATGAAGGTTTGGTGTGTTTGGGTTTGCGCTAGTTGGTAGCTTCCTGCTGTTCCATCAACGCTAACTCCGGCTGTTAAAGCATAAGCTTTTGAACCATTTAGCTGACCCAAGAAAGGATAAACATCAAAGCCTACACCATTGGCAACTTTACCAGCCATTTTTCTACCATAGCCCAATGCTAACCCGATAGTTCCATTTGCTTGGCCAGGCTGAACCAAAGCTGGAACTTCCATTGCTTGACCATTAATAGTCAAATTGATTTTAGACGTTTTACCTTCAAATATTTTTATTCCTAACTCATTGGCCATTTTTTGTGAGATCGTTGCGTAATTATCCCACGTGGCTTTTGAAATCGGATCAGGTAATTCCTGTAACCAAGGGTTGTTGGCATGATAACCAGTCCCTAAAGAAACTTTTTGGTAGAAAGAAACTTCTAATCCGCTATTGTTAGGCTTATAATTCTTATTAATTCTACCAGCAGAAGCAGACAAATCTACACCCTGAGCTGATACATTGTTGCTTTCCACTGCATAAGTGAATACACCATTATATAACGTCTTATCCCAGAATATATCGAACGTAGGCTCCTGACCATTGTAGTGATTATCCTCCCAATTCTTTCTAAGGAAATTGTAATACTCTTGTTTGTTACCAGTCCAAGTCAAGAAACTGTCCTGAGCCTGACGAGTCTTGAATAATGGAGAAATAGTTGGCTGAGTTAAGCTCAGTTGACCCTTTTTAGGCTCCGCATCATTCCAAGATTCTAAGAAGTGATGATCTGGTGCTACATATTTGACAACATCAGCTGTTTCATCTTTTCTGTCGGAAGTCGAGACTGTCAAAGCTACTTTACTCAAAGCTTTTGTCAAGTCCTCACCCATTCCCGAATCATAAACAGGATTAGCATTATAGAAAATAACAGCTTTAATACTTCCAGCATTTGCATCTTTGACAAATTTACCGAAAGCAGCATCATCGCCTTTTCTTGCATTTGAATGTTGATTCAAATCAAGGGTAGTACCATAGTTATTCAACATGGAATTGATACCATTGACCAACATTTGAATATCAGAATCATTTGAGCCTGACACTACAATTGATTTACCCTGACTAGCAACCAAGTCTTTGGCTGCTTTTGAAATGTTTGCAACCTCCACTTTATTGGTATTTATGCCAGAATTACCAGTTATTTTCGCTACTTCATTATATAAAGCAGCTACCACTAATCCGTCTTGAGAAGGTTTTATTGTTGTTCTGTAATCTGCATTCGAACCAGTCAATGAAAGGTTAGATTCGAATTGGTAATGACGCGACATTTTTTTGTTGTCACTATTTACCTTTCTTGTTTTACTATATTGCTTAGTATGCTCAATTGGAGAAACCCAAGTTCCCAAGAAATCTGCACCAAAACTTACTATTGTCTGAGCTTTGCTAAAGTCATAGGAAGGTACCGCTTTCACACCGAACATTGTTTCATTAGCTTTCAACATTCCATATTGAGAAACAGCATCATACATCACATGCTCCGTGTTTCCATACTTTTCAGCCATTTCATTAATAGCTTTTAAAGTAGATGGAGAATTGATTGTATTGGAAACAATTCTTATTTGACCGCCCGCATCGCTTATTGCTTGCAGTTGCTCAGTGATTTCTTTATCAATTGTTCCCCAATCAGCACTTTTACCTTCTTTCAAAGGACCTCTTAATCTTTCTTGGTCATATAAAGAAAGTACTGACGCTTCAACCTGTGCATTTACACCACCTTGGGTAATAGAAGAGTTTTTATTTCCTTCTATTTTGATTGGTCTTCCTTCACGAGTTTTTACCACTATACTAGCGTAGTCACCACCGACAGAGTAGGTAGATGCATAGTAATTAGGAATACCTGGGTCAACATCAACAGGTTTGTTCAAATAAGGGATCGCTTTTCTTACAGGTGCCTCGCAAGCCGCCAAAGAAGCTGCTGCTACACCAAACCCCATCATTTTCAAGAAATCCCTTCTGGAAGGACTACCTCCATTGGATTCTTTTTTATCATTGATTGGCAAGTACTCAGGAAATTCCTTTTCCGCATTTTTAACGAATGAAGGATCATTCGTTAATTGTTCAGTTCCTTTCCAATATGTTTTTTGATCACTCATATCTATGATTAATGAAGTCGATTAATTTCTTTTACTTAATAATGACATTTCGCACATTCCAGACCGCCTATGTCCACTACTTTCAAGTCGCCACCATCATGTGCTTCAACTAATTGATCGTAATATGCATTACCTTTAGCATTTACCTTAGTCTCTCTGTGACAGTTGATACACCATCCCATAGTTAATGTGCTCCATTGCTTCACAACTGCCATTTCCTCTATAGGACCATGGCAAGTTTGACATTCAATTTCCCCTACATTCACGTGCTGAGAGTGGTTGAAGTAAGCCAAATCTGGGAGGTTATGTACCCTTACCCATTCAATTGGCTTTACGTTATCACCGTATTCGCCAGTTTCAGAATCGTAATCTATGGCTTTATATATTTTGGCAATTTCTTTAGATTCGGTTTTAATAGCTGTGTGACAATTCATACAGATATTGGCAGATGGAATATTAGCACTTTTACTAATCATCACACCAGTGTGACAATATTGACATTCTATTTCATACTGGCCGGCATGAATCTCATGAGAGAACGCTATTGGCTGTGTTGGCTGATAACCTTGTTGAACACCAACAGTGTAAAGGCCATCAATAACTGTTTTAGCAACAACCGCAGTAAATATTAAAATCACGAAGAATAGGAATCCATTACTTCGAACAAGTTTGTTGAGATTTAAGCTTTGGTTAACAAATTCTTTATCTCTTTGATCTACATCGTCTTTTTGATTTATAAATTTAGTAAGGACCGTTACGATCAATACTAAAACAATTAAGATCAAGATCAATACCACTACAAACCCTATAATAATTAGAGTCAAGTACTCTGAAGGAATTCCTGA
Source organism: uncultured Marivirga sp. (assembly GCF_963974845.1). Taxonomy (NCBI): domain Bacteria; kingdom Pseudomonadati; phylum Bacteroidota; class Cytophagia; order Cytophagales; family Marivirgaceae; genus Marivirga; species uncultured Marivirga sp. The sequence goes on from NZ_CAXBEQ010000010.1 coordinate 38,272, forward strand.
TCCACCAGCACCAGCTGTAGTAGCTTCACCACCGGCATCAGCAGTCGCTTCTTGAGGTGGGTTATCAGTTTGATACTTTATATAACCTAAAATATTTTTGATTTCCTCATCTGCAAAGTAATCAAAGCTAGGCATTACAGCCTTTCCGTATTCGTTGTAAAGATTTACAGCATATTCATCACCGCTTTGAATCACCTTTTGAGAATTACTAATAAAATTTAGTAACCAAGGCAACTCTCGTCTTTCGTAAACGTTTTTAAGAGCAGGACCAACCATTTTTTGTTGAACCTGGTGACAAACAGCACAATTATTTTTGAATAGTTTTTCACCATTGGCAATGGCTTCATCGCTTGTAGGCAATTCGTCAGCCTGAGCAAAAGCATTGTTGGGTAATGATAAAAAACTCACTAATAGGAATGCTATAAAAGATAAGCGAGTAATATACGTTTTCAAGGACATATTTATTTGTTCATTTAGCATCTGGGAACACCAATTATTAATTGGGTACAAATCTACTGCCCAAAGCCATTATTTCAAATACATTTCACAGACAAATTTGGGGTTTTTATATTCCAAATCAAGGAAATAGCCTTAAATAACTGAATACAAGCTCCTTATAGCGTTACAAATAGTAAAAACAATACTAATTTAGAAAAGTTATAAATAGGCTTCTGAGTGAACTTTTGTGCATTTAGAAGAAATTAACGGAATAATGCAATGTATTCTCTTCTAAGTATTGAAAAAGGCTCCATCCTCAATCTTTCCCAAAAGCCTTCTCCTCTGTTTTTCCTCAAAAGCGAAGGGAATTTGGATATTGAGTGTATTTAATTATGTAGGCTACCACCTAGCAATAATTAAATCTTATTGACAATATTTGCAAGCCAAATTAAATCTTTTAACAGGAGTTCCTTTAGCTTGGTTTGAGACGTAATTTCACATTTTATTCAACATTACAGGATCGAATGAGTATAGTAAGAGAGACTAAAAAACTAAAATTCAAATGAGAAAATTAACTTTTAGGAACGGAGATATTTTACCTGCACTAGGATTAGGTACTTGGAAATCAGAACCAGGAGAGGTATATGAAGCTGTTTTAGAAGCAATTAAGGTTGGCTACCGACATATTGATTGTGCTTACATATATGGTAATGAAAAAGAAATTGGAGATGCCTTGCAGACAGCCTTTCAAGAGGGTATATGTAGTCGTGAACAGATTTTCATCACATCTAAATTGTGGAATAATGCACACTTGCCAGAAGATGTAGAACCAGCGCTTCAGCAGACTTTAAAAGATTTGCAGCTAGAATATCTAGATCTCTATTTAATACATTGGTCAGTGGCTCTGAAGCCTGAATCACAATTTCCCAAAACAGGTGATGACTTTCTAGGGCAAGATAATGCGCCAATCCAGAAAACGTGGATGGCCATGGAAAAATTAGTTGATAAGGGAATGACCAAACACATAGGAGTAGCAAATTTTAATATCAACAACCTTGAGAAAATAAGGAAAAATGCAACTATTAAACCTGAAATGAATCAGGTCGAGTTACACCCTAATTTAGTTCAAGATGAATTGGTAAAGTTCTGTAAGAAGCATGATATTTTGGTAACAGCCTACTCTCCTTTGGGATCAAAAGACAGGGCTAGCCAAATGAAAAAGGAGGATGAACCCGATCTATTTGAACTTCCAATTATCAAAGATTTGGCAACGAAATACGGTAAAACACCTGCTCAGATTTTGATTGCGTACGGACTCAACCGTGGCATTTCTGTAATTCCAAAATCAACTAATGCAGGCAGAATAAAGCAGAATTTGGAAGCTGACGGAATACAACTAACCCAAGATGAGGTGCAAGCCATTAATCAAGAAGATAAAGGATATCGATTTGTGGATGGTAGCTTCTGGACAATGGAAGGTTCACCTTACAGTATGAAAGATTTGTGGGGCTAAGCTATTATTGAAAAATAGAATTTAATAGCAAGACAGCCGATGGAAGTAGATTTCATCGGCTGTTTACTTGAAACTAACCTAATCAGTCCCTTTTCTCAGGTAATTGCGTATATTTTGGAAAATTACCAAATAGCTTTTCATCATTATCTGTTTTGGTCACTGCTTCCACCAAATATCTACCCCCTACAAAACAACCTTTCCAAGATTCGCCTATTCCCCCGAATGTAGCTTCGTTATCTCCCCTTGACTTCATTTTATTAATTCCGACTTTATACGCCCTGATTTGACAAGCAATTTCTTCTGCCTCCATATCATCATCGCAAGCAATAGAACCAACCAAAGCACCATTGGAAACATTCATCTCATTAATCAACTCATTTTTGTGATCGACCAAAATGATGCTGTCTAAAGGCCCGAAAGGTTCATGATGATACAGTTCTGCATTTTTAGGCAAGCTCAACAAGGCGGCTGGAGCATAATAGGCCGAAGTATCCTGGTTAGGTAGAAATAAGTCATCGTTCAACTCTCCTTGATATATGGAAACCGCACCCTTACCAATCGCATCATTGTACATCACGTCTAGTTCATTTACCTTGTTAGAGTTGATCAAAGGACCAAAATCATAATCAGGAAGTTCAGTTTCGCCCTCCTCCACCAAAAGTGGATGACCAAAACGAAGGGATTTTAAAACTGGTAAATACATCTCCAAAAACTTAGGAAATAGATTTCTTTGTACCACGAATCGTACATAAGCTGTGCATCTTTGCTTTCCGTATTTAAACCCAGACTTGATTTGCTTTGCTAAATTATCCCAATCAGAAAACTCCCAAACACCGTAAGTATTGATCCCTTCCATCTCTAACATATAGCGTTTATCTTTATTATATAAAGAGCTGGCAATTGACCGTCCATTACTCTTTCCCCCTACATAAGACAGGCAATCCACTGCTTCATGAGTAACCAGCGCTTCACTAAGAATTCGACCTGAACCACTAATTAAAGACACCGGCAACCCTTCTCTTTTTGCCAAAGCAAAACAAAGCGAAAGTGACCACAAGCCTCCATCAGAGGGTGTTTTGGCGATCACTGTATTTCCAGACAAAACTTGCACCATACAAGCATGCACCAAGACTGATAACGGATAATTCCAGGAAGCAATATTGGAAATCACTCCCAATGCCTCTCTACCTTCAATCATTTCATCAACATTGTCGATATACCACCTAACTCCATCAATGCATCGTTGCACTCCATCTAATGCCTGACTATAAGGTTTACCGATTTCCCAGACCAAAATCAAGCCCAGCAATTCTTTATGCTCTTCTAAATGATCGATTGTTTTGCTGACCTTTTCTTTCCTTTTTGCTAGAGATACTTCTTTCCAACTTTTAAATTCTTCTGCACAGTACTCCACTGCTTCCTTTCCATCTTGCGATTTCAACATGGGGTAAAAGCCTAGCTGGGTACCATCAAGACAAGAATTAAAGGGTTTCAAATTCATCTGATCGCTCCATTCTCCTTTTATGAGATTCATCACATTTCCATCTTTATTGAAGGCTTCGGGAATGAGACTTTTCAGTTGATCGTAGAGTATAGTCCACTCCGCTTTGGGTAAGATGTGTTTTGCCATAAAATTAGTTTTTTGTACCAACCTTATGTGAGAATAATATGTTTGGAATAATAATTTGATTGACCTTGAAACTTTATCAAGCGGTTTCACTCAAACCGTTTTTAATCTTTGGCTTTTATTCTTTCCCTAAGATGAACACAAATTTGATTCTGAAATAAAAGAGCCAATAAAAGTAAAACTTATTGGCTCTTTTTATCAAAGATTGATTGTTTGGCTTTGTGCCACTTTCACTTAATACTTTGCTGACTCACTGTTTGCTCCACTTTGCTTTATAAATTCTCTTAAATCGTCATTAGCCGTTTCCAAATCTGCTTTTCTTAAATACATCATGTGACCACTTCTATAGCCTTTAAAGCTTAAGCGGTCTTTCATTTTACCGCTAGGGTCAAGCTGCCACATGGTGTACTTAGAATTGAAATAAGTGGTAGCCCCATCATAATAGCCCGTTTGGAACATCACATTTAAGTATGGATTCTCCGCCATTGCTTTTCTGAGATCTTCGCGTGTATTATTATATTCAAAACTCCAAGGATAAACTGAGCCGAACATATTGTATTTAATATCAGTCTTAAAGTTCAATTCTTCTCTGATATAGGAATTGATTGCAGGTGTAAAAGAATGTAACCAAGAAGTTAATTCTGCACTGTAATCAGGAGAAACTCCTGCTTCTGTTTTGTCTATACCCAAATAGCGAGAATCTAATCGGCCGATGGTATATCCGCTTTCATCTCGCAATAGCTCCTTCCAGTAAAAGCTAGTAGGTACATCCAAATTATGCTGTAAAATAGATTTCTCCGATAAGCCTGAATAGAACGACATCTGCTCCGCTACTTGCTGTTTTTCTTCAGCTGAAAGAAAACCGCCTTTAGCTAAAGCTGGCATTAAGGTATTGATGGCAAATTCTTCTGATTCAGGTAAGATTTCCAGAAGATCTTTCGATTGTAAGGCTTCGGACAACATTCCATGATGCCAGGCCGCTGCCGTGAAGTAAGGAAAATTAATAGCCGTAGAAATCGCTGGATCGGAATTGATGGCTGTATAATCAGCTGGAGAAACCATGATTACGCCATTGAGATACATCCACTGTTGCTCCTGCAAGGCTAGGGCTAAGCCTGATACACGTGTACCACCATAACTCTCTCCTATCAAGTATTTAGGCGAAGTCCATCTCTCGTGACGTGTTACGAAGGTGTTCAACCATTCCGCTAAGTATTTGATATCCGCATTTACACCAAAGAATTTATCTCTATTGACGTCTTTGCCAGTTTCAGGAATCGTGCGGGAATAACCGGTATTCACTGGGTTTACAAATACGATATCAGCCACATCTAAAATAGAATGCGGATTTTCATGAAAGCCATAAGGTTGTACAGGGTAACCTTCTGAATCGATATTTAAAATTTTAGGACCAGTGTAAGCTACGTGCATCCAAACGGAAGCGGAACCCGGGCCTCCATTGAATGAAATTAAGAGCGGACGATTTTTAGCATCTACATCAGTTCTCTTGTAGTATGTGTAGAACAAAGTGGCATCTGGCTCACCCATTTCATTCCAAACAGGCTGTGTACCAGTAGTGGCGGTATAGGAAACTTTTTGTCCCTCGATGGTAGTGCTGTGACTAGTCACCACTGTGGTGTCTACTGCAATTTTTCGGTTTTGGGCGAATCCAGTAACACAAACCAATAGCAGGCTCATCAATAAAGTAGATTTTATATTCATCATATTCTTTCACATTAATTAAATGATATCACATAAATCTAATTGAAAGAATTGAAATTGACTATTGCTAATTCGATTAACAGTAATATGACTGGATTAGTGGTGATTGAAGCAGATTGCAATTAGGAATACAGATACTCCATATTCTAATAGCAAAACCTAAATACGAGCAATCATTTGATAAAGTTTATCCCATAATTTCCACATATCTGCCCTACCCGATCTAAATCAGGTGGACCAGGCGGTAATTCCGCTAACTCATGAAACATTTTTTCAATCCCTGCTGGAAATGCACTTGTTAACATTTTAGCCTTTTCTGTTCCGACAACCGTCCAGGAATGGGGAACGTTTTTAGGTGCAAAAGCTGTATCTCCAGCCTGAAGCACCGTACTTTTACCCCCTAGCCAAATCTCAACTTCTCCTTTTATAACCCGAAAAATTTCGTCTTCCTTAGTGTGGACGTGGGGAGGAATTCCAACGCCTGGCTCTACATCATCCACCCACTCAACAATTTGATTATTGGTGTCACTACCCACCAATTTGTGTTTTTGCACGTCTCCTAAGACGTTAAATACTTCCCCTTCATTGTCTTTAATAATTTTGGGACTGAGCTTATTGGCAAGATTTGTTTTTCCAAATAATGGCTTACTACTTGCTATTCCGGAAAGCAGAGCAATGCCAACTCCTACTCCTGAGGTCTGTATAAATTTTTTTCTGTTCATGGTTCTTATCTTTATGAGTAAAGATAAGGACACCAATGGCAATCAAAGTTGTGATAAAATCGGTAAAACCTTTGAATTTAGAACGGCTCAGCTTTTTCTGATCTGTGATGGGGTCATTCCCGTATGCTTTTTGAGAAAATAACTAAAATAATCGGGGGCAGAAAATCCTAATTCGTAGCATATTTCCTTCACGCTTTTATCTGTAAATTTTAAAATATGACGGCTCCTCATAATTAATTGCTCATCAATAAGGTTTTTTGCATTCGTATGTAAAACATCTTTCACACACTCATTGAGATATTTGCTTGATACATTAAGTAAATTAGCATAGTGGCTAACCTCATGTTCTTGTGTAAAGCGCTGGTCAATACTTTTCTTAAACTTATACACTAAAGTTGCTTTAGCATTATTATCCGAAATCACACTTTTGATATTACACTTACCATCGCAATACATAAAAAAAGTGTTTAAGAGCGATAAAATAGCTTCTTCTTTATGTGCCAGATTAGTGCTTATTAATTCATCAAGCATTTCAAGAATAGATTGCACCCGTTTTTCTATACCAGGAGCAAGATTGATCTTTGGAATTTCATCAGTGGACTTAAATAATCTGACCTGTGTGATATGAAGGTTTTTAAAGGTTGGATGGTTCAAAATGCTTTTGGGCAGATATAGCACATAACCCGATGAAGTACCCACATCATTTTTAAAAATTGTCCAACGATGATCAGGTGTAAGAAAGAAAACAGAATTTGAAACGTGGCGGTATTGGGTATTGTTAATTTCTATATATCGAACATGGTCTTGAATCCAACAAAGGTGATAGTACCCCTCTTCATTTATACACGAACTTAGCTCATCAAGTATTGGTGATATTTTTACTTTTTCGGATACCATAAGTGCATTATAGTCATTGGCTATTGAGAGAAAAGCAAGGCGGACTCATTTATGATTCACCATCTACAACCAGCCAAGCCGTCTTTTAAAATTACACATACTAGCTAATTCTGCAAGTTAAAACCAAATATATTTGATCGAGAAAAACTGACTTCCTTGCATTTGTTCAGGATTGTTGATTTAGGTATTGTCTTGGAGGAGGATGCTCAGACCGTTATTTAAGGCCAATATTTCAAACAGTAACTAATTGTTGTCACTTGATTTCGCCAATTTTCGATCAATCATATACTCAAAGACCTCATCAAACCGCTCGATATAAGGTTCGTTCATGCTGTACTTGATGTATTTCTTTGCTAAATTGAAATTTTCAGTTGCCATCTTCTGATCGTCAAGTTTCTCATAGACTAAGCCCAATTGAAAGTATGCTTCAGTGAACTTTTTGACTGAACCTAATGATGCTTCAAAATGGCCGATTGCCTTATTATACTCTCCCAGCTCGGCATAACATCTTCCAGTGTAAAAGGAAACCAAAAAATTACCATCAAAACCCAATGCCTCCTCCTCTGCAGTAACCATTTTGAATCTTTCGATGGCTTCCTTATAATTTCCCAATTTATACAAAGCTTGTCCTTTAATTAAGCCGCAAGGTTCTCCCCAACAAGAATTATAGAAATTATTTGTAATTTTTTCAATTAAATCCACATCTCGTACAGCTCCTTCATAGTCTCGGTAATAATATAAGAGCGTCCAAGCTCTGTATTCTAGCGCATTGGACTTTCCATTTGAAATATCAATTTCAACAGCTTTATTTAAGACTTCCATAGCTTTTATATGTTCGCCCACTTTTTTATATGAATAAGAAAGTCTTTGTCTTATATCGACATTATTAGGCTGCAAAATCAAAGCGGAGTCTTTATACGCTCTATGCACTGCTGACGGTTGCAAAAAACGCTCTTCTGAAATTGTATCAAACCAGTTGCTGAGCTCTTCTTTTTCAGCTTCATTTAAAGAATCATAATCATTGACTGACTTTTGATGACAACTCCCAAATAGTAATAGTAATATTAGACTAATTATTCTCATTTTTAAGGACTTACATCTGTAATTTTACCGCGCTCAATCTTAAACATTAAAAAAGAATGTACATCCTTGAATTGAAGCCATTCTCTCTGTGATGCTGAAGGCGGGAAATCATTTAATTCACTCACTTTGTTAATGATATGCTTTACCAGTTCTATTGAGAATACGGATTCGTTAAATGATTTATCCATTAGAATCAGTCCAAAATCACCAAGATTTCCACTACAATTTATGTTAAAATGAATAATGATATATCCCGATTTCGATTCAGTTTGAGGAAGATTTTCACTTACATATTCTGCTATAAATTCATTTCCCTTATTGAAGGTCACGTCCTCATAATAATACTCACCTTGATAGCCATCATAACAATTAGCATAAGCTGCTGTGCTTTGCAATCGCCTCCGATACCCATCAATGCTTAGCGTATCTTTCTGCAAACTCAAGCTTTTGCTAACTTTTGAGGAATAATCCTCCAATTCGATGTTTTGGGAATTAAAGCCTTTCAAGCGGTAAATCAGTTGTGGATTATCATTTTCTTTTCGTAGGGAGAGAAAGTAAATTCCATCAATTTCAAAAATCTGATAGGCTTTGGTTTCATATTCGGAGATCATTTTTGAGGTCTGATAGTAGTAATTGGTTATAATGTTTACACTATCCTCTTTAAAATTGAAGCTTTGTTTGATATCTAAATCGTGATTTGGATTAGAATTATCACCTTCTTGAAGCTCATACTTCCAAATAGATTTTTGCAGGACAACACCGAGTTTTTGAAGATCAAGTTCATCTTCGACAAGCAGTTTCTGAAACTTAGCAGCATATTTTATGTTTGGTTTCCCATTGCTATATGTTCGGAAAGATATCGTATCCAGTAAATCAAAAAGAATTAAATTGCTCTCATTTTTATCTAATATTTTAAGATGCTTTTCGCCCAAAATAATTTCTCCCCCTTTTTTCATTGAATGAAGATCTGCATTATCCAGACTGGCTCCACTTGCATCAAAGAGAAAAACAGAGTCTCTAGCGTGTTTGAGTATGAAAGGATATGGGATGACTCTATCTGCTACTCTGTAGGTTCCAAGGTAGATTTCAGAATTCTTACTTTCTCTATTGCTACAACTAGTCAAACATGATATGACAATTAAAAATGAAAGACTTATTTTCATTTAACACGTATTTGAGGGAATGACAACTTACTGCTATAAATTGTAATTTGAAAATTTCTGCACTGCATATCTAAAAGGTAACGGGTTTTATTTATTGAATGAGCGGCTAAAGTAAATCCAACACATGACTACATATTAGGTCTATTTATCTGGATAGAATGACCTTTCCTAATATGTTTGCTTGTAGGAGTGTGATATAAAATACTAAACCAGCAAACGAAAGCGGACTAATAAAAAACTTTAAAAAGTGGGATTGCTATATACCTTAAATATCGTAGAGATAAACAATTCGCAGATTCTCAAATCCTTATCGATATTATTTAAATTTAGGAAATCAAAATCCATCTACCCCTTACAAGTAGGCTGAGCAGTATAATCAAATGATCTTCCCATTCTTTTCCTGATTTACATACTCATCTATAAGCACATAGAGCACTGTATTGATGAATATAAATATGATGGCACTCCAAAAACCATAAAACTGAAATAGCCAGGTGGATGACCCATAGCTATGAGCAATCAAAGTGAAAAGTAAGAAGATCTTACTCAGTTTACGAGGCAAATAATAACCTAATACCCCAATCAAGATCACCCAGATAGTAGAGATAATAAACAAACCCGAAACATGCTGCGACATAAACCAAGCGCCAATCGGATTGCCTTCCTTTGCTTTTGTTAAATCGCCTTTCCAATATCTAGGGTCTTGCCAGAAACTGGTAATGAATATATCAAAAATACTGGCCCAGAGTGATGGGATTAGGAGGAGGAGTTTTTGGTTCTTAATCATGAAAGTTGGTAGATACAGTTGATTGTTAATTTATAAAAAACGCAAGTTATGATATTAATTAAGAAAATTAATTCATGATGGAAAAGCATAAACGGAATAGGTTTAATCTTCTTTACCGACTTTGTGCATGATTTGGCTGCATAAGCTTTGCAACAAATTTTCAAATACTATCCAAGTAGATAATCTCCCAGAATTTTTTGTATTAGGGCGAAGACTAGCAATGGATTCTTATCGGTATAGCCGACAGTTTTTTAAGAATCGTTTTTATGAACGATTAGCTTTAAGACTTTTTCTGAATCTTCTAAAATCAAAATTTCATAGTTCTTCCATTCTATAATTAGTTCCTGATCGATAAGCTTGTTTAGTGACATAAATGACACGCTTTTCTGCTCACCTTCCTCTGATAATGAAATAGTATATGAATTAAGGCCAGCAGTCTGATTTCCATTTATATCTTCTGACCATTCACTAATGCAATCTTTAAACAGAATTTCAAGCTTAGCAATAACTGCTGTTTGGCCGAAATCAAGAAACATTGATTTTCCAAAATCTAATTTTTCCACTACTAAGGCAACTTCCATCTTATTAATTTTTAAAGCAAAAGAATAGTCTTGATATGATTTTGGATAGTTTGTTTGTTGATTATCAGTATACGCATTGTAGCACCAGAGAAAAGTAGAGTATTTAGTTTCATTGTTAAATACATTTAATTCTAGTTGAAAATGTGGTGAGTTGTTGTTTAGTGGTTTGGATTGAATAAATAGATTGGCAGGTTCTATAACTAATTCCTCAAATACAGTCCTAGGGTTTTTTCCAATTTTTAATGGTATTGTAATAGAACTGTTACTCATATTAGGGTCTGATTGTGCATATCCAGAGAAATGAATAAATACAAGTACAAAAATCAATAAATTAACTTCAGAAACCTTCATTTATAAATTACACTCGATCAATCATTAAAAAAGTTTATCAAATTCAAATGTAAACATATAATAAAACATTCCTGTTGTAGCCAATAAATGAATTCCAAATCCAATGAAATTTATGACTCTTACATAGATTTTATTACGAAAACCAAGTACAAAGTAGAAAGCGAATATTAAAATACAAGATTCGAGGCCTATCACTAGTAATTCCCTAATTTCAAAACGATGTTGTGTGATATTCGGGCTAGAAACAGCCAAAATAACGAATACCCCGATCACAGTAACCGCATTTAAATAAGATATCGTTAAAGTTGTTTTTTTTATTTTATACCCAATGATAATGGCGGATATGTGGCAAATCAGTGTAATCGTTAGTATTGTAGTTAGGTAGACATCATTCATAATTTAATAGCTCGCTTTCGATTAGATACGATTGTGGTAGCATCCGAATATATGCACCTTTCGTAAACATATACCATATATATTGCAGATATATTTTTCTTTTGTAGACATATATCTATTATATTTTTTTTCAAAACCTAAAAAAGCAATTCCAAATCGAAGAGTACCTTGAAGGATTCAACATTGAACTTCTAAAGTAAATCTAAAAGACAAAAATGTAAATCAATCCTCTGATTGATGCTATTTATGAAAAGTGGATATTAAATTAAGACTAGCTAAACTTGCCACAGAACAAAAAAGCCAGCATAAATGCCGGCTCTTGTATTTCAATTTACAGAATTGTAATCTCACTTATAGTTCAATGGGAACTCGTACCATGCGATCATCCCAGCCAATTAACATATGTGCTCCTGGCTCCGCTTCTTCAAACATAATACTTGTGTTTTCAATCGTATCTTCTGTCTTTTCAACAGGCACGGTAATCTGTGCTACGCTACTTGCTTCTGGTTTAAAAGCATAATGCCCCCAACCGTCTGTATCGGTACTCAAGTAAACTGTCCATTCTTCTTCCCCTAGCATGATATACATGGTATATCTACCAGCTTTCACTTTTTTTCCATCGATTTTTACATCCTGAAAAAACATCACTTCAGTTGCTTCATTAGCCCCTACTCTCCACATATTACCCGGCTTTTCTAATTCTGTGAATACAGCTCTTCCGTCTGCTTTGGGTCTGGAATACGTTACTCGAATGATCGGCTCTGCATTTTTACCTTCGTCAGTTTTCGCGAAAGCTCTTAAAGCTACTTTTGAAGGGTAGTAAGCCATATCCATTGGACTTTTATCCAAAGGAGGGAATTCTTGCGCTTGAGTGCTTATAGAAAACATAGCGAAAAGCACCAATGCGAGTGTAATTGTTTTTTTCATAATGATACATTTAAATGGTTAAGCTTTATTAAAAGGATTTACGGTCAAAAGGTTTAAAATGAACCTATAGAAAATGCCGCGTACAGTCAAAAGCCTCTTGCGCTAAAGTCATCGTCCGAGCTCGTAGTTGATCACCCCCCTCCTCTTTCGTGGTCAGCATTCCTATTTTAATATCTTTAAACAGACTCCATATTTTCTGCTTATGTTCTGGACTTGACATATGTCTTGTTTTTATTTCTACAATATATCAACAGTTCAATGCAACCAGTGCTCCGCTTTTTTTAGATTTGATTATTTATAGTAGAAAGAAATCTGAATGTGGCCTTCAGTAAACTTTTGCTTATTTCAAGACGCCTTAATTGCAAGACGTTCTTTCTGAAAAAGAAGTCCAGCAAAAATCACTTCAATTATCCCTCCTCCTATCAAGCAAATTTGAATCGACAAATTCAAGGCCGCACCAAAACCACCAAGCAAAATAAGTAATACTCCTAAAAGCCAAAATAGTTTGATGCCATACAATGTAGAGAAAAACAAATACCTTCCTCCTATAACCAACAGCATTACAGGGAAAAATAATTCCGCTTTGATCTGCAGCATAATATAACCAATAAATAAACCAATAAATAGCAGAAAAGTACTTTCTAGGGCTAAATTAGCTAAAGGGTTAGCTTTTTGGTGAGCCCCAGTTCGTTTCATTGCCTTACTCATTACGATTGACAAAGGATGAATAAGCATCCCCCCGATAAAAAAGACGATGACTGTAGTCATCAGGGAGATTGAAAAGGAAGCAATACCTGAAATCAGCCAAATAAGACCTGAAATCATGACCCCAGGAGCTCCACCAAAATAAGCATTTCTCATATCCGATTGAGCTACTGAAATATCCATATGTGTTATATTTTTCAAATGATTGTTTAGATGAAGGTAAGTAAAAATTATGTTATCAAATACCTCTGCAATTGACTTTTTTAGATGACTGTAAGATCATAAATGGATGCTGATTTAGTATTTCCTACTTTCCTTCTCCACTTTTTATACTTTCCATATCATAAGTGTATAATTTAATGAATACAAACTGATTATTAACGGCTAAATGCCAAAAAAATAAGCTCCAATTACATTTGAGCATTAATATTATTAGATAATTGGAATTACTAATCTCACAGTGATTTAATTCAAAATGACTATATTCACTTAGTATTTCTTTTGATGTTATGAGCCCAATACTGAAAAATACGTTCATTTTATTCCTACTATTATTGGTTGAGAAAGTGCAAGCACAGAAACAGGACATTTCGACTTTGAATAACAGAGAAAAATTCCCCTCAGGACTGAGTCTTTATGCCATCGGCCCCAATGCAGTTTGCTCCATTTCTTATGACCGATTTTTAACTTATCACTTGCAAGCCGAAGCGGGTATCGGTTTTATCGGTGCGCATGCAGGTTTGAAGGCTCATCTTTTGGGTGGTTCAGCAAGAAAGTGGACTCCTTACGTAGGCGTTTCAATTGCGAGATCCTTATTCCAGACAATAGGTATGGAGTATCTACCCTATTTCCCAATAGGTGTGCAATTTGCAGGAGATAATCGTTTCAATTTTGCTTTTGAAGTTGCGCCCTTGCAACTTGAATTTTATGCCTGGAATTTGGTAGGTATTAAATTTGGCTACAGGTGGTAGTTTAGTCTAAGGTTGGAGTTTTCTTAGGCCATTTCCATGCAAACCGTACAATCAAAATCGTGATCAAACTTTCCAGGAATGCAAGAAACACATAAAAGCTGTACCAAGGAGTAATGGAGCTAATCCCTATAAAAACCATCATAACAGTAAATAAGATACCAAAGAGGATATTTAATATTCTATTAAACTTAGGATTTAAAAGGACGGATAAAGCAACCATTAATGCCGGAATCGCTAGGACTACGGACGCTATCAATAATTTGCTTGGACTGTCAAGGACATTGGTACCTGTGAGAAGACTATCCACTTTATCAGGCACATATAGTTCAAAATAATCACCATACAGATAGCAGAATAATACGGAAGCCCACAGTAGGGAAAGCTTGATTTTGACATTGACCTTTGCGTTTTCTAACATACTATCCTTTAATGAAATGTAAATCTTTTAAGCAAGATGCATGTTCTTTATTAAAGGTTGCTTTCAGAAAAAATAACTCTGAATTGTATTCAAATCAGTAGTTTGAGATGGGAGACTATCCTTTCAATATTTCTTCTCTTCTAAATTTTACCATACGAGTAATCAAATCTTTAGGGAGTGGTTCGTTTAGACGGAACTGCACTGATCCTTTTCCTCGCTTATAATTTTTCAGCTCATCAGAGAACTCTTCGATAGTTGACGGAAATGGGTAAAAACCAAGGTGTTTTGCATAGCCCGCCATCATAATCTGCTGATCTCTTTTCCCTTCTGGAACCAAAGTAAAAACTGGCACTTTATAATTCATCATTTCTTTTGCATCAGGCACGGCTTCTTTGATAATCTTTCTTAATTCCTCCAATACTTTTTGCACATCATCTGGCTGACTGGCGATATAGTCATCAACAGTGGCAAAGTTTGGCATTTCTCCTTTTGTAGCCATATTAGTTTTTTTATTAATCTATTTAGTGAAAGTCTTAAATTGCGTCTTCATAGGCTAATTTCAACCAATCCAATACTTCTTGATCAATATCCTTGATTTCAGTTAGTTTTATTTTATGAGAACACATAGCATTTGGCTTTTCTGCCTCTAGTCTCCCTTTAGGTTCTTGCCCTTTCAGATTAATTCCGATTTCAAATCTTGTTTTGGTCGCGGGGTTCAATAGTGCAAACTGTTTCTTGCGTCTTAAACTCACATAAGTATTTTTAGGAGCTATTTCAACATCATTTCCAAAGGCCTTAATCTCGAAAATCAGCTTATCATAGATTGGCTTTAAATGCTCTTTACTGATATACTGTTTAACAATCAAGTCATCAGGATTTTGAGCTGAACCTGCATCTGAGCCTTTGGCTTTATGAGCAATCAAATTTGCAAATCCATGCGAGTGTCCATGCACTTCTTTAAGGAACTTCATAATTTCACCATGCTTTGCAAAATTTTTTGCATTTACGATCTCAATCCATTGCTGTAGGGTTTTGCCTGTGTTTTTGTGCAAATTATCAATCATGCTTTGTGTTGCCTTGTCCATATTTTTAGTAATTAGAGTGACTAATCATATTTTTTTTGAAGAAAGTCAATACTAGACCGCATTAAATCTTTGAGTGGTTCTTGATTGATATCTGATAGCTTTTTAACATAAATACAGGCTTTTCCCATTTTAAATTTTCCTAGATCGTTCAATAAATCATCCTGACCTGCGCAGCCAGAATAAACATACAAAGAAATAGCAGCTTTCCGGGGTGAAAATCCAATAAGTGGCCAATCGCCTTCTTGACTGCTTCTTTTAGATTTATAATGATATTGTCCGAATCCAATGATAGAGGCACCCCACATCTTCGGTTGGTGACCTGATACCTGCTCCATAAGCTTTAATAATTCATAACTATCTTTCTTCTTTTGTTCGGTATTAGAAAAAGATTCAATGAATTCGTGTACATCGCCATCATGCTGTCTTGTTTTAATTGCTGCCATTTGCTCGCTTTTTTATTGTACCATTAGTGACCTAATGCACTCCCTATTTGGACTTACTCAGGACTAATATAATAAAATTATGGCATTAAAATTATATATGACATTGACTATTTTACTGCTATAAAGATAAGTCTGACTCTAGAATATTCGGGATGCTATTTCGATCTTAACTCCCTTCGAAACTCCAGAAACTCATTGCCAGGGATTAATTAGCTTACAGAGAAAGATCATATTTAAAAAAACAATAAAAATAGATACGTAGCGCCTATTACTAACTGTATTATTGAAAAGAACTAGTGAGGCTTCTCCCGAAGTCGAATAAAGGCCATAAACAAACCATTGAATAGTTAAAAAAGTATGCTTCAAAGTTAAATAAGTTAAAGGATTACTTTTTTGAGATATTCTTGTTCGCTAAAGCACCTTAAAAAAACTACCATGGACTTGATGAGCATTGCTAAAAGAAAGAAAAGTCTTACTGAGTTAATCAAAGAAAAATAAAAAGAAGCTATACATGCAATCATGCATACTATAGCTTAGATCAAGACTCCTGATGCTCCACTATTGTAGGAGGTGCGAAGCAGACTGGGAGCTTTGAATCTCCATATAAGTGCTGAAATCTGCTTAGTATGTCGTTGTCATATCACTGTCCACACAGATAATAAAGTCAGCTTTATTGTAGTTTTCCTCTTGTAATTCACTGACATCCTTTTGAGAGACGGTTGAAATGATCCTATAATTTAAATTTTCTCTTTCCTTTTTCAAGTACCATAATATCCCCTCGTAAAAATCAGAATGATAGGCACCGTTATAGTGAATAAATAAATGATCATTTTTATAATTCTCCATTATGAAATGCGCCATGGTAGCATCTTTAATTGCCTGAGCCATCACCAAGGTAGGACTACCATGGTCTCCCATCATACTTAGGATATTTTTATAGGTCGGTAATTCACTATCAAAGGCAATCGGAAGCGGAGCTATCCACTGCTTTTCTTCTCCCGGAAGAGAATCAAGCGCTTCAAATCCCTTCTTGTATACCAAATTAGCGTATCTTCTTGGGACATTCGTAGCTATGAAGTCTAACTTCTCCTTTTTGGCAAAATCAACTAAAGGTGCATAATCTGTTTTATAGTTTGGCCAAAGCCTTGCTAGAGTATCTAATCCTTTGTACGAAATACTGTCCTTAAGATATAAATTCAGCACTTGCTGATTATCAGCTTCTAGCATTTCTGCACCCAATATCAACTGCTTCTTTTCATGAAGGTCAACTGTGAGCTCAAATTGCAGCCAGTGTGCAATTGGATTGTTGTGTAACTCTCCGAATAAAATGATGTCACTTTTTTCGAGAGATTTTAACATCTTTCTATAAGAAACTTTTTTTCCGTTAGCCTTATAAATAATAAAAGGATCTTTCTGACTGAATGCGGCAAATGAAAATAATAGAAGGTAAATACAAAGAATTGAGTTTTTCATCTTGATAGCAATTGGAGTTTAGCTTTAGCTCAAAAATAAATACAGATAAAGAAAGCAAAAAAAAATGAAAATAGGTATCTCTTAATCTGATAACCCTAAAAACATTCGCTTCATAAAGCTGTATAAGCTATAGTTTTTTACGAATCGGTAGAGTTTTTTATGTAAATACGATCAAAAAAAAAAGCCGGCATTAACCGGCTTCTTCAAGATATCATATTCTCTAAATGTACTCTTATTTAGACATTCTCTTACGCTCATTTTCGTCAAGATAGATTTTACGCATTCTGATGCTCTTGGGGGTAACTTCCAAATATTCATCTTTTTGAATAAATTCCATCGATTCTTCAAGTGAAAAATTGACTTTTGGAGCAATTCTCATGGCGTCATCAGTACCTGATTTACGCATATTGGTTAACTGCTTTCCTTTATTAATATTCACATCCAAATCATTATCTCTTGAGTGTTGCCCAATAACCTGACCTTTGTAGATCACATCACCTGGTTCAACAAAGAACACACCTCTATCTTGCAATCTATTAATCGCAAATGCTGTAGAAGGGCCCTCCTCCATTGAAATTAGAGAACCTTTGTTCCGTTCTGGAATATGACCCTTAAATGGAGCATATTCTTTAAATCTGTGATTCATTACCGCTTCACCAGCAGTAGCAGTCATCATGTTATTTCTTAAACCGATGATACCTCTTGCAGGAATGTCAAATTCCAAATGCTGAACATCACCTTTCGGCTCCATTACTAATAATTCACCTTTTCTTTGGGTTACTAGCTCAATAGCTTTACCAGAAACATCATCTGGAACATCAATAACCATATGCTCAATGGGCTCACAACGAACGCCATCAATTTCCTTAAATAATACTTGGGGCTGACCTACTTGCAATTCATAACCTTCTCTTCTCATCGTTTCGATCAGAACTGACAAGTGCAAAATGCCTCTACCGTAAACCAAAAATTTATCTTCGGACTCTGTAGACTCTACACGCAAAGCCAAGTTTTTCTCAGTCTCTTTCATCAAACGATCACGCAAATGACGAGAAGTAACGAATTTACCTTCCTTACCGAAGAATGGTGAATTATTGATAGTGAAAAGCATACTCATTGTAGGCTCATCAATAGAAATTCTTGGCAATGGCTCCGGGTTTTCAGGATCGGTAACCGTATCTCCAATATCAAAACCTTCTAAACCAATAATAGCACAAAGATCACCAGAAAATACTTCCTCCACTCTTTTTCTTGCTAAGCCTTCAAAGACATGTAATTCTTTGATTCTCATCTTCTTAACAGAACCATCTTTTTTGCAAAGTCCGATTTGCATACCTTCTTTCAAAGTACCCTGGTATAATCTTCCAATGGCTATACGCCCAACGAAGGAAGAGTAATCCAAAGACACAATCTGTAATTTCGGAACACCTTCTTTAACAGGAGCTGCAGGGATTGTTTTAATGATTTCATCCAAAAGAGGGAAAACATTATCCGTTTGCTCTTTCCAGTCAGTACTCATCCAACCGTTTTTACTTGAACCGTAAATGGTTTGAAAATCTAATTGATCTTCTGAGGCATCCAAGTTGAACATTAAATCGAAAACCTGCTCATGTACTACATCTGGTCGGCAGTTTTCTTTGTCCACTTTATTTACAACAACTATTGGCTTCAAGCCTAAGTCTAATGCTTTTCCTAAAACGAAACGAGTTTGTGGCATAGGTCCTTCAAATGCATCTACCAAAAGCAATACACCATCCGCCATTTTCAAAACACGCTCTACTTCACCTCCAAAGTCTGAGTGACCAGGAGTATCAATAATATTAATTTTAACACCATTATAAGTAACGGATACATTTTTACTCAAAATGGTAATTCCACGCTCCCTTTCCAGATCATTATTATCCAAAATTAATTCGTCTGATTCCGTTCCTTCACGAAATTCTTGACATGCATAGATAATTTTGTCGACTAAGGTAGTTTTACCGTGGTCAACGTGGGCGATAATCGCCACATTTCTAATTTCTGACATCTAAATAATATAAATAAATTAACTGATATTCAACTAGTTAACACAACATTATATAAATGATAACTAATCAAGTTGCAAAGGTAAGTAAAATAGTTTGGGTGATAATGCTTTTGCAAATAAATTAATAATAAGGTAATAGGAGATTGGAAAAGCTTCAAGCACACCACATGAAAGTGGAGAGGTTTTGAAACTATAATTAAAAGCGAACAAAAGAGGCTGTCTTATTTTTAATAAGACAGCCTCTTAAATACAGCAATTCTATTAATTATATATCTTATTGCACTGCAGTCAATGCATTTAGATTTCCATATCCAAATTCAGAATTTCTGTTTGGATAAAAATCAGAAGATTCCCTAAGCTTCTGCAAAACTTGATCACGGTTCCAACTAGGGTTTTTTGACCAAACCAGGGCTGCAATTCCAGCTGTTGTAGCCGTTGCCACGGAAGATCCACCAACTGTTGATGGTTGATTCCCACTCATAGCCACAGATAATGGGTGAGCGTCAGAACCCGCTTTTTCCATGATGACGGTAAAATCTACCTTGCTTCCTGAATGACAAGTATTACATCTTTTATATTGTCCCTCTTTTATTCCAGTAACTGCTACGGTTTCGTTCATGTTGGCAGGAAAAATAACACCAAACCAATTGGTCCAACTTGTAGAAGTACCAGCTGCGGCAAAAATCAATTTCCCTCTTCCATAAGCATAGCGAATACCATCGGCCACTTTGGAATTATTGAACACATCGCCAATAGACATGCTGATAATCTTAACATCAGATCGATTTCCAAGATAAACCAATGCTTCAGTAACTCCATCTTTTTCATTTCCACCATTCACAATAACATCACTTGTTCCCCTTACGCCAACTAGGTTTGCATTATAAGCCACGCCTACGGCAGAACCGTCATTGCTTCTTGGTGCTGCAGCAACACCAGCCATTGAGGTTCCGTGACCACATTTGTCTTCAGGTCCGTCATATCGCTTCCACCACCAAGAACCGGTTTGATAAGTTCCCTTTCTTTCAACTGTTCTATTCTGCGAATAGCCAGAATTGAATTGGCTTCCTAAATTATCTTGATCTGGAGACAATCCCGTGTCAATCATTCCAATAGTTATCCCAGAGCCTGTACTATAATTCCAAGCTTGATCAATTCCCATTTGTGGATAATTCCAAGACATTTTCGCGCCTGGTGCAATGTCTGTATATAGGCCGGCTATGTTGTAATTTGGGTCGTTGGAACATCCCGAGTCACTATAACGCTCTCCTTCACCATATTTTTGGAATTCAACTTCATAGCTTAATGGTTCCACATACCTGACATTTTCCAAAGTTCTTAATCGATTGATTACCTCAAGGTCATAAACTTTCATTTCTATAAAGGGAAGAACTTCGTGTGAGTAATTAGGCAAATCCTCATCTGTGATATTTTGTTCTCTTTTTCTTTCCATTACCGCCCGTGTTTCCTCTAAAATATCTTTTCGTGAATTAACCCAATCAGGATCCTGAACATTTATTGAAGTCATCCTTTGATTAATATTGCTTTCTCCATCGGCCAAATAGCCTACTGTCAATACACTATCAGAATGCACTAAAGCACTCCATAATTGGACATCATTGAGCTCAGACCAATTAAACTCATTTCGTTCTTCCAATGCATTTTTTATAATTGCATCAATTTCCTCTTTGGGTACAATTTTGATTTCTTGTTCTGGTTGAACATTTTCTTCCATCAGGCTAAGGTTTTCATCATCTTGCGTACAAGACCATAGTAAAGCTGAAGCCAAAAATACAGTTAATATTTTTCTTAATTCCATAGTAATTAGTTTTGGTTATAATTTATGCTGTATGCAGAGTAAATTGCAAAACTTAAATTTAACTTACAAGTGTTTGTTAGAATTAAATTTGTATTTATTCAAGAAAATGAGAATTAAAACTGGTGAAATATTAGCTTTAAAAAGAGTTAGGGTAGATATCTTACCTAATCAACCAGATGGAAATTTTGAGGTGTTGACTAATTATTACTTCTTATCAAAATACACTTCTTTGTCATCATATTTAATCATATAACGACCTTTGGGCAGCTTTTTAATATCACAGGATACGTCCTTCCCCCTTTTAATGATTCTGCTATTATTGTTATACAGTAAATAACTGACTTCCTGAGTAAATTCAATCACCCAATTGTCTTCATCGATGGCATGACTTATTTCTTCTTTATCAGAATAATAATTAAAACTTTCGGACAATTTCACCTCCATTTTTGGATCATGATATTGTACTCTGTATAGATTATCCCCTTTCACATGGTCAGGTTCTACACTATGTTGATTAATGAAAATACCGCCTTTTGTTTTGACCGTATCCAATGGCATCCATCCATCATCAGTATCCTTTTCCACTATATAAAATCCTTCAGCTGATTCTTTTGTAGTAATCCAGATAATCTGATTTTCATCTACATACACTTTTAACCAGCTAAACTTCAAATCCTCTTGGATGACTTCAGGGTTAGCTAGGGCAGGTTCGCAATTATCATGATGGACAATACGGATTACTACCCTTTCATCGGGTTCAAGTTCTTGCATATCAATCTCATATGCTGACACTTCAGGATTTTCGACAACTAACTGACCATTTAAATAGATTTGCTCAATGCAAAACCCTAATTCTTGGCCCAAATAAGGATTTCTTACAAAAACATTCTTTCCATGAAAAAAGCCTCTAAAATAGCTATCCTTTCCTGATACAGAAAAGGATACTATTTCAAATATTATTATAAGGAATAAAAACTTTCTCATGAATTTATTATCGATCATTCATATCTTAATGACTCGATAGGATCTAATTTAGAAGCTTTGAATGCGGGATAATATCCAGATAGCAGACCAACGGCAACACAAATCACAACACCTACAAACATCCATAGCCAAGGCACTATAAAACCACCTTCGCCAATAATAGCTGAAATGCCATTTCCTATCCCAATTCCTAAAATTATTCCTGCGATTCCTCCAATCTGACAAATCACAATGGCCTCCCACAAGAATTGTAATCGAATCTTTGTTGGAGAAGCCCCAATTGCTTTTCTAATCCCTATTTCACGCGTCCTTTCCGTCACGGAAACCATCATAATATTCATGAGTCCTATTGAAGCACCCAGCAAGGTGATAGCACCAATGGCAAAACCTCCAATTCTAAGATAGCCAGCGATTTCTTCCATTCTTTCGGCTAAAGATTCACTTTTTTGAATGTTGAAAGAGTTTTCCTGACCAATTCCGTCACCTCTTATTCCTCTCATCACTCCCGTTGCTTCAGCAATTCCTTGTTCCATTAAGATTGGATCAGGAACTGATACTGTAATATCATATTGTAAAGTCCGACTTGCCATTAAGGTAGATAAGCCTATAGGAATTATGACTGACTGGTCAGCTCCTCCTCCTCCCATTCCTCCTTGTTCTTTTAATACGCCAATAACTTTAAAACGAGAACCGAAAAACGAAATATCCTTGCTAATGGGATCGACATTTTCTTTGAATAGTTTTCCAACTACATTAGCACCCAAAATAACCACATTGCTATTATTCTGAATTTCCAAAGGGGCAAAATTTCTACCCTTATCAACTTCATAAGCATTTTGTATTAAATAGTTCTCATCAGAAGCATAGACTCTAATAGTGGGGGTAGTTTTTTCAGATTTGTATTTTAACTCAGCACTTCCCGTAACTCTGGTTGTTATAGAGACACTGCCTGCAAAATTATATTTATTCTTAAATTGAACTGCCTCTTTGTAGCCAATCGGCTCATATCGTTTTTCCTTCTTACCATCCGATGTACTTCTTCTTCCATCTAACCCTCTGGCCTCGATATCAAAATTATTGGCTCCCAAACCTGCCAAATTTCCACTAACTGAGTTTTGTATTCCGTCAATGGCTGTTAAAATCCCAACCAAAGCCGTGATACCAATAGCAATAATGGCCGCTGTTAAAATTGTTCTCAATCGATTGCCTTTAATCGATCTAACCCCTTCTTTAATGTTTTCCAGATAATCCAAAATCAAATAATTTTTTTGTAAATTTTAGCAATTTAATGTGATTATTCACTATATATTACATAAAAGTAATAAACTTTGATTTGAAACTCCATTAAATATATTTAGTTATATATTTATAATAAGATAATTTCAGTTTTTATGCTAAAAAAGTTCTCTTCACTAATACTACTATTTTTCCTGTTCATATTCTATGCCAAGGCCAATCAAATTTTGATCCCGATGGACAAAGAACAATCAAACCATTTAAAAGCCTATGGCTTATCGTTTTGGGTATTGGAAAAAGAAATCCCAATAGATTGGTTGTTGAACTACAGAGGGGGAAGTTTTTTAATTGAAAGCAAACAAACAATAATCAATGAATTGATCATTAGAGGGGTGTCTTATGAAATCATTTCAGATGCTAATGCCAATAGTTTATTGGATGAAATTGCCAGTCCGTCTTCCAATAAAGACGCGATGCGATTGGATAAAGTACCAAAAATTGCCGTTTATTCACCCAAGTCAAAGCAACCTTGGGATGATGCTGTTACGCTTGTCTTGACATATGCCGAAATTCCTTATGATGTTATATTTGATGATGAAATTATGACTGAGGGTCTTTCCGATTATGATTGGTTACATCTTCACCATGAAGATTTCACAGGGCAATACGGGAAATTCTACCGCAGTTATGCCAATCAGCCTTGGTATATTGAACAACAGAAAGAATATGAAGCCATGGCCAAAAAACATGGGTTTAGAAAAGTCTCTCAACTTAAGCTCGCGATCACACAGAAAATAAGAGGTTTTGTCAATAAGGGAGGTTTCCTTTTTGCCATGTGCTCTGCAACTGATACATATGATATTGCTCTTTCTGCAGCAGGGATAGATATTGCCGCCCGGATGTATGATGGAGATCCAGCTGATCCGAATGCTCAAAAAAAGTTAGACTATGAGCAAACACTGGCTTTCGAGAACTTCAAATTGGAAATGAATCCTTTGGAATATGAGTATTCAAACATCGATCAAAACCAAATTGATCGACCTGGCATCAAAGAAGGAAATGACTTCTTCACCTTATTTGAATTCTCCGCAAAATGGGATCCGATTCCGACCATGTTGACGCAGAATCATCAAAAACTTGTAAAAGGATTTATGGGGCAAACGACCGCTTACAGAAAATCATTGATTAAACCTGATGTGGTAATTCTGGGTGAAAATAATGAAATAAACGAGGCACGATATATCCACGGCATCTTTGGAAAAGGCTTTTGGACTTTTTACGGAGGTCATGACCCAGAAGATTATCAACATTTTGTGGGTGAGCCACCTACCGATTTAAATTTGCATCCTAATTCACCTGGCTATAGATTAATCTTAAATAATATTCTATTCCCTGCTGCCAAAAAGAAAAAGAAGAAGACCTAAAAATAAGTCTCCTCTGGGAGTAACTCTAATCATATATTTTATTAGATAAATACAATTATAGAGGAGTGAGCCTTGCTGGGATTGAGGAATTGGAAACTAAGAATTATGATAATTAGAATGTCTTTTACGCCTCAAATTCTTACCTCAATTTATCGGAATTTATTTTAACCATTAACCTAAATATATTCTGATTTAAATAATAAAAATAATTATCTCATGATTTACTAAATCGGTTAAAATACAGTATTTCAAATAGTTGGGATTTTTCTTGCAAATTAATTTTCAGAAAATACCTTTGCGCACTGAAAATTCAATTTAACTCTAAAAAGTACAAGAAATGAAAACTACTACTACTAAAAGCAACGCAAAAGTAAACACAGAAAAAGAACAATTAATGAAAAGGATTTTAACTAAAAAGAAATCTCTTTCACCTCTTTGCATGTCTATTTGTGAAAGTCATTAATTAAGTTATTTATCATTTTAAAATGACAAGTTCAACTCCCAAAAGTAATCAATTGCTAGAATCTGCTATTGATTGTAATGAGGACAAAATAATCATAGAAGGTTTTATGAATAGATATTCGGTTAACAGAGAAGAAGCCGAAGAAATTTTACATGAAACCAAGAAATGGTTATGGCTGGCATCAGAGAACATCAAAGAGAAGAACGGGTTTCGACTGTTTATTGATAACTCTTTAATGATAATTGACGAGATGTGGCATAATTTCATTTTGCATACTCGATTTTACCAAAAATTCTGTCAAGAGAAACTGAATTTATTTGTGCATCATGATCCTACACCAGCTTCTGAGAAAATAATTGGTTTTGACAGCGATGAAGAAAAACAGAGCTTTCAGCAGCAACAAGAGGAAAGGTTAAGTCAACAACTTTCCTATATTTATGACAAACTAGGTGCTGAAACAGTTAGTAAATGGTATGAAGAATTTCCTGAAAAATTCAGTGAGAAGAAAATTCAGGCTTTAAAAAGATAGATATTGGTAATCCAATATTTCAAAGAAACGGTAGTCAATATATAATATATTGCTACCGTTTTTTTTTTAGCTACATTTTAAAAAGTCATATAAAATCAGATTTCCATATATCATAAATACTTAATAATTTCCGATTAAATTCTATATATTTCTATTTCAGAGTAATTTCATGAAAAGAATTTGAAAGCAAGTTATTCACATAGTACTAATTCCCAAGCAAAAAAATTCTTTTCTAGATTTTTGGGTATAAGCCTTTTGATACTAAAAATATCATTTGTAAATAGCCAATCCTATTTCTCCCCCGTGATACAAAATTATTCCGCCCAGGAATATAAGGCCGGAATATCAAATTGGGATATAACACAAACTTCAGACGGCCTCTTTTACTTTGCAAATTTAAATGGGGTTTTACGTTACGATGGAAAAGAATGGAAATTCACTGAAATAGCAGGTAGCAAATTTGTCCGTGCGATTCATAGGGATTTCAATAGCAGAATTTTTGTAGGCAGTAATGATGAGTTTGGATATTTAGACACTGATAATTTCAATAATACCTATTACCAATCATTGAGTGAAAATTTTGAACTTGAAAGATTTGGTCTTGTCCTTCAAATACTGAGTAATAAAGATGATATATTCTTTATCACAAGAAACTACTTAATCAGATATAGAAATAATAATTTTAAATATTGGCCTTTAAACAGAGGTTTTGGAGGATTTATTCATCAAGAAAATCTTTATGTAAAACAAGTTGATCAAGTTTTATTAAAACTTAAGGAGGATCAGCTAAATCCAATAGCCGGATCTAATAAAACCATCCCTTCATCCATAAGAAACAATATTATTGAAGGGCCGAATAAGGATGAAAAATATATAATAGGAACTACCGAAAATAAAGGTTTCATATTTCGAAATGATTCAATTTTGGAAACTGATGATCAATATTCATTCGGTAATTCAATACTTTCTTTGAGCCGTAGTAATTCAAATGAAAATTCTTATTGGGCGTCTACTGTAAGTAAAGGCATTTTTAGTTTTAATATAGGAGATACAACATCAAATAATTTAAATGTTAATAAAGGATTACCTAGCAATATTAACTTGAATATTTACTCTGATTTTCAAAACGGAACTTGGGCTGTTCATCAAAATGGTATTACCAGGATTCAAGGAAATGATCAATTAATGTTATGGGGGGAGGATCTAGGTTTAAATACATCAATTAGTAAAATTTCAAATGTTGATCAAATTTATTTAACAACTTTCGATGGTGTTTACACTTTGATTGGCAATAACAATCTTCATTTTATAGAAAACACAGAAGATAGATTATTTAATATATTCAATACAAAAGATTATATTTTAGTAATAGGTGATAATGGCCTTTATAAAATAAAAAATGAAAACTTAATTAAAACAATCCCCATCAAAGGGGGTACAAATGTCTTTCCTACTGCTGACAATAAATACAATATCACCACATTCAGGGATGGGATAATTCAATATTCACCTGAATCTGATCATACAGAAAATTACATACCTGAAATAAGTGGGTTCTGTAATAGTATACTTAGCTTAGAATCAAAACATTGGCTAAGCTACAAATCACAAGGGGTGTACTTAATCCAAGAAAATGATGGAAATCCTAAATGGAAATTCTTCAATCAAAATCATGGTTTACCTGATGTGAATGAAATCAATATCTTAAAATCTGTTAATAACGAAATCCTTTTTACCACCTCCAAAGGATTTTACACTTTAAATAAAAGTCCAAAACCAGATTCCAGTGATTTATTCATTCCTCATTCTAAGATTACAGATGAACAACTCAATATAAGTCAAATAGATCAAGACCAACATGGAAACTATTGGTTGACTTTCATTGAGGAATCCCAAAAGCAAGTGGTTTTAAAATTAGAAAGAAAAGAAGATGGGAGCTATCAAAAAGTAGACAGGCCTTTAAAAGCTATTCCTAATCAAAATTTCTCAGCTATTTATGTAGATGAAGCCGAAGACAGTGTAGTCTGGATAGCAGGCAATGAAGGTCTATACCGATTTGATGAAAAAGTAAAGGTTAATTTGGATATCGAATTCAATACATTTATTAAAAATGTTAGCCTTAATGATTCTATACTATCTAAAGGGCTATATAAAGAATTTAGGGCTAATGATAGCATCCCAACATTGGTAATCAAGCAACCTCAAGAAGCTATACCTCGATTAGATTTTAATGACAATAATATACAATTCGAATATAGTGCCCTCTTTTATGAACAACCCGAAAGGAACCAGTTCTCCTATTATCTTCAGGGATTTGACAAAGAATGGTCTCCATGGACTGCAATGAGCAATAAGGAATACACGAACTTACCCGCTGGTAAATATACTTTTTTGGTGAAGGGTAGGAACCTATACGAAACTGAAGGCGAAATTGCTTCTTACCAATTCGTGATCCTACCTCCCTGGTATCAGACCACTTGGGCATACTTTGTTTTTAGCATGATAGTGGTGAGTGTTATTTGGCTTTTGATGTTGGGATATACCTATAGGATCAGACAGCACCGGAAAAGACTTAAGCTTATTGTTGCCGATCGTACCTTTGAAGTAATCCAACAAAAAAAGGTAATTGAAAAGCAGTTACTAAAAATGCAAAATCTTAATGAGGAAATCAGTCATCAAAGAGATGATATACTGGAAAAAAATCAAGAGCTGGAAAGTTCCCAAGAGGAAGTAATTGCCATTAACAATAAGTTACAGGAACTAAACCACGCCCTGGAAGCAAGGGTTGAAAAAAGAACAGCCAAAATCAAAGACACCATCAAAAAACTTCAGCAAACCAATAAAGACCTTGATACTTTCACTTATAAAACTTCTCATGATTTAAAAGGTCCTATCAGCAGGATTAAAGGAATTCTGGCTTTGTCAAGATTTGAAAACCCTGAAGCTAAAACAGATAGATACTTAAACCTGATTGAAAAAACCACTAAAGAGATGGATATCCTACTGGATAAATTAACTCAGGTCCACAATATTTACAATTCACAATTGGAATATAAAACTATTGATATTCCGACAATCTTTAAGGACGTAATGGAGAAAATAAGCCCATTGGTTGAACAGTCAAAATTCAAATTTCAATTTGACTTAAAAAATGAAAACGAGCTGAAGACGGATGAAAAAATGCTTGAATTAATTTTGCTCAATTTATTGGAGAATGCTTTGATCTATTCGGATCATAATAAACCCCAGAGAGAAATAAAGCTAAGTACAATTAGGAAAGACAAATCTTTCCTACTTTCTGTGGAGGACAATGGCGTTGGAATTCCTGAAAACCAGATGCCCAAAATATTTGAAATGTTTTACAGAGGATCAGAAAGATCAATAGGAAACGGGCTCGGACTTTATTTAGTGAAAGTGGCCGTAGAGAAAATAGACGGGAAGTTAAAATGCGAATCGGAAGAGTATAAATTCACTAGATTTACAATTAAACTCCCACTGAGAAAACCTTAAATTGAGTGATCAGTCTTTCTTCTTTGCCATCAATTTCTTCTCTTTATCAACCAATCCTTTTAACGTCTGGCTTTTGAAAATTTTAACGGTTTCATTACGCACTTTCAGGAATGCTTCCCGTATCGAACAGGTTTCTTCATCTTTACACTCTTCACAACGTTCATAGAATTTAAAAGTAACACATGGAAGGAGGGCAATAGCACCATCAAATAACCTCAGTACTTGAGCCAAATTTACGGTTTCTGGATCTTTTCGCAGATAATAGCCTCCACCTTTACCTTTCTTACTACCTAAAATTCCATCATTTTTCAGTTCTAAAAGAATGGCTTCCAAAAATTTCTGCGGTATATTTTCTTCTTCTGCAATTGTACTGAT
This sequence comes from uncultured Marivirga sp., assembly GCF_963974845.1. Classification (NCBI taxonomy): domain Bacteria; kingdom Pseudomonadati; phylum Bacteroidota; class Cytophagia; order Cytophagales; family Marivirgaceae; genus Marivirga; species uncultured Marivirga sp. The sequence continues at coordinate 67,943 of NZ_CAXBEQ010000010.1, forward strand.
TAGTGTGGGACCCTCTCCGTATTTCCGGCCTAAGTGAACAAGAGCATTAATAGCATATTTTGACTTTTTGGAAATCATATGGGCAAATATACGCTTTGAAAGTGATTTTTAAGGGCAATTCCACAAAAAGAATAGACAAGATTATTTCAGATTTGATTCAATATAAGCCCTTAAATCTTCTACCTGCTGATGGCTCATTTTTTCCAAAGTATAATTGGGCATATATTCTTTATGGCCCAATTCGGAATAGGAGCCATTTCTGATGATTTCGTAAATAGACTTTTTACCATTCTCTGGCATATGCTTTTTTAACCATTTAAAGGTTAGAATCGAATTATCTAAAACCAAATCACTTTCTCCGTAAGCATGATGGCAATGCTGACAGCCCAACTCGTAAATTGCTTTTCCGTACTTCGTTCTTCCTTCAAATGAATAACCTTTTACCTTGCTTTCAGGTAATTCCGCAAATGAGGCTGGAGATTTAGTTAGATAATGAGATTTAATAAATGTAACGGCACTGTCTGGATTTGATTCAGCCAAAGAATTTACCTTTTGAATTTCAGCATTATTCAATTCCAAATCTTCTATTTTCATTTGAAGCGTCCATAAATAAGACATGATACTTTTCATTTCCCAAGCTTCCAATTCTCTTCCTTGGGAGCATACTGTAGCACAGAGATTAATGCTTTCTTTTAAACTTCACTTGGCTTTTTCTACCAGACTGCCGTACTTCAAAATATAATCATCGTTATACCAGGATTCTCTGTTGACAATCCCCCAGAAGGTGGAGCCTTGCAGATATGGTAAATCATTTTCCATGGCATATTCCAAGCGGGCATCCTGATCAACTACAGTTAAATCAGGATCTTCTCTTTCCACATTATGGCAGCTGGTGCAAGTATAAAACTTACTGATTGCATTAGAGGCAAATCCATTGGGCGGTTTAGTCATCCCGCTATGAATTAAATCATATCCTCTTTTGATATCAGCAGAATCTGGCTCTTCGATATAGTGCTCTGGATAATCCTGACCCAAACTATTCAGTACTTCGACAAGAAAACTGTTTCCCTTTATTTCCTGATTATTTAGGAAAGTAAAGGAAGCTACAGACATCAATAAAGTGACAAAGGCAAAAATTCTTATTTTATAGTTCCACAGATTATCCATTGCGCTTATTTCCTTGCTCCAACTTTAAAATCCCTCGTTATATTAAATCCAAAATGAATGTTTCCCTTATCGATCCTTCCAGTAGTTTCTGCTATATATAATGGAGCAATAAGCCCCAAAGAATTCGTGAAATTCAATTGAAAAATATGACCCTTAGTTTCCAATTCAATACCCAAACCTGCTGAAGATTGATACTGACTTAGCAGTTGATCAGGGAAATTATAGTAATACTCGAGATTAAAAGCTAACACTTTGGAGACTTGTATTCTAGTAGCACTTCCTAAACTGTAGATATCATTATTACTCTCCAAATCCAATACATAATTACGATGCAGGTAGGTCGGCATCAATTGAAAGCTAATAAACTCATTAAATTTTCTCGCCACTAACAATTGATGAACAAAAGTTAAGTTATTAGTAAAAGACAAATCCTCAGTTTGCGGGGTTTGGATAGTCCTGACAGCAGCATTAGTATAATAAACCAATGAAACAGGACTACCACTTTCCTTTTTCTGCTGAAGGATTCTGTATTTTAAATAAAAATCATAATGCTTTTGCAAAGAGCTTCTTCCAAATCCAACATTGATATTATCAGTTAAAGCATAATCCAAACCAATTCGAATAGTAGCATTGTCTAAACCATACAATTGCTGGATTCCTGAACTTATATCACCAAATCTGTGCGAAATAATAAATTTCATTATCCCTTTAGGAAGCACTTCAGTCGAATGACCATTTACTACTCTTGTGTCTCGGAATACCTTAATTCTGTCTTCTTGAGCTAAAAGTGTTAACACACAGAACTGTAATAATAAAACCGCAATTATCTTTTTCATAAATTTAATTATCTAAAGCTCCATCATCCACCCAGCAGGCTATTGATTGAACCTCTTCATCTGTTAGATCTGGCCTTCCGGCCGGTGGCATAGAGCCACTTTGTGTTCTATTTTTAATATTGGAAGCGTTTTCAAAAATATTTTGATCATCAGAAAAATCAGGAAATTGAGAACCATTGTGGCAACCACTAACCGAACAATTACTAGTAATAATAGGCTTAATATTATCAATGAAGCTAATACCAGACAATATATCAATCCCTGAAATCTCAGCTTCACAATTGTTTGCATCACGCGCTACGACTGTATAACTACCGTTTGACAAATCATTGAACTCAGGACTGTCCTGCACATTAGTATTATTCAAGATATATTCAATAGGCTCCACCCCTCCTTCCTGAGCAACTGTAATACTGCCAGTATTTGCACCACAATCAGAATCACTTTTTGCAACCACTGATAATTGAATTCCATCTTCATTATTAATTGTAGCTTGTATTTCATCACTCAAACAAGTAGAATTAACTATTCTAGCCTGAATGCTATAAGTTCCAGCAGCCAATCCTGTAAATACGTTGTTTTCATTAAAGTCCTGATCATTCAATCTGTATTCATATTCATCTTCTCCGTTTACAGACACGATAATTTCACCATCACTTTCACCACATGGGGTATCTTGAACGGATTCAACAACCAATTCTAAAGATTCCGTCTGACACTTTTCATCGGGTCCCGCAATTCTTTCATATTCACAACCTAAAGAGAAAACTAAAATGAATAAATAGATTTTATAAGAATTAATATTCATGTGAGGTTTTAATTATTAAGATCAAACTTAACAACGCAGTAAACAGTAGATGCAGATTTATTTACCAACAAATAGGTATAAATCAACTCTACTTGAAATCGTTTTCTTAATCTAAGAATAATATAACAAAAATAAGAATATTGTTTCGGCTAATTAATTGGAAAGCAAATGGAAGATTGAATCCAAGTATCTAAAAGAGTTCGTATATACTTTAAGAATTAATCAAGGGGTTTTCAGCACAAAAGCTTGTAGTTTGCTTGATATCAAAAGATGACGACAGAACACTTGGTAATTCTAAATAAGTAGTAGTTTAATTGGTTTAAAGCGACTCAGGAGAGTCGCTTTTTTTTTAATGCTCATATTTATTTAGTGGACTTAGGTCTTGTAGAGATGCCAAAAGGCAGATAAAGCGGGCAGAAACTAATAAAACTTGTCGCTACAAATATTACCGCTAGTACTCCCAAGATAATAGCTAATGTGCCTGAAATTACTCCAAAGTAATACAATACTCCTACTGCAATGGCTAATATAATTCTCACGGTTTTATCAGCAGACCCCATATTGGCTTTCATAACTTCCTTAGTGTAATTATTCAATAACGATTCAATTTAATCATTTGAGCAATTATAATTGTAACTATTGTTACAGAGCCAAAACAACCTCATTAAACTAAAATTCGGGCTATCAAAATCGTGATCACAGTTTTCCTATCAATAGATCAACTGCTTTTTTCATGGCATTTAACTGCTGTGATTCTTCATAAATATGGGCAGGCGCTGCTCTTTCCTGACAATCATAAAGTGGACAAGTCTCACAAGTTTCATTCACGATCCGTACAGGAATCACAGGGTCGTTATGAAATTTCACTTTACGTTTCATTTGAGGACTGATCAATAAACCAATTGAAACACTACTATTTTGCCCAATATTCTTATTACTAGGCTTAGCCAGACTAATAATCAAATATTCATTATCGGAATCTACATACTGGCTACGCTGCACCTTACATTGTACCGCATCTTGGTCCTCTCCCTCTAAATTCCGTAGCTCTTTCAATATTTCAATCGAAGCCCATCTTCTGCAGTAATGTTGGTCTAGAGCAGTTCCGTGAGGATTATGCAATCCTGACAAATGCATTTCCTTCGTAAGTTTGAATATCGTTTCATCTGAAGTGCTAAATCGCAAAAAGAATAACTCTTTAATACCGAATACTTTAGGTAAAAGGTTTGTCATTCTGTGCATTAACATTTCAGGTGTGCACTGATAGGTTTCTAAAATATTCAAAAGCAATTCTGCTTTAAACTGTGGCTCCGATAGAAATTCTTTCAGATCTTCCACGATAGCTTTTTCTGGTAATGCCAGAGCGCAGGCAAAATAAGAAGCTTTATAATTATTGAGCACCTCCTCAAATGAATTGACAGATACCCAGCTCGATGTATAAGGCCTCGGAGCTAATTTTAGAAACTGGTAGCCGAGCTCTTTCGACATTGTAAAAAGCTGTTGCGATTCCGTCAATTTCGGATTCATGAGTAACTGAGGGGCTTCATTTGGAATGGTCATAGAGCGAAGTGGTTTAAGCTCTTGCTGATTTTCTAGACCCTTTGGCAAAATCTGATAGTTATATTCTGATTTCAGAACCCCTTCGAATTGCTGATAGGTATAAGGATAGGAAATTTCACTAAAAACCTGATTACGGAAAGCTTCTACAGACTCCTCAATACCTTCAAAATAATTATCATGCATTTCCTGGAAAGAGCGCAGCATATTAAGATATAGATTCTCTACCCTAAGACCATAATTTCTACTAATTTCAATTAAGGTACTTAAGAATGCACCCAATTTAGCAGGAGCATTGCTTAGCAGATCTAATAAATGTGCTGGTTCAATACCAAAAAGCTCTAAGGGTAGCTCTTTGAATAAATTGGACTGGAACAACTCCCCTAATGGCGCAAGCTTCTTAGAAAGTTGTAGGGATACTAAATCGTCAAAGCTGACTTCTAAAGCATCAGAAAGTAAATTAATTTTTTCAATCTTAGGATATTTCTTCCCTTTCTCAATCTCATTTAGATAAGAAGCTGACAATCCTGTCAGTTTTGATAATTGGGCAAAGGACAAGCCTTTTTCCAGACGCAGTTGCCTAACTTTTAAACCAAAAATTAATTTTACATTTTCTTGAGATATAGCCATTTCTCCTTTGTTTTTTTATTAATCGATACTTCTCCTTAAAAGCGAAAAAACTATTTTCATTTTTTTTTCAATACCATAATTCCATCTGGTGCTTCCTAAGAGTATTCGCTAATATAGCGAATAAAATCCAATAGCGAATATTCGCTTGCGATTTATTATTCGCTTCTATACATTTGAAATATCAAACACTTAAAAATCTGATAATCAAATGGAAACTACATCAGCAAAAGCAAAACAAACAAAAGAAGAAAATGAAGGCTTTAATTTATTGACAGATGAAGCTATTTCATTTTTAAATAAACTCCATGAAAGGTTTAATGAAAAACGACTTGAACTACTAGGCAAAAGAGAGCAAGTGTATGATCAAATCCGACAAGGTAAAGAATTAGACTTTCCGAAAACTACTGAGGATATACGCAATGATCCTGAATGGAAAATTGCACCCTTACCAAAAGACTTACAAAACCGAAAAGTAGAAATCACCGGACCGGTGGACAGGAAAATGATCATCAACGCTTTAAATTCCGGAGCAAAGGTCTTTATGGCTGATTTCGAAGATGCAACCAGTCCAAGCTGGAAAAACATAACTGAAGGACAGCAAAATTTGTATGATGCAATACGAAAGCAGATTGATTTTACTTCTGACCAAGGCAAAAGCTACAAGTTAAAAGCAAATCCTGCGGTATTAAAAGTGAGACCTAGAGGCTGGCATTTATCAGAAAAAAACTTTTTGGTAGATGGGGAACCCATTTCAGCTTCGCTTTTTGACTTCGGTTTATATTTCTTTCATAATGCTCATGAACTGATCAGAAACGGAAGTGGACCCTACTTTTACTTGCCGAAATTAGAACACAGATTTGAAGCAAGATTATGGAATGAAGTTTTTGTATTTGCCCAAAATGAACTGGGAATACCCGTTGGTACTATCAAAGCCACTGTGTTAGTAGAAACTATTACAGCTGCTTTTCAGATGGAGGAGATTATTTATGAGCTAAGAGATCATATGGCAGGACTTAATGCTGGCAGATGGGATTACATCTTCAGCTTTATCAAGAAATTTAGAGATCGGCCAGACTACATTCTTCCTAATAGAAATGAAGTAACCATGCAAGTTCCTTTCATGAAAGCATATGCTAATCTTTTGGTAAAGACTTGCCATAAAAGAGGTGCTCATGCGATTGGTGGTATGTCTGCTTTCATCCCTACCAAAGATGAGGAGCAAAATCAGAAAATATTGGATAAAGTCAGAAATGATAAAACAGAGGAAGCTTTGGCAGGCTATGATGGAAGTTGGGTGGCACATCCAGCTCTAATACCTGCTGTTGAAGCAGTTTTCGACCAAATTATTGGAGATAAACCGCATCAAAAGCATAATAAAAGAGAAGAGTTTACTACCACTCCTTCCGCCTTAACCAGCCCCAATGTGATGTATGGAGAGGTTACTGAAAAAGGAGTTCGTATGAACATCAATGTGGCGCTTTTATACATTGAATCTTGGCTTCAAGGAATCGGGGCTGCTGCTATCTATAATTTGATGGAAGATGCCGCTACAGCGGAAATTAGCAGAGCACAGTTATGGCAATGGTATCATCACCAAATATCCTTTAAAAATGGTAAGATCTTTAACCGAGCATTGTTTTGCATGCTCTTAGAGGAAGAAACCGAAAAAGTGAAGGAAATGCTCGGTCAAAAACGGGTTGAAACAGGAAAAATAGCAATAGCGAGAGACATCCTAAAAAAACTGGTGAAAAGCGAAGAATTTGAGGATTTCCTAACGCTTAAAGCTTACCCTTATTTATAAAATCAATTTTAAAACTACTATAAATCATAACGAGATGACTAATCAAGAAAAAGTAAATCAATTAATATCCGATTGGACCACTAACCCAAGATGGAAGGATGTAGAACGAACTTACACGGCTGAAGAAGTGGTAAAACTTGCAGGGACTGTAAAAATCGATCACAGTTTAGCCAGATTAGGCGCTGAAAGATTGTGGGACTTATTAAAGAAAGAAGATTTCGTAGCAGGATTGGGCGCCTTAACTGGTAATCAAGCAGTGCAGGAAGTTCAAGCCGGTTTAAAAGCGATTTACTTAAGCGGATGGCAAGTAGCGGCTGATGCGAACTTGGCCGGACAGATGTATCCTGACCAAAGTTTATATCCAGCCGACAGTGTTCCGAATGTGGTAAAACGAATTAATAATGCTTTGCTGAGGGCAGATCAAATTCAATCCGTAAGTGGCGATGGTGATATTCACTGGATGGCTCCAATTGTAGCTGATGCGGAAGCTGGATTTGGTGGCAACTTGAATGCCTTCGAACTTATGAAAGGGATGATAGAAGCTGGTGCTGCTGGTGTGCATTTCGAAGATCAACTATCCTCAGCCAAAAAATGTGGCCACCTAGGCGGAAAAGTATTAGTCCCTACACAAGAAGCTATCAATAAGTTAATATCTGCAAGACTAGCAACAGATGTGATGGGAGTTCCTACCCTGATCATTGCCAGAACTGATGCAGATGCTGCTAATTTATTGACGTCAGATGTTGATGAAAGAGATCGTAAATTTCTTGATGGAACAAGATCTTCCGAAGGATTCTTTGGCGTAAAAAACGGCTTGGAACAAGCGATTAACCGTGGTCTTGCTTATGCTCCATATGCTGATCTAGTGTGGTGTGAAACTTCTCATCCTGACTTAGGAGAGGCTAGGGAATTTGCTCAGGCCATCAAGGAAAAATATCCAAACAAAATGCTGGCTTACAATTGCTCTCCATCTTTCAATTGGGCAGCAAAGCTGACTGAAAATGAGATGTTAGAATACCGAGAAAAACTAGCTGAAATGGGATACAAATTCCAGTTCATAACGCTAGCTGGCTTCCATGCATTGAATACTGCTATGTTCGAATTAGCAACTGCTTATAAAAACAAAGGCATGGCTGGGTATTCTGAATTGCAACAAAGAGAATTTGCTCTACAGAAGCAAGGTTTTAAAGCGGTTAAACACCAGGCATTTGTAGGAACAGGTTATTTTGACGCAGTGCAAAATGCAGTCATGCAAGGTAAATCTTCTACCACAGCTTTAAAAGGCTCAACTGAAGAAGCCCAATTTTAAATAAAATACCGTTTCCGTAGTTTACACCGAGAGGTGTTTCATGTTTCAAAAGGCTTCCGCAAGGAAGTCTTTTGTATTTTTAAAAATTGTAATTCACAATCGCATTGATCAAGAACAGATTTACTTTGTTGAGAATGAATACAGGATTATCAGGAAAATCTCCTGTTCCATGTTTATATGTGAGGAGCAACTCAGGCTTAAAGCCTTTCCACTTTACATTTTCATAAAACAAATCCAGATTGACATGCATATAATTGGGAATGGCATATTTGTTTAATACTGGTTCGCTCACCGATGGTCTCCATTGATGACCAAAGCTGAAAATTGATTTTACGTTTTGATTAGAAAAATTGAAATTCTGATGGTAATACATCACAACTGCATGATTATTTCCAAACCCTTCACTTCTTTCTCTCTTCTGAAAACTGAATAAAAACTCCCTGCCCCACTCCCGAGGAAATAAAAATCTGCCTTGAGCCGTAATGTGATCATATCCTAAACTGATTTTTCCATTTGGTAGAGAATGAGATAGCTGAGCGCCAAAAATTTGAGCCGTTTCATTTTGCACATATTGGAAAGCAGGATCTGGATTTCCGCCCTCTCCTATCCTATTTTGTAGCAACCATTCTACCGAAAATGCTAAGCCGGAGTTTTTAAAATTGTAGGTGGGTTTTACATACAAAACATTGAAAATATTATCCACATAATAATCCCACAGCTCAACTTTAAAATCACCAGTAATTTGATAATCAAGATTAGTTAATGCCACATAATCTGATGTTGTATTTTCTCTGTATTCGCTTCCTTGACCATTGATATCTCTCCCTACAGGATAAATCCCCAATGTTTGACCAATATTTTCAAATCCATTGTAACTTCTTGGAGCAATTCTGTTGATTGCACCTAATTGAAACCTTAGCTTCTCTTTCTTTTCGTATTTATAAAATGCCCCCTCAAAAAGTGTTGGAATCATTCTACCATCCTGACCATTCATAAAAGGCGAAAAGAAAGTCTGCCGACCCATCTTAAGCTGATGATTTTCATTCTTATATTGCACATACAATTCACCGGGATAAGCTATGAATCTTTGAGATAAATCCTGGACATTAAAGTTTCCTGCTACATATCGGCTACTCCTCCCAGTTGTTGGGTCAGTGGTTTGGACATTTCCAACCCCAGTATTCCAGCTACTGTATACTGCTCCTCCAACTTGCCAATGCTTATTGAAATCATAGGTATATTTAAATTTTAAGCCCGTGGCTACCGCATACCAATCCTGCAATTCTCCTTCATTGAAAGAATGCATATAGTAATTTCGCCAATGACCGCTTATATTCCCTCTTTTGCTTTCAGTCTCATCTTCTTGAGCTAAAACTAGAAAAGTGGATAAAAAGTAGGACAAAAATATAGAAGTAAACTTCATTTATTTAGTTTTCTTGATTTGATAGACACTATCATAATATTGAATAATAGGCTGAAAAGGACCAAATTGATGTTGTTCAGCTGGGAATGGATCATCCCAAGGACCGTAAGCAGTGGATACTGGCTTCAATTTTAGATCCGGAAAATCCTCTTCTGTTTTAGGTTTCTTGGGTCTACTGAAGCTATTAATGTAAGCAGCAACATGATAGGCTTGCTCATCTGTCAGTTTCGGGTTTTCTTTTGTTGCAATTAAATGCGGCATATTAGCTTTAATAAATTGCGCAGCCGTTAACACTCTATGCATACCAGCTCCGTGATTAAAAGAATCATCACCCCATAATGGCGGATACTGATAACCTTTTCTTTCATCGGCTAATTTAGTCCCTTGTCCATTCTCACCATGGCAAACTTGACATTCATTAATGTAAACCTGTTTTCCAAAAATAGTATCTGCTTTGACGGCAGGTATTTTTATGCTTACAAATCCTTTATACCAATCCACTGTATCTTCAGGAACACCCACACTCAACCATTCCATATAAGCAACCAAAGCTTCCATTTGCTCTGAATCGTCCGGTAAAGACTTCCCGTCCATACTGCGCTCCATACACCCATTAATCCTTTCCTCAATACTGCCAATTTTATTTTCCCTACCTCTGAACTGCGGAAAACGATTAGTTACTCCCACCCATGAACCAGCACCTGGCTTAGTTCCTGCCTCCAGATGGCAGTTCTGACAAGTCAGATTATTTCCAGCATATAGTCTTTTATCTTTATCAATGACCTGAGGCCCCATCCACTTAGGGGATTCGGTTGCCAATAGATATCCAAATTTAACTTTCTTGCCTTTTTTTCCATCAGGCAAATCAGTCTCAATATTCGGTATGCTCCATTCCTTTTGCTCATTTGATAAAGTGGATCCCAACCAGTTAGGAACATCGTCCAAGACTAACACCCCTAAAAAAAGAAGAAAAACGATAGCCACTATACCGGTCAGTGCCGCGGTGGTAATCCTCAATAATCTTAAAAAGTCCATTTTTTTGTATTAGGTATCAAAATATGGGTGCAAAAGAATGCATTTTTAATGAGGCAATTTATGTCTTATTTTACCATAAACATAAGTTCCCAAAACAGCTGAAGCAATCACCACTAAGATTACGCCTACCCCATTTCCTAAAAGAATAAACATGGGACCTGGGCACGCTCCTGTTAGAGCCCATCCTAATCCAAATATCGAACCCCCAATTAAATATCTAGCCCAGCTAAATTGCTTTGGAGCTACAATAATTCTATCTCCATCAATTGACTTCAACTTCTTTCTCTTAATGATCTGAATGACTATAATTCCCAAAATTACAGCCGATCCAATAACACCATACATATGGAATGATTGGAACTTAAACATTTCATAAATCCTAAACCAAGAAATAACTTCCGCCTTTGCCAGCGTAATTCCAAATATGGTTCCTATAAATAAATATCTAAAAAATTTCATTTTATCCTGTTTGATTTTTTGAATTAATTAAAGTACAAGCAAATAGGGTAGTATAAAGTAAGTCATGATGAGACCTCCAATGAAGAATCCAACCACAGCCAACAATGAGGCGGGTTGTAAATCGCTTAACCCCGATATAGCATGCCCGGAAGTACAGCCACCCGCATAACGAGTACCAAATCCAACTAAAAACCCACCAATTACTATAAATATGATTCCTTTTACAGTTAGTAATGATTCCCAATTAAAAATCTCTACAGGTACTACATTCTTGCCAGGATTCTCAATGCCAAAGGCTTGTAGCTCAGCAATAGTAGTTTCAGAAATATGTGCGGCTTGATCATTTCCCAAATACAAATAGGATATCAATCCACCTAAAACCAATCCTGCAGCAAACACCAGATTCCACATTTGATCTCTCCAATTAAAATCGAAAAAGTCACAGGACTTTCCAGCTCCTAAAATGGAACACATGGTCCTGAGATTTGCTGAAAGGCCAAAAGATTTTCCAAAGAAAAGCATGGAAAACATTACCACTGCAATCAAAGGACCGGCAACATACCATGGCCACGGTTGGCTTATCCACTCTAATAATTGACTCATATAATATTCTAGTTAAAATTTATTTTTGTACAACAACCTTTAAACTATTTGCACAATGATTTGTCCAAATCTTAAAAACAAAATTAATGTAGCAACATTCATCGAGGCGTAACAAAAGTTACGAATTAGATGATATATGTCATCTCTATTACAAATTGGCAGTTGTATTAACATCTGAATCCATAATTTTTTAACTTGCCAATTAACCAGAATAAATAAAGTGGATAAAATTATTACTGAAGAAAATTTTAAAGCTATCAACTTTTCGGAATCCTCAATTGAATATAATGAGTTTGAGCATTGTACTTTTATCAATTGTAACTTTCAGAACTGTGATTTATCGAATCTTAAATTTATTGATTGCGACTTTGAGGATTGTAACTTAAGTTCAGCAAAAACAAAAAACACGTCATTTCAGACTGTTAATTTCAAAGGTTGCAAAATACTTGGCGTCCATTTTGATGAATGTAATGCCTTTGGTCTAACAGTAAATTTTGATTCTTGCCAGCTCAATCATTCAATTTTCTACCAGCTTCAACTAATGAAATCAAAATTTATACACTCTAAACTTATTGAAGTTGATTTTAGTGATAGTGATCTTAGAGAAGTCAGCTTTCAAAACTCAGATTTATCAGGTGCTGTATTTGAAAACTGCGATTTACAAAAATCTGATTTTAGAAATACATTAAACTATAGTATTAATCCAGAAATTAATAAACTAAAGAATGCCAAATTCTCCAATGATGGAATCGGTGGACTATTGGATAAATATCAGATAAAAATAGAATACTAGAGCATATTCTACTTGGAATATGTAAGTTCTTACTTTTTTGGTACCAATTTCTTTATTGTCAATCCCTGCACTAAAATGGAGAAAACCACTACTGAATAAGTGGCAGACAATATTATGTTTTTTGCTTCAAAATCATCAGGAATGGAAAGAGCCAAAGCAACTGAAATCCCTCCTCTTAGACCTCCCCAGGTGAGAATTGCCAGCGTATTTTTTTCAAACGTTCTCAAACGCTCCATGATTTTTACAGGAATTCCGACCCCGACCAATCGAGCAAACAAAACCACAACAATAGCACACAACCCAATTAAAAAGTAGTCTGGATGGAACTCCTTTGAAATCACAATTATTTCCAAACCTATTAAAATAAAAAGGATTGCATTCAATGCCTCATCAACTAAATGCCAAAATTTATACACGTAATCACCTGTAGCAATATTTTTACCTACCGTATTTCCTTCTTTACTTAGAAATAAACCAAGCACTACCACTGCCAATGGTCCTGAAATGTGAAAGAATTCTGCGGCTTTATAAGATACCATCACCAGTGAAAGGGTTACTAACACCTCTAGCTCAACATGTTCATTATCAATAATTTCTAATAATTTAAGCCCAAAAAAACCAAATATAGCCCCTAACAACAATCCACCCCCCACTTCCATTCCAAATAGGCCGAGGATGCTTCCAATACTAAAATCGCTAACACCTGTCTGGGCTAAACCCAGAATTGTCAAAAATGCCACTACTCCTATACCGTCATTAAATAGTGATTCTCCAGCAATTTTAATTTCTAATTTTTTCGAAACTTTAGCATCTGATAGCAGGGCCAAAACAGCAATTGGATCAGTAGGTGAAATTAAAGCACCAAACAGCAAACAATAAATCAAATCAATTTGATAGCCAAAAAAGCCAAATATGTAAAACATCAAAAAGCCAACCACAAAGGTGGAAATCAATACACCAACCGTAGCGAAAATCAAAATTGGCCAGCGCTCCTCTTTTAGTTGCTTTACATTAATAGATAATGCCCCAGCAAACAATAAAAAACTTAGCATTACATCTAATAAAACCTCCTTGAAATCGAACTCAGAAACAATGGAAATCGCCAAATCAGTAATTTCCGGAAAAATGTATCCAGATAAAAGAATCAAAATTGATAAGACTAATGCAATAATCATCAATCCAATCGTAGAAGGAAGTTTTAAATAATTAACATTTATAAAGGTGAAAACAGCAGCTAGAAATATAAGTAAGGTTATTAAATCTAATACACCCATTATTAAATTGATTTAAAGTTAACTCAGTGTTTGATTGGTTAAATTACTGATTTAATACTTTACCTCTATAAAAAAAGCCTTGTATTTATCAAAAAAATACAAGGCTTTATAAGCTTATCAATAATTGTAATTATTTTTTTAATCTTTTTGGAGTTAATTCTATCTTCCAAATGCCTCGACACCATAATCAAGCTTGGTGCCATACATCGGGAAAGTAATTTTCAGGAGTCCATAAAAGCCTCTTTTCTGAAGCCCAGGTCTCATGCCAATTTCAGCACCATAACCCCAACCAAGTGTTCTGTTAAAATGTCCGTCAATTCCGATTCTACCTCCAAACATAAATGTGTTAATAGAAGAAGCATCATATTCAAAAAACTGATTGGCACCGGCGGGCTGATGAAAGAAATTTTCAACTGTCACCATAGGAAATATAAATAGATCCATAAAAGTTGAAAATACATGGTCGTCCACTAGCTCTTCATAAGTTTTATCAGGTTTGGCCGCAAAGTTTTTAATCCATGTAAATCCTCCACCTACGGAAACTCCTGCTCCTAATACATTACCAAAAACAGCTTCCTCTTTTTCTCCTGAAATTGAATTTACAGATTCTTCGGTTTCGCCTACAGGATTAACTATAACGCCTTGAGAAGCAATTGCTCTACTCAATTCGGAAGTTGTTTCGTAGTACACCCCTCCTAATCGAGCAAATAATATTTCTCTTCTTTTATTAGGAATATCTGCTGTTTTGGGAACTTTGGCTGCCCACTCAGCACCCTGATAATTCTTTGAATATAACGGTATTCGACTTTCAGATTCTTGTTCTTTATCCCAGATATGGTAAGAGGCACTTGCCTCTGCAAAAAAGTACGTTCTAGCTCTAGATTGCGGGTCAAAGCCATTTTTTTGGGCTGCATTTCTAGCAAAATCACTTCCTATAAAGTATGGAGTTCTAGCGTGGGCTTTGAAATGCATTTTATCTTTTAAATAATAGGTAGCGTCTACTCCAAAACCAGAAGTAATGTTGGTGACATGTATATCCCCGTAGGCAGGAGTAATACCAATAAACAATTTATTGATATCGTAGGGATCATTATACATTTCTTCGAAGGTCACAGTTTTGTTTTCAGTGCTTCTTCTAAACTGTGCCTCCACAGTAAATACAGAGCAGCATGACACCAAAATGATCAGAATAAGTTTTACTATCTTCACTATAATTCTATTTTTTACAGCTGTAAATATAATAATTAATTAGGACTACAATAAATGTAGTCCCTAAATGAACAAAATCAATATTAAATTATTGAAAAATAGCGAATAATTTTTCAGAATCCATTTATAAAATGAGGTTTTTCATAACAGTCTCGTGTGATTTCACGATATGGTCCAAATCTTCAGCAGACAAAGATGTTGATAAAAACCAAGATTCAAATTGTGCAGGAGGAAGATAAACTCCTTCATTTAGCATACCCTGAAAGTATTTACCAAACATTTCTGTATCACAACTTTTAGCTCCATCAAAATTATCAACAGTTTGGTCTGTAAAAAATATACTAATCATAGAACCTAACTGGTTAATAGTATAATTCTTCCCTAAGGCAGCATTTACTTTTGCTAATTCTTTGGCTAAATATTTCCCAGATGCCCCAATCTGCTCATAAACCTCATCATGATCATTCAAATAATGTAGCATCATAAGACCGGCTGACATTGCAATCGGATTACCTGAAAGCGTTCCTGCCTGGTAGACAGGCCCTTGTGGAGACACAAAATCCATAATTTCCTTCTTCCCTCCATAGGCTCCTACTGGCATTCCACCACCAATTATTTTACCAAGCGTAGTTATGTCTGGTTTTACACCGAAAATTCCCTGTGCCCCGGCTTTTGATAATCTGAAACCAGTCATCACTTCATCAAAAATCAAAACTATACCCTCCTGATCACAGATTTCCCGGAGTCCTTCCAGATATCCATCTTTAGGAATTACGCACCCCATATTTCCCGCGACAGGTTCAACGATTAATGCGGCAATCTCACCTTTATTTTGCTCTACAATGTTTTTAACAGCTTCCAAATCGTTAAATGGTGCAGTCAACGTATCTTTTGCAGTTCCCTTGGTAACACCAGGCGAGTTTGGGGTACCCATAGTTGCAGCTCCACTTCCTGCAGCAATTAAAAAGCTATCGCCATGTCCATGATAACATCCTTCAAATTTTAATACCTTGTCCTTGCCCGTATAACCTCTGGCCAATCGTACTGCAGACATAGTAGCCTCGGTACCAGAATTTACCATCCTTACCTTTTCGATAGAAGGCACCATGTGGGTAATTAATTCTGCTATCTCAATTTCTTTTGCAGTGGGTGCTCCAAACGAAAGAGAGCTTTTTAATGCGTTAGCAACTGCAGCTTCAATGGCCTCATTCCCATGTCCTAAGATCATAGGTCCCCACGAATTGATAAGATCGATGTAGCGGTTTCCATCCTCATCAAACATGTAAGCACCTTTAGCACTTTTTACAAATATTGGGTCTCCTCCCACTGCCTTGAAGGCACGAACAGGTGAGTTAACCCCACCGGGAATAAAATTTTGTGCTTTTTTAAATAATTCTTTGCTATTGGACTTGTCCAGCATAAATAAAATGATTTTCGATTTTCTAAAATTAATCTGTAAAAACTGATGGTTTTTCTTCTACTTGTTCAAAATTCAACATTTTTAACTCCAAATCCTGCATTTTCATGATTGGCACTACTTGATTATCATTTGCATTAGTATAATCGAACCCAAAATAAAGATGCCCATTTTGAAAGCCTTCGTTATATAAACCGTATTGGAAATAATTGCCAAATTCAATCAACTGTGTTCCAAAAAACCACATAGTTTCGTAACCATCATAACTATATTGTGAAGGCAATTTGTTAAACTTTTTTCTATAATTCTCTTTAAATTTTGCTACATCGGATGAACTGAAGTCAAAATAATTTTGACCTATCATCACTACCCCCATTCTTTGAAGCTGGTCAAAGGAAATTTGATTGAAGTCCAGCCACTCATCATAGCCGATTATTGGAATGCTATCTCTTCTGGTGTCAAGGGCACTTAGTACATTCGAGACTAGTAAATTATCAGAAGATGCGACCAAAATATGTCCTATGGTATCTCTAGTCATTATTAATGAATCTCCGTCTCCCACTTTTACCTTTACAGTATTGCTAATGTAAACTTTACCTCCTGTATATGTAGTGTCATCATCATAAACCTCCGTTAAAGACCTTAGAATTTCGGTACTAGCTACAGCGGATCTAGATGCCGCCATCCAAGTAATATTAAATGAATCCGCCTCAAGCATCCTTTTGTAAGTATATGCAAAAACTGAATCTTGGGATTTGCTACCGTAAAAAATTGTAGCATTCTTACTTTCCATATTTTCAATTGCATACTTAGCGGCTGTTTTCGCTCTTGTTTCTGCTGTTGATTTCATCAAAAATGAATACGGATTAGCGGCTATGGTCTCTGAATTAGTTGACAATGGATTTACCATATTAATCTTATGTTTATAAGAATAATCTCGAACCAAACTTGCTGGAATCGGATAAAGTGGACCAATTATCATATCCATTTCCAATAACTCTCCACTTTCAATAATTTTAGTGGTTTTAAGGCTATCTCGGTCAGTATCGTAAGAAAATAGCTCGATCTTCTGACCGTTGGCGTTTAACTCCTCTATGGCAATTTTTATACCTTGATACAAATCCAGTACAAATTGATTTCCCTTGCTTCCTTTTGAGGTGGACAGACTTTCTGCCATTAATGGCAACAACACAGCTACCCTATACTTATCCTTTTTTTCTGTCACACTTTTATCTACAAAATCGAAACTAGCACGATTCAAATCAAAAGAGTCGATCAAAAATTCCATCAACTCAACCTGACGATCAACCATGGGTTGTTCATTTATCTTCTTAGCCAAATATTTCGCTAGAACCTCATCGTATGGATTAAGCTCCATGGCTTTTTGCAATAGAGGGATACTATCAT
Organism: uncultured Marivirga sp.; assembly: GCF_963974845.1. Taxonomy (NCBI): domain Bacteria; kingdom Pseudomonadati; phylum Bacteroidota; class Cytophagia; order Cytophagales; family Marivirgaceae; genus Marivirga; species uncultured Marivirga sp. Next base: position 85,671 of record NZ_CAXBEQ010000010.1, read on the forward strand.
AGGCGAACAAAGTCACTTTTTTAATTTCATTCGCTATAATTTTCAAATCATCTTTTTCAGTGCTGTTCAAGACATTAAGACCTTTCATCAAGTTCCCTTCCTGCATCAGCATTTTTCCATACCATAGATTAACCTCATCAATTTTCTCCCAATCAGAGTGGGTAGTCCTGATATTCCCTAGCACTTCAAGCGCTCGGTCTTTATTCCCAGTTTCATAAGCAGAAATACCATAAAAATAAGAGGCATATAAATAGAAAGGATTGTTTTCGTTCAAATCAAGTAAATTCTTGAAGTGATTTTGAGCCCTTTGATAATCACCTGATTTAAAATAATTCTTCCCAGACAAGTACTCTGATTGATAATTTACTTGGGCATTCAGCTGGAATGCACTAATTATAAATATCAATCCGAAAATGACTAATGATTTTGATCGCATGCTATTTTTATTAAAACATTAATTAATCCTGCTCTGTCGAACCCTGTTTACAAAGCCAGACAAGTTTAAATTTAAACTGCTTACTCCCATTCAATAGTGGCTGGGGGTTTAGAACTTATATCATAAACCACCCTGTTTACTCCTTTTACTTTATTGATAATTTCATTCGATACGTCACTTAGAAAATCATACGGTAAATGTACCCAATCGGCTGTCATTCCATCCACACTTGCTACGGCCCTAAGTGCCACCACTCGCTCGTAGGTTCTTTCATCTCCCATCACACCAACAGATTGGATGGGTAATAGGATAGAGCCAGCTTGCCAAACTTGGTCATAAAGCCCTCTTTCTTTCATCATTCCAATAAAAATTGAGTCTACTTCTTGGATGATATTTACTTTCTCTGGAGTTACATCTCCCAAAATTCGGATAGCCAAACCTGGCCCCGGAAATGGGTGTCTTCCTAGAATTTTATGATCTATTTCCAGCGCTTTGCCAACTGAACGTACACCGTCTTTAAAAAGTGTTTTCAAAGGCTCAACCACCTTTAAATTCATTTTCTCTGGCAGCCCACCTACATTATGATGAGATTTAATAGTGGCCGATGGACCCTTTACTGAAACAGATTCGATGATATCAGGATAAATGGTTCCTTGAGCTAACCATTTCACATCTTTGATGGCTTTAGCTTCTTGGTCAAAAACGTCTATAAAAGTTTTTCCAATTGCTTTTCTTTTGCCTTCAGGATCTGATATCCCTGCTAAAGCTTTATAAAATTGGTCTTTGGCATCAACTCCTTTTACATTTAAACCCATGTGCTTATAGGAATCCAATACCTCTTCAAACTCATTTTTTCTTAGCAAACCGTTGTCTACAAAAATGCAGTAAAGATTTTTGCCAATCGCATGATGAATCAGCATGGCAGCTACAGAAGAATCTACTCCTCCAGAGAGGCCCAACACTACCTTATCTTGTCCTAGTTGTTCTTTTAACTCTGCTATTGTAATATCAGCAAATATCTCGGAAGTCCAATCTTGGGAGCAACCACAGATTTTAACCAAGAAATTTTCCAATAGTTGTTTACCCTCAATCGTATGAGTCACTTCGGGATGAAATTGAATACCAAAAGTAGGCTCGTTTTCCAATTCGAAAGCGGCCACTTCCACTGAAGGGGTACTGGCAATAATTTTAAAACCTTCCGGCAAAGTTTTGATAGTGTCGCCATGTGACATCCAAACTTGTGAGCCCTTGGTCAAATTTTTCAGCAAATCATTATCCGCATCAAAGCTTGTAAGTTTGGCACGACCATATTCTCGGATTTCAGAAGGCAGAACCTCTCCACCATTATTTTGAGCCAAATACTGCGCACCATAACAAACTCCCAATAACGGAATTTTTCCTCGGTATTTTTCAAGATCAATTTTAGGGGAATCCTCGTCTCTAACGGAACAAGGGCTTCCTGAAAGAATCACGCCTTTCACATCTGGTGTTAATTCAGGGGCATCATAGAAGGGATGTATTTCACAATAAACATTGAGTTCGCGGACTCTTCTGGCAATGAGTTGAGTATACTGCGACCCAAAATCAAGAATAATAATTTGCTCTGTCATGGTGCAAAAATAATAGGATGAATCAGTTAAGCATAGAAAAAAGTAAGATTGCTTTTAATTAATTCATTGTCAATGATTTATAAATATGATTTTAGGGGAAAATTAGCGGTTTTGAGGGATTTCGCCTCTATTATTAAAAAATATTGATTTCATGGTAAAAATATTTACTATTTTAAATGTGGGAAATCTATTCTATCACCCAATATATTTCGCCCTTTCAGGGCTTGGTTGAGTTTCAGTTTTATGAGTGTAGGGCTACACCCTACGTTGAAATATATTAGCCCTTCGTGCCTAAGAGTTTCTGCAAACCTATACCATTATAAGCAATCCCTGTGGAAGAATAAGTATTTTTTTATGAAAAAAGAATAATCAGATGAAATCTGGTATAGTCCTAAGTTCAGCCTTAAAAGGGTATAATATCAAAACATAGAGTGAAGTCCTCTGATAAAAAATGAACACACTCTTAAGCCCTGAAAGGGCGTAATAAAAAGGCAACTAGCGCAATACTATCAACTAAAAACCCTGAATCCCCAAACTAGCATATCATCAACTTGCTCACTATTTGCCATCCATTCTTCTATCGTCTCTCTTAAAATCATTCCCTGCGTTTCCATTTTTTTCATATGATTGGTAGATAGCAATTCCCTGAAATTTCTGATCATAAATTTTTTATCCCTATCACCTCCAAACTGATCTACATACCCATCAGAAAACAAGTAAAAGCAAGTATCACCCACTAGGTTGATTTCATGATTATCAAAATCTTTAATATTTCTTTTCTCATCTAAACCTACCGTTGTTTTATTACCTCTAATTTGTTGAAGTTGCTTGTTTTGAATATATATTAAAGAATGATTGGCACCAGAGAAGTAAACTTTATTATTCTTTTTATCCCAGACACAAATTGAGATATCCATCCCGTCCCTATTGTCGCTTTGCTCTTGTCTCAAGATATGTATAACACTCAATTTTAGCTGTTTAAGGATTTCGTTAGGCTGGGTAATGCCTTTGAAATTCACGATATGATTCAACATGTCATGTCCTATAAAACTCATAAAAGCACCTGGGATGCCATGACCAGTGCAATCAGCTACCGCCAATATTACTTTATCTTCAGATTCACTAAACCAATAAAAATCTCCGCTAACGATATCCTTAGGATTATAATATATGAAGTAATCTTCTAATTGCTTGCTGATTCGATGCGAGAAAGGCAATAGTGCGGTTTGAATTCGCTTTGCATAATTGATACTATCAGTAATGTTTTTGTTTTTTTCTTCAATCAACTCATTTTTTCTCACCACGTCCGAATTAATGCTCTTTAATCGTTCCGCTTGTGTCTCTATTTCCTCTCTTTGTTGGCGAATTTCCTCATTTTGAACTCGTAATTGATTATTAGCCCTTTGCTTTTGGTTTTTTGCCCGGAAAGTCACAACTGCAAATACAATCAATATGACCAGAATACTGATTATCGCTAAATTCAAAATTCGCTGTTGTGTTATTTGCTTTCGTTTGAGCTCTTGGTCTATTCTTAATATTTCATTTTCCTGCTCCTTTTGTTCAGACTCATAAATAACCCTCAAGTTTGCAATTTGCTTTTGCTTTTCTTCATCCATGAGCTGATTCTCATAATTATAGGCTGAGTCTTTAAATTGATAGGCTAATTGATGCATGCCTTTTTGATAGAAGATTTTCGATAAATTATCAAAGGATTTAATCTTCCATTTAAGGGAATTCATTTGTCTAGCAATTTTTAATGCCGCCTGCGCATTATCCTCAGCCGATGACCATTTATTAGTACTAATATAAACTTTTACTAAAAAATTTAAGTATTCTACTGCCCCCAGATAATCTTGGTCTTCAATTAAATAGTCTAAAGCTTCTTTAGTCATTTCTATGGCTTCATAATTATTGCCTAGTTGATAATTAACCTTAGCTTGCACACCTAAGGCATATGCCATTCCATTGATATCTCCTAATTGATTAAAAATATTGTAGGCATCCATTTCTAATTTTAATGCCTTTTCGTTTTCACCTGTTGCCTGATAGACTTCGCCTATATTTAATTTATATACCCCTGTGCTCATGGCGTATTCGGAGGAATCAATTAGGTTCAAAGCTTTATTATAGTATTTCTTGGCATTCTCGTAATCTTCTTGATTGAAATATAAAATACCCAAGCTATTGGAAGAGTTTGCTACGCCTTTGGAATCACCCAAAAGCTCATAATTTCTAAGCGATTCCAGTAGGTTTGAAATAGCTTTTTCATAATCTCCTAAAACCGTATAAATAGCTCCTAAAACATGTAGGGCGCTCGCCTTGGCGGTATAATTATCATTCTGTTTTGCTAATTTTAAGGCATCATTAGCATATTTCAGTGCCACATCAGGCTGGACTGACCGGTAGCCAATTGCCAAATCAAGGTAAATGCTAGCTTTAATACTATCATTTGAATTTTCCGCTACATTTAATAAGCTATCCACTTCCGAATTTTGGGCAGAAAGCGGCAGGCTAATGAGTGGCAGAAATAAGACAAATAAATATTTTATCATTTTAGATTCCAAAAAAATTAATGAACTGGATGCAGTTTACATCCTTCCATAATTTCTCATTATATTTCGAATTGATTATAAACAATCAAAGCTGAATTGAAAATAATCTATAATTATCTGAATACAAAAATATAATTTTATCAATTTCAATAATCATGGAACAATCCTTTAAAAACTTTGTATTTTCATTTTTTGCAGTTATTACTCTTAGCGTAATGACAACAGAAATTGCATTTTCTCAGGATAACATTGATAAGAAAACAGTTGACCTAGACACCGCTATTTACGAAACTGATAAAAATTCTCTTTTCCCATTGCCCGTGGTTTATTATACCCCTGAAGCAGGGCTTTTCTATGGCGCAGCCATTTTATATAATTTTTTCACCAGCAGAAAAAAACCGATCAATGCCAGTCAGGTTCAATTGGCTGCGGGTTATACCACTAAACAACAAACTTTAATATTCGTGCCTTTTCAGATTTTCTGGGATCAGAACAAATGGAGAAGTATAGGCGAACTGGGCTATTATAATTATGCCTACCCTTTCTACGGCATCGGAAACAATGGACAACAGGATGTCTTTTCAACTTATAGGGCCAGTTTCCCCAGAGTACGTGTGTTTTTATTAAAAGAGACCGCACCTAATTTATTTGTGGGAGGTCGATACTGGTTTGAAAATTATGATATCTTCATGTGGGACAATGCCGGAAGTTTTCAGCAAGAGGATTTTTCAGGAGGCACTTACAACAGAACCAGTGGTTTAGGACCTGCCATGATTTATGACACCAGGGATGGCGTTTACTATCCAAGAAATGGCCATTATTTAGAAAGTTTTATTGAATTCAATCATCAATATACGGGCAGTACGCATAATTACACCGCCATTTCATTTGACTATGCCTATTATTATTCCCCTGCCGACAAAACGGTTTTGGCCGCTAACGCCTTCTCATGGTCGAATATTGGGAATGTTCCTTTCAATAGACTGGCACAATTGGGTGGTAATAAAAAAATGAGAGGCTATTTTCAAGGCTACTTCCAAGACAACAATCTATTGCTGGGACAAGTTGAAATAAGACAAGAACTTTTCTGGAGGATAGGACTAACAGCTTTTGGTTCTGCCGGCCAAACCGCCCCCACTTGGGGAGACTATGGTATGAACAGATGGAATTATGCCGGAGGTGCTGGTTTGCGCTTCACTTTTGACACCAAAAAACACATCAACGTAAGATTGGATTATGCTGTCGGAAAAGACAGCAATGGATTTTATATTGCTTTTAATGAGGCTTTTTAAACATCTCCCAACCAGATAACTGATTGAGAGAATTATAAACCAAAAACTATTAAACTACTATAGTTGAAAAGCTTCTTTACTGCAAGTCCGTGAAATTCCCTAAATCCAATGTCCAGTCGTACTCTTTATAATTGACATCCGGATCAGCATCTTCCGGAATGCAATCATATTTTCTTAAAAATCCGATTACTCCACCTTTATCTGAGAAATCGCCTTTAAACCAACTGAAAAGTGTGGTGACATATACTTCGTCTTCGCTTTGGTCATATTTTGTTGTCCTTTTTAAAAACTGACGGGTTATCTGATCCAATTCTTTGTCTAATTCATAAGCACTGTAAACCGCCACATAAGGACAAGAAGTAGCTCCGCAATTCAAGGCAAAATGAATTCTTCCGTCTGTTTCACTTACCCTAAATTGTTTTTCCAATTTGCTAGCAAAAGGATCTTTCATAAATCCCATTGATAATTTAACTTTAGAGCCCCTAATAATTCCATGTTCTATAAAATCAAGGCTTAATAATTCTCCACCAACATTGATTTGATCTGCTTTAAAGAAAGCGCCTCTATCATCAAAAAGTGCAGGATCTTCCGTTAATAGAATTTGCACAAAGGCATTGTAGGTATTAATCCAAAAAGCTTTGGTTTTATTATCGGTATCTAAAGACTCAGCTAACTTATTTAATGGCAGCGCCTTATATTCATTAACATAGTTTTTGTAATCGTTCTCACTTTTAACAGCCGTTATCAATTTCATGCTTAATCGCACGAATTCATTGGGCTCATTCATAATTTTACTTTGCGCTTGACTACTAAAGCCGAAAAAAATAAAAGAAAAACTAAATAGAGTAAGGGTAAATCTTTTCATTATTGTTATTTCGTAAGTTATTTCAATCTAAGTACGCAATATTTTAAACTACAGATGCCCGAAACCCAGAATAATAAAATAACTGTCATTATTCCGACACTCAATGAAGCAGAAAACATTGAGCAGTTACTCCACTATTTGCATCAAGATGCAAGCGATAAGATCGCAGAAATCATTGTAAGTGATGCTGAAAGCAAAGACAGCACGCAAGAAATAGCCAAGGAAAAGGGTGCGATAGTAATCTGTACTAAGCAAGCTTCCAGGGCACATCAAATGAATGAAGCTGCAAAAATGGCGACAGGTGATATTTTATATTTCGTGCATGCAGATGCAAAACCACCTAAAAGCTTTGTAAACGATATTTTAAAAGCGATTGAAAAGGGAAATGACTTCGGTTGTTACCGTTTTAAGTTTGAATCGAAAAGTCCTTTGCTGGCTGTCAATTCCTGGTTTACTCGTTTTAAAGTATTATGGTGTAGAGGTGGAGATCAGACCCTGTTTATTAAAAAATCTGTTTTTGAGCAAAATAATGGATTCGATGAGGAATACGTAGTAATGGAAGATTTCGAATTAATTAAAAGACTATGGAAAAAACATCCATTTGGAATTATCCCTAAATCCGTAAAAGTATCTGCTAGGAAATATGAACTCAATAGTTATTGGACAGTGAACATGGCGAATCTGAAAATGTAACGCATGTTTATGAAAGGGTATCATCCTCAAATCTTGAAGGAAAAGTATTTACGGTTGATAAAGCATCCGAAGGCTTAAAAGAAGCCCCTTAACATAGGGCTTCAAAATCATCCATACCATAATTCTTTCTAAAGCAATTTTCATAAATCAACTATTCTCTGATCAATCTATCGGTCATCAATTGACCCTTCCAATAGACATTAACTATATAAAGACCCTTGGGATATTTTTTCATATCTAATGCAAAGGATCCCTTGTGCAGTTCCCCCTGTAGAACTTGAAATCCTCTTGCATCTATAACTGAATAATATGTCCTTTTTGATGAGTATCTATCCTTTATAACAGTTGAATTATTTAGTACAGTGGTCCTATATGTATCACATGGTTCAATAGGCTCAATTACTTTATAAGTCATGTCTCCTGATGAAGGATTTGACCCTTAACGTTGTAATGTAGCTGAACAACCACCTCCACCACCACCACCAGATGAACTAACTGTAACATATTTATAAGTTGTTACTGTTCGACACCCGTTATACACTGAACCTGTAATCTGATATGTTCCAGGAGAAATGAATGCAAGACTCAGCTGTCTGCTGGAATTAGTATATATCGTCCAGCAATTGGAATAACAACCACCAGAATATTTCCTTACCGTCATAGTATACGAACTTCCTCTTGAAATTGATGATAAGGTATAGTTTAACACATTGTTTTCATAGCCTGATGTTGGACCGCTAATGGAAATACTGGAATTACTGCCAGAGGGTATTGTAACATCTTTCCTTATTCTAGCAGTTCCACAACCAGATTTCACTACTCTAGCTGAAACATAGCCAGTGCCAGAACCATTTTTATTAATGGAAATTGTATTCGTACCATTACCTGAGGTTATTGTGATGTTACTACTTGATGTCCAATAAATTGAGCTATTTGCAGGTCTATTCACTATGCTGTAAGTTTGAGTACCACATACCTTTGAAGATCCGGATATGTAAACATCATCACACATTTTTTCCTGACAAGGTTGATTATAACTTTGAATTTCGTTCCAGAGAAATTCAGAATTACCGTCATTCCATTCTACATGAGCCTCATTACTCGGAGCCGTGTACCAACTATCGAAGGGTGTCTCACATATATTATAAGTGGGGCTGTAAATGTTTTGATAAATCTGAGGATTTTGATGGTTCATTACGTCTAATGCACTCGCTGTCGGAACAAAAGTTACTTGCCTTAAAAAACTAGTCCAAACATTATCAGGTGAAAAAAACAATCCTCCTGCAGAAGTCGAATAAGAAGCCTTAGCTGAGTGATATCTGTCACGTCCCGAAATCAAATAAATAAATAAAAAGGGATTTACGCTCCAGTATCTGCCCTCGTAAACATTAGTGCTTTGATTACTATTATGCAGAGACTTAATCTGAACTAGCGTCCTTGAAAATAAGCCCCATGTCGGAATGTCTAATAAAAACCCTTCCGATAAACCGGGTAATACAATTTCAAAAACGCCCCTGTCTTTATTGATTATAAACTGATCAGGTGTTAAGTTTGGTCTATCATCAATTCGATCACCGTTGGATATCGAAACATTTCGGCATAGCTTTGGATTCCCTAAATTATTCAGTTCATTAAAAAAAGATTGATTTAAGGAAATATCATTTCTATAGTGGACTGAGAGCATTTGCCTTGCAGCCGGAGTTTCAATTAATTTTTTAATATCAAGTAAGGTGGGAAATAAGAAATGAAGATTGTCTTGTCCTGAACTAGCTTTACACAAATAAAGCTAATCATGGGAATAAAATACAGCGAAAGTACAATT
>NZ_CAXBEQ010000011.1:0-93107 GCF_963974845.1 uncultured Marivirga sp.
GAAATACCATCAACTGCTCTTTCTGCTAAATTATAAGTTTTGGACTCACCTGTCAATTCGTTGGAACCAATGTCACCCTGAGCCACAATAGTACCTAATTCATCTGCACTTAAATGAACATTAATGTATCCATCAAAATCTAATAACTCAGTGAATGATATTGGTGCACCATTATCATCTGCTTCTATTAAGGTTTCACTAAGTCCAGTCTCACCGTTGATGGGTTCTAAAGAAACTGCAATGCCTCCACCAATAGCAGCAGAATTAAAATGAATATGAGCTGGATGCTCACCATCTGCCGGTGTTCCTGTTAGTTCTATAGTTAAAAGAGTAGACCCACCGTCTGTTTCCTCTAATGTTGCACTTCCGCTAACTCCAGAATCATTGATCTCACTTAAAGGGTATACTTTAGTTTCACCTGATAATTCTATGGTTTCATCCATTTCATCAGGTTGCATATCATCGTCTTCATTATCACAAGCAATAAATGTAGCTGATAACAACAGCAAGCTTAGTGACAAAAAATTCGGTATTTTTAATAGATTTCTCATAAAAAACTTTCTTTTTGTTTAACTTTTATATTCGTTTTGTTTAACATACTGTAGTTCGAATTGTTTTGACTAGTCACATGTGAACCTACACAGGAAATCTACGAACAAAAGGAATTTTCGGATTGATAGGGTTTGTGCTAAGACTAATATTCTTGCTTAAATCAATTTGGGCTAAGATTAACGCTAAACTTTAAACAACAAACCTTAGACATGATGGGGTTCAATGTTGAACTTAAGATTTTGAGAAAATTATCTGGTATTAGGAGGCAAGACATAAGCTAGGCTTGCTTAGAATATTTGAATTTGCATGAAAACTGGATTCAAACAATTGATGGAAACTCTAATATCGAATTTTTTAACAAGTAATTGTTTCTAAGCAAGCCTGAAGTGATTGTGAAAGGATATTAAACGATATTGCCAAAAGCCTTGATAATTCCAGCTTTCAGCTCAGGATGTTTTAAGTAGTATGCAATTGTCTCTGCTATTTGCTCTGGTTTAACCCAATCATCGAAGTTCATATCAGCCATTGCTTCTCTGTTGGGAGGTGTATCAATGATGCTAGGCACAATGACATGTGCACTTATATGATGTTCAGAGTAATCAGCATTAATAATATCTGCCAAGCTAAAAATTAGCTGCTTGGCTAAACCATAAGAAACTACATTTTTTAAATCAGCAGAAGCTAAGACTGGTTTAGCACCAATTAGGAATATTTGACCTCCTTTAGGCATCCTATCTAATAGTGGTTTCACTAAATTGAAAGCAGTATCAAAATTTAACCTGATCTGCTTATGAATATCTTCAATCGAAACATCTTTTATACTTCCGCCAGCATAACCACCGACAGTCAAAACGGCACCATTGATTTCTCCAAAAAAGTTGTTTCCTTGATCAACTGCTGCTGCTGAGGCTTTTGGATCCATCAAATCAATAGCAACTTTCTGAAAGTTATCATCTGAATTTTTGGCATTTTCTTTCTCTCCGAAAAGACCGAAAATCTGATTTCCTTCAGATTTTAATTTATCAATCACCGCACTTCCCAAATTCCCGTCTGCTCCACTTACTAATATATTCATAATATTGTCTGTTAATTTTTCTATTGATACTTCGAAAATTTTAATCAAATAAACTTGTCAAGTGTTGGACCTCACATGCTTGGTGTTTCACCAACCACAGTTCCTCATGTGGCCGACGGCACACAGACAGTAATCATAAATTCCACAGCACTAAAAATCAAGTTGGCTTGGTGAAATCTCTAAAATTAGGATTAGTTTATTTTTCAAATGTGATTCCATCAGGATTTGCTCCCAGCATTTCTAAATGTTTGCTCACAACTTTTACCATCGCATCAGGACCGCACACATAAAAGTGTTGCGTAAAGTTTTCCAAATGATTTTTTAAGAAATCCATATCTACCATTTTGTTTTCATGACCTTCAATATTTTGATGTGTCAAAGTAGAAATAAAGTTTTCGCCTAAAATATCATTAAAATAGGATTCTAAAATCACATCATCTCCTGTTTTATTAGAGAAGATTAATTTACATTCCCCTATCTCATTCTTCCTTTCCAGGTCTTTAAATATTGCAATGAATGGCGTAATTCCAGCTCCGCCAGCGATGAAAGTTCCAGTCCCTTTATATTCTATTGCACCCCACGCATCATCAACGATTAATTCATCTCCTTCAACAAGGCTGTCTATTTCGTGCGTAACACCTTGGTGGTCATGATATGTCTTTATTACAAATTCTAAATGATTATCTTTTGGGAGGGAAGTAAAAGTGAAGGGTCGTTTTTTGTCCTTCCAGTCTGCCTTATTGATGGCTACTTCTGTGGCTTGCCCTGGTGTGAACTTATAATTTTTTGGCTTCTCGGTTGTAATCTGTTTCACATTGTGTGTCAATGATAACACATCGGTGATTTTTACGGTATATCCCATTTCTATAAACTTTTAGTTCTCTTATAGAAACGAAATCAATGTAAATTGTTTTGATAGCATTGGTGCTAACCTTCCAGTTTTTGGACAATACTCTCTAAATCAATGCTTTCCCAATCTTCTAAAATGTCAGGACGCTGCATCACCTCATCCATAATTGTTTGTTGCTTTTTCCCAATCTCATAAGCCTCGGAATACCTTAAATCACTAAATGTCACCATTGAATAGAGTGGAATCCACTTTTTTGGATATTGTTCATGCAGCTTAGCTTCAATTTTCTTTTGAATCAGAAATTTTTCATCCGCTACTAAATCCCTCATTTCAACAAAGTTGTGCAAGGCTAAATCTGCTATAGCATCTCCATCCTTTTTTCTCAATACTTGATAATCAATTAATGTCTTTTCCCAATCATCCTGATGATTATTCAACAATTGATTAAGTTCATAGCAATCTTCAAATCCGGCATTCATTCCTTGGCCATAAAATGGGACAATAGCATGAGCTGCATCACCGATTAAAACACAATTACCTTTAACCCAAGGCTCACATTTAGCAGTCACTAAAGATGAAGTAGGATTTTGAAAATACTCCCCTTGGATATTTTTTAAATGCGGCAAACTATCAGGAAATGTATTTCTGAAAAAATTTAACACTTGCTGAGGTGTTTGCAAACTTTCAAAAGAAGGTTGGCCCTCAAACGGAAAGAATAAAGTGCAAGTAAAGCTTTTGTCCAAATTAGGTAATGCAATCAACATATATTGTCCCCTTGGCCAAATATGCAGTGCATTTGGCGCAATGGCGAAGTCACCATTTTCGGTTGCTGGGATCGTTAATTCTTTATAGCCGTGCGGAATGTAATACTGCTCATAATTATACCGATCAGTTTTTACCATTGCCTGCCGCATCTTTGAGAAAGCCCCATCGGAACCGAATAACAAGTCAAATTGCATAGTTTTTTCGGTACCTGAAGTTTCAAAAGTAACGCTAGTCCCTTCTAAATCAACTGATTTACAGGCATGCTCAAATTTTATCTCTACGCCCTCAGCCTCTGCTTTACTCAGTAATATTTTATTCAAATTTCCCCTGGAAACCGAATTAATATATTGACCTTCTTTTCCATAAGGTTGAAAAGTGAGTTCCCCGTCTTGGCTATGCATCATTCTGCCCTCCATGGGCAGCATGATCTCCTCGACTTCTTTGATAACGCCAATATCCTCTAATGCTTTTATCCCTCTTCGACTTAGGGCCAAATTGATAGATCGTCCTGAATCTGAAGAAGCTTTTCGCATATCGTCTCTTTTCTCATAAAGGCTCACTTTATAGCCTCTTTTTCTCAAGTAAATGCTTAAAAGTGCACCTACCAAACCTGCGCCAAGAATTCCGATATGTTTAATTTCTCTCTTCAAAATCAGTTTATTTTAGGACATTAACTGCTTCTCTCAACTTTTCTATAAATTGATACTGCTCTTCAAAAGTATTATACAAAGGGACTGGAGCTAAACGTATTACGTCTGGTTCTCGCCAATCTCCTAAAACACCCCTTTTCATCAATTCATCAAATAGTGGTTTTCCATACTTTAATAAATATAAGGATAATTGACATCCTCTGTTATCAGGATCTTTCGGTGTAAGGATTTCAAAAATCTTTTCTTCCTTATTGAATTCATTGATTAAAAATTCTAGATAGCCAGTAAGTAAAATACTTTTCTTTCGCAGGGCTTTCATGCCGACTTCCTTAAATATTTCTAATGATGCATAGTGAGCAGCATGGCCGAGTACATTGGTATTGCTTAATTGCCAACCGTCAGCTCCTTCCATAGGGATAAATCCTTTTTTCATCTTAAAACGCTCCTTTTCATCATGTCCCCACCAACCTGCGAAACGCGGTAATTCCTTATCATTTGCAAATCGCTCATGAACATAGATTCCAGAGACATTTCCCGGACCTGAGTTTAAGTATTTATATGTACACCAAGTTGCAAAATCCACATCCCAATCATGCAGCTTCAATTCTATATTTCCAGCGGCATGCGCTAAGTCAAAACCTGCATAGGCTCCTACCTTATGAGCTGCATTAGTTATTTTTTTTAGGTCAAAAAATTGACCAGTATAGTACTGTAAACCACCCATCATTACTAGAGATAGTTCGTTTTGGTGCTCCTCAATTGTTGAAATTATATCTTCAGTCCTTAAAGTATCCTCTCCCTCTCTAGGGGCAATTTCAACTAAGGCTTCCTTCGGATCAAACAATTTTGTTCCTCCATGATAGGCATGAAAGTTTAGTTGAGATTCAAATACGTATTGATCGGAAGGAAATGCACCTTTTTCTACAATAATCTTATACTTTTGGGCATTTGGGCGATAAAATGAAACCAATAGTAGATGAAGGTTCACCGTTAAATTATTCATCGGAACCACTTCAATTGGTTTGGCTCCAACAATTTCGGCTATAGCTTCTTTTCCGTATTCATGATATTTATACCAAATATTTTCTTTTTTCTTATTGAAATGACCTTCAACTCCAAAAAGCTCCCAATCTTTCATTTCTTTTTCTAGAAATGATCGGGTCCTTTTGGGTTGTAACCCCAATGAATTACCAGTATAGTAAATCACTTGCTGACCATCAATGATTGGTATATGGAATTCATTTCTATATTTTTTCAACGGATCCGCTTGATCCATTTTTTTTGCATATTCAAGAGTATTCTGGTAATTTTCAGTCATTCCGTATATTAATGTGTTATCGTTATTTAATTATATGTTTAAAAAGTAAGGCGTTATGCCTCAATAAAACCTCATCTTAAAATAAGCCCAGCTGCCTGTTCGATTCAAGTTCGATTAAATACTTTTTGTTCGCTAATCCGCCAATATAACCTGTTAAATTGCCATGCACTCCCACCACCCTATGGCAAGGAATTACAATTGGAACAGGGTTTTTACCGACCGCATTAGCCACAGCCCTAATTTTCTTAACATCTCCCATTTGGGCTGCTAATTTACCATAGCTAATCGTTTTTCCGTAAGGGATGTCAAGCAATTTTTGCCAGACTTCTTTTTGAAATTCTGTTCCTATTAAATTATAATCTATTTGAAATGTTTTCCGATGTCCCATGAAGTACTCCAAAAGTTGATTTTCTAAATTATTCACTACTTTCGGTTTTATTCCTTTCAAACTAAAATCAGGCTGATTAAATGAAATTTTGCCAATCTTATTTTTAGAGATACCTACGAGAAGCTTCCCGATTTTAGTGTCAATGAAGAATTCTTGATCAATGCCCTGCATATGCTTCTTGATGTAACCCCAACCATTTCAACGCATTTTGCCCTAATAGCTTTGATTTTAATTCAGCATCAAAACCACTTTCTTCAATAATTTTTCCAGGCTCCAACTCGCCTAAGGGGAACGGGTAATCTGTTCCTAATGCAATAAAATCTTCTCCCATGGTTTTAATCAAATATTCTAAAGTGGAGGGGTCATGAACTAAAGAGTCGACATAGAACTTTTTTAGGTATTTAGTTGGATGATGCGGATTATCAATAGCGCATAAATCAGGACGGACATCAAATCCGTGTCCTATTCTGCCAATTGTGGCAGGAAACGAACCACCTCCATGAGCAAAAGCTACTTTTAAATCGGGAAGTTTTTCAAAAACTCCCCCAAAAATCATCGAACATATCGCTCGAGATGTTTCAGCAGGCATACCCACTAACCATGGCAACCAATATTTGGGCATTTGGTCTTTTCCCATCATATCCCATGGATGCACAAAAATTGATGCTCCTAAGTCCTGAGCAGCTTCAAATACTGCAAAAACTTCAGGTGCTTCTAAATTCCAATCGTTGATATGAGTTCCAATCTGCACTCCCGCTAAACCCAGTTCTTTTATGCATCTTTCTAATTCTTTAATCGCTAAATCAGGCGCTTGCATCGGCAGTGTGCCTAATCCTATAAATCTGTCAGGATATCTGTCTACAATTTCGGCAATATGGTCATTCAGCATCATAGACAAATCAAGTGCATCGTCAGGCTTTGCCCAATAACTGAACATAACTGGAACCGTAGATAAAACTTGTACATCCACATGATGATGATCACATTCATGCATTCGGGTTTTAGGATCCCAGCAGTTGTCTTCTACCTCTCGAAAGAATTTATCATCCATCATCATACGGGCACAACAAGGCTTATGATGCTCTAAACGAATAAAGCCACCATAGCCGTATCGTTCACGCAAATCAGGCCAATTTTTGGGCAAAATATGCGTATGAATATCTACCTTTAAAGGTCTTTTTGATACTATGTCAGCTACTTTTTCCATCCTTGCAGAATCTGATATTAAAAAATATAAATATTAGTAATTTGGTACTCAATAAATATTAGATAAATTAACTCAACTAATTGCCAAATAGGCTCTATCTATACAAATCTTGGATCTGCTTCCATTACATGTCCGCAATTATCGCAAGTACGTTTTTCTTCTGATGTATAAAATTCTTTAAATCTGGGTTGAAAATCTTTTTCTATATCTATTAATGGAAAATAGGTTTCGTGAAGTTTATGGTTGCAATTATCGCAAAACCACAATAGACCATCTTTCATGTCAGTTCCTTTTCTGATTCTCTCCACTACTAGCCCAATGGATCCATCTTTCCGGATTGGGCTGTGTGGAGTTCTTGCTGGACATAGAAACATATCTCCTGGACCCAAATCCATGGTAACTGCCTGGCCATCTTCCTGGATTTTCACAGATATCTCCCCTTCTAATTGGTAAAAAAGTTCTTCTGTTTCATTGTAATGGTAATCTTTACGTGCATTTGGACCGGCTACGATCATTACTATATAGTCTCCAGCCTCGGTATATAAATTTTTATTACCGACTGGTGGTTTAAGTAAATCTCTGTTTTCTTCCACCCATTTTGTCAAGTTAAAAGGTCTTTTTATCGCCATAATTAATCAGTTTTGTATAGCTAAAAACAGTTATATCTGTGAATTGATTTTGTTAATCTTCTAAATTTAGTGAAATTAAGACGGAGTTTAAAATGAGTCAGATAATATTAACAGATGATGATATACATCTATAAAATTAATTAAAAATGGATCTAAATTTATCAGGGAAGAGAGTCATAGTGGGTGGTAGTACGGCAGGAATTGGAAAAGCCATAGCACTTGAATTTGCAAAAGAGGGGGCTCATGTCACCCTAATTGCTAGAGATAAAGGGAAATTAGAAGCTACTCTCAATGAACTCTCCAATACGAATCAAACACATCATTTCTTAGTTGCAGATTACAGTCACCCAGAATCATTACGCGAAGTGGTTTTAGAATACTGCGCTAAAAACCAGGTTGATATATTAATCAATAATACGGGTGGTCCAAGTCCAGGACAGGCCCATGAATCATTGGGAAAAGATTATATGAATGCTTTTCAGCAGCATTTGATTTGCAACCAGTATTTATCACAAGCTGTTATTCCAAATATGAAAAATGCAGAATATGGAAGAATTATAAATATAATTTCCACATCTGTTCGTCAACCCATACCTAATTTAGGAGTATCTAATACGGTTAGAGGAGCTGTAGCAAGCTGGTCTAAAACCATTTCAAATGAATTAGGCCCTTTTGGAATTACAGTAAACAACGTACTTCCTGGGGCTACAATGACAGGAAGGTTGGAAGGAATCATCCAGAACAAAAGTAAATCAACTGGGAAGAGTTTGGATGAAGTAAGTAAAGATATGCAATTGAATATCCCAACCAGAAGATTTGCAGAGCCAGTGGAAGTTGCTAACGCAGTTTTATTTTTATCTTCAGAAAAGGCATCATATATAAATGGAGTGAATTTAGCTGTTGATGGTGGACGATTAGACTGCATTTAAAATGATAAAAATAGCTAATTATATTGATGGTGATTTAGTTCCTCCAAAATCATCCCTATATATGGATGATGTGAACCCAGCTACTGCTGAAGTATTTGCTCAGATTCCGTTATCTAATCAGGATGATTTGAAAGCAGCCATCAATTCTGCAAATAAGGCTTTCCCGATGTGGAGCAAAATGTCTGTAGAAAAAAGAGCTAATTATTTGATGAAAATTTCATCTCTGATCAAAGAAAACCTAGATCAACTAGCCCAAGCGGAATCTCAGGATACAGGCAAGCCTTTACAATTAGCAAGAGTTGTAGATATTCCTAGAGCCAGTGCAAATATGGAGTTTTTTGCACATGCAATCACACAATTTAGCAGTGAATCACATTCAGGTAAAAATTCTATAAATTATACGTTAAGAAGACCAGTGGGGCTAGTAGCATGTATTTCGCCATGGAATTTACCGCTTTACCTATTCACTTGGAAAATTGCACCAGCACTTGCTGCCGGAAACTGTGTAATAGCTAAACCATCGGAAATCACACCATACACAGCATATCTTTTTAGTAGGCTTTGCATAGAAGCGGGATTACCCAAAGGAGTTTTAAATATTCTACACGGGCAAGGTCCGGAAATTGGTAATACTATTGTAGAAAGTGAAAATATCAAGGCAGTTTCTTTTACTGGGGGTACTACAACTGGAAGGAGAATAGCAGAAATTTCAGCCCCATTGTTCAGGAAAGTATCACTAGAATTAGGCGGTAAAAATCCAGCCTTGGTGTTTGCTGACTGTGATTTGGACAAAGCAGTAGAGGGTTTAGTTCGCGCTTCATTTACAAATCAAGGAGAAATCTGTTTGTGTGCTTCTAGAATTTATATAGAGAAGTCTATTTATGAGCAATTCAAAGGGAAGTTTGTCGATAAGGTGAAGGCTTTGAAAGTAGGGGCGCCAGATGAGCAGTCTAGCAATATGGGGGCGTTGGTTTCGGCTCAACATTTAGATAAAGTTAGGAGATATATTGCTATAGCAAAAGAAGAAGGTGGTAGACTATTATGTGGCGAAGAACCGATAGAGTTGGAAGAGAAGTATAAACACGGATATTTTCTTCGGCCTCATGTTTTTGAAAATTTGCCTAATACCTGCACAACAAATCAAGAGGAAATATTTGGTCCTCTAGTTAGTCTAAATGTGTTTCAAGGTGAAGAAGAAGCTCTTTTGTTAGCAAATGACAGTGAATATGGTTTGGCTTCAAGTATATGGACTAAGGATTTATCAAAAGCTAATCGAATAGCAGATCAAATTGAAACAGGGATTGTGTGGATTAATTGCTGGATGAACCGAGACTTAAGAACGCCATTTGGCGGTATGAAGAATAGCGGATTAGGACGAGAAGGAGGATTGGAAGCTTTGAGATTTTTTACTGAGCCTAAAAATGTCTGTATTGAATACTAAAGTGTAGAAATGCAAAAAGCCAATCAAAATTACTTGATTGGCTTTTTTATAAAAATTGTTTTTTGTTTTACGCTGAAGCTGATGAACTGTCAGTAGGCGCTGCCTCTGGACTTGGTTCTTTTAGTTTAGCAATGTGGAAAGTCTTTCTAGCTTTATGTCCACAATATGAGCATTTGAAATATTTCATTAACTCTCCATCTTCAGTTACCGTTGGAGATTTAATAATTTCCTCTTTAACAACTTTTAAAGTCTGGTAATTACACTCAGAGCATTGCAATGCATGCAAGTGACCAGAATACTTTTCAATTTTAGTATATCCCGTTTCTTCATCTACCCAAACGTCATAATCTACAGAGAAAATATCTTCTTCTGCCTGCATACCTTCATCTAAGTAAACATCCTCTTCTTCTTCACTAAGAAGTTTCATAGGCTTGCCTGTTTTAGGTGAAACTCTAGGAGTATAACGTAATTTTTTTAATCTCTTCTCAATGTAAAAAGGATAGTAAAACCTTAGTACATTTTGAATGATTACTCCAATGATAAGAGCCAACATAGCAGATACAAAAACTTTTACGGATAACCATAAAAATTCTGTCTCACCAAATAGGGAATTTACCCAAATAACAGCACCAATTAATATAATTACAGCTGATCGCCATAGTACATCAATTTCGTTTTTGTTAATGTAATCATACTTTTGTTTAAATTCACTTAAAGTACCTAACCTCAAGTAATAAAGTAAAACAAGTAAGACGGCTACCCCAATGATGACCATACCAACATACGGTCCGTATTGGTTTATCATGTCAAAGATGCTTTGGTTATTCTCTGCCATAATTCAGTTTTTTAGTGATGGTAAATTTAGTTTTCAAATGCGAAATTTCAATATATCTCAAGTAAAAATACTATGAAACTTTAAGCAAGTTAAAATTAATTCCTTAAAATTCTATCAATAAAGTTATATAAATTAATTGAAATACCTAAAAAATATTTTTTTTATTCTGTGTAGTTAAGCTAATACTCAAACTGCATATATCTAATATACTAATATATAACAAATTACGTTAAAAATACGTGCACATTAAAATTAATGGAAAATTAATTTTCGCTGGAGTAAATTAGCAAATTGATAAAAAATATTTTGATTTATAACAACCTTATGGTCTTTAATTGGGTCTTTAAATTATTCGGCTAAATCTAACCGGATATAATTTTGTATTTATATTTTATAATTATTAAAAGAGTTAAACTATGATGAAATTTTTGAGAAATGGACTGTTATTTGCTTTAACAGGAGCTTTTGTTTTCACTGCTTGTGATCCGGCAGAAGATGAAACTCCGGTTGGCAGTGCGCCAAACGTAACGGTGTCAGTTGAAAATGAGCAGGATGTATATCTTCCTGGAGATGTAATTGACTTGGTGGTAGATTTTACAGCTGATGATCCTGTGGTAGGTGCAACTATTAATGCTGAAACTGAAGAGTTTATATTGACTTTTGATGCAACTGGAATATCAAGCAATGTAATTGATTTAAATGAATTCGATGTTGCAGGAAGTACAGAAGGTAGTTTCACAATAAACGGTATTGAAATTCCAAATGAGTTTGCGAACCAAACTTTAACTTTTACAATAGAAATGGAAGATGAAGAAGGAAGATCAGGTCAGGGCACTTTGGACGTTGAAGTTGGAGAAAATGAAGAGCCATTGGTTAATTTTAGTGCCATTCTATTAGCAGCTCCATTGCAGAATGCTGAAGGAACAACAGCTAGTAAAACGTCTCAAACTTTCTTCAGTACAAATACTGGTGAAACCTACTCAATGGCTCAAGTTAATGGTAGTTCGCAACCGCTTTCTGCCGATATAGACTTTGGCTATTTTTATGGTTCCGGTAACAATCAAACTGCAGCCACTATAGCCTCACCGGCAAATTATCCTTTTGAATATGGACAAAATGCTTGGGGAACTAGAAATAACACTTTGATTAGAGCAACATCTGTTACAGAATCTCAATTTAACGAAGCTAATTTGACTTTAATTAATGAATCATTTGAGGATGGAACAGCTGGAAATACGGATGGGCGTATCATAAATCTTTCAGAAGGCGATGTACTGGCTTTTGAAACTGATGGGTCTAAATCCACAGGTGCAAAACGTGGCTTATTGTTAATAGAATCAATAACTCCGGGTGATGGTGAAAACGGTCAAATCGAGTTTTCAATAGTAATGGAAGAGTAATTAATATTCTTTCTTAAAAAAAAATAGGCCTAGAATTGTTTCTAGGCCTATTTTTTTATTTCTTTTATCATTAGCTAATTGCCTTCAGTGCCTGTTCATAATCAGGTTCATTACCAATCTCTGGAACTAACTCAGTGTAAATTACTTCTCCTTGCGGATTTACAACCACAACCGCTCTTGCATTTAAGCCCTTAAATCCGCCATCGAGCAATTCAACTCCATAATCCTTGCCGAAGCTCTCATTTCTAAAATTTGAAACTGGAATTGCATTTTCAATTCCTTCTGCACCACAGAATCTTGCCTGAGCAAATGGTAGATCTTTTGAAATACACAGAACTACAGTATTGTTTAAAGAAGCAGCTCTTTCATTAAATTCTCGAACTGAAGTAGCGCAAACACCTGTATCAACACTAGGAAAAATATTTAATATCACATTTTTTCCGTTGTAATCTGCAAGTGAAACTTCAGACATATCGGTTTTAACCAATTTGAAATCAGGTGCCTTTTGACCTTTGGAGGGTAAATCTGCTACTGTATTTGAAGGGTTTCCACCCAATGTTACCTTTGCCATATTATTTTTTTTCATTTAGTTTACCTTTGCTAAACTTGAATTAGTTAGAATAGTTACTGGTTTTTGATAAAGATTATAAAAATGAAGGATTTAAAATTGTATGCTGTCGTTTTAGGTGGAAGGGCAGAAAGATCTAATACTGAATTACATGATGTTGTTTTTGCAATTGGTAGCAAAATAGAAGATTGCTATTTCCAATTATTAGAAAAGTGGTTTGGCCTTCCTGAGAAAATGCATATTGATTCTTATATGGAGTTGGAGGTTGTGGATGGATATGAAATCAGTTTAGACAAGAAGAAAAGTTTAGAACCAGAGAAAAAACTGTTCTTCGTTAATTTGGGAGCGTATAAAGAAGGAGATTTTATGGAGCATCATGCCAATACCTTTTTAGTGGGTAAATTAGCAACAGAAATCAAAAAAAGAGCGAAGGAGAAATTATTAAACGGCTATGATGAAGTGCATAAAGATGATTTATACGAAGTGGATGATATGATTGCTATTGAAGAACTGAATGGATACCATATTCATTTAACTCCAACCGAAAAGAGAGAAAATCTCAAGCCTAATAACGGTTATCACGTATTACCCAAAAAAGTGGTAAAGGAATTTTTAGCTCAGAAATAAGAAAAGGGATTTTCTAATCCCTTTTTCTAATTCTCGTTTATTTACTTTTCCTTTTCTTTATCCATGCTTAAGGCTTTAAACAAAAATATTAAAAATCCTCCGACTGTTATGGTAAGGCATACTACCATTCCTATTATTGCTTCCGTGCTCATTTTTTAACAAATTTTTTGTAAAACCATCCATTAAATACTATTGCTATTAATAATGCAATTCCCCACTGCGTAACAATCGTTGCATTACTATATATATCCATCACATTCCAATTTCCATTTTCGTCAAACCACGGATACTCACTGTAGCCTTGGCTCATCCACCAATAAACAAGGAACAAGCCTGCCACAAAGTTGAAATAAATCATTCCTGTGAAATAGATTGGAGAAACTTTGAAATCTGAATTTTGATCAATGAAATCTCGCTTGAATTTTGCTGGTCCGTATCTAATGATTAGGAAAGAAATAAAAATACCACTCACTAATAAACCGACTCCCCATACCCAATCTTGATTTTCGAAAACGGACAAAAACCAGGCGGATGGAAAACCAATAACAAAACAAGCTGCACCTGCGATAATGGCTGCTTGCTTTTTGGATAAACTATAATCAGTCAAATTCTTTATGATTAATTGCATCATCGGCAGTATCGAACTAAATGCAGCCATAGCAAAGGCTCCAAAGAAAATCCAGGAAAGAAATGGACCACCTGGCATCTGAGCAAACAATTGTGGCAAAATAGTAAAGACTAATGCGGTATTGCCATCATGTAAAAAGGCTACTGCTTCATCTGGAGTTGCAGCCATGGCAAATACTGCAGGTAAAATTGCCATTGCAGCTAATAAAGCAGCTGTATTATTTCCAAATGCCCCTAGAAATGTATTTAAAGTAACGTCTTCTTTCTGTCTAGAAAATGAACCAATTGTGATCATTAAACCCCAGCCAGCACCTGTACTCCAAGCGGAATCGGTGATTGCCTCTATCCAAATAATGGGATCTTTAAATTTCTCTACGTCAATCGTAAATAAATATTCCAAACCTTGCGTTCCACCTGGCATTTGTATTGCGAAAGCGGCCACTACCATTAGTAGAATGAAAAGAGTAGGAATTAAAATCTTGTTTGTTTTCTCTAGTCCCTGCTTAATTCCTTTGCTAAGCACCCAGATTGCGATACTAATGGTAAACATATAGCACAGCACAGCTTGCCAGCTAGAATTAGATAATCCTGCCCAAAATGTTTCCATGAAATTCACATTAGGATCTGCGAATTGCTCATTCATGGCTCCTGAACCAAAAATATAATCGATCAGGTTTTGGGTGTTTAAAATGAAATATCTTAAGGACCATCCTGTTACAACTGAATAGTAGAAAGCGATCCCCATCGTAACTATTGTCACGAAAACACCCATCCAATTGAACTTCTTGCCACCAAGACTACCCAGTGCTCCTAGGGTACCCTTTTTGTAATGCTTACCAATAGCTAATTCTGCCATCAGTAATGGTATGGACCATACTACTAAAAATAACATCCAGAGAATGATAAAAGTACCTCCATGCTCTCCAGCTATTCTAGGAAACCGCCATAAGTTTCCTGCACCAATAGCCATTCCTAATGCAGCAAGAATTATTCCCCACCTATTACTAAACTCTTCTGTTTTTTGCGCCATAAAAGTCTTATTTGCGATTTAAAATAAGCCGAATTTAGCTAAACATCTGACTTTGTCAAAGATATGAAGGGATTCGTTTAGGGCTTATGAAGGAAATAGCCCCTATTTTTAAAATCTTTTGGGATTTAATTATGTGATTCTAATACGGATAGAATGTATGATGGGCTTTAGTCTGCTTTCTGCTTTTTGGCTTTTTGATTGAGGTATTTTACTAATTTCTCGTATTCGGTATTCTCTTTATTAGAAAGTTTAATGACTTTTTTCTTACCATAGGGGATTTTCGTTTCTCTGAATTCACCCTGCTTGGTTTTGACTATGTCTTCTCTCCAACCTCTGATTTCATCCAGTGGTAGTTCCACTCTACTCCGGCTTATGGGAAAAAAAATATTTAATTTATTATTACCTGCTTTTACAATTTTTATTGCTGCTAATAATTTCCCCAAAACCAATAATGCTATAACCAAAGTAATGGGTGTTAATATCAATTTTACGATGAAAAAAGACTCACTTTTTAGCAGACTATCCAATAAAAGAAAAAAGGAGCCAAAAACTAGCACCAAAAATATACTTAGAGCGAAAATGGTATTAAATCGTGGTTTTGATACTATCATAAATCTTCAACATCAAATTCTAAATCAATTACAGAAAGCAATTCTAGTTTTCCTTGCTCGAACATTTGAGGTAATTCAATTAAATCAGTTCCCTTTTCAGCTTTATAATTATTGTAATCTTGAAAAATAACACCTTTTACTTTTTCTTTATTAATCGATTCTCTGAATCTCACGCCTCCGCCCTCAGTTTCATAAGAATATGCAAAATAATCCATCTCATAAGTGCTCGTATTGAACCAAAACATAAAGATATCTTCATAATCTTTACCCCCGCCTTCTTTTTTGAATGTTACTTCGATGGTTTTATAAGGTCGCCCATTTATTAGAACATCCTCTCTATTGTGTGCTATTACAGCCTCGTCCTTCAAATTGTAAGGCAATAGGGCAAAATAATGAACCGAATTTACCGAATTAGAATAGGCGGCAGAATCTTTGCTTGATAACTCAACTTCTTTTCCGTCCCGTAATCTTCTGAATCCATCATTATCTAAAATATCATTAATTTCTCTATTGAGCGAATCTTTAAATATTCTTTCATACTTAAAATTTCCTCCGAAGTGTTGAAGTTTATAGAATTTATCTCGGAATTGAAATTGAGTACTTATATTTTCATAGGCATCTCCGCCATGGTTTTCAATGGCTGTTTGAATTTGTATTTCAACTGACTGCTCACTTGGGTTACAAGCAGCTAGCAAAACTGTAATAATTATTATTCCAATAACATTTCTCATAGAACTGAAATACGCCTTAACATTAAAATAGTTTGGAATGCATGACAATCCACCTTTCTGGCAATTCACCTTTTAAAGCCTGTTGATAATCGGAGTAGCTACAAGGAACTATTGAATTTCTATTAAATCGGTTGTTTCCTGATGGATTTGGAACTTCCATCCACCATTTATCTATAAAATTACTTTTATAGAAAGTTAAGGTTTCTGGTTCCATAGGCATAGAAACCACATATTTCATATAGTCATTTGAACGGAAATCCCTAGATTCTTTTCGATGATAAAACCCTTCAATGAAATACCAAATCATCGTGGATAAAACTGCTGCAGACTTATTGGATTCATCATCTTTGGTAATATCAAATTCATAAAATCCTATGGCGCTTAATTTTTCATTGATCCCTGCATACCAGCATAATTGACAAGCTTCTTCACCAGTCAGGCCAAATGGTTGAGCATTTGCTGTAGCTGGAAAATCAGAGGATTTTAAAGCCGTTAAATCAAAACTGAACATATCGGCCTGCCGAATTACGGGTTCCATTTCTTTTAAATCATGACGTAATGCACCTATTCTATGCGCTTCAAAATAGAGTTTTTCGAGCGTGTTGATTGCCTGAGGGTTTACTAAATAAGTTTGATAAGCTAAATGGCTGTAATTGAATAAATAATTTGGCTGATGCATCAGCAATTTCTGAATATGCTGCTGATTGGCAGGAGCTTCTTTATCCTCCATGTCTAAAAATGCATCTACATTTAAAACACTGATGAGCTTGTCCATTTCTTCGTAAGCCAAATATTGTGCAAATCCCATATCATGTGAACCTCCAATCAGAATGGGTAGCACATTATTTTCGATGCAAGCATGGCAAACTTCTTGAACTCTTCCGAATGTTTGTTCTGTGTCTATGGCTTCAGATATATTACCTAAATCCACAATATTATAGGCCCCAGAGCCTTTTGTCAATCTGTAAAGCTTTTTTCTTAAGGCATCGGCACTTCCCGCTGTACCAGCGTTCTCTTCATTATTGCCTTTGTCGGATATGCCAATTAAAGCAATATCGGCACTTTTATAATCAGGAAATTTCTCCTGGTAAATTTTTATGTTTTTGTAAAAGCTCCCCTGCTTTTTGATGTCGGAAAAAATCTCCTCGGGAACGGGGCTAAAGAAAAGTCTTAAATCCATGGCTTGAATTTAATAACAATAATTTGATGGACATGAATTTTGGAGTAAATGATTTGATAATCTGTAAAAGCTTAACTCCAAAGTATTCTTTTCTGGATATCTTGGTAAATTTTCAAATTCAAATTACCTTAATGTATAGCTGACCAAGCCTTAATTAATCACTTCGTGATTTATTTTAACCACAAAAGAGACTAAAGATAACAAAAGGAAATAATCTTGATTATTTCTACACCAACTCAGTAAAGTACTCATTTACAAAGGTTTTTTGTCCTTCATTGTAGAGGTTATAAACATTAAAATTAAAAAGGATTCCCTTAGGGATTTTTAAGTTTCATATATGAAAGCAGCTGAGCTTCATGCACTGGCAATATTTCTTTTGCAGCTTTTTATACTTACAAATTGCAATCGGTAATTCTACTTTTGTTGACTTTTGAATCTATTGTGGTATAGAAATAATGTCGAAGACATTAACTAAAAGAGTTCAATTCACTTTGGCTCTCACCATTTCCTTCTTTCCGGGAGGACCAGGTAAAGTTTCCACTTCAAAACCAACAGATTTCAAATCTCTTTTTAATTGCCCTTTGGCGCTGTAGGTTGTAAATACACCACCATCTTTCAGTAAATTAAAACATTTCTGCATTAGATCAGCTGTCCACAGTTCTGCCTGCTTACTCGGGGCGAACGCATCAAAAAACAAAACGTCAAACTTTTGATCTATTTGTAAATTTTCGAGCTTTTTTTTGATTTTGTGAATTGAAAAATATGGATTGATTTCTACCTTCTCACCCCAAATGCTTGTATGTATTTGCTCAAAAGTTGCTTTCAAATCATCACCATCAATCGAAGTAGCGTAATTCAATTGACTTATAATCTCCATATCCAAAGGAAAAGGCTCAATAGTAGTGAAATTTATTTTCACCTCATTTTCCATAGCAAAATGTGCAGCCAATAAAGCATTTAAACCCGTACCAAACCCTACTTCAAAAATATCTACCTGCTTAGGTAAACCTGATTTTGTTCTCCAAAATCGCAGGCCTTTTTCAATAAATACATGAACAGATTCCTGTAGTGCACCATGAAAAGAATGATAGGTTTCTTTTAATTCTTCATGGTAAAGTGAATGGGACCCGTCTTCAGTAGTTATAATTTTGATATTGTCCATGACTAATTATCTAAATCACTTTGGTGATTAACTTTATAAATCAAAGCGACCGCATGCGCATCAATCCCTTCTTCTCTTCCCACAAAACCTAACTTCTCAGTGGTCGTGGCTTTCAATGATAAATCGTCCTCACTGATTTTCATAACTTTAGCCAAAACAGTTCTCATTTCAGGAATATGAGGATTGATTTTGGGCTTTTGCAAGCCTACCGTTACATCTAAATTACCAACTTCGTATCCTTTTTCTCGGATCAGGGCAATGGTCCTTTCCAATAAAATCTTACTATCAATTCCTTTGTATTGAGCATCCTGATCTGAAAAGTGATAACCAATATCGCGTAAATTAGCTGCCCCTAATAAGGCATCACAAATTACATGGATTAAAACATCTGCATCTGAATGACCAACTCCGCCTTTGTGATAATCTAGTTTAATGCCGCCTAGCCAAAATTCTTCTCCTTCAGCCAAACGATGCACATCATATCCGTAACCAATTCTGAAATTCATTTTTTTGCTTTATAGTAAATAGTAGAACAATTTTCGTCTTGCAATATTTCATTTGAGACAGTATGGATGTCTTTGGTGCTAACCGCTTTGATCAAATCTGTTTCTTCATTTACCAAATTCGGATTTCCCATAGCAGCACCAAACGCAATAGACATGGCACGGTTTAGAATATCAACCTCCCCGTATACGATGGTGGAAATTGCTTGGTTTTTAACCTTTTCCAATTCTTTATTAGCCACTTCCTCAGCTTGTAATTCCTTTATAATTTGTTGAACGGCAAGGTCGGCATTCTTTAAACTAATTCCTGATGAAACTTGACCACTAATTACGAGTAGTCCAGGATCAACCGAGCCTGTTACGTATGCAGCCAAGCTAGAGAAAATTCCGTCTTCCTTGACTAGTTTTTTGTAAAGTCTGCTTGATTTTCCTCTACCTAAAATATCGCTCATCAAATCAGAAGCATAATATTTTTCATCCGTTTTGGCAGGCATGTGATAAGCTTTATACAAAGCATCAACTGGCACATCCGATTCTATTTCCAGAAATCTTGCTTCTTGCTGTTTGGGCTCTTTTGGTAAATTACGGTTTCTCTTCTCACCGGCAGGGATTTCCCCAAACCATTTTTCAGTTAAGGCCTTAACATGCTCCGTTTCTACATTTCCAGCAATCACCAAATAAGCATTGTTGGGTCTGTAATGAGTAAAGAAAAATTCCTTAACGTCATCCATGGTAGCATTCTTAATATGAGAAATTTCTTTTCCAATTGTAGCCCATTGATAAGGGTGTTTTTCGTAGGCCAAGGGACGCATTTTCAGCCATAAATCACCATATGGCTGGTTTAAGTACCGTTGTTTGAATTCCTCAATCACAACACTTCTTTGTACCTCCAAAACTTTTGGATCGAAGGAGAGTGACATCATCCGATCAGATTCTAGCCAAAAAGCGGTTTCTATGTTTTGGGCAGGGAGTGTTATGTAATAATTGGTTACATCCGGACTTGTGAATGCATTATTTTCACCTCCAACCCTTTGAAGTGGCTCGTCATAGTTAGGGATGTTTTTTGATCCCCCAAACATCAAATGCTCAAATAGATGGGCGAAACCAGTCTTGTCGGCTTTTTCATCTCTAGAACCCACATCATAAAGTAGGTTAATAACGGCCAAAGGTGTATTTTTGTCCTCGTGGACATATACATTTAAACCATTATCAAGCGTAAAAGAATTATATTTTATCATAAGCTAATGAGTGAATCAAAAATAAAAAATATAATGGCTTTTGCAGATAAGACCATTACTTTAAATTTGTCGGACAATAGTTTCCGATTTTTTAAGGAAACCCAAAGATAGAAACACTAATTTAAAAACTAAACTTAAACCTTTAAAGCCTTTCTTTAAGGTATTTTTTCATGCAATTCGATAGAAAAAAATTAACCGACAGTCAGCTCATCAACTTATACAAACAAATTTTGTTACCGCGACTCATTGAAGAAAAAATGTTGATTTTGCTGCGGCAAAATAAAATTAGCAAATGGTTTTCTGGAATTGGACAAGAAGCTATTTCAGTTGGTTCAACTGCCGCTTTTCAAGAAGATGAATACATATTACCAATGCATAGGAATCTAGGGGTATTTACTAGTCGGAATATCCCATTGAGCAGATTATTTTCTCAATTTCAAGGTAAAATGCAAGGCTTTACAAAAGGAAGAGACCGTTCTTTCCATTTTGGAACTAATGAATTTCATATTGTTGGGATGATTTCTCACCTAGGCCCTCAATTAGGTGTGGCTGATGGAATTGCACTTGCCAGCAAATTAAGTGGAGAAAAGAAAGCAACTCTTGTTTTTAGTGGTGATGGAGGTAGTTCAGAAGGAGACTTTCATGAAGCATTAAACGTAGCAGCTGTATGGGACTTACCTGTGATTTTCATGATTGAAAATAATGGTTATGGGCTATCCACACCAAGCAATGAACAATTCAAATTCAAAAACTTTATAGACAAAGGTCCTGGATATGGAATGGAGGCCATTAAAGTGGATGGTAATAATATTTTGGATGTTTATCATGCAGTAGATAAAGCAGCTAAAAAAATTCGTAAAAATCCAAAACCTATTTTAATAGAAGCTATGACTTTCAGAATGAGAGGACATGAAGAAGCTTCAGGCACCAAGTATGTCCCACAGGAATTATTTGATAAATGGGCTAAAAAAGATCCTGTTAATAATTATGAGCAGTTTTTACTTAAGGAAAAAATTATCTCTCAAAGTGAAATAGATGATTTAAGGGCTGAGATAAAAGCAAATATAAATAACGGATTAAAACTAGCAGGAGAAGATATTTATCCTGAAGTGAATACTGAACAACAAGTTGCTGATTTGTTTTTGCAAGTTGAATCAACAGTAATAGAGCCGAAAACGGATAATAAGAGTCCAAAAAGATATGTTGATGCTATTTCGGATGGTCTAAAGCAATCATTTGAAAAATATCCACAGCTAGTGATAATGGGGCAAGATGTGGCCGATTACGGAGGAGTTTTTAAGATCACGGAAGGCTTTATCGATAAATTCGGGAAAGATAGAATCCGAAATACGCCCCTCTGCGAATCAGCTATTATTGGGATTGGTTTGGGAATGAGCATTAAAAAACAAAAATCAGTGATAGAAATGCAGTTTGCTGATTTTGTGACATGTGGGTTTAACCAAATCGTGAACAATCTGGCTAAATCTCATTACCGATGGGGTCAAAACGCTGATGTGGTGGTAAGAATGCCAACAGGAGCGGGAGTGGCCGCCGGTCCATTTCATTCTCAGTCCAATGAAGCATGGTTTTTTCATACTCCTGGGTTGAAAATTGTATTTCCGTCCAATCCTTATGAGGCCAAAGGTTTACTTACTGCGGCAATAGAGGATCCTAATCCTATAATGTACTTTGAACATAAGGCGCTTTACCGGTCGTTGACTGATGATATTCCTGATGATTATTATACCGTGGAAATCGGCAAAGCCAATGTTATTGAGAAAGGGACAGACATTTCTATAATAACTTATGGAATGGGAGTTCATTGGGCAAAAGAGGCAATGAATGATTTAAGCGATATGTCTGTTGAGTTGATTGATTTAAGAACATTGTTACCTTGGGATAAAGAAACGGTGAAAGCCAGTGTACTGAAAACTGGGAAAGTATTGATTTGTAATGAAGATTGTCTTACAGGAAGTATAAGTGGTGAAATAGCCGCATGGATTAGTGAAAACTGCTTTGAAGCCTTAGATGCACCTGTGATGCGAGAAGGAAGTTTGGACACCCCAGTTCCTTTTAATGCAGATTTGGAACAAAACTTTTTGCCAAAAGAAAGAATCAAAAATAAATTGAGAAAATTGGTAGATTATTAGATTTAAGTACATGTCCCGATGAAAAATTTATTATTCTAAAAAATGGGGTTAAATTGAAGGTTTCGTAAATACATTTTGTTAGAGAAAATACTATATCGACCAGTTGGAGTATCATTAGTCATAGTTTTGCTATGTTTTTTTTCTATTCCTCATAAAATTTTCGCACAAGAAACTGGCGGAAAAAAATTGGAGGTATCAGAGAAGAAAAGTCCAGAAAAAATGGACAATAAAAAAGTAAAGACATCCAAAAGAAGGAAAGCGAAAGGTAATCCAAACAGAGGTAGTAATAAGGTAATCGTTATTAATCCTTTTAAGTGGGATTGGGATAAAGTGATGTGGTTTAAGGCGAGAAAAAGTGATTATGAGACTAAAGATTATAATCCAAACAAAAGACCCAAGCGTAAAACGTACGATAATAAACCAAACTATCAATCAGCTGACAGAGAAGCTATTACGAATCCATCCAAATTAAAGACACCTTTAATCCCCTATGATAGTAGAATTGCAGAAGAAGGTCCTGTTCTCCAAAGAAAACAAAAGCATAAAAACGTCAATTTGCAAAATGGCGGGCCTCAAGATACCCCAAAAGCAATCAATTTAAATGATCCTTCCCAGACGTTATCGAAAGCTGCAAAAAAAGATAAACAGAGCAAAGTAGATGGGAAAAAGCTGTATAGCAGAAGAAAAGATAGAGACAAAAAACCGTTTGATAATGATAAACTTGAAACTGCATCAGTTCCGGATCTAGATCCAAAAATGGATGATGATAAAATCATGTTTAGGAAACAAAAGAATGATTATTCAAAAATGGATAATGATAAGCTAATGCTTGTATCGAAACCTGATTACAAATCAAGTAAGCCTGACGGGGATAAATTATTTACCGTAGATGCCTCCAATAAAAAACCGAAGCCCTTCGATAATGATAAGTTGATGACTGAAACAGTTCAGGATAGAAAAAGAAATAAGTTTGACGATTCAAAGTTGATGGTCTCAGAACCGGCAAATAGAGACCGAAAACCATTTGATGATGATAAGTTAATGACGACTAGCGTAAACAAACCCAAAAAACAAGATTTGCATGACGATAGGCTTCTGACGGTTCTAGAAAAGAGAAAACCTACCGATGAGATGAAGCAAACCAGTAAGGACATATCTAACTTAGATGGAAATTACTCAAGACATTTCTATGTTAGTAGCGAATCCCACCCTGGTACAAAAATACTAGCCGCGGAAAATTCTAAATTGCCTTTCTTTGCTAAAACTTTTCAATCTGTTTCTTCGTTTTTCAGCAGTGTTTGGAAGGATGATACGCAGCCTAATTACGTAAATCGTAAGAAACCTAAAGAAAAAAGAGATAAGAAAGAAGGGCAGATTTGGGATAACTCCGTCCATCCCGATACTTGGAAGAAGCAAGAAGCCGAATCAGGAGAAGAACAATAAAATTTGAACTATGAATTGGGAAAGAATAGAAAGTCTAGATACTTTAGATAAAATTGTTGAAGAATCTAAACAGAGTCCTGTTATTATTTTTAAGCATAGCACTAGCTGTTCTATTAGTGCTATGGCTCTAAACAGATTAGAGAGAAGCTGGAATCAAGATGAAATGAGAGAAGTAAGGCCTTATTATTTGGACTTAATTTCTCACAGGGATGTCTCCGATGCTGTAGCAGCTAAATTTGGAATCATGCATCAGTCACCTCAGATTCTGTTAATTAAAAATGGGGATTGTGTTTATGATGAATCACATATGGGTATAAGTTACCAAAATTTGAAATCGGGAGTAGCTGCTTAATCTATAGTAGCGTGAAGTTTATATTTTGTTCAATATCAGGATGTAAGCTTTTTGCTACAGGGCAATTTAGAGCAATTCTCTTTAATCTTTCAATTTCCTTATTAGATAGATTAGTTTTCCAGTCAATATTGACGGTTATGGCTTTGATTCTTCTGGGATTTGAAGCCATTTCTTTTTGTAAATCGCAACTAATATCGCCCAAATCTAGATCGTTTTGGTCAGCATAAATTCCCATGACAGTCATCATGCAACTGGCAAGGGAGGTAGCTGCCAAATCCGTAGGAGAAAAATATGCCCCCTCTCCATTATTATCTACAGGAGCATCGGTCAAAATTGAATTTCCCGAACGATTATGCGTAGCATTTGTTTTTAATGGGTGGATGTATTTAATTGATGAGGTGGCCATAAACTATATTGGGTTTTTATCGTTATTTTCAAACGCAAGTTAGTATAATTCAGGGATTTTAACTTCTTTCGAATATTCTAAAAGTGGTTTTTGGTGAAAGGATTGAAAAATATTTAGATTCTGAAACTAAAGCATTAAATTTGCGATATTACAGCATTGAAATGAAAAAAATATTTATACTTTTTTTACTAATATTTTCTTTCACCTTTGAGGTCAAAAGCCAAAAAGATAATCCATTCGAATATGGGCAAGAATTTTTATTTGGGGTAAGTAAAGCCACAAATGGAGGCCTTTTCTCAGGTGGCTTCTTTCGCTATAGTGCTAAAAAATCAGATAGAGTCTTTCAAACTTATGGAATTGAAATAGCCAATGTAAGGCATCCTCAAGAAAGAAGAGTTCCAAGTCCCACATTTTTCAGCTCATCTAGTTTTTATGAAGGCAAAGAAAAATATTTGATTAGCTCCCGTTTAATGTACGGATATGATCTATTGCTTTTCAAGAAAGCAGAACAAAAAGGTGTGCAAATTAATGGGGTCTTTATGGGTGGACCAACCTTGGGCTTCGTTTCGCCCTATCTTTTAAGAAGTGAGGGTGGAGGTTTGGTTACATACTCGCAGTATTTAAATGGATCCTCAATTATAGGTCCGGCAGGGTATTTTTCAGGAATTGATCAAATGGAAGTTGTTTTGGGAGCTCATATTCGTGCATCGCTACTATTTGAATTTGGTACTTTCAAAAGTAAAGTAACTGGATTTGAGGTTGGATTTTTAGGTGAGATTTTTTCCAGAGAAATTCAATTGGTTCCCTTGGGCACTAAGAATTATAACTTTTACCCGGCTGCTTTTGTAAGTATTTTGTTTGGGTCTAGAAAATAGATTTAGAATAGATTAAAGAATTAATATGATAGATTTACCGGTAGTAAGCCAAGAAGAGAAAAAGAAAAATAAAAAGCCGGATTGGTTAAGGGTGAAATTACCTGTTGGTAAGGAATATGCTAATGTTCGTAAAATTGTGGATGAAAATAAGCTTCACACCATTTGCGAAAGCGGTAATTGCCCAAATATGGGAGAGTGCTGGGGAGCAGGGACTGCTACTTTTATGATTTTGGGAAATGTATGTACGAGAAGTTGTTCGTTTTGTGCGGTAGCAACGGGACGTCCGCCAGAGTATGATGAGCAAGAGCCTCAAAGGGTAGCTGAAGCTATCAAAAAAATGGGGGTTAAGCATGCAGTTTTAACTTCTGTTAATAGAGACGAGTTGAAAGACCGAGGTGCCGAGATTTGGTATCAAACCGTAGTTAAAACAAAGGAACTTTCCCCTGAAACTACCATCGAGACATTAATTCCTGATGTTAAAGGAAAGTGGGATGCTTTATATAGAATGATTGAAGCAGGTCAAGAAGTTGTTTCGCACAATATTGAAACCGTTCCTAGTCTTTACAGAAGAGTGAGACCTCAAGCCAAATACCAAAGAAGTTTGGATCAAATTAAATTGACCAAAGAGTATGGCAAAAGAACAAAAACAGGAATAATGGTTGGCTTGGGTGAAACTCAAGAGGAGATGTTTGCTACAATGGATGATTTGGTTGCTCATGGATGTGATATTTTAACAGTGGGGCAATACTTACAGCCTACAAAACGGCACCATGATGTGATGGAATATGTCCATCCTGAAGTATTTGATATGTATAGGGAAGAAGGTTTAAAAAGAGGATTGAAGTACGTTGAGTCTGGTCCTTTGGTTCGTTCTTCTTACCATGCTGAAAGACACGTAAACGTTCCTATTTAAGGAAGTTAATATTATTTAGAAACCACAGCTTAAGTGAAATCCGCTTATATTGCTGTGGTTTTTTCTTTTAAACGTACTTTTATAGGCTTCATTTGAGAAGCCATTTAATAATAATATGCAAGATAATTTTATTGTAACCCTAGAAAATCTAAAACTGAAGGACTATCGCAGCTTGATCAAGTCCATGAAAAAGGCTTATGCTGGCTGGGATGATTTATGGGAGGTCGAACATATAAAAACCTTAATTGATAAATTTCCTGAAGGGCAGTTATGTGTTTTGGTGAACGGGCAGGTAGCGGGTTGCGCTTTATCGATTATTGTGGAATACTCTGATTTCGGGGATAATCATATCTACCCCGAAATCACAGGAAATGAAACCTTCAACACCCACAATCCAGAAGGGGATGTTTTATATGGGATAGATGTTTTTGTGCATCCTGACTTCAGGGGTATGAGAGTAGGGCGGAGGATGTATGATGCTAGAAAAGATTTAGTAGAACAACTGAATTTAAGGTCAATAGTGGCTGGTGGGAGATTACCTGGGTATTTGAAGTATGCTGAAAAATTTACACCAAAGCAGTATATTCAGAAAGTAATTGCTAAAGAGGTTTACGATAAGACCTTGTCTTTTCAATTATCAAATGATTTCCATGTAAAGAAAGTTTTGAAAGGCTATTTGCCTGGAGACAAACAATCTGCGGAGTTTGCAGCGCTCATCGAATGGAATAATATTTATTATGAACCTTCTGAGGAGTACGTTCATATCCCTAAAACTGTAATTCGTTTAGGATTGGTGCAGTGGCAAATGAGGCCAACCCCATCATTAAAAGCAATGCAGGAGCAAATTGAGTTTTTTATTGATGTGGTGAGTGGCTATCAGTGTGATTTTATTTTATTCCCCGAACTCTTTAATGCACCACTAATGGCAGAATTCAACCATTTGGATGAAGCCACAGCTATTAGAGAACTAGCTAAGTACACAGAACCTTTAAAGGAAATTTTTCAGGAATACGCCATCAACTATAATGTGAACATTATTACCGGAAGTATGCCTGTAATGAACAGAGGGAAACTCTATAACAAAGGGTTTTTATGTAGGCGGGATGGAACCAGCGAAACCTATGAAAAGATTCATATGACTCCTGCTGAAGTCAGTGCTTGGGGTATGACTGGGGGCAAGAAAATTCAAGCTTTTGACACCGATTGTGGTAAGATTGGGATTAACATTTGCTATGATGTAGAATTCCCGGAAATGGGAAGATTATTGGCTGACGAAGGCGTTAAAATCTTATTTGTTCCATTTTTGACGGATACTCAAAATGGTTATATGCGTGTGCGTTTATGCTCTCAAGCTAGAGCGATTGAGAACGAATGTTATGTTGCTATAGCCGGAAGTGTGGGTAACTTGCCTAAAGTAAATAATATGGATATCCAGTTTGCACAGTCAGGAGTTTTCACACCTTCCGATTTTTCTTTCCCGACCAATGGTGTTAAAACGGAAGCTACGCCCAACACGGAGATGACCGTTATTGCAGATGTAGATGTAAATTTGCTAAAAGAATTGCATACTTACGGCAGTGTGCGTAATTTGAAGGACAGAAGAAAAGATTTATATACTATCAAAAAGAAATAAGTCAGTGAAAGTTGAAGAGTTTGTAAGTTTAAGTTTGTTCAAGAAAATAAAGACTTTATATGTTGACGGAGAGTTTGTGACCTCCATCCGTTATTACCGCTATAAAGTCAATTTATTTTTGTTGAATGATTTTTATGTGGAAGCCTTCTATCACCCAAAAACAGACCGTATTGAAAAAATAGTTCCTTTTGATAGTAGTCATAGCCGGAAAAAGTTTTATACGGATCAAGTAAAACTACCTCATTGGTTCGAAAAAGTATCTTAAAATGATTGATTTAAGAAGTGACACGATAACCCGACCAACATCAGGAATGAGGGAGGCCATGATCGAGGCTCAAGTTGGGGATGATGTTTTTGGAGAAGATCCAACCATAAATGCTTTAGAAAAAAAAGCTGCTGCGTATTTTGGAATGGAATCCGCCATTTTTTGCCCCAGTGGCACCATGACTAATCAAATTGCTATTAGAGTTCATACAGCGCCACATACCGAAGTAATCTGTGATGAAAAATCTCACATCTATTTATATGAGGGCGGAGGTATTGCTTACAATTCTTTTGCATCTGTTCGATTATTGCAAGGGGATAGAGGAAGAATTACTGCGGAAATGGTGCAGGATAATATCAACAATCCGGACGATGTACATGCTCCCATTTCTACATTAGTTTCCTTAGAGAACACGATGAACAAAGGTGGGGGCTGTGTTTATGATTTTAAAGAAATTGAAAAAATTAGCGCAGTTTGTAAGGATAAAGATTTAAAGCTGCATTTAGATGGAGCACGCTTATTTAATGCTTTAGTTGCTACTGAAGATAATCCGAAAAGTTATGGTCAACATTTTGATACTATATCAATTTGCCTTTCTAAAGGATTGGGTTGTCCTGTTGGTTCGTTATTATTGGGAAATAAAGAGGATATTAAAAGAGCTAGGAGAGTGCGTAAGGTGTTAGGAGGTGGGATGCGTCAAGCTGGATTTTTAGCTGCAGCGGGAATATATGCTCTGGATCACCATATTGACAGATTGGTGGAAGATCATAATAGAGCAAAATCTGTAGCGGAGGAATTGGAAGGCTTAAGTTTTGTTGAATCCGTATTACCCGTAGAAACCAATATTGTCATATTTAAATTAGCAGATAATGCATTATCAGTGAATTTTGTGGAGAAATTAAAGCAAAATGGCATATTAGCCGTTCCGTTTGGGAAGCATGATGTCCGTTTTGTAACACATCTTGATTTTGACGATGATATGCTCCAAGACCTAATAGTAAAATTAAAAGCGATATAAACCTCCAAGAAATAAACTAGCACTCATGACATTATCAGAGAAAATTACTGCTCAAATAAGGGACATAGCTGACTTTCCGAAGCCTGGCATTATATTTAAAGATATTACTCCAGTTCTATCGCATCCAAAATTGGTAACGGAAATTGTGAGTTGGTTTGTGGAAAAAGCCAAAGATGACGGTATAGATGTGATCGTAGGGGTGGAATCAAGAGGTTTTTTATTTGGAATGATGATTGCTGAAAAATTAGGGGTTCCTTTTGTACCTGTCAGAAAGCAAGGAAAACTGCCCTATGAAACCATTAAATATTCCTATGATTTAGAATATGGCAGTGCGACAATGGAGATTCATAAAGATGCCATTAAGCCAAATCAGAAGGTAATGATTCACGATGATTTACTGGCCACTGGAGGAACGGCTGTAGCCGCAGCGGAATTAGTAAAAGAATTAGGTGGAAATGTGGGTAACTTTAGCTTTTTGATTGAGTTAGGGTTTTTGGAAGGTAAAAAAAGACTAGCTAAAGAAAATGAAGCGGTTTACAGTATCGTTACTTATTAATATATTTGATTTTTGAATGAGCCAAAGAGAAAGCTGGGGACGCAGGCATTTGCCTCGAAATCTAACTGGCTTTATATTTGACTCAAATAAATATTTGTATAAATAATTATCAGTTTAATATTATAGGGAAAAGAAGTTTATAAAGCAATCATGGAAGAAGCACAGGTAGCAAATAAAAGCGAATTGCAGCAAAAGGTAAAAGACGTAATGTCTGAAGTTGCTAAAGTAGTAGTGGGTCAAGAATATATGGTCAATCGTTTGTTGATTGGACTCTTCACTAATGGGCACGTATTGTTGGAAGGAGTTCCCGGTTTGGCAAAGACCTTAACAGTTAATACTTTAGCGAATGTTTTGCATTTAGATTTCCAGCGTATTCAGTTTACTCCGGATTTAATGCCGTCCGACTTGATCGGGACCATGATTTATAATCAGAAGCAAGGGAATTTTGAAGTCAAGAAAGGCCCTATTTTCTCAAATCTTGTTTTAGCAGATGAGGTAAACCGATCCCCTGCCAAAGTACAATCTGCATTATTGGAAGCAATGCAGGAAAAACAAGTGACTATTGGAGAAACAACATTTCAATTAGATAGACCATTTTTGGTTTTGGCGACTCAAAATCCGGTTGATCAGGAAGGAACTTATCCTCTACCGGAGGCACAAGTCGACCGTTTCATGTTGAAAGTAACGGTGAGTTACCCAACCAAATCTCAGGAATTAGAGGTGATGCGAAGAATGTCTAATATGTCTTTTAATAAAGAAGTTAATACAATTCTAACGAAGGAAGAAATTTTCAGCATCAGAGATCAAGTCAATCAGGTTGAGATTTCTGAATCATTGGAACGCTATATTATCGAATTGGTATATGCCACAAGGTCTCCATTAGATTATGGATTGAAACAAGAAGCAGAATACATTCAATATGGTGTTTCGCCTCGGGCTAGTATTAACTTAAATTTGAGTGCTAAAGCTGTAGCTTATATGGAAGGTAGGGATTATGTGTTGCCTGAAGATATTAAAGAAGTGGCTTATGATGTTATGAATCACAGGATTTTGCTCAATTACGAAGCCGAAGCAGATGGTGTTACTACAAAAGACATTATTGAGAAGATCCTTAGACAGATCCCTATTGGATAGTTCGATATAAGTATTGAGTACAGTTCTGAAAGCGTTCCATATGGATCGCTTTTTTTATTTTAACACAAAATTAATAGTAGATAAAATTGGTAACAATTTGCTAAAAAGTTTGACAACTTCAGTTAACAATTAAAACCCACCTTTGTCGCAAAGAAATTTAAACACTATTAAAAATTACTCACGATGAAGAAAATTAATTTATTAGCGATGCTAGCATTGGTGTCAGGATTTATATTCACAGCATGTGATGATGATCCGGAGCCAAACAATCTAGTGACAATTGAAGGGATCCCAGCTACAGCTGAGATAGAAAATTTAGGAACTTTAGGTCCAGTAAATGCAACTATTACTGCAGAAGACGGACTAGCAAGTGTAACGGTTACTAAAGATGGAGAATCATATTTAGAACCAGAATTTGAAGCTAATGCTACTTCTTTGTCATTAGAATTTTCTTACACCGCAGAAGAAGCTGACGCAGATCAGAACATTGTATTTGAATTTACAGCTACCGATGTGGACGGAGATGAAGAAACAGTTACTCACGTTTTATCTGTTGGAGAAGCACCTGAAGTAGAAACCGAAGTTACAGTTACAGAAAATATTTCAGAGGATGTGACTTGGAATAATGAAACTGTTTATCGTTTAGGCGGTAGAATATTCGTTTTAGATGGTGCTACTTTAACTATTGAAGCAGGGACTATCATTAAAGGTGAAGCAGGTACAGGAACAAACGCGACTGCCTTGGTTATTGCAAGAGGTGGTAAATTAATGGCAGAAGGAACGGCTCAAGCCCCAATTATCTTCACATCAGTTGCAGATGAAATTGAGCCAGGTATGATTGCTTCTCCTAATTTAGATCCGGACATTGATGGCTTATGGGGTGGATTAATCGTATTAGGTAGAGCTCCTATTTCAACTCCTGATGGAGTAGCTCAAATTGAAGGAATTCCACCTTCTGACACCAACGGCTTATATGGTGGTGGTGAAAATGCCAACGTTGCTGATAATTCTGGTGTTTTAAAATACATCTCTATTCGTCACGGTGGTGCTAATATAGGTGAAGGTAATGAAATCAATGGTTTGACTCTTGGTGGTGTTGGTACAGGAACTATGATTGAAAATATCGAAATTATTGCAAACCAAGATGATGGTATCGAGCCATTTGGAGGATCTGTAAATGTAACAAATCTTTTAGTTTGGAATTCTTATGATGATAGCTTTGACTGTGATCAAGATTATACAGGAACAATTGATAATTTTATTGGTATCCTAGGTTTTGATTCTGATCATGCTCTTGAATTAGATGGTCCTGAAGGTGCACTTGACGAGGGTGGATATACTCTAAAAAATGGTTCTATTAA
This sequence comes from uncultured Marivirga sp., assembly GCF_963974845.1. Classification (NCBI taxonomy): domain Bacteria; kingdom Pseudomonadati; phylum Bacteroidota; class Cytophagia; order Cytophagales; family Marivirgaceae; genus Marivirga; species uncultured Marivirga sp. The sequence goes on from NZ_CAXBEQ010000011.1 coordinate 32,423, forward strand.
AGGTGATTTAGATGCAACTGGTGGAGAATACGCAGATTTGAGAGATGCTGTTTCCGTAAGATTAGAAAACATCTACTTCTTCAACTTTAAAGCTAATTCTGACTTTGAATTGGATGATGATGGTTCTGTTGCTAATTTCAATTCAGGAGCTACCGTTTTAAGCAATTTACAATTCAATATAAGTCATTTAGATGAAGGGAATAGAACGATTGCTGATATTTTTAATGACACGACTGATAGTGGAGCATTTGATAACTTAAGTGCTGATGAAGCTTCAGTTGTTACTACTCCAACAGTAGGTGCTGATAAGTCTGCTTTTGCAGGATGGACTTGGGCCGATGCTGATGGACAGTTAACAGACTTTTAACTAATAGTTTTTCATAAGTTATATACAAAATCCCGATCATCTGATCGGGATTTTTTATTTTCAATACATTGCAATATTACGATAATAACAATCATTTAACATTTCAATAATTTAGTAATAAACCTTTTCTCCTTTTTTAATCGGATTTTTGTAACATCAAATAAAACAAAGAGATGAATAACAAATTTCTGATTTCAATTTTACTCGTTTTGCTTATTCCTGCAATAAGCTTAGCACAAAAAGGTATAATTAGAGGTACCGTGACAGATGCAGCAAATGGTGAGGCACTATTTGGTGTAAATGTTGTAATAGAAGGTACGAGTACTGGTGCAGTTACTGATTTTGATGGTAAATTTCAAATTAATGCCGAGCCTGGCACTTATAATGTTCAAGCCTCATTTGTAACTTACAGAACTGTTACTATTGAGGGTGTAAAAGTGAATGCAGGTGAGGTTAATATTATAGATAATATTTCACTTGCTGAAGATGTAGCTCAATTAGGTGAGGTTGTGGTTACTGCAAAAGCAATTCGATCTACTGAAGCAGCGTTATTGGCTGTTAAAAGAAAATCGCCAAATGTCCTAGATGGAATTTCTTCTGCTAATTTTAGAAAAATTGGGGATAGTGATGCTGCTTCTGCAGTCAAAAGAGTTCCTGGTATCTCTGTAGAAGGCGGAAAATATGTTTATATAAGAGGATTAGGAGATAGATATACTAAATCTATTTTAAATGGAGTTGATATCCCTGGCCTAGATCCTGACAGAAATACCTTGCAAATGGATATTTTTCCTACAGGTATAATTGACAATATCATGGTCACTAAATCTTTTACAGCAGATTTACCGGCAGACTTTACAGGAGGAATTGTAAATATAGACACCAAAGAATTTCCTGAGGAGCCAACATTTGATGTCTCCATTGGTGGAAGTTTTAACCCGACTATGCACTTCAATAATAATTACCTTACATACGAAGGTAGTAATACAGACTTCTTAGGTTTTGACAATGGAACCAGAGCTAATCCAGCAGATAATTTTGCTTCTGAGGATATTCCACTTTATGGAAACGTAATTGGAAGACCAGACAGTAAAGACGGCCAGAAATTTAGTTCAATTCTTCGTGATTTCAACCCAACTTTAGATGCCATGAGACAGAACAGTTTTATGGATTACAGTGCTGGTTTGAGTTTTGGAAATCAAAAAGCATTAAGTGGCATGACTTTAGGCCATAGCTTTTCATTGAATTACAAGAATAATACTCGCTTCTATCAAGATGCAGAATTTGGTAGATATGGATTAGCAAATGATAGATCTACTAATGAATTAGAGGTTAGAGAAACTCAGATAGGAGATTATGGTACTAATGAGGTATTGATCAGTGCAATGGGTGGATTGGCTTTGAAAACTGCTAATTCTAAATACAAATTAAATCTATTGCACCTTCAAAACGGAGAATCAAAAGCTGGTGAATTTGAATATAGAAATCGGGACCAAGGAGCAAATTTTGATGCACGTCAGGAAAACTTAGAGTACACACAAAAGGGATTAACCAATATTCTATTAGCTGGTGAGCACTACATAGACGGCAGAGATTGGCAAGTAGAATGGAAGGTGTCTCCAACAAGATCTAGTATCACCGATCCAGACATTAGGTTTACTAGAATAAGAGATGAAGGCTTTGATGGGCAGAACTTAACCATTGGATCTGAATCAGGATACCCAGAAAGAATCTGGAGATATTTAAATGAAGATAACCTAGCGTCCAAGGCGGATATCACTAGATCCTATAAATTCAATGGAGAAGATGCCAAATTTAAATTTGGTGGAGGAAATACTTACAAGAGAAGAGATTATAAAATTGAGAACTATCAGATTATTCCTAATGGTGTAGAGATCACTTTGAATCCAAATGTGATGTTTGAGGAAGAAAACCTATGGCCAGCTGATGAAAACGGATTTAGTGGAACACGTTACGAACCTCAGTTCGTTCCTAATAATACTAATAAATATGATGCAACAATTAATTCATCAGCAGCTTATGCATCAAATGAATTTGCACCTATTGAAAACCTTAAAGCAATTATTGGTTTAAGAACAGAATACTATACTCAATCTTATACTGGCCTAAATCAACAAGGTTTGCTGCTAGAAAATGAGCAGGTATTGGAAACATTTGATTTATTCCCAACCGCTAATTTGGTTTACTCTTTAGCTGAAAAACAGAATTTTAGAGTTGGGTATTCAAGAACTACTGCTAGACCTTCTTTTAAAGAAGCTTCATTTGCCGAAATTTTGGATCCTGTTTCAGGTCGGTCATTCATTGGTGGATTCTTCCCTGACGAAAATGCAACCGGTGATGTGGTTTGGGATGGAAACTTAAGACCCACTTACATTGACAATTTTGATTTAAGATGGGAACTATTCCAAGAAAGAGGACAAACATTCTCATTAAGTGGGTTCTATAAGAAATTTACAGATCCAATTGAGATGGTTCAATATGTACAAATTGCAGGGTTTTTCCAGCCTAGAAACGTAGGAACTGGGGAAGTTGTGGGTGCAGAAGCCGAATTCAGGAAAAACCTAAGTTTTATAACTCCTGCTTTGGAAAACTTCTCCGTGAATGGAAATATAACTGTTACACAATCCAAAATTGAGATGGCTCCGAACGAGTTTGCTTCAAGAACCAACAATGCAAGGGAGGGTCAAGTTATTGAGAATACTAGAGAAATGGCTGGTCAGTCACCTTATATTCTGAATTTAGGAATGTCATATGCCGATTATGAAAATGGGCTAGACGGAGGTTTATTCTACAATGTTCAAGGTCCTACTTTAATTTTCGTTGGAATTGGAAATAGGTCAGATATTTATTCTGAACCATTCCATAATTTAAATTTCAATATGAATAAAACATTTGGTGCAGACGAAAAAATGAAATTAAGCGTAGGTATCAGCAATATTCTTGGTGATCTTAGGGAAGAGTTCTTTCAGGGATATCAAGCGCAAGAGCAAGTATTTACAAGATACAATCCAGGTCGCTCAGTTAGTGTAGGGTTCTCTTATAAATTCAGATGATAAAGTTCAGGTTGACTTTTATATAATCAAAGCTTCCGAGGATTCTCGGAAGCTTTTTTTATGTTATAAAAAAACCCGCATGAACAGTTCTGTTCATGCGGGTACGATACGTATTTTTTTGGATTTACTTCTCCAATTGATAGGCCACTACCTTATTTTTAAAGAAAGTAGGCACATAAACAATCATTTTATCAGCATCTAAACCGATATCAGCAGTTTGTGATTCTTGAGCTTTGGTGTCCAGCAATAATGTAGCTTTATTTCCTGCTACATGATAAATTTCACCTTGCCATCTGCTGGCAATATAAGTTTCGTCATTTAGCATGGTTAGACCATCTCCCCCAGTTACGGAGTCGTTGACCGTTGAAAATTTGTTTTCAGCAAGATCATATGCCCGCAAGCCCTTTTTATCCAAAGTCATCAATTGATTCCCCTTACTTAATAAGCCATTTAGTCCCTCTACACCTTGGGCAATAGTAGATAATTGTCCACCCTCAATCTTATGAATCAAGCCTAATCCCATATCTGAAATATAAACTGCGCTTGCTGAGGTCGTAATATCATTTAAAAACTCTGCTTTTTCAGGAGTAAATTCCTTAGCGATTTCACCCGTTTCTAAATCAATGGCCACTATTCTATCAATATCTGTCACGTAAAGGTGGCCATCAAAAATACCCATTCCTTTTGGAGCATTGAGACCCGTTGCCCAATTCAATTCCTGAACACTTCCGTCTAGATTTAAGATAGAAATAAAGCCTTCTCCATTTTTGTCTAATGGTTGTCCGTTAATATTAGAAACAAATAGTCGACTTCCCTCTCCATCGAATAGAACGGACTCACAGGTTGTCATCACTGTATCAGTTTCCCATAATTTAACCAATTTAGGATCGGCTGCTGTTTCTACTACTTCCTTGACCTGTGTTTCTTCTTCTTGATTTTCCTTTTTAGTTGGGGTGCATGCAAAAATTAGCAATGCAAAACCCAATACGAATACTGTACTTTTCATAGTCTTTTTTTGTGTTGGTTTACATAAAGATACAAAACTGAAAGCAATCACAAGTGTTTCAGTTTCTTGATAAGATTTGTAAGTCTGAATATTGGATAAGGTGGTCTCTGAGATAATAACCTTTTGTTACTATCGTGGCGGTATTTTGCAGTGGTTAGTAGAAAAAGCGAAATGTTTTTTGATTAAGTGAGAATTTTGGAAAAGTACTACCTTGTTGTAGTTGACCTTATTTTGAACTGGCATCTCCTATATACTTTAATACTTGCCTTAAAGCTGCTTTTCGAATATCCTTCTCGCGAACTTCGGAGTGTCGGTGTAGCACAAATTGAAATTTTAAAGAAGTAAAATTTTCATTGATCTTAATAATTCGCAGCACGTAACTGTCATGTTTGATATATTTATGATATTCCTTCAGCACCTTAATTATATGTGCTTCAACAGCTTCTACATCAGTAGTCAACTCATTTTTCAGATCGAAATCAAAACTGACTTTACGGATAGCTCTTTTAGTGTAATTAAAGATTTGAGAGGTGAGAACCATTGAATTTGGGATGTAAATCAAATCTTCGTCATCATTTACAATATGCATATTGACCAAAGTGATATCAGAAACCTTTCCTTTTACCTCCCCAATTTTGATCTCATCTCCTATCATTACTTCCTCTGAGAACATAATGATCATACCATTGATCATATTCGCAATATAATCTTTGGAAAGAATAGCGATAGCTGCTGCAACAATACTTAATGAAGTTATTAGATTGATAGGGTCTATTTTAAATAGGAATAGAATAGAGCCAATTAGAACAAAAGTGTGCAAAATATTTGCGATATGATCGATCCCTAAAACAAAATTGTTTTTTACACCTTTAGATAATTTGTGCTTTCGCTGATAATAATAAACAACGCCTAATCTTATTAATGAGATCCAAAGGTCAGCATAAAGATAAAATCGCAAAGCTCTTAAATAGTGTTCTGCTATTCCAAATTCGATTAATTGATTTTTAAAATTATCAATAGCAAAAAGACCACCAATAAAAAGTACTGCTTTAGCTAAAAACCAAATTCTCTTTTTTCGCTCCAGATTTATAGTTGGGGTTATGGATTTTTTGTTCATAATGTAAAGTTATAACAATCTAATAACACTATATGTAGGTGCTCTCAGCTACATCTCTTATTTTTGTAAAAATATTTTACAAATTTAAGATGATAGATAAGAAAAGAAACCCTTGGCATGATATCCATTACGGAGATGAGGTGCCTGAGTATGTAAATGCAGTAATAGAAATTTCTAAAGGCAGCAAGGGTAAATTTGAATTGGACAAAGAGACTGGTTATTTAATGCTGGATAGAGTACTTTTTAGTTCTGTGCATTATCCGGCTAATTATGGATTTATCCCTCAAACGTACTGTGACGATAAAGATCCATTGGATATAATGGTGATTACTTCTATTGAGTTGCCACCATTATGTATGGTTAAAGCTAAAGTACTGGGTGTAATGAAAATGATGGATCAAGGCGAAGCAGATGATAAAATCATTGCTGTTGCAGCTAATGATATGTCAGTGAATCATATGAATGATATTGGTGACTTACCTCCTCATACTTCGAAAGAGATGCAAAGATTTTTTGAGGATTATAAGCAATTAGAGAATAAGAAAGTGGTAGTAGAGGATTTCTTTGATAAAAAAGAAGCAATGAATGTAATTAATGAAAGCATTGAGCTTTATGATAAAACATTTAGATAAGCGCGGTCGAATTTTTAAAAGCAAAAAGGCTGTCTAATCTTAATTTAGACAGCCTTTTTTAATGAATACCTTTTTTACATTTTAGATACTTTTCCGCCTGATCCAGAATCTGCATCAACTAAAGCCGGCTTTCCGCCATAGGTAATTTTACCCGATGATGAAGCCTTTGCAATTAATTTTTCTTCTACATTTAGTTCAATCCTTCCTGAGGAGCTTGCAGCTAAATCAGCATTTTGACAAGTGAATTCAGATGCATCAATTCTTCCAGAGCTACTAACTTGTGCTTCAAAATTTTCTGCATTTCCAGATAAAGTGAACCTACAAGAACTGCTGACTTGAGATTCTATATTATTAGCTTCAGCCTCTACTGAAATTCTAGCTGAACTGGATCCTGAGACTTCAATATTTGTAGCTTTAACATTAAGGTCCATCCTGGCTGAACTGGAGCCTCTAATGTCAATATTTGAAGCTTCAATCAAATCTTCGGATGTCATTCTAGATGAGCTGCTTGCTTTTAAGCTTTCTAGTTCTTGGAAATAGACAGTAACTTCTACTTCAATATTTCGGAACATTTTGTTAGATTCCATTTCAATTTTTAGATTACCACCTTTAACTTCGGTAATAACATCTTCTAAGTCACCGGTAGTGCTAACATCCACCTTTGCTTCATCTCCTTTTTTCAAAATAACTCGAATGCTTTGAGACGAAGAGACTGATGTGAAATCAGACAAAGAGCGGGTTTCTGATTCCTGTGATTGTGCTTGACATGCAAACAAAATCATTACAAGGCCTAATACTAAATTCTTCATGTGTTTATGGGTTAGTTTCTTTTTAAAGATGCAAGAAAAAAATGATTGGTTGCATGAATCCTAAAATATTTTGTTTCTTATCCTATATTTCGAATTTTTTCTAACATAAAAAAAGCACAATGAAAAAATTCACTGTGCTTTCTTTAAAATAATCTATATTATTAATTAGAATTTATTCAGAACCTTATTGACTTCGGAGTCAGGATTTGCACATTGCTCGCCAGGTTGCTTACCGCAAAAGCTACAAGCTTCACCATCCTTATTTAAAAATGGACTTTGTGATGCACAAGTTCCTTTAAATTCTCCGTTTTTTATAAATAATAATCTTACCGACATTAAAATAAAAAACGCTCCTATCAATCCAATTGCTAATAAAAAAGTAGTCATAATATTAAGATTTCAGACAATTACTTTGCCTCTTTTTTTCGATTTACAAATTTAACATTCTAATTTGATAACGCCTACTAAGAAAGCAAAGTTTCTTAACTTGTGCTTTTCTCAAAATCATCAGATAAGTCACATGAAAGAAGTACAAATTTACCCAGATAACAGAAGAAATGAGAAATTAGAAGCCTTTGATCGATTACTTACGATAATGGATCAGCTTCGGAATCTATGCCCATGGGATAAGAAGCAAACTATTGAAAGTATTCGTCATTTGACCATTGAAGAAACCTTCGAATTATCTGATGCAATTTTAGATAATGATTTGGAAGAGATAAGGAAAGAGTTGGGTGATCTCATGCTTCATATTGTTTTTTACGCCCGAATGGCAGATGAGCAGAAAGCCTTTGACATGGCAGATGTGCTAAATGGAATATCAGATAAACTGATCAATCGTCATCCACACATTTATTCCGATGTGGAAGCAAATGATGAAAAAGCAGTCAAAGAAAATTGGGAAAAAATCAAGCTTAAGGAAAAAGGAAATAAATCTGTTTTAGGTGGTGTTCCCAAGTCATTACCTGCTCTAATAAAATCCATCCGCATACAGGAAAAAGCAAGAGGAGTAGGTTTTGATTGGGACAAAAAAGAACAGGTTTGGAGCAAGGTAGAAGAGGAAATGCAAGAATTCAAAGTAGAAGAAGAATCGGGCACTCTGGAAAAAGCTACTGAGGAATTCGGTGACTTAATGTTTAGTCTAATTAATTATGCTCGTTTTGCAGGGATAAACCCGGAAGAGGCCCTTGAAAAAACTAACAGGAAATTCATTAAACGATTCAATTATTTAGAGTCAGAAAGTAAAAAAGAAGGTAAACAAATCTCGGAAATGAGCTTGGAGGAAATGGATGTTTATTGGGAGAAAGCCAAAAAGATTTAAACTTAATTCTAATTTCCTTATACTTAATGCAAGTGTCTTGCGTTAGAACCATAGGTGTATGGATAATCATGTTTAACCTTAAATGATTATTCACTATGGAACATTTCAAAAATGCAACTCGAAAATTGTACGCTAAACGTCCCTTATTCTTTAATATAGGATTAGTTGTAGCAATTACCCTTTGTTTTATTGCCTTTGAATTCAAGGTGTTTATAACTGAAGAAGAGAAAGTCGATTTTCCTGTAGAAGAGCCGCTAGTCTTCTTAAATGATGATGTAATTCGTACTTCCCAACCCCCTAAACCCAAGCCACCAAAATTGCCTGAACCTAAAGGGGATGTAAATATAGTGGAGGTAAAGGAGTTGCCTAAGCAAGACCAGCAAAAAGAAAAGATTGAGATCAAAGATTTATTCGATCCTGGTGATGACTTCGAAATTCCAGAAGAAAAAGTAGAAGATAACAGTGTTCATGGTAATTTTGGACTAGAGGTAAAGCCTAAATATTATGGTGGCATGGATGCATTTTATGAATATGTTGGTAATGCAATTGAATATCCTTCATTTGAACAAAGAAGAAATATTGAGGGCAGGGTCGTGTTGTCATTTGTGATCGAGAAAGATGGCTCTTTATCTCAGGTGGAAGTCTTGAAAGGGGTTTCTGAAGGTATTGATAAAGAAGCCATTCGTGTTCTTGAAAATGCCCCGAAATGGGAAGCCGGAAGGCAAAGAGGGCAGGCAGTAAGAGTGAAAATGACTATTCCTATTTACTTTAAATTGAGGTGATTTAAATTAGAAAGAAGGCCTATCAATTAGGCTTTCTTTCTATCCTTCAAACCCAATCTTACTATGGCTGCCATCACAAAAGGGTTTATTACTTGAAGCTCCACATCTGCAAAAGGCTGTTACTTTTTCCTTTGCTTCGCTTTTTCCATCTGCGTGCTTAATTTCAATTTTACCTCTTACCATTAATGGGCCATTTTTGCTGACTTCAACTTGGGCGGAGTTAGGGCTGGCTTGGGATTCATCTTTTTTGTTTTTCCAATAACCAGAAAGGGCTCCCGAAGGACAGGTATCGACCTGTTCTTTGATATTAACATCTGTAGCTCCCTCCAAATAAACCCATGGTTTGTCATTAGGTCGGAATACTTTTGGAAGTCCACGCCAGCATTTTTCGCTATGAATACATAGTGAAGGTTGCCATTCTACTACTAAATCATCTGTTTCATATGCTTTGATGGTCGGTTTTACTTTCATCTCAGTTTTCGTTTTATTCTTCACATAAGTTAATGATTTTTCAAAGAGAAAATAAAATAGCAGTATAAAAGTTTCAATCAGTTACTTTTTTGATTTGATCAATGTGATTTACCTTTTATGGAAGATATTGTGTGTCATTAAACTAGTCCACTAAAAAGCTGTAAGTTTACACTGTAGAAAAATTGGCATTGAAAAAGCAACTTATCCTCATATCGTTACTTTTTTGCCTCATAGCACCTGCTATGGTGACCTATCTTTATCTAAACCACCAAAAGTATCAGATTAAGCGGGAAGTAAAATGGAAAATTATTGACGGGCTAGACAGATCTGAATTGGTATTAATTCAACTCAGTAAATCCGAAGCTAAGGAAAAATTAGAATGGGAGCACTCCAAAGAATTTGAATATTTGGGAGAGATGTATGATGTAGTGGAGTTTGCTGAAACGGCAGATAGCGTAAAATATTGGTGCTGGTGGGATCATGAAGAAACAAGCTTAAATCAAAATTTAGCCGAAGTTGTCAATACTCTCTTAGGAAATCACTCTGATAAGAAAGAGAAAGAAGGAAAACTGATTACATTTTATCAATCACTCTTTTCAGAGAAAGTATTTCAATGGAGTGCATTGCATTTCAATAGAATGTCAAATTCATCTATAGCCTACGAGTTCATTTTTGAAGATTATATCAACTCTATTCCATCCCCACCTCCTCAAATGATAGTTTAAATATTTCTTTTTGTTTTACTGACTAACTTGGGTAGTTGTACCCTCTTATAAGCAGTACATCTTCTATTTTTTAAATTATTTATAAACTAAAAATTTTTAATGAGGAATATAGTATTACTCAGTTTATTGATAGGCAATATTGCTATGGCCTATTCTCAAACTATTACTGTTAAGGATGCACAAACTGCAGAGCCTATTGAAATGGTGAGTATCATCAGTGAGGAAATGAACGAGTTTATCAACACTAATAATAAAGGCCAAGCTGATATTTCTGCTTTAGCAGGAGCGCACAAAATTCAATTTCAAAGGCTGGGCTATCAAATTGTAGTTTTAAGTTTTGAAGAGATTAAATCTTCAGGCTTTAATATCAAGTTAGACCCAAATAATTTCAATTTGAACGAAGTGGTGGTTTCAGCTACCCGTTGGAGACAAAACTCAGGTGATATACCCTCTAAAGTGATTTCTATTTCTCCTAAAGAAGTGGCATTGCAAAATCCGCAAACTGCTGCTGATTTACTGGGAGTTTCAGGAAAAGTCTATATTCAGAAAAGCCAACAAGGAGGAGGAAGTCCTATGATCAGGGGCTTTGCAACTAACCGTTTGCTCTATACTGTTGATGGCGTCAGAATGAACAATGCGATTTTTCGTGGAGGGAACATCCAAAATGTTATTAGTCTTGATCCTTTTGCCACAGAAATTACAGAAGTTCTATTTGGCCCTGGTTCTGTTATTTATGGAAGTGATGCCATTGGCGGTGTCATGAGTTTTCAAACCTTAACTCCTGAGTTATCAGATTCAAATAGTATTCTAATTTCAGGAAAAGTAAATACTAGATATTCTTCTGCTAATAATGAGAAAACCATTCACGCTGATATTAAATATGGCTGGAATAAATGGGCTTTTGTCACCAGTGCCAGTAGATGGGATTATGACCATTTAAAACAGGGGATAACTGGCTCTGATGATTATCTGAAAACTTATTATGTAGATCGGATTGAAGGTGAGGATAGATTGGTAGAACAAGAAGATCCTTTAATCCAAAACCCTACGGCTTATACCCAAAAGAATTTCATGCAAAAAGTCAGGTTCCAGCCCAACGAAAACTGGGATTTTCAATATGGGTTTCATTATTCTGAAACTTCTGATTATGGGCGTTATGATCGTCATAATCGGGTTTTAGACGGGAATCCTCAATATGCAGAATGGAGATATGGCCCACAAAAGTGGATGATGAATAATTTGAATATTACCCATTCCAAACCGTCTAAATTTTTTGATCAGATATCTATTCGCTTGGCACAACAACAATTTGAGGAAAGCAGGATAGATAGAAATTTTCAGGATGAAATCCGAAGAAACAGAGCCGAGGAAGTGGGCGCTTATTCTGCAAATCTAGATTTCATTAAGAAGATCGGAAGTAAAAGTACTGTTTTTTATGGGGCGGAATATATTTTAAACGATGTGCATTCTACTGGGATGGAAGAAAATATTAATTCGGGGGAAATTAATAATTCAGGGGCAAGATATCCTGAATCCACATGGAGTTCCATGGCAGTTTATACCAATTACGAATATAAACCATCCGATAGAATCAGCTTACAAGGAGGTATTCGCTACAATCGATTTGTATTGGATGCAACCTTTGATACTACTTTTTATGCCCTTCCATTTACGGACGCCAAGATCAATAGCGGGGCCTTAACCGGTAGTTTGGGTTTGGTTTATCGCCCAGAAGAATCTTGGGCAATCAATACCAATTTCGGAACGGCTTTCCGATCACCCAATGTGGATGATATAGGGAAGGTTTTCGATTCAGAAGCTGGTGCAGTTACGATACCCAATCCCAATTTGAAGGCTGAATATGCTTATAACTGGGATATAGGAGTGGCTAAAATCTTTAATGATTTTTTGAAATTGGACCTTACGGCTTATTACACTTTGCTCAATGATGCCATGGTTCGAAGAGATTTTCAGTTAAATGGGCGGGATAGTATCGTTTTTGATGGCGTCAAGAGTAGGGTGCAGGCCATTCAAAATGCAGCGGTTGCCAATGTTTATGGACTTCAAGCGGGAATTGAACTGAAATTACCAGCAGGCTTTCAATTTTCTTCTGATTTAAATTATCAAAAGGGTGAAGAAGAACTGGATGACGGCTCTATAAGTCCATCCAGGCATGCAGCTCCTACATTTGGAACCACACGACTGAATTTCAAGTCAAATGATTTCGTATTACAGCTATATGCAAATTATCAAGCTGAACGATCTCATTCGGATTTAGCTGTAGAAGAAAGGACAAAAACTGAAATTTATGCCTTAGATGATAATGGAAATACGTATTCTCCCGCTTGGTACACGCTTAATTTTAAAATGAGCTACCAACTTTGGGATGATTTTAATATCAACGCGGGGCTAGAAAATATTACTGATCAAAGATATAGACCATATAGTTCTGGAATGTCGGCACCAGGAAGAAATTATATAATTTCATTGAATTTTGGATTCTAATAATTTAGAAAATTTCAAGGGATGAGCAATTGCTTTATCTCTTGATTCTTTTCTTTTGATTTGCCTTTTCGATTCTTATTACCAATCATTCTTTGTAATTTTGCATCTTCATTGAGAAATCTATATGAATAAGTTAGAACAAGAGATAAGTAAGCGAAGAACCTTCGGTATTATTGCGCACCCAGATGCTGGGAAAACAACTTTAACTGAAAAACTTTTACTTTTTGGTGGTGCCATAAATAAAGCTGGGGCCGTAAAGTCTAATAAAATAGATACGGCTACCAAATCCGATTGGATGGAAATTGAGAAACAGAGAGGTATTTCTGTAGCCACTTCGGTAATGGGTTTTGAATATAAAGACATAAAAATCAACTTACTAGATACGCCTGGCCACCAAGATTTTGCTGAAGATACGTACAGAACTTTAACTGCCGTGGATAGCGTGGTGATGGTGATAGATTGTGTAAAAGGGGTTGAGCAGCAAACAGAGAAGCTCATGGAAGTTTGCCGGATGCGAAATACTCCTGTGATTTGTTTTATCAATAAACTAGATAGGGAAGGAAGAGATCCTTATGACTTGCTCGATGAAATTGAGGAAAAATTAGACATTCAAGTTAGACCTCTGACATGGCCGATAGGAATGGGGAAATCCTTCAAAGGCGTTTATAATTTGTTCAGTAAAAATTTATTGATTTTCAAAGCTAGCAAGCAGCAATTGACTGCAGAAGGTATTGAAATAAAAGATCTAAGCGATGAGAACCTGAATAAAAATGTTGGGGATTCTTTGGCAGATCAGCTGAGAGAAGATGTAGAATTAATTGAAGGCGTTTATCCTGAATTGAATAAAGAAGAATATCTATCGGGAAAAGTAGCTCCAGTATTTTTCGGCTCTGCCATTAATAGTTTTGGGGTAAAGGAAATGTTGGATACTTTTATTAATATTTCTCCAGCTCCTAAAGAAAGGGCCACAGAGGACAGAATTATTAAACCTAATGAAGATAAGTTCTCTGGCTTTGTATTTAAGATTCACGCCAATATGGATCCTAAACACAGAAATAGAATTGCTTTCGTTCGTATTTGTTCCGGGAAATTCCAAAGGGGTAGTAGCTATTTAAATGTTAGACACGATAAGAAATTCCGATTCTCCAATGCCACTGCTTTTATGGCACAAGATAAAGAAACCGTAGATGAGGCTTTTCCTGGGGATATTGTAGGTTTGTTTGATACTGGAAACCTGAAAATTGGTGATACCTTATCAGAAGGCGAGAAAGGGGTTTACAAAGGAATTCCATCCTTCTCTCCTGAAATCTTCAAAGAAGTAATCAATAAGGATGCAATGAAAACTAAACAATTGGATAAAGGCCTAACTCAGTTGATGGATGAAGGAGTGGCACAATTGTTTACTTTTGAAATGGGAGCGAGAAAAGTAGTAGGTGTTGTAGGTAATCTTCAGTTTGAGGTAATTCAACACCGATTAAAAAATGAATATGGCGCTTCCTGTGAATTTGCTCCTATGAATTTATACAAAGCTTGTTGGTTCAGTAGTACTGATAAGAAGAAATTAGATGAATTTGTAAAGTCTAAATATCGACATATTGCCAAAGACAAAGATGGGAAAATGGTGTTTATGGCGGAAACTAAAGCTTGGCTTCAAATGGTTCAAGATAATTTCCCTGAAATAGAATTTCATTTTCAGTCTGAATTTTAAATTTAAAAAATTAGCGTTTTCACCTATGACTTATCAAGATTTTTTACAGATTGTAATGTATGAAGATAATCACCTATTGGTGGTAAATAAACCTTCAGGGATGTTGGTGCAAGGTGACCAAACTGGTGATACTCCAATTTCAGAACATGCTAAAGAATACATTGCAAAAAAGTATGATAAGCAAGGAAAAGTATTTTGTGGAACTCCTCACCGAATTGATAGGCCAGTAAGCGGAACATTGGTTTTAGCCAGGACTTCCAAAGCATTAGAAAGAGTTTCGAAATTGTTTCATGATGGGAAGGTAGACAAAACTTACTGGGCTATAACAGAAAAAAGACCGCCAAAAACAGAGGATACAATTACACATTGGCTAAAGAAAGATTCCAATAAAAACCTAACTCATGCACACCTGAGCGATAAAAAAGGAGGTCTAAAATCTACCTTATCCTATAGATTAGTTCGTGCCTTAGGGGACAGAAATTTAATTGAAGTAAAACCTCACACAGGTCGTCCACATCAAATCAGAGTGCAATTGGCCAGAATTGGATGTCCAATTATTGGAGATGTTAAGTATGGGTTCCCTAAACCAACCAAGGACGGTTCTATTGCATTGCATGCAAGAGCAATTAGCTTCGAACACCCTGTTAAGAAAGAACCTTTTAATGTGGTAAGTCCTATTCCAAAAGCCTTTGTGTGGTCTTTTTTCGAAGATGTGATCTAGTTCTTAAGAGGGGTGATTTTACCATTGATGTAATTACCATTGTATTCATGTTTGTTTTTTCTGAATTTCAATTAATATAAATTGTAATTATGAAAAACATACTTCTAGTCTGTTTTGCACTGTTCATCTCGTGTAATGCTTTAGCCCAAAATCATCAGAAGGATTCTATCGCCATAGCTGAAATTATTCATAATATTTTTGATGGAATGCGAGAATCAGACACTTCCAAAATGGCTCCATATATGCACCAAAATGTGAAAATGCAGAGCCTAAGCGTAGATGGTAAGGGAAATAAAGTCAGTCCATTAAATGGAGCTTCCGGATGGTTAGATGCAGTAGCAAACAACAAAGGCGAAATGTGGGATGAGCAAATTGAGAATTTAAGTATCCAATCTGATGGCACAGTAGCAAATGCTTGGATGGATTATAAATTTTATTTGGGAGAAAATTTAAGCCATTGCGGCATAAATTCATTTCAGTTCATCAAAATAGATGAAAATTGGAAAATTATTTATATCATTGATTCAAGAAAGAAAAACAATTGTAACTAAATTAAACTATAACCTAAATTTTAAACACATGGAAAATCAAGAAGAAGCAAATACAGGTCAACATTCAATAAAGTGGGGAATCATACTAGGATTAGTGTCCGTCATTATCACTCTGATAATATATTTGATTGATATAACAATGATGGTAGATTCATATATGCCATTTGTTTTGCTTATAATTTTTCTTGGTATTACGATTTATGCAGGTAGAGACTATCGGTCTAAAATCGGAGGCTATATGAGCTTCAAAGAAGCTTTTTTAAATGCTTTTGTGATTTTAGCTGTTGGGATATTTATTGGGACAGTATTTGATTATATCTTATATAATTTCATTGATCCTGAAATTATTCCAATCCTGGTTGAGGTTCAAATGGAAAATACAATGAAAGTAATGGAAGCTGTTGGAGGAGGGTCAAATACTGAAATGATTGATGGTATGGCGGAAGGAGTTGAGAAAGGATTCTCTTTACAAGGCCAAGCATTGGGGTATTTATGGAAATTAGTATTATGTGCCATTGGAGCTTTGATAGTTGGCGGGATCAACAAAAAGAAAAATAAAGAAGAAGAATTTTAATAGTACTGAAAATCTTGTTTTAAAGCCATTCAACAATAATTTGGATGGCTTTTTTGTTTTTTAGACTATCAGCTTTTTAAACCATTTAATTTATTTTCAGTATTTTAGATGGAGATATGATTATCTTAAAAAATATGCAATCAGTCGAAAATGTATGGGCTATTTACCTGCTCATATATTTAATGGCTATATTGTCAACCTTAAAATAAAGATATGATGAAATTTTTCAACAAGTCTTTTTACGTACTGACCATACTACTTATAAGTTTAATAGGAGCTTGTTCCACTAAAACGGACTCACAATCTCAAGATTTTTCTTACGACATTGAACCGGTAGATTTTGATTTTAACAAAATAAAAGAAAGAGGATACATCACTGCGGTAGTTGATAATAGTGCGACTAGTTATTTCATTTATAAAGGGCAACCGATGGGTTATGAATATGAAATGCTCAACTGGTTGGCTGAAGACTTAGGAGTGGAACTTAAAATTATCAAAGATAATAGTATTTCTTCGGCTCTTGAAAAAGTAAATAGAGGGGAGGCAGATATTGTGGCTTTTAATTTAACAGTGACTAAAGAAAGAAAGCGATACGTTGATTTTACGAATCCACTGTATTTTGCAAGACAGGTACTAGTTCAAAAAAAGCCAGAGAATTGGAGAGAAATGAAAATTCATGAAATAGAAAATGAGTTAATTAGAGACCCCATCCAGTTGACAGGAAAAGAAGTTCATGTTCGGAAGAGTTCTGCTTTTTCAGCCCGTTTGGCAAATCTTTCGGATGAGATAGGTGGAGATATAGTGATTATTGAAGATAGTAGCAGTTTGGAAGTAGAAACGTTAATCAAAATGGTGGCAGAAGGCGAGATAGATTATACGGTGGCAGATGAGGATGTAGCCATGTTGAATGCTACTTATTATCCTATAATTGATGTAAAAACACCAATTAGCTTTTCTCAACAGATTGCATGGGCTTTAAGGTCCAATGCGGACTCTCTGGAAAGTAATATTAACAATTGGTTGGAGGCTAGGCAAAAGGAAACGGACTACTATGTTATCTATAACAAGTATTTTAAAAATCTCAAACGCTCAGTTGACAGATCTTTTTCTGAATTTTCCTCTGTACAGGGAGAAAAGCTTTCTCCTTTTGATGAAGAGATAAAAGAGACTGCTGAAAATATTGGTTGGGATTGGAAATTATTGGCGGCTTTGATATATCAAGAAAGCAAATTTGATCCAAATGTAGAATCTTGGGCAGGGGCTAAGGGATTGATGCAGATGATGGTACCGACCGCTCGTGAATTTGGTGCAACTAACTTATTTGATCCAAGTGAAAGTTTATCAGCAGGCGGTAATTATATAAATTGGCTTCAACGCAATTTCAAGAAACATGTAAAAGACAGCGTGGAAAGACAGAAATTTGTAATTGCAGCATATAATGTGGGAATAGGCCATATGCAAGATGCGATCAGGCTTACCAAAAAATATGAAGGTGACCCAACGAAATGGGAGGATAATGTGGAAAAATACCTTCTTTTAAAATCGCAGAAAAAATATTATACGGATCCTGTTGTGAAATATGGGTATTGTAGAGGTGAGGAGCCGGTAAATTATGTCAGAGAAATTTTAGAAAGGTACCAGCAATATGTTTTATTGTTAACTTCACCAGAAGTTATTAAAAAATCGAACGCACCAGTTATCTAAAGCCGTGAACCTTAATAATAAAAATAATGTCAAAAATCGACCAACTATTTAAAGAATATACTCAAGACCGCTATATTAAATTAAATAGAGAGCAATTTGTATATATCGTCAATCTTTTTCCAGCTCTTCGTGTGGTAATGAGTGATGGCATAATGGATCAAGAAGAATGGATTACTGTTAAAAGACTTGCAAAAATTTTAGGAAACGAATTTGCCTCAGAAGACTTAGGAGAAGAAAAAGAAGAAAATTTGATGTTAATATACAGAGCCGAATTTCGGCATCTATTAAAAAACTTAGATAAATGGCAATCTAAATTTTTAACAGCTTTAAAGGATTATTTTAATGAAAATGTAACTTCAAAAGAGTTTGTTGTGGAGACCATGTACTTATTTGCAAGTGCCTCTGATGGTGTTTCTGTTGAAGAAAATGAAGTAATTGAATATTTGACTAAAGAATTGGAATTGGAGGATATTGAACTTTAAAATTGTACGAGCCTTGCTACTAATACGGTTTACTAATTATAATTGAAGAACTTTTTTTTAACGAACATAAAAAAAGCTTCATTGAAGATAAACTCAATGAAGCTTTTTACTTTTAGAATTATATAATGTCAGACAATTTCGTCAATCTATTATTTCCACATCTACAGTATTATCATCCTTTCTTCTATCAATCAGTTTATTAAGCGGATCAATCCCAGCAGTAATAGGCTCTTGCTTTACTGTCAGGGTAATGGTATGCTCACCAGGCTGGATCTTATGCTTTTCAAGATATAATGGATTTGTTCTGGTTCTGCCTTGCTCATCCTTATCTTGAGCTGCAAAAATGCCAATATCCATATAATCACCATCATAATCAGCCGGAGACTCTTGACCGGTGCTATCTGCGTAAAGTTTCTGCGAACTTATATTTAAAGTAACCTCATACAAATTATCATTCAGTTTCTTTGCAGAAGCGGTGATAGCTCGGTTTTCATAAAGTGTGATTTTCTTCCAGGTATCTTCCAAGTAGTATTTCAAGCTATCAGGAGTAACCAATTCAAAATGGCGATATAAATCGTGACTACCGGCAAAAGGAGGAGTTTCTTTATGTGCAAATTCATCTCTAAATCCTCTGATAGCTTTATTCATTGAACTATCACCAATAAAATCTCGCAAGCCATATAAAATTAAGCTTCCTTTTCTATACCATTGGTAAGATCTATTACAGTCAATAAAAACGTTTTCTTTTTTTGACTCAAATGCTCTTCCTCTCAAGTATCCATCTAGTTCGTCCTCAAGAAATGATTTCATGTTAGCCTTTCCATATTTCCTTTCACTCAAAATTAAGGCAGTATATTCTGCTAAAGATTCTGAGATAAGGTTAGCTCCGCGTGTAGAATTTGGTACTACTTGGTGTCCCCACCATTGGTGGGCCAATTCATGTGCTGTTACAAAATAGGCATAATCAAAATCATCAGGATCACTGAAATCAGCTATCCAGCCAAAGCCTTCAGAATAGGGGACAGTATTAGGAAAAGACTGAGCAAAATTCGCATACCTTGGGAATTCTAGAAGCCTCATTTGACGAAATTGATATGGCCCATATACGGTGGAAAAATATTCAATTCCATCTTTAAAAGCAGCTGAAAAGCGATCAAGATTGTAGTCGTGTGAAGCTAAATGGAAAATTTCTATATTAACATCACTTCCATTTGGAACCTTTGCTTTATCACTATAAACAGCATAGTCAGCTGATACAAGATTGTAAAACAAATCGATTTTAGAGTCCTGAACATAATGGAAATACCTTCTGTCTCCTTCGGTCCATTCCTTTTGCAAATAACCAGGAGCAATTGCAATTTGATCCGATGAAGTCCCAACCGTAGCTTCAAAAGTGACAAGATCTGCATCGTCATTGAATAACATAGTTCGCATTCCATATGGATCATCGTGCGGAGGTAAATCATCAATCTTTTCAGGAAGATCGTATTTCTTCCTCTTTTCATCACTGCTTAGTTCTGAGCCGCTGCTGTAGCCTATTGATGGCATGCTTTGACCAATGAATGTTCCATTGTAGACAATTTCTCTGGAATACCCACTATTGGCAAAGCCTTGATTAGTGAGTGCAGAATGTAATTCTAGCTCTAATGTATCACCAGGCATCAATGTTTTTGGCAAAGCATAGATTTTGTACCAAGGTTTTTCTTCCTTCTTTCCAAAAATTTGGAATTTAGGTTTATCGTAAGATAATGGGAAGCGATAGTCCAGCGTATCTTTATTATAGAGAGCATGAAAAAAAGTGGCCCCGGAAAAATTTAGATGCAAGGAGTCTATCGGTTCAGTGGTTTTATTCACCATTTCAACTAAGACTTTTGAGAAAGCATCTCGCTTTTTGGGGAAGATTTCCGCATCTACTTTCACGCTTACAATTTTGGGTTGTGCTATAAACTCATATTTCTTTAATTGTTTTTCGTAGTCCGCTTGTCGCTTTTCAGCTTCAGTAGATGTTATATATCCATTAGTGTACACCACCGTCTTAAAAATATAGCCGCCCAAAGCAATGGAAGTAAATAGTAGCACATAGGAAAGGATGGCTGTAGAATTTTTCAAACGGCCTTTACCTTGCTGCAATCGCTTTCGGAAATTGATATCTGAACCTCTTGCATAAAAGAGCGAGAAGAATAGAATAAGAAAAACACCGAAAGCAGTCCAGTATAAATTAAACCAAAGTAGCGGTGCACCAAAATGGCCTAAGCCATTCAAATCTGACCACAAATAACCGGGTTTATAAGAGAAAAAGAATAAGTTGAAATTGAAATCAGCGAAATCCCTGAGAACGATCATAACTAACCAAATTCCAATACTTACTGCATGCCCGGCAAATTTATTGTTGACTATTAAATGCACGGCAAAAACTAACATCAACATTTGCAGGTAATCAGGAAAGGAAATTAAGAAACTATCAACCAAATACACTCCAATGTCATAATTGTAGTAGCCTTTCAAAGTTTGTACTACCAAGCCTACAATTATAGGTAAAGAGGCTAATAGTAGGCAAATAGTAGCCATCCCTAAGAATTTGGAAGCAATCACTACGCCATCTTTTATTGGAAAGGTATCGCTGATTGATGAGTAGCCCGAGCTTTTGTCTCGGTGCAAAGTTTCTCCTCCAAAGAAGACTAATATGATAAATACAAAAACCACATAATCATAGCCTTTAAATTGCATCAAAAATGAAGTTGAGGGCTGGTTGGGTACACTATAGATAGTGGACCCAATCCAAAAATCAATTACCAGAAATACCAAACCCCCTAGAAGTATCGCTCTGAAGTAGCTATCCTTCAATACATTTTTAATCTCCAATTTGGACAGAGTAATTAAACTTCTTCTTTGATATATATTTGAAAATGAAGTGCTTACCTTTTTAAGGAGAGTTGTCGAAGTGAAATTCTCAACTGTTTCTGCTTTTGGCTTCTTGCTTGTTGCTTGAAAGAAGTATTTAAAACTGAATCGCAAGTAGGAAGCTATAAACAGAAAGAAACCAATTGAAATCCACAGTATTCTATTAATTAGTAAGTTTCCTGATATATCTACTCGATAAGAGTTTTGTTCGAACGGAGTCAAATACTCAACTTGAATAATAAATGAGTTAAGCCCTATTGGATCTAAAATTTGAACCAATTGTTTATTATCCAAATCATTTGATAAGAAATTGGTAAGCAGATAAATAATGAATACAATGATTCCTCCTGAATAAATGGCTTTAATATTTTTTGTAAAAATAATCAGCGCGAAAAAAAGAGTTGAGAAGAACCATAAGTTTGGCACCACTAAAGTAATCCAGGGATGGAAATAATTCATAAATAAATTGGGTCCATACCTTTCAGCAGGTGTCCATCCTGTAGCAGCTCCTATTATTGTCCCTAAATAAATCCCTATTACCACTCCCAATGATATAAATAGCAATGTCACAAATGAACCCCAAAAGCGACCCATGAAGTAGGCGTTTTTACTAATAGGTAAACTAAAAAGAAATGTCCCAGTCTTATGTTCAATATCCCTGTACATGGGAACACCCATTACTGCTGAGGCTATTAAAATACCAAAAAGAGACACAACGAGCATGAGATTTGCAATCGTGATTGGTGCATTATGAAATACTTTTTCTGTTGCCGGGGTGCTACCAGAGGCAAAAAGTAAGAGCGAAACAAGTAGCAATATTCCAAAGTACATATAGGTAGCAGGTCTGGAGAATCTGTACCTTAATTCAAATATGAATATGTTAAGCATAGCTGTGGATTTATAGTGTTATAGGATCAACTTTTTTAGAGATATGACTGAAATACACATCTTCAAGATTGGGTTCAACCTGTTCAAATCCATTACCAGGATTACTGTCAGCTTCTACTCTTAAGGCTAAATTACCTTCTTTCAATTTAGTGGAGATCACCTTATATTTAAGCTTATGCGCTTCTAGCTCATCTTTTTTAATGATCTTCGCAAAAATATTATGCTGTAACAGCTGTAAACCATCTGTTGGCTTTCCTTGCATTAAGACTTCTCCGTTACATATGATTGCCATATTGGAACAAAGCGTACTTACATCTTCCACTATGTGAGTTGATAGGATTATGATTGTGTTTTCGCCTATTTCACTAAGCAAATTATAGAAACGATTTCTTTCGGTCGGATCCAAACCAGCCGTTGGTTCATCTACAATAATCAAATTTGGATTTCCAGCAAGTGCCTGAGCAATTCCAAACCGTTGGCGCATTCCTCCAGAATAAGTGCCTAATGCTTTTTTTCTATGATCATAGAGGTTCACCTTTTCTAAAAGGCTATTTACTAGTTCTTTTCGCTCTGCTCTGTTTCCTACCCCTTTCATTTGCGCGATGTGATCCAGCATTACTTCTGCACTGATTTTTGGGTATAGACCAAAATCTTGAGGTAAATAACCCAATCGTTCTCTGATTGCCTGAGGATTTTCCATCACATTTAATTCATCGAGCATTATACTTCCTGAATCAGCATCCTGTAATGTTGCTATGGTTCGCATCAGCGTAGATTTTCCGGCTCCATTGGGACCCAATAAACCAAACATACCGGTTGGAATATTGAGTGAAACATCATTAAGAGCCTTAACTCCATTGGAGTAAGTTTTTGATAAATTTTGGATTGATAGTTGCATAATTTTTTATTGGATTATTTTAAAAATAAAACAATATAATTATTTTTTAATTAAGATAGTTGCACCTATGAAAGAGGAGTAGAACCTGATTAGAATGTAATTGGATCAAGGAATGAGTTTACAAGAGAAAGAGTAAGGAAGAAGGATTGTCGGGTCACTATCAACAGGACTAAGATATCGTTCTTATATTTTGGGGAAATTGATATGGTATTTGACTGCTAAGAGGCGTATAGTTACAATAAATGAAGCTGTGAAAATAAAGTTCAAATCTCTGTCAAGATGGAAGTAATTTAGTAGTAGATAAAGCATTCCTCCCAGCAAGCATGCACTGGCATAAATTTCTTTTCTAAAGATCACAGGAGTCTCGTTAACCAATGTATCACGAATAACCCCACCGAATACAGCGGAAAACATACCCATTATGGCAGCAATTTCCCATCTCACCCCCATCGATAGAGCTTTTTCTACTCCAGCAACGGTGAAAAGGGCAATCCCCATGGAGTCAAATAGACTTAGCGTTCTCCGCAGGTTTTGAAGAAACTTATTAAAAAAGCTGGTTAGTAGTACTCCAAATAAAATGGTATAAATAATATTCATGTCCCCCACCCATGAAAGTGGGTAACTTCCTAGCATTATATCTCGCAATGTTCCGCCACCAATAGCAGTGACAAAACCAGTAAATCCGGCACCAAACCAGTCTTCAGATTTGTCTTTTACTGCCAACGCACCTGAAATTGCAAAAACTAAAGTTCCAAGAAGTTCAAGTGCGTATTGTATTTGCATAATTCCTTATTAAAGAAAGCTACGGTCTGATTTTTTCTATTTTTGAGTGGGTCTCCAAATATACTGGAAGTGCGGCAGATCCGTACCAGTTATAAATATCATAGGCTAATAGGTTTGCCTTAATTGCGGGATCAGTTTGGAGAAGTTCTGCTACTTTAGCTTTGTCTTGCTCATCAAAAATAAAAATCCCTCGGTAATTTTTGTCATTTTTACCTAATGGGCCAGCTGCAATTATTTTTCCTGCTTCAGCTAGTCTGCTAATATTATCCAAATGACCTCTGAATAAGCTGTCAACTTCTGCCTTATCGTCAATATTTCCACCTCCGGTTTTTAACATCACTAAACTGTAAGATTTCATTCCATAATCATCAGCCCCTAATGAATCTGCTAATGCTTGATCGTAGGTTGAATTTTGTGAGTTTGCAAAAAAGGGGATACTCACCATCAATAAAACAAATATATTAATCTTCATGGCCTAAAATTTATGATGCTTTTATCGTAAAAAATTTTCAATCAAAGATAAAAATTCTTCTGGTTTTTCAGCATGAATCCAATGACCTGCCCCTTCTACCATTTCTATCTTTGCATTCGGGAAGAAATTATTGATCGCAATATGGTCTTCTGATTTAATATAATTAGAGTTTTTTCCACCGATAAAAAGTACTTCTTTTTCAGTAGTTAATCTTTTTTCCAATCCTTTACCCACCACTTCTATATTCTTTTCTAGAATCGGCAAATTTATTTTCCACTCGAATTCCTTTTTCTCATTCCTAGTAAGGTTTTTCAATAAAAATTGTCTCACACCCTTCTCAGGAACATATTCAGATAATTTTTTATCCGCATCACCTCTGGATTCAAGTTCGTCTAAATTCAAGCTGCAGAGTCCCTCTAATATGGAGTCATGGTGGACAGGATATGCCTTTGGAGCAATATCGACAACAACCAATTTATCAAATAGATCAGGATTTTGAACAGCGAAATACATGGCTGTCTTCCCACCCATTGAATGTCCTATAATATGTGGATGTTCAATATGATTTGATTCAATAAAGCCTTTCAAATCAGAAGCCATTGCTTCGTAATTGTGAACCTCATCATGTGGTGAGTCACCATGATTTCTTTGATCAACCAGGTACACCTTGAATTTTTCAGATAATTTTCTACCGATCGTCATCCAGTTGTCAGATGAACCAAATAATCCATGTAAAATAATCAGTGACTGATTACCATCACCTAGTTCTTTATAGTTTAATTCCATTTTTTTTAAGATTTTTAGAATCTAGATACTAGAACTTAGTATCAATACAATTTCAATATTTTCAAATTATTCTAACATTTATCATCCTTCCGCCAAACTTCCTACTTCCTACTTCTCAATCAAGCCTCTCTCAATTCTCTAAGATAAAGCTGAATGCTGTTCTCAAGTCCGAAGTATAATGCATCACAAACTAAGGCATGCCCAATGCTGACCTCATCCAAAAAAGGAATTTTTTCTTTTAAGAATTTTAAGTTTTCTAGGCTCAAATCGTGCCCAGCATTGATCCCTAAGCCTAGTTCCTTAGCTCTTTTGGCAGCCAAAACAAAGGGCGCAACAGCATCATCTCTATCCTTAGCGTAATTTGCTGCATAAGGTTCTGTGTAGAGTTCAATTCTGTCAGTCCCAACTTTCGCAGCATATTCAATTAGTTTTGGTTCTGTTCCAATAAAAACAGAAGTCCTAACTCCCATTCCTTTTAATTCAGAAATTATCTCTTTCAGAAAATCATGATTTTGTACCGTATCCCAACCAGCATTTGAGGTGAGAACTCCTGGCGGATCTGGGACTAAAGTAGCCTGAGCAGGTTTGTTTTTTTTAACTAAATCCAAAAACCTTTGATCTGGGTAGCCTTCTATATTAAATTCAGTTGTTACAATTGGTGCCAAATCATACACGTCTTGGGTGGTGATATGCCTTTCATCAGGCCGAGGATGAATTGTAATACCTTCGGCTCCAAAACGTTCGCAATCTTTAGCAACATTCACTACATTAGGGTTTTTTCCACCCCTTGCATTGCGCAAAGTGGCAATCTTATTGATATTGACGCTTAAGCGTGTCATAATTTTATTTTTATATGATAACTTTGTCGGCAAGATAATGATTTTAAAAATTTACTATGAGCTTAAAACAACAAATTGATACCGATATTAAAAATGCAATGAAAGCTAAAAATAAAGAAGAGCTTCAAGCATTACGATCTATTAAGTCGATGATTTTATTAGCTGAATCGGAAAAGGGTGCCGAAGAAAGTCTTTCCGAAGATGCTGAAATGAAACTATTAATGAAAGCCGCCAAACAAAGAAAAGAATCAGCAGAAACCTACAAAGCAAATGGTAGGGATGAATTGGCCAATGCTGAAATGCTCGAATTGCAGGTAATAGAAAAATACTTACCCAAGCAAATGTCTGAAGAAGAGTTAACCGAAAAATTGAAAGAAATAATACAAAATTTAGGTGCTTCAGGCCCACAAGATATGGGAAAAGTCATGGGGGTTGCTACCAAGGAACTAGCGGGAAAGGCCGATGGAAAAATGATTTCTCAATTAGTTAAGCAAATATTGACTTCTTGAAATCATCAAAGATTCTATCTGTCCATTAAAAATAACATCTTTAGATGAAAACACTTGATATCATTTTGTTGATACCCTTGTTTTTTGGTGCCTACTTAGGCTTTAAAAAAGGCTTGCTTTTGGAAATAGTTTCCTTATTAGCGCTAATTTTGGCGATTGTAGGCGCATTTAAGCTACTGGATTTTGGCATGGACGTATTACAGCCCTATTTTGAAAATTGGGAACAAGCTTTGCCAATAATATCTTTTGTGTTGTTGTTTATCGCAATTTTATTAATTGTGAATTTGGTAGGGAAAATTGTCAAAAAAATCCTTGATATGACCTTATTGGGGGGCTTGGATAATTTTGCTGGTGCTGTAATAGGTTTTTTAAAGTGGGCATTTGGTGTAAGCTTGATTCTTTGGCTAGGTGAATCTATAGATATTAGTATTTCAGCGGAAATGGCAGAAGGCACATACGTATATCCTATAATTGCTTCTATTGCTCCTTTCGTGGTGGATTTGATAGCAACATACTTGCCATTCATTCAGGATGTATTTAACCAGTTGAAATCTCAATTCATAATTTAATAGAGTCATTTAGTCAAATGTGTAGAGAAGGGACTTACGATTCATATATTCCCTTCCCACTGACAATTTGTTGAGAAATCACTCATCATATTCTGTAAAATAGCCTATGATTTTAATTATAGATAATTTTGATTCCTTTACTTTTAATTTGGTTGATTATTTCAAGCAATTAGGAAAGGAATGCGAAATTGTTAGAAATGATGTTCCACCCGAAAAGATTAAGTCGTACAATTATGAGGC
This sequence comes from uncultured Marivirga sp., assembly GCF_963974845.1. Lineage (NCBI taxonomy): Bacteria > Pseudomonadati > Bacteroidota > Cytophagia > Cytophagales > Marivirgaceae > Marivirga > uncultured Marivirga sp. The sequence continues at coordinate 59,854 of NZ_CAXBEQ010000011.1, forward strand.
CTTAGTTTTATCTCCAGGTCCGGGAAAACCGTTTGAGGCGGGCTATCTAATGGACTATATTCGTTTTTTTGAAAATGAATTACCCATCTTGGGGATCTGTTTAGGACATCAAGCCATTGCCAGCTATTTCGGGGCTCAGGTTATAAAAAGTATAAAACCTATGCATGGGAAGATTTCCAAAGTTAATATTCTGGTAAATGATAAGCTTTTCAAAGATATCATCAGTGAATATGAGGTGGTAAGGTACCATTCATTAGTAGTTAGTAATTTAGAAAAGACTATGCTTGTTCCCCTTGCAGTGACTACAGAAAATGAAAACATGATTTTTAAGCATAAAAATTTACCCATTTATGGCATTCAATATCATCCTGAAGCAGCACTTACTCAAAATGGTTTGAAAATTTTGGAGAATTGGATGGGTCTTTTAAAAACAAATAAGAAAGCTATTTTGAATAAATTACCGTAGTTTGAAGGAAATTGATATATTTAACCATAATATTTTTTTAATCGTTATAATGAAAATAAGTTTAATCTTTGGATTTTGAAATGCTGGATGCAGCTTTTCAAATTTAAAGTGAATTAAAATAAGTTATGAAAATACATAAAAAAGGAGAGTACAGTTATATTGATGAGGGAGCAGGAGAACCTTTAGTTTTATTGCACGGATTGTTTGGTGCATTAAGTAATTGGGAAGGTGTGGTAAATAAGTTTTCCCAAGAATATAGAGTGTTGATCCCTTTATTGCCCATTTATGAAATGCCTATCAAGCAAGCCGGACTGGGTGCTTTAACAGATTTTGTCGAAGGCTTTGTAGAGCAACAGAGCTTGGACCAAATGACCTTAATTGGGAATTCTTTAGGAGGTCATGTAGCGCTGATTTATACCCTCAGACATCCAGATCAAATAAAAAGATTAGTTTTGACTGGTAGTTCTGGTCTTTTTGAAAATACAATGGGTGGCTCTTTTCCAAAAAGGGGAAGCTACGATTACATTCAAGAAAGGGTGGCATATACTTTTTATGATCCGAAAACTGCTACAAAAGAATTGGTGGACGAAGTTTTTGAAACCACAAAAAGTATCCCAAAGTGTATGCGAATTGTAGCTATTGCCAAATCAGCGCAGAGGCATAATATGCGCGAAGATATTAAGAAAATTACGGCACCGACATTATTGGTGTGGGGCTTGAATGATACAATAACGCCACCGATGGTAGCTCATGAATTTGATAAGTTAATACCAAATACTACTTTAAAATTTGTAGATAAGTGCTGCCATGCTCCAATGATGGAGCATCCAGAGATTTTTAACAATTATCTAGATGAATGGTTAAAAAGTACTGAAATTGAAGCAACAGCATGACAATAGATTTGATAAACGATATGATCCCACCTCTGAAAATTACAGATGATGCTACAAAAGCATTAATTTGGATGGAGGAACTTAGGCTTCATGCGCTACCCGTGATAAAGGATAAAAAATTCTTGGGATTCTTAACCGAAGAAATGATCATGGATCATAATACCGTGGACGCTAAGGCCGGAGACTTTTTATTGAAAGGGGAAAATTGTTTCGTTTTTGAATATCAGCATACATATGAAGCAGTAAAAAAAGCAACGGATTTTGATTTCGAATGCGTTGTGATTTTGAATGATGACAATGAGTATCTAGGTGTTGTCGTGTTATCTGATGCTCTTTCCATATTTTCTCAATCGGCTTCAATCCAAAGTGAAGGAGGTGTAATTGTGCTTTCACTAAATCAGTCTGATTATTCATTGAGTGAAATAAGTAGGTTAATAGAGTCAAATGAAGCCCAGGTAATGGGGTCTAGCCTAAATATTGATAAAAATGAACCCACAAAATTTAGATTGACATTGAAGATCAATAAAATTGATTTGACTCACGTAATTGCTACTTTAGAGCGATTCGGCTACAAAGTAGTTGCCAAGTATCAAGAAGTAAAATCAATATCTAATGAAAAAGAAAGATTAGATATGTTAATGAGATATTTAGATGCCTGATTCGGTAAAAATTGCAATACATGGAAAGGTATTTAATGAAGAGGTAAAGCCATACATCAAAAAAGTGGTTGACTTTTTAATCTCTGCTAATGTTGAATTAATAGTTTCCCAATTATTTGCTGATAAATTTAGAAAAGCATTTCCAGAATATTCAAATTTCAGAATTTTCAAGCATTTGTTTGAATCGGACAATGTGGATTATCTGATCAGCTTAGGAGGAGATGGCACATTGTTGGAGGCTGTCAGCTATGTTGGTTCTATTGAAACTCCAATCTTGGGAATTAATACAGGGAGGTTAGGATTTTTGGCCACAACTCCCAAAAGTAAAATAGAAAAAGCCCTTTCTGACTTATTGAGTAAGAATTATAAAATTGATAGCAGAGCATTAATACGTTTAGAGACGGACTCAAAAGTGTTTGGCGCCACTCCATTTGCACTTAATGAATTTGCAATATTAAAGACAGATTCCTCATCTATGATCACCGTCCATACGTACGTTGACGGTGAATATTTGAATTCTTATTGGGCAGATGGATTGATTGTTGCTACACCAACTGGATCAACCGGTTATTCTTTAAGCTGTGGAGGCCCCATCATTTTACCTCATTCTAATAATTTTGTAATTACTCCAGTCAGTGCTCATAACTTGAATGTCAGGCCTTTAATTGTTTCAGACCAAAGTGTAATTTCATTCAAAATTGAAGGGCGTAGCAACAAATTTCTTGTATCCCTCGATTCAAAATCCCATTCTGTCGATTCTTCGATCAAAATGTCAGTTAGAAAAGGGGATTTTAAAGCTAAATTGATTACGTTTGACCAAATGAATTATTTTGATACTCTAAGGCAAAAGTTAAATTGGGGACTAGATTTAAGGAATTGAGTACCACTAATTTAAATTATTTGTCTTATTTTTGCTCGTTAAGTACAGAACCGAATTAATATGAAAAGATTATTATTGGTATTTTCTATCATCATGTCAGCGGCTATAATATTGCCGGAAACTGTTGATGCTCAAATTTTTGGAGGAAAAAATAAAAGAAGAAGAGGTGGCAAAAAGATAGGCTCATTTTCAGGTTCTAAAAGACTTTTCAATCCTGAAATCTCATATTTTTCCATTGGAGGTGGTATTAATGCCTTGAATTATTTTGGTGATATAGCGCCTAGGCCAACGGTCTTAAGTACCGATGTTTCTTTTACAAGACCGGGTATTAATCTTTTTGTAAAGCAAAAGTTTGGAGATAGATATAGCTGGAAAGCAAATTTCATGTGGGGTAGATTACAGGCCTCAGACACTGAAACTATTGGCGTAGATAATTTTACCAACGAAAATGCAAATAGATATTTAAGAAACTTGGGTTTCAGAAATGATATATTTGAGCTTTCAGCTACGGCTCAAATTGACTTATTTAAACATGGTGGAAGGTTCTCCTCTAGACCCCCATTAAATATTTATGCATTTTTTGGCGCAGGACTGGTATATCATAACCCCAAGGGACTCGTTCCAGATTTTATGACCACCGATGCATTCTTGGCACCAAATCCAGAAGATTTTCAAGGAGGCCAAACACCTCGATATTTTCCTTTAGAGCAAGCTGGAGAATGGGTTAATCTCCGAGATTTAGGAACGGAAGGTCAATTCTTAGATGCAGAAACAAGAAGTCAATACCAAGATTTGTACGGGAAAGAACTTCCTACTCCTTATAGCAGATTGCAACTTGTGATTCCTGTAGGAATTGGCGCCAGGTATAAATTAACGAATAATTTAGATATATCTTTAGAAGTCGGTTATCGACATACTTTCACTGACTATTTAGATGATGTTAGTGGAGAGTATATAGATTTGTCAGCCTTTGGTGATCCAAGAGAAAACCCGGATGTAGCTTTAGCAATGGCAATGTCAGATTTATCAAACCAGTTTGATGCCACTACCTTTAATGAAAATATATTACCAGTGCTTTATTCCCAAAGAATTAATACTTACAATACGGCCTTGAATCCCGATTTCACTTGGAGGAGGGCTGCAGGATATGGAAAGGCGGGAGGTATTGGTAATGATGATGTGAGAAGGAATAATAGGGGTAATCAAAGTGATAATGACATTTATATTTCAACTAATATATCTATCACATACATTTTAGGCGGTGGGCTCGTTAGAGGAGCAAAGTTTAGATAATTTATGTTGAAGTCTTCTTTCAGAAAAGCAACTTGCTATAGCGTTTTTATATTCATTTTTTGTCTTATTGCAAAAGATGCAATGTCACAATCCAAAGAATTTGGAGGAGGGATAGCTAGCTTTAATTACACTGGAGACTTAATTCGTACTTACTCTGTACAAAACCAATCTATAGGAGTTAATTTATTTTATGCGAGGAATTTTCAGGAAGGTTGGGCAGGTAAATTAAATTTTGTTGCGGGAAGAATTAAAGGAAGTGAAACCCCCATTGATCCACAAGCTGCAGTCCGTAATGCTTCATTTCGAGATTTTATCACCGAAATTTCAGGACAAGCTACTTACGAATTTCTAGATTTCAGAAATAATAGAGCACTGGTGAAATTCACACCATACATAACGGCTGGTGCCGGTTTTTTCCTCATCAATAGAGTAGAAAAAAATGCTGATTATAGCGACATTCAATTGATGTTGCCTTTTGGGGGTGGTCTTAAATATAGCTTAGGTCCATTATGGACATTGAATTTCGAATTTTCTGCCAGAAAATTATTCTATGATTACTTAGATAACATATCTGTTCAAGAAATAACAGATAAGAGAAATTCTGATTTTCAATTTGGAGATTGGAATGACAATGATTGGTATTATTATACAGGCCTTTCTATTAGTTATACTTTCTGGGCTGTAGATTGCCCCGTACCCTTACAAAAATAAAGAGTAGAATTTTCTTACAAGTTTATTAATAACAATGATTTTTGTACCTTGCGCCATTATTTCGAGCAGTTGATTGCAGATGGAAAAAAATTTGGATAAAAACAATTTACCAAAACATGTAGCCGTTATAATGGACGGCAATGGGAGATGGGCTAAGAAGCAAGGAGCCGCCAGAGTTTTTGGTCATAAAAATGCCATAAAGTCTGTCCGTGACACTGTTGAGGGATGTGCCGAATTGGGTATTTCTCATTTAAGTTTGTATGCCTTTTCAACTGAAAACTGGGGTAGACCCAAAATTGAAGTAGATGCTTTAATGCAATTACTAGTAGCTACGATTAAATCAGAGATGAAAACCCTGATGGAAAATGATGTTAGATTAACTTCCATTGGAGATATCGAAAAATTGCCTGGTAAGTGTTATAAAGAATTGCAAACTGCCAAGGAGGAAACGGCAAATAATAAGGGCTTAAATTTAATCTTAGCATTGAATTATAGCGGGAAATGGGATATTACTCAAGCTTGTAGAAAAGCAATTTATGAAAGTGAGCATAAAGGGTTCAAGAATGAGGATTTGACAGACTTAAAATTCGAGAGTTATTTGTCAACAGCAGGTATTCCGGATCCCGAACTATTGATTAGGACCAGCGGAGAGTTTAGAATAAGTAATTTTATGCTCTGGCAACTGGCATATTCAGAAATTTATATTACGGAGGTTCTTTGGCCTGATTTTAGAAAGGAACATTTGCACGAAGCATTATTAAATTACCAATCTCGAGAGAGAAGATTTGGAAAAGTATTAAGTGAATGAAACGACAATTATTATTATTAATTGGTATTCTTATAAGCGCAAATACATTACTAGCGCAAGTTAACCCAGCAATGGACTACAGTAAGCCTCGTAAATATGAGGTAGTAGAAGTGGTAGCCACTGGTTTGGAGTATTTAGATGAGGGGGCGGTGATTGCTATAACCGGAATTTCAAAGGGTGACCGAATTGATATTCCAGGGGATGATATCTCTTTTGCCATTAAGAAGTTGTGGAGACAAGGGCTTTTTGCTGATATTACTGTACGCTACGAAGTGGTTGATGAAGGCAAGATTAAATTAGTTCTCGATCTAGAGGAGCTTCCTCGATTGACTAGATTCACTTTTGAGGGTATAAAAAAAGCCAAGGTGTCAGAAGTTTCTGATGAGTTGAGTTTAGTTAAAGGTAGAATTTTGACAGATGCATCAGTTAAAAACGCAGAACTTAATATCGTAAAATTTTATAAAGGGAAAGGATTTTTGAATGTTGAGGTTACTTCCCGGCAAAAGCCAGATAATTTGGTTGGCAATGGGGTAGAGTTGATCTTCAAAGTAGATAAAAAGAATAAAGTTAAAGTCAAGGATATCTATTTTGTGGGGAATGAGGCTTTCGGTGACAGACGACTGAAAGGACGACTCAAAAATACAAACGAAAAATTACGTTTTACCTTATTCGAAGATCTTGTCAGCAGAGCTTTACATTCCAAGCCAAAAGATTGGTTCCAATTTATGACTCAACAAGATTCTGTTGGCATCAGTCAAGCGCTAGATTATTTTGGAGAACATGTAAATGTGAATTTCTTCAAATCCTCTAAACTAGTTAAAGCAGATTACGAAGAGGATAAAAATACATTAATCGACTTTTATAATAGTAAAGGCTATAGAGATGCAGAAATTTCATATGATAGCATCTTTAAGGACGGCAATAATATAGCCATTGAAATAGGAATAGATGAAGGTAAAAAGTATTACTTCAGGGATATTAATTGGACTGGAAATTTTAAGTATAGCGATAAAGTATTAAGTGCTGTTCTTAATATTAATAAAGGTGATATCTATAATCTTGAGAAAATCAACAGAAAATTGAACTATGATCCTACGGGTAATGATATCAGCTCAATTTATATGGATAATGGTTACTTGTTCTTTAATGTCACACCAGTAGAGGTGAATGTTGAGCAAGATTCTATTGATTTAGAGTTGAGGGTTTATGAAGGCGCCCAAGCCACAATCAATAAAGTAACCATCAATGGAAACACAAGGACCAATGATCATGTTGTATTAAGAGAACTTAGGACCATCCCTGGTGAGAAGTTCAGTAGAGAGAAACTAATTAGAACACAAAGGGAATTATCGCAATTAGGATATTTCAACCCAGAAACAGTTAATCCAACTCCTATACCTAACCCTAATGATGGGACGGTTGATATCAACTGGGATTTGGAAGAAGTGTCAAATGACCAAATCCAATTATCAGGTGGTTGGGGTGGTTTTATAGGTTTCGTAGGAAGCCTAGGAGTAACCTTTAATAATTTCTCCCTCAGCAACTTTTTAGATTTTGGTAATTGGGATCCATTGCCAGTTGGAGATGGACAAATCCTATCTTTACAGTTTCAAGCTAATGGTAGACAATTTCAGAGTTATAATTTCTCCTTCACTGAGCCATGGTTAGGTGGCAAAAAACCAAACGCACTGACGATTGGAGGAAGTTACTCATATCAAGGAGATTTTGTCAATTTCCGCGATCCTAGATCAGGGATTTCTGGCTCATTCAGAATTTTCAGAGGATTTGCGAGTTTGTCTAGAAGACTAAAATGGCCTGATAACTATTTTACTTTAGCTAATTCATTAGAATATTCAAGATACACATTGAATAATTCAAATAGATTAGGGTTTCAATTGGGTTGTACCACCTGCGAAGCTAATAATATAAGTGTGAAAACCACCATTGCTCGAAATAGTGTTGATAATCCAATTTACCCTAGAAAAGGATCGAATGTAAGCTTGGCAGTTTCACTTACTCCGCCCTATAGTTTATTGAATAATAAGAATTATGACGAGCTTTCATTCGAAGAAAGTATTAATTTCCTAGAGTTTAATAAATGGATGTTTGATGCTTCCTTCTTTAATCAGATTGTTGGTGATTTAGTTATCAATACAAGAGCTAATTTTGGTATCATTTCTAGTTATGGAGATAAAGTGGGAGTTGGACCATTTGAAAGATTTATATTGGGAGGTTCTGGCTTAGCAGGGCAAGGTTTCATTTTAGGAAGTGATATCATTGCTCTGAGAGGATACGAGGATAATTCGCTTCGACCTACTGAGTTTGTGAGAAGTTTTGAAAATGGGGCCGCAACTAGCCGACAAATCAGTGGAGGAACGATCTACAACAAATTTGTTATGGAGTTGAGATATCCTATTTCTCTTAACCCATCAGCCACTATTTTTGTATTGGGCTTTGGAGAGGCAGGAAACACTTGGACCGACTTTAGTCAATACAATCCTTACGATCTAAAACGTTCTGCTGGTGTTGGTGCAAGGATTTTTATGCCTGCCTTTGGTACTATCGGTATCGATTGGGGTTATGGGTTTGACAACGCTCCTGGAACAAATAGAGCAAGCGGAGGGCAAATACACTTTACAATTGGTAATCAACAAAGATAAATTGGTATGAGATTTGTTAAAGTCCTAATAACAATTGTAATTTTAAGCCTGAGTTCGCAAATGGCGAGCGCACAGAAATTTGGCTATGTAGATTCTAAGTTCATTTTGAGTAAGATGCCAGAGTATAATGAGGCAAAACAAGAAATTGATGCACTTACTTCCGCATGGCAAAATGAAATCAAACAGATGCGTAAGGAGATAGAATCCAGATATGCAGAATTGAAAGCAGAGGAGGTATTGCTAACGAAGGAATTAAAGGAAGAGCGATTGGCTGGTATTGAAGAGAAGGAGAAAGAGGTTGAAGAGTACCAAAATAAAGTGTTCGGATTTAATGGTTTACTTTTTTTAAAGAAGAAGGAATTAATTAAACCTGTACAGGATAAGGTTTTTGATGCCGTAGAAATAGTTGCCAAAAAAGAAAGATTACAAATAGTATTCGATAAAGCGGGTGAGCTTATCATGATATATACTGATCCTATTCATGATTATACAGATTTAGTTCTAGAAGAATTAGGATTGTTAGACGAAAACGATTTAAACAAAAATTAATAAAAGTAAAAATAGACAGATGAAAAAGGGATTAATATTAATTTTAGCTTTGGGCTTATTTTATACAGCAAGTGCCCAAGAGACAAAAATAGGATTTACAAATGCTGATTATGTTTTAAGCTTAATGCCTGAATCAAAAGAAGTACAATCTCAAGTAGAGGCTTACGAAAAACAATTTTCAAATTCTATTCAGCAAAAGTACCAGGATTTTCAAGCTCAAGTTGCAGAATATCAGCAAAATGCACCTACCATGACTGAACAGGTTAGAGCTGAAAAAGAGCAGGAATTGCAAGGTTTACAACAATCATTGCAAAAATTCCAGCAAGATGCGGAGCAATCAATTGCACGTAAGCAGCAAGAGCTTTATCAGCCGTTATATGAGAAAATTCAAAATGCTATTGATAAAGTAGCAGAAGAGAATGGGTATACTCATGTACTAAGAGCTGAGGCTTTGTTATATATATCTGATGAAGAATCAGGTGATATCTCTAAAATGGTATTAAATAAATTAGGCGTTGAAGCTCCAGATGCTTCCGCAACTGACAATTGATAAATTCTTGAAAATACTATTTCAATTTCAATTGAAATATAATGATATTGGCCCTGAAGAAATTCAGGGCTTTTTTTTGTCCTAAACTATAATTTAATATGAACAATCTACCACCATTTCTGAAAAAAGGCGATTTGATCTTAGTATTAAGTCCGTCAGGGGTGGTTGATAAGGATTTAGTGATAGATGGAATCGCAATCCTTAAAGACGCGGGTTATAAAGTAGAAGTTTCTCCCAATACCTTTAATGCTCATTTTAAATTTGGCGCAACTCACCAGCAAAGGATTTCAGATTTACAATTCGCCTTAGACCACAAAGAAGCAAAAGCCATTTATTGTGCTCGAGGTGGCTTCGGAATTACTCACATAATTGATGCTTTGGATTGGACTCAGTTTAAAAGAAATCCTAAATGGGTTATAGGTTTTAGTGATATAACCGCACTTTTACATGCCGCATTTCAAAATGGATTTTGCTCTTTACATGCTAGTGTTCTTCAAGGATTACCAAAACTTTCAGGAGACTATAAGAGCAAATTGATTGAATCTTTATCTGGTAATATTAGCACCATAAAAGCTACTAGCACTTTTAATAAAGGAGGAACAGCAGAAGGGCAATTAATAGGAGGGAACTTATCCTTGTTGGTTCATCAAATTGGAACCCAAACGGAATTAGATTATGATGGTAAAATTCTTTTTATAGAAGAAGTAGCCGAGCCACTATATAATATTGACCGTATGTTATTGCAATTAAAAAGAGCTGGTAAATTGAAAGACTTAGCGGGATTGGTAGTGGGGCAATTTACTAATCTTACAGAAGATCAATCTATTTATGGACAATCTGTTGAGGAAATCATTTTGGCTCATTGTGAGGATTATGATTTTCCTATTGGCTTCAATTTTCCATTTGGGCACGGGATGGAGAATGTGGCTTTGGTGCATGGGGTTGAGGTAGAATTGTTACTAGAGGACGATGTAGCTGAGTTGAAATATTTGCTTTAAACTATTTTAATCAACGTACATCTGTTTCCATAAAAATCTCAAACCCCTTTTTAGGTAAAATTGGCCCCTGAAATGGATAGAAAAATGCACTGCCTCCCCAAAGTCAGGCACTATTTGGAGGCGGTGCAGTTTTAGGTATGCTTTTTTTGCGCATGCTTTACATAATTTAACATTAGCCTCTATGAATTTAATGATGAGATACATCAATATAGGTCTTTTCATTAGCTTGATTTCTAAATGGAAATAAGAAATTCCGATCATTTAGCCAAACAAAAAACCAGCTAACAACCCAATCAAGACCACATAAGGAGCTGGAATCTTCGTAAAAAGCAAGATGGCTAGCGTTCCAATTATCAAACTAAAATTTAATAAGTTTGCTTGTACAGGTTCAAATAGTAGGAATATGGCAGCTACCACCATTCCTGAACTGACCGCAGTAATCCCTTCCAAAGAGGCTTTAATAATTCTAAATTTTTTCAGTTGATCCCAGAACCTAATGAGGAAAATCATCATTAAAGTGCCAGGAACGAATATTCCTACTGCTGCTAAAAAGCCACCTAGTATCTCACCCCAAACGCCATATTCTCGCATGGAAAGTGCGCCTATATAACTGGCAAATGAGAAAGTTGGACCGGGAATGGCTTGCGCTATGGCAAATCCGCTCAAAAATTCTGATGAAGAGAGATAATCCTTAAAATCTACAAATTCAGTATAAAGAAAAGGAATCAATACCTGTCCGCCTCCAAAAATCAAACTTCCGTTCCTGTAGAAGTTTTCCAAAAGCCTGATGGGCAATGATTGCGTAAAAAGTCCAATTACTGCGATAAGTACCAATACACTAATCCAAATAATAAGTGCCGTCCATCTGATCTTAATTTTTTCTTTCTCTTCTATCGGCTGTGACTTGTATTTGAAGGCCGTAATAAAACCACCCACTAAAATCAAGACTGGAAATAAATAAGGAGAATTAATCCAAACGGATATTGCTGCTGATATCACAAGCAAAATAACACTCGTTTTGGAGCGAATCACTTTTTTGACAATCCGATAGGCTGCAGCTGCTACAAAGCCCACTGCAATGGGCTGGACGAAAGTCAAGAAGTGAGTGGATAACTGATTTTCATCTATATTGGACATGATAATTCCAAAAGCTGTCATCAGTGCAACTCCAGGAATTACCCAGACAAATAAAGTTAAAAAAGCAAAAGGTGCACCACCTATTTTTGTCGCCAAACCCGTCAAAATTTGAGTGGATGAAGGCCCTGGCAACATTTGGCACAAGGCATTCATTTCTATCAGTTCTTTTTCTGTCAGGTACCCTCTTTTATAAACCAGGTGGTCTAAAAAGAACGCAAAATGAGCAGTAGCACCTCCAAATGTGGTGAGAGACAGGATAAAAATATCCTTCAAATAGATCAGGTATCTGATATTCCTAACCACTCACTATTTTTTCAACAAGCCAATTTCTGCTAGTCTTTCAGCTAAAAATGCTCCTGCTGTCATATCATCATACTGTTTTGGATTCTCCTTGTCTACACAGCTATCCAAACAGCTGAGATCCATAGATGATTTGGGATGCATAAAAAATGGAATACTGTATCTTGATTTTTTCATCTGGTCTTTAGGTGGATTCACTACCCTGTGGATAGTGGATTTCAGTTTATCGTTGGTCAATCTCGCCAACATATCGCCCACATTTACCACCAATTGATTGGGCAAAGCCGTAATTGGAATCCATTCGCCATCTCTTCTTAACACTTGCAATCCATCTGCACTGGCGCCCATCAGAAGAGTAATTAAATTAATATCTCCATGTTGAGCGGCTCTAACTGCATCTGCAGGTAAATCTTCGGGATTTTCGATAGGAGGATAATGTATAGCACGTAAAATGCTATTCCCATAAGTCACTTCAGAATCAAAATAGTTTTCATTCAAACCTAAGTAAAGCGCTATGGCTCTTAGCATTTCGAATCCAGTCTTTTCTAGGTTTTGATACGCCTCTTTAGCTAAGCTTGCTAATTCAGGAACTTCTGAGGGCCATAAATTATCAGGATATTCTTTTTTCAACTCATGATTATCAGGTACAAATTGACCTACCTGATAAAATTCCTTTAAATCTGGTACTTTATGTCCTTTAGCTTGCTCTTTCCCTTTGCTAGTATAGCCTCTTTGCCCAGCTAACTCCTCTTTTTCGTATGCTTTTTTCTGTTCAGTGGGTAAGCTAAAGAAATTTTCAACTGCTTTATACAGTTTTTGGCTAAGGTCATCACTTAAATAATGGCCTTTAATAGCTACAAAGCCAATAGTATTATAAGCTTCTCCTAATTCTTTAACGAATTGCTTTTTTGTTTCATCAGTTCCTTTGGTGAAATCCTCTAGGTTTAAAGAAGGAATTTCGTCATATAATTTTTTGCTCATAACAGTATCGGGTTTAATCGTGTTGATAGTGTAACATATTCACACTACCTTAGTACACTTTAGTAAAGTAAATTAAATCAAAAAACATAAAACCATGAAAAAAGCCACTATAAGATTTAGTATTTTATTTGCTATGGCGGCAATTTTTGCTTGTAGCACAGGAAATAAAGAAGAAAAATCCGAAAACGAAGATAAATCGACTGAAGAAAAAGTACAAGAATCAGTTTCTTCTATCAGTTTGACACCCGTTGAATCACCGCAGTTTGATGATTCTATGTTAGAGATGTTAAGCCCAATGGAAAACGAAACCAATATTGAGGCAGGCCCGGTTAAGTTCTCGTATAATGTGAAAAATTATGAACTAGCAACTCAAACAATTGATGCAGATGTTAAGAATTGTGCTAATTCGCCAAAAGGTCAACATATCCATTTGATTTTAAATAATCAGCCTTACTCAGCTCATTATGAAGCCGAATTCACGAAAGACTTGGAGGAAGGTCATTATGTAGCCTTATCATTCTTGTCTCGTTCTTATCATGAAAGTGTAAAGAGCTATGGTGCGGCAAATATTCGTCAGTTTACTGTAGGAAAAGAACCTAGTGGTCAGGAATTAGCCGATTTATCAGATCCGCACATGTTTTATAGTCGTCCGAAAGGAACCTATTCTGGTAAGGATGCTAAAAAAGTATTGCTGGATTTTTACCTATTAAATACCGAGCTTTCTGAGGAAGGAAATAAAGTAAGAGCCATCATCAACGGTGAAGAATTTATGCTTGATAATTGGCAACCGTATTTTATAGAGGGTGCTGAAATGGGAGAAATGAAAATCAAATTAGAGTTATTAGATGCAGATGGAAAACTAATTCCTAGTCCTTTCAATCCGGTTGAAAGAACGGTTACTTTAGAAGAAGGAGATGCTTCATAAGTCTAATTCAATTAGAATATAAGCCCGCAAGTTTTTCAAAAAGCTTGCGGGTTTTTTTATGTCCAACAGGAAAGTATCTTAAAACTTTTATCTATTGTCCATTTATTTATTAGCACATCATTAGCTAATTACTTAATTTTATCGCTGAATTGGGGAATACATTTTTATTCCAATAGTAGAAAAAATATTAAAATAGTATACAAATGAACTATCCGGTAAGTGAACGCATCATGAATATGTCTGAATCTGCTACTTTGGCTATGGCGGCTAAGGCTAGGGAGTTGAAATCTCAAGGGATTGACATCATCAGTCTAAGTTTGGGAGAGCCAGACTTTAAAACGCCTAAACATATTCAGGAAGCAGCTAAAAGGGCAATTGATAGTGAAAAGTATTTTGCTTACCCACCGGTTTCCGGATACCAAGATTTACGTGAGGCCATTGCTAAAAAACTGGAGAAGGAAAATGGAATTCCAAGTTCAGCTGATCAAATTGTAGTTTCAAATGGTGCAAAGCAGTCTATAGCTAACTTAATGTTATCCATGTTAAATCCTGGGGATGAAGTTATAGTTTTCGCTCCATTCTGGGTCAGTTATGCAGAATTGGTGAAATTAGCCGGAGCAGTTCCGGTTTACGTAACTGGCACATTGGAAAATGATTTCAAACCTACTGCAGAGCAATTAAAAGGTGCTATAACGGACAAAACAAAAGCTGTCCTATATTCATCTCCTTGTAATCCTACAGGGAGTGTGTTTTCTAAAGAAGAATTAGAAAAATTGGCGATGGTGCTCAGGCAATATGATGACATAGTGGTCATGTCGGATGAAATTTATGAACATATTAACTTTGGAAATGAAGGGCATATAAGCATGGCTTCTTTGCCAGGCATGGCGGAGAGAACTATTACGATCAATGGTTTTTCTAAAGGATTTGCCATGACAGGTTGGAGAGTGGGGTACATATCGGCTCCTTTGACAATCGCAAAAGCAGCAACAAAAATCCAAGGGCAGATTACCTCTGGAAATTCTTCTATAGCTCAAAGAGCTGCATTAGCAGCCATTACGGAAGATTTAAAACCAACTTTCGAGATGACCAAGACCTATCATAAGCGTAGGGATATGATGCTCGACTTATTGAAAGAGATGCCCGGTGTGGTGACAAATGTTCCAACAGGAGCCTTTTATATTTTCCCTGACATTAGCAGTTTCTTTGGGAAGTCGGACGGTGAAACAAAAGTGACCAATGCGGATGATTTAGCCATCTATATATTGAAAAAGGCCAATGTTTCTGTAGTGACTGGAACCGCATTTGGTGCGCCTAATTGTATTAGGATTTCTTATGCGGCTTCTGATGATGAATTGAAAGAAGCCATGCAGCGTTTGAAAAAAGTATTGGCAGAACTCAAATAATTAAATCTATTTTATCAAAACCTGTCATGTTTAAAATTGTAAAAGAGATCAATATTGGATCGTATTGATGATATAGTACAGGACAAAGCTGACTGGTTTCATTATCAAATAATCTTGGTAAGGGTGAAATAATCTACTACATAATTTTTATAAATGGCTGTTCAAAACATTCCTGAGCTTTTTAGAGCATTTCAAAAACTGAAAGTTTTAGTCATTGGTGACGTGATGATTGATGCTTATATCTGGGGTAGTGTTTCAAGGATTTCTCCTGAAGCGCCTGTTCCGGTTGTTAATGTGAAGCATCGTGAGAAGAGAATGGGTGGAGCTGCCAATGTAGCCCTTAATCTGCAGTCATTAGGTGCGGAACCAATTTTATGTGCGGTTTTAGGAAATGATGAAGAAGCGATTATTTTTGAAGGATTATTAGAGAAAAGGAAGATTACCGATAAAGGAATCATTAAAAGCCAAGACCGAATTACAACAATTAAAGAACGGGTGCTTTCTGGTTCGCAACATTTGTTGAGGGTTGATTCCGAGAGCCTGCATCCTTTAAACGAGTCCGAAGAAAGTCTTTTGCAACAGAAAATATCTGATTTAATCCCGGAAGTGGATGTCATTATTTTTGAAGATTACGATAAAGGCACCATTACACCCAATATAATTAAACATACAGTCACACAGGCAAAACTCGCAGGAAAGCCTATTGTTGTTGATCCTAAAAAGAACAATTTCTTTGCTTATAAAGGGGTAGATTTATTTAAACCAAATTTGAAGGAATTAAAAGAAGGCATGAATGTGAATTTTGATCACACAGATCAACAGAACTTAAAAACTCAAACTCAACTCCTTCGGGAACGATTGTCTTCAAAGATGGTGATGACCACCTTATCAGAAAAAGGGGTTTACATTCAATCGGAGCAGGAAGATTATTTAATTCCTGCCTACAAAAGAAGTATTTCAGATGTTTCGGGAGCAGGAGATACTGTTATTAGCATTGCAGCCCTTTGCATGGCACTAAACTTAAAAGCTGATTTTGTAGCGACTTTGTCCAACTTAGGAGGAGGAATTGTATGCGAAGAATTAGGAGTAGTCCCAATTGATGCCAAAAAGTTGGAAGTAGAAGCAATAAAGCATAATTTACAGTTATAAATTTCGGCAGTAAACTCAAAGGCCAAGCGTTTCTTACAGAATGAAATTATCAAAACTCAAAAATGCTTTTGCAGAATGGCTTAATAATATGCTCTATAGCAGTAGAAGCCAGGTGTTGAATACACTTATTTCCCTAAAAGCTTTTATTTGGTTGACAGCCACTATTCTGTTGCTATATGTGTTTGGTTTTGAAACAGAAAAGGGTGAATTGGAGCAAGTATTTTTGGGCTTGGACGTTGTTCTAATTATATATTTTAGCACTTTTCTCATTCGCTTGCTGTATGAATTTAGGCGGACAGAATTCCTTAAAAATAATAAATTAGAAACCTTTTTAGTATTGATTATTATTATCAATACAATTAGTAATCATTTTCTTGACAATAAAATAATTGGTTTTTTCATTGAGAGCTTCGAGTTTAAAAGTTATGAAGATGCTTATTTAGCCTTAATCACCTTCTTTTTTATTATTCTCATTATTTATGAGCTAATCAATGCATCGGATATATTTTCACGACTGAAAGCAAGTCCAGCCAATTCTTTCATTGTTAGCTTCATGATACTTATTCTGTTTGGAACTGGAATGTTGATGCTTCCTGCCATGACCAATCAAGAGGGCTCCATGAAGTTTATGGATGCATTATTTACTTCAGTGAGTGCGTGCTGTGTTACAGGATTAATAGTTGTGGACACAGCCACTTTTTTTACCATCAAGGGTCAAATCGTGATTATGATTTTAGTACAGATTGGAGCGCTTGGGATTATTTCTTTTGCGTCATTTTTTGCTAATATAATGAAAAGTGGAGTAGGGATAAAGCAGCAGTTATTTTTACAGGATTATTTAATAAGCGAATCGCTGTTTTCAGCTAAAGGCTTACTAAGAAAAATTATTTTTATCACGCTCTTGCTAGAATTAATCACTTTTGTTTTGATTTATTTTACTTGGGGAGATGAAGTGGTCTTTACTTCACAAGCTCAAAAATTATTCTTTACAGCTTTTCATGCGGTCAGCGCTTTTTGTAATGCTGGTTTTAGTCTTTTTACAAATGGTTTAGCTGAGCATGGAGTCGCTACTAGTTATATTCTTCATATTGTTGTAGCTATTTCCATGATTTTCGGGACAATTGGATTTTCTACGATTCAAGATATCTTTAGTCTTAAAAGATTAAGGGACCGCTATCAAAACCCATGGAAAGATTGGACATTAAGCACCAAAGTAGCCGTTTACACGACCGCATTCCTGATAGTATTTGGGATGCTGGTATTTTATTTACTGGAAAGAGATTACATTCTTTCTGATAAAAACTTTATGGAAGCTACAATTTCTAGCTTTTTTCAATCCGTAACCAGAACTGCGGGCTTCAACACAGTGGATATTGGCGCATTACGTACGCCAACTCTAATTTTACTGGCATTTTTGATGTTTATTGGTGCATCTTCAGGCTCAGTAGGAGGAGGAATTAAAACCTCTACCTTTTATTTGATTCTCGTTTCTGTATTTGCAACTATTAGGGGGCGGTTAAAAATAGAAATCGATAAAAGATTTATTCCGAAAGAGTTACTTTTTAAAGCTTTATCGATCTTTTTCTTTGCTGCATCCATTAATTTGATTGGCGTATTTGTATTGACATTAACGGAAAGCAATTTTTCTTTTGTTCAGATTATTTTTGAGCAGGTTTCCGCCTTTGGAACGGTTGGGTTGAGCACGGGGATTACGTCCGAATTGTCAACAGCGGGCAGAGTGGTCATAATCCTTTCCATGTTTGTAGGAAGAGTTGGAACGCTTACTTTCGCATTTGCTCTGAGTAGTAGACAGATTTCTCAAAATTATAAATATCCGAAAGCACATTTAATGGTAGGTTGAGATCAGAGGTATAAATAACTAAATGAATATAAGTAGAATTAAAAATACAATTATTGAATTGCTAAATAATGCAATTTATAAGAGCAAAAAACCTGTACTAACTACGGTTCGCTCTGTTAAAGTATTTTTATGGATTGCTGCTTGTGTAATTTTACTGTACGAATTTGGGTATGATGTCAGTAGTGATGAATTGAAACAAGTATTTTTAGCCTTAGATATCATCTTGTTGTTTTATTTTTTGAGTTTCATCATTCGATGGCTGTATTCGTTTAGAAGATTGGAGTTTTTGCAGTCCCACAAATTAGAATTTTTACTGGTCATCATAATTTTGATAAACTCTATTAGTTATTATGCTTTTGACAATAGGATTGTACATTTTTTACAGGATTTCTTTGAATTCAATAGTTATGCGGATGCCTATCAAACGCTATTAGCCTTTTATTTTATAGTATTAATTTCCTACGAAGGCGTAAAGGCGAGCGTGATTTTGTCTCAATTAAAAACCAAGCCTGCTAGAACCTTTATCATTAGTTTTATCATCTTAATCTTTTTTGGAACTGGCGTTTTAATGTTTCCTGAAATGTCAGTAAAGCATGAAACCATGTCTTTTATGGACGCTTTATTCACTGCTGTTAGTGCAAGTTGTGTAACGGGTTTAATTGTAGTAGATACTGCTACCTATTTTTCTTTGAAAGGGCAATTTGTCATTATGATTTTAATGCAGTTTGGAGGCTTGGGCATTATTACCTTTGCTTCCTTTTTAGCGTCTTTACTAAAGACTGGAGTAGGGATCAAGCAGCAATTAATGCTCCAAGATTTCCTCGAGAGTGATTCTTTATTTTCTGCTAAGGGTTTATTGAGCAAAATCTTTTTCATAACTTTTTTAGTGGAGTTCATTGCCTTTATATTGATCTTCTTCTCATGGGGTCATGATGTTCATTTTAACACAGTGGGGCAGAAAGTATTCTTTTCAGCCTTTCATTCTGTAAGTGCATTTTGTAATGCAGGTTTTAGCTTGTTTACTAATGGACTATTTGAACAAGGCGTAGCCACTAGTTATATATTACATATCATAATAGCCATTACTTTGATTTTAGGGGGTATTGGTTTCTCATCTCTACAAGATCTATTTTCTGTAACAAATCTTAGAGAAAGATTTAAAAGTCCATGGAAAGAATGGAAATTGAGCACCAAAATAGCCGTATATACCTCTATGGTGTTACTTTTTACTGGAATGATAGCCTTTTATTTTATAGAAAGGAATAACACTTTGGCAGATATGAATTTTATGGAAGCCATGATTACAAGCTTTTTTCAATCTGCAACAGCCAGGACTGCAGGCTTTAATACCGTGGACTTTAGTGCGTTGAAAATCCCGGCCTTGGTTCTTATATCTTTCTTAATGTTCGTTGGTGCTTCTTCTGGTTCAGTTGGTGGAGGGATCAAAACCTCAACTTTTTATTTATTGATAAAATCAGTAATAGCTACTTTGAATAATAGGGCTAAAATTGAAATTGATAAAAAATTTATACCTAAGGAGTTGTTATACAAAGCGTTGTCAGTTTTTTTCTTTGCGGCTACCATGAATTTGGTTGCTATTTTCGCTTTGACTATTACGGATGGAGATATTAGTTTAGAGCGGTTAATTTTTGAGCAGGTTTCAGCTTTTGGTACTGTGGGATTAAGCACAGGAATCACAGCTGATTTATCACTTGGTGGAAGAATTATCATTATTCTATCGATGTTTATAGGTAGGGTAGGTACCTTGACCTTTGCATTAGCACTCAGCAACAGGGCTACAACCACTACTCATAAATATCCGAAGGCGCATTTGATGGTGGGTTAAATTCGCAGCGTTCTATCCAACCTATCTTCTTTAATCAGGGTCTATTCTGTGGAAATTTTGCGCTTAAATTTTTGAATATGAAATACATAATTGTCAGTTTTCTTATTGCCGCAATGGGCTTTTGTAACCCCAAATGTGATGAAAGTACTCTCACTGATGCCTTCACCTTTCCTGAGAATATGAGTGATTTTATTCCGTACGACAATGAAGATAAATTTACACTTGTGCATAATTCAGGAACAGAAATCCAATTTGAGGTGTATAGGAATTCCACTGTTGAAACAGACGGTTGCGATCATTGCTGCGATTATTATACCTACGAAAGAGAACAAATGTTTATAGTTGCTGATTATCCTTTTTATGATATTGAATCTAATATTTATGCTAGGGAGGAAAATACTTTTAATTACGGGATCGCAATTGGTCGGGAGTACTTCTCATTAAATGAGGATATGGAGATGGTTGATTCTGTGAAAATCAATAATCAGTATTTTTACGATGTGCTTAAATTAAAAAGTAATAGTTATAGTGAGGAATATGAAAGTGAGATTGATAGTCTCTACTATAATTATTCTTCAGGAATCCTAAAAATTATTCAGGAAAATGGAGACACTTACGAAATCCAGTAGATCATTTTTATTGCTTTTTTTATTAGCACTGATTTCATGTAATGGAGCTATAATTTATGAAGAAATAGATCTACAAGCTGAAACGGAGGCTTGGATTGTACAGGAAAAGCGAAATCATAGCTTTACAATGAAAGATCAAAATGGTATAAGTACTAATTGGGTTCTAACAGAAGAAGATAATTATTACAGCGAATCGAGTGGTTCTTTTTTATTGATCCCAACTCATAGGACTATGAGGGAAATGCATTATCAACAATTTAGAAGCACCGTATTAGGTGATTTTAGTATTAATGCCGATGCAGGCTTTTCTGATACTAATCCTTGGGTTTCCTTTAACATGCCTAGTTTATCTTTTCGCTTTGATGCGGTGACATACAAACCCAACAGTTTATACATATATTCCAATAGTGGAGAGTCGTTGTCTTGGAATGACTATGAAGAAAAAGAACTTCCATTCGAGTTTCAAATCATGACTGACTATGAGTTAAATGGACAACTATTTAAAGAGGAAGTTGCAGTTTTTGAAATTACTGCAAGAACTGGGTTTTTGGAGCCAAATACCATTGTGAAGTTTTCTTATTCAAAAGAAATAGGACTTATTTTTTTAGAGTTAAAAAGCGGTATAAAATATTTGAGAAATTAATTTAAAAGTGCCATTCTGGCATAAGAAATTCTTTGGTGTTATTTTCGCTTAAAGGAGCACATGGCAAGGATTGAATTTTATAAATATCAGGGAACAGGTAATGATTTTGTGATGGTGGATAACCGCTTTCAAAAGGTAAATAGTAAAGACAAAACGATGGCTCAAAAACTGTGTGATCGTAAATTTGGTGTGGGTTCCGATGGTCTGATATTAATTGAAAATCATGATGATTATGATTTTGAAATGATATTTTTTAACCCAGATGGCTCGCAAAGCATGTGTGGGAATGGAAGTAGGTGTGCGGTCAAATTTGCTCAATTCTTGGGGATTATTGGCAATCAAACCACCTTTTTATCTACAGATGGGGTACACGAAGCCTCTATTGATGGGGATATTGTTCGTTTAAGCATGAAGGATGTCCCACAAACTAAAATCAATACTTTTCCTGAGCATTTTACGATAAATACGGGTTCACCGCATTATGTTATTTTTGCCAGTAACATAAAAGACAAAAATGTAAAAGAAGAAGGTGCTTCCATTCGTTATAGTGAGGAATTTGCCAAAGAAGGCATCAACGTAAACTTTGTTGAGAAACTGTCTAAGGATCAAATTTCAGTAAGAACGTATGAAAGGGGAGTAGAAAATGAAACCTTGTCGTGCGGCACAGGTGTTACGGCTTGTGCAATTGCACATGTTTTGCATGGTGGAATTTCTCCAGTCAAAATTGAAACCTTAGGAGGGCAATTGAGTGTTGATTTTGAGTTGATAGACGGGAATGCAAAAAATATCTGGCTGACCGGGCCGGCAAAGAATGTTTTTAAAGGGCAAATCGAGCTTTAAAAATTAAAATAAATCATAAAAAAGCGTGTAAATTAGCACATATTTTAAATTATTACAGCAAAAAAGTATGCTTGACTTTATAGCCAAAGGACTGACAAAAGTTTTCGGAACGAAATCTGACAGAGATATAAAAGAAGTACTCCCAATTGTGGAGCAAATCAATGAGGAATTTGCCAAATTAAAAAGTTTATCGCACGATGAACTAAGGGCTAAAACCACCGATGTTTTAGAGAGAATCAATCAATACCTGAAGGATATTGATGACGAAATAGCTGCTCTCCATGCTAAGGTGGACGAAAATCCTGATATGGATTTACACACAAAGGAAGACTTGTTTAATGAAATTGATGCTTTAGAGGAGAAAAGAAACGAAAAGTTAGAGGAAATACTCTTGGAAGTGTTACCTGAGACTTTTGCGATCGTTAAAGATACAGCTCGTAGATTTATGGAAAACGAGCAGTTGGAAGTAACGGCCAATATGTTCGATAAAGAAATGTCCGGCAAAGCCGAACATGTTAATCTAAGTGGTGATAAAGCCATTTGGAATAATACTTGGAAAGCGGCTGGAAACGATACGACCTGGAATATGATGCATTACGATGTGCAATTAATTGGCGGGATCGTTTTGCATAAAGGTAAAATTGCCGAAATGGCTACGGGTGAAGGTAAAACTTTGGTCGCTACCTTGCCAGCTTTCTTAAATGCGCTAGCTAAAAGGGGAGTGCATATTGTAACAGTAAATGATTACTTAGCAAAGCGGGATTCAGAATGGATGGCACCTATTTTCCAATTCCACGGAATCTCTTGTGATTGCATTGATAAATTTAAGCCGAATTCTGAAGAAAGAAGAAAGGCTTATCAGTCCGATATAGTTTATGGAACCAATAATGAATTTGGTTTTGATTACTTGCGTGACAATATGACGCGCGAAACTAAGGAATTGGTTCAGGGCAAGCATCATTTTGCTATGATTGATGAGGTCGATTCTGTTCTAATTGATGAAGCAAGGACCCCATTGATTATTTCTGGTCCCGTGCCAAAAGGCGATGTACACGAATTCGATTCTTTAAAACCAAGAATTGAAAAGTTAGTGCAAGAACAAAGAAAACTAACAGCTGACTTCTTACTAGAAGCAAAGAAGCTAATCAAAGAAGGAAAAGAAGATGAAGGTGGACTAGCGCTGTTCAGAGCATACCGAGGCTTACCAAAACACAAACCATTAATAAAATTCCTGAGTGAGCAGGGTATGCGTCAGATCTTGCAAAAAACAGAGAATATTTATTTGGCAGATAATTCCAAATTAATGCCAGAGGCAGATGAGCCTTTATTGTTCACCATTGAAGAGAAAAACAATAATATAGACCTTACTGAAAAAGGTATTGATCTGATCACTAGGGATGATGAAGATGCCAGTTTCTTCATTCTACCGGATATAGGCGTAGAGATTTCTGAATTAGAAAAAGATGAGTCTTTAGCTGATGAAGAAATATTGGAGAAAAAGGATGAGTTGATTAAAGACTATGCAGTAAAAGCTGAACGTATTCACTCGGTGAATCAGTTATTAAAAGCATACACACTTTTCGAGAAAGACACTGAATACATTCTGGTAGATGGAAAAGTAAAAATTGTGGATGAGCAAACCGGTCGTGTGATGGAGGGAAGAAGATATTCTGATGGTCTTCATCAAGCGATAGAAGCCAAAGAAAATGTCAAGGTTGAGGATGCTACGCAGACTTATGCTACCATTACTTTACAGAATTACTTCAGAATGTACCATAAGTTAGCGGGTATGACCGGTACTGCAGAAACGGAAGCTGGTGAATTCTGGGATATCTACAAACTAGATGTGGTGGTTATCCCAACTAATAAAGATATTGTTAGAGATGATCGCCAAGATAAGGTTTATAAAACGGTCCGTGAAAAATT
Organism: uncultured Marivirga sp.; assembly: GCF_963974845.1. Taxonomy (NCBI): domain Bacteria; kingdom Pseudomonadati; phylum Bacteroidota; class Cytophagia; order Cytophagales; family Marivirgaceae; genus Marivirga; species uncultured Marivirga sp. The sequence continues at coordinate 83,964 of NZ_CAXBEQ010000011.1, forward strand.
CAATGCAGTTGCAGCAGAAATTGAAGAAATGAGTAAGGAAGGAAGACCTGTACTTGTAGGTACTACCTCCGTTGAAATTTCAGAGATTTTGAGTCGTATGTTGAACATGCGTAAAATAAAACATCAAGTATTGAACGCCAAGCAACATGCTAGAGAGGCAGATGTAGTGGCGGAAGCGGGTAAGCCAGGTACTGTGACTATCGCTACCAATATGGCGGGTCGTGGTACGGATATTAAATTGGCAAAAGAATCGAAGGAAGCAGGAGGATTGGCTATAATCGGTACGGAAAGACATGAATCAAGAAGAGTAGATAGACAGTTGAGAGGTCGTGCGGGCCGTCAAGGTGACCCGGGTTCTTCGCAATTCTTTGTTTCTTTGGAAGATAACTTAATGAGGATGTTTGGATCTGATAGGATCGCTAAACTCATGGATAGAATGGGATTGGAAGAAGGAGAAGTTATTCAGCATTCTATGATTTCTAAATCGATAGAAAGAGCACAGAAGAAAGTGGAGGAAAATAACTTTGGTACTCGTAAGCGATTATTGGAGTACGATGATGTCATGAATTCTCAGCGTGAAGTGATCTACAAGAGAAGGAAAAATGCACTTTATGGCGAAAGATTGCAGTTGGATATTATGAATATGTTGTATGATACTTGCGAAGATATAGTTAACAATTCAAAAGCTATGGATGCTTTTGATGATTTCAGATTGAGTATCTTAAGTACTTTCGGAATTGATTTTGAAATTAGCAAAGAGGATTATGAATCATTGAAGCCAAACGAACTTACGGAGAAACTGTATAATCATGTTTATACTGCCTATAAAGCAAAGAATGATAAAATAAAAGAGAAGGCTTTTCCAATTTTAAAAGACATTTCGAAAACAAAAGGGGCTACCGTCAAAGAAATTATGGTTCCTTTTACCGATGGGAAAAAGCAAATTGGGGTCGTTACTGATTTACAAAGAAATTTAGATACAGAAGGGCAGGAACTCATACTTTCTATGGAAAAAATTTCCACTTTAGCCATCATTGATGAGAATTGGAAAGAGCACTTGAGGGAAATGGATGATTTAAAGCAGTCTGTGCAGAATGCTGTTTATGAGCAAAAAGATCCTTTATTGATTTATAAATTTGAGGGCTTTGAATTGTTCAAGAGGTTTATTGGTAAATTAAATGAAGATACCAGCTCATTTATGATGAAATTGGATTTGCCAGTGCAGGACAGCTCTCAAGTGCAGGCTGCAGCGCAAAGAAAGCAGCAGCAGAATTATAAAGAAAGTAAAGAGGAGTCAGGTTCTGTATTAAGCGGAGGTCAAAATAAAAACAGACCACCGGTCGAAAAGCAGATGCCGGCAAAATCTGAAAAAGTTGTGGGAAGAAATGACCGAGTAACTGTTCAATATCAGGATGGAAGCGTGAAAAAAGACGTGAAATTCAAAACAGTGGAAGAAGATGTTAAAAGTAATAAATGTGTTTTATTAGATGAATAAATTTGGATTCGGCATAGCGTTTTTATTACTAGGTTTTTTTATAGTGGGTTGTATTACCTCTCAACCCACTTCAACAGCTAGTAAATCTTATAGTGAAGACTTAAGCCAGTATCGTCCAACAGTGGATACTGCCTTTGAGATGGAAAGTGAAAAGAGTAGTTTCAGAAGTACCAGTGAGAATTTCGAAGCTAATGCGGACGTCACGGCCCTTTTGGACAAAAAGCTTGATACCTTAGCTGAAAATAATAAGGAAATTCGCTACGTAAATGGCTATGCCATACAGATTTATAGTGGTAGTAGTAGCGCAGAGGCTTATGAAGCACGGGATACCGCAAGGGTTGTATTGCCTGAAATCAGGACCGATGTAGAATATAAACAGCCGATCTATAAAGTTAGAGTAGGCAGATTTACAGAAAGATTAGAGGTGCAGAGAACTTTGCTGAAGTTGAAGCCAAAATTTCCTGATGCTATTTCGGTTCCGCAACGGATTTATATTAATTAGATTTTTTAAACCTGACAGGTTTAGCTTTGTTGCCATAGAACAGAAAGGTCGCCAGAGGCGGTAGTAATTTCTACTAGGTAGACGCTAGCGGAAGGAAATTTCTTCTATTGCCTTTGGTAATGGAGGTGTCAGTGACAAATTTTTTCGCTTTAGCGAAAATCCTTTTGTCTTCTTCCCCGATAATGTCGGGGCAGGTTGTTTCTATTGTGGTTAGAAAATAATTTTTGTCAATGCTAGCCTAGGTCGGTGGCACACCGATCGGAACCTAGAAGTACTTTAAAAAATCTCTAGCCTTAGACTTAAAATCAAAACTTAAAATGGATTTAAAATCAGAGATTCAATCACTGGCCAAGTCACAGTTCGAAGAGATAAAGGGGATTCGAGAGCATTTGCACCGTAATCCTGAATTATCATTTGAAGAGTTTGAAACTGCTAAATTCATCAGTAAAACGCTAAATGACTGGGGAATCGAGCACCAGACCGGAGTTGCGGATACTGGAACAGTGGTTTTAATCAAAGGGAAAAATCCAGATAAGAAAGTAACAGCCCTACGAGCTGATATTGATGCTCTTCCTATTACAGAAAAGAATGAAGTGCCTTATAGAAGTCAGAATGTAGGCGTAATGCATGCTTGCGGGCACGATGTGCATACTTCCTCTATGCTCGGGACAGTGAAAATCCTCAATCATCTTAAAGAACATTTTGAAGGTACGATCAAGGTGATTTTCCAACCCGGAGAAGAGAAAGTACCTGGTGGTGCTTCCAAAATGATTGAAGAAGGGGTCCTAAAAAATCCCGATGTCAATAATATAATAGGGCAGCATGTAATGCCTTTGATTGATGCTGGCAAAGTAGGTTTCCGAAGCGGAATGTATATGGCGAGCACCGATGAATTATATATGAAAATTATTGGAAAAGGAGGACATGGCGCAATGCCTGAATTGAATGTTGATCCTGTCATAATTACTGCACACATATTAGTAGCATTGCAACAAATAGTGAGTCGCCATTCTAGCCCTAAAGTTCCAACTGTTTTGTCTTTCGGAAAGATTATGGCCGAAGGTGCTACCAATGTAATCCCTAGTGAAGTGTATTTAGAAGGGACGTTCCGTACCATGGATGAGGAATGGAGAACTGCTGCTCATCAAAAGCTAAGAAAAATGGCTGAGGGAATGGCTGAAAGTATGGGTGCCAAATGCGAATTAGAGATCAGAAAAGGATATCCATTTTTAGTAAATGAGCCAGAGCTGACCGAAAGAGCAAAGGCCAATGCTATTGAGTTTTTAGGAGAAGAAAATGTGGAGGATTTAGACTTATGGTTAGCAGCCGAAGACTTTGCTTACTTCTCGCAAGCTACAGATGCATGTTTTTATCGCTTGGGAGTTAGGAATGAAGCAAAAGGTATTAACTCCTCAGTACATACCCCTACTTTTGATATTGATCCTTTGGCATTGGAGACGGGTATGGGCTTAATGGCTTGGCTGGCAATTAAGGAGTTGGAAAGCAAGTGATTATTGCTGATTTCATAACTGTATATTTATACGTTTATTAAACGTTTAAATATACAGTTCTTAGTTGAATGTTCTTTAAGGCTTGTTAAAAACCCTTTTTGTTTCCAATTAGATTATTAGTAAGTTTAAAGACATAATAGATATATAGTCACCAGGGGGTGACTATATTCACTTGTTACATGCAATATCATCATGAAAATCATACTATTCATTTTATTTACTTTATCATTTCAAGCGTTTTCTCAAGATAGTGATTGTGTTTTTGACCTTTCTACCCAAACAGATGACTTCATCAAAGAAATTGAAGAGACTGAAACTTACACTTGGGATGACTCAAAAAAAGAAGCTACAATATTACTTGACAATGGAGATACCTTGATAGCACATCGTGGAGGATGTAATCATTTTGGAGTTTCCGGCACATTAATTAAAGAAAATGTGAGATTAGAAAATATTGATAAATCCTACATTATTCAATCTGGAATTTGGATTGCTGAAAGAATGTTTACTCCTGCCAATGTTAAAGAATTAAAGATCAAATTAGAAACTGAGGATTACCAAATAGGAAGAGATGACGAGAATTTATTTTACCTATATTTCAATCATGAATCTTATTCTGAATATTTCCTCAGAGCAGAGCGAATTGAAGGACTGGTTAAAATTCAAATTGGTTACTATTTTAATTAAAAAGCATGTAACATGGCATAAAACCCATTTGCAAACCACCCTGTAGCAAAGTGTCTGCTAAATAGCCTGTAATTTATGCTTGCTTTTCATAGCTAGCAACCAAGGATACTGCATTGGACATTTACGTTTTTTAATAATTCTAAGCTTTTGCAATTAATGAAGTGTATCAGTTTGCGGAGAAAGCATAAATTACTACTTTCAATATTTCATAGACCAGTATAGCAAACGGGTTTTATAAGGTCGTTGAACTAAACCGTTTCTTCCTGGAAACGGTAAAAAGAGGTATGATTAAATTGTAATGGTAAACAAACAAGTTACCATTATGAAAACTCAAACAAAAAGCAATGCCTTAGAGCATCTGAAAAGAGAGCTGGAATTCCGGAATTACAGTTTCCGTACAGTAAATACGTATTGTTCACTGATGTCGCACCTGGCTAAAGTGAGCAGTTTACCGCTCGAGACCATCACCCTTTCAGAGTTTAAAGATTATCTTCACAAGGTAGTGATAGAAAAAGGCCTATCAGCCTCTACTGTGAACCAGTACATCAGTGCATTTAAAATAGTGCAGACCGATGTTTTGGGAAGGGAATGGGAAGATTTTAAGATTAGATGTCCTAGAAAATCTAAAAGGCTTCCGATCGTCCTCTCCATTGAGGAAATGGAAAGGCTGATCAATGTCAACGGCAACTTAAAACATAAGGCTATCATTATGTTGGCCTATTCAGCAGGCTTGAGGAGAAATGAGCTGTTGAACCTACTACCCGATCATATCGACTCTAAAAGAATGCAGGTGCGGGTCATGCAGGGCAAGGGCAAGAAAGACCGCTATACGTTGCTTTCCCGAAAAACGCTGGAGGTTACGCCTTTATTATCAAAATGAGCGGCCTAAGAAGTACTTATTTGAACCCCAAAACAGCAAAGGACGTCCTTTGGCTGAAACCACTCTGGCTAAAATTGTCAAGAACAAGCTCAAGCTTGCCGGTATTAAAAAGGCGGTATCCTTTCATACCCTGCGCCACACTTTTGCCACGCACCTGTTGGAGCAAGGCGTGAACTTACGGCTGATACAGCAGTTTATGGGACACACCTCCCTTAAGACCACTACCGTCTATCTACATCTCACCAAGCCAGACCCCGGCAGTGTTTGCTCCCCGCTAGATAACATGAAAGTTTAAAAATGGGAAGATGGAAAACAAAAGACAGAAAACAGAATTGGCTGATATCTTCATTGAGCACGCAGCGGATTATTTGAATACCACAAAACTCTGCCTCGTACAAAAGAAAGCCTACCAGGCCATCACCCAATGTCGGAGTGCCTCCATGGGAGGGCATATTAACAGCTGTGATAATTGTGGGTACAATCAGCAAGCCTACAACTCGTGCAGAAACAGGCACTGCCCCAAATGCCAGTTCATAAGAAAGGCCAAATGGGTCGATAAACTGGCTTCAAACCTGCCTGCCACTAAGTATTTTCATTTGGTCTTTACCGTGCCCCACTGCTTGAACAAGCTGTTTTATATTAATCAAAAACTGGCCTATGGTGTGCTTTTTAAAGCAGCGGGTCAATCTTTGATGCAGTGCGCGAAAAACCCAAAGTATCTGGGGGCAAAGGCAGGTGCGGTATCCATATTACATACCTGGGGACAAAACTTGGATTATCACCCGCATATCCATATGATAGTGCCTGCAGGAGGATTGACCGAAGACGGAAGAGAATGGATTCCTTCTAGCCCCAACTATTTCTTACCTGTGAAGGTGTTAAGTGCTGTGTTTAGAGGTATTTTACTCAAGCTGCTGGAAGCATCTTTCAAGAATGACCGACTCAAAATACCTGCAGGCACTCACTTTGAACAACTAAAACAGCAATGCTATAAGACCAAATGGGTGGTCTACAGTGAAAAGCCTTTTAAATGCCCTGAAAATCTGATTAATTACTTGGGCAATTATACCCACAGGGTGGCCATAAGTAACCAACGGATCATGAGCCATCAAAATGGAAAGGTAAGTTTTAATTATAAAGACTACCGATGTGGTGGCTTGAGAAAAGTGATGAGCCTAGAAGCGGGCGAATTTATCAGAAGGTTCATGCAGCATGTCCTGCCTGAGGGGTTTTGCAAAATCAGGTATTTTGGTTTTATGTCCTTGTCCAACCTTAAACAGGCTAGGGATGACTGTAATCATATCATTAATAAAATCACTTACTTCCCAGTGTTGGAAGGGCTCAACGGCATGGAAGTTTATCGGCAATTAACAGGGAAAGACCCTGTGGAATGTTCTAAGTGTAAGGCAAAAAGCATGAAGGCAGTTCCATTACCAAAACAAAAAACACCCGGCTAGTATTAAACTGACCGACAGTTCTTTGAAAGATTGTAGCTTTAACAAGAAGCGAAAAAAGCTTCAACAGGAAAGCTACGTCTAATTAACAAACCTTCGGATGAAAATAGACGCTATCAATCATAATCAAATAGGCAAAAGTTCTGCTATCAATTGGCAAGATGAGGCTTCAGCAGCTAAAGCCAACATACTATGCCCATAGTCCCATCGGCTCAGTCCAACAACGTTTTATTCATCATTCTTACTGCTCTTAAATCACATTTACAGAAATGGGGATTTTACCTTTTTTTATTTATTTTTAGAGAACGATGAATAAAACGCTATAATGTTGGCAACAATAGCAACCAGATGAAACAAGCAATTATAATTATATTCTCAGTAGTATTAGCATCGTGTACAACTGACTCATCATTAGAAAACTTTTTAGCCAAGCAAAAGGAATATGAGTTACAAAGAAATGAGAGGAAATCGAATGCAATTACTAATCTAATATCAGAAAGTCCGAATAAAGAACTGCAAGTACAGAGCAAATTACAAACACTTGACTCCCTTTACGACAGAGCTATTTGCAAAGGCTTGTGGTATAAGATACTTTTATAGAAATTTGAAAAGTCCAGCTTACGGATGATAGTTGGACGTTACATGCAATATCATCATGAAAATCATACTATTCATTTTATTTACTTTATCATTTCAAGCGTTTTCTCAAGATAGTGATTGTGTTTTTGACCTTTCTACCCAAACAGATGACTTCATCAAAGAAATTGAAGAGACTGAAACTTACACTTGGGATGACTCAAAAAAAGAAGCTACAATATTACTTGACAATGGAGATACCTTGATAGCACATCGTGGAGGATGTAATCATTTTGGAGTTTCCGGCACATTAATTAAAGAAAATGTGAGATTAGAAAATATTGATAAATCCTACATTATTCAATCTGGAATTTGGATTGCTGAAAGAATGTTTACTCCTGCCAATGTTAAAGAATTAAAGATCAAATTAGAAACTGAGGATTACCAAATAGGAAGAGATGACGAGAATTTATTTTACCTATATTTCAATCATGAATCTTATTCTGAATATTTCCTCAGAGCAGAGCGAATTGAAGGACTGGTTAAAATTCAAATTGGTTACTATTTTAATTAAAAAGTATGTAACATGGCATAAAACCCATTTGCTAACCACCCGGTGGCAAAGTGTCTGCTAAATAGCTTGTAATTTATGCTTGCTTTTCATAGCTGACAACCAAGGATAATGCTTTGGCAAACTCTGGAGTCTAATTATTCTAAGCTTTTGCAATTAATGAAGTGTACCAGTTTGCGGAGAAAGCATAAATTACTACTTTCAGTATTTCATAGACCAGTATAGCAAACGGGTTTTATACAGTCGTTAGGCTTAATTTCTGCTTTATTCGATACATACAATCAAAAAAATTATCCGTAGTTTCTCATTTTCAGCGAAAAGTAGTAACTTTGTAATTACACAAAAGAAAGGGAATTATGGAAGTTTCGGTTGTACAGATAGGGAATTCTAAAGGAATAAGATTTAGTAAGACTATTTTAGAGAAATATAATATTAAAGATAAGGTTGATCTGATTTTAGAAAAAGGACAGATCATCATAAAACCTCTTTCAAAACCGCGAAAAGGGTGGGAGAAGGCATTTAAGGAAATGTCTGATAATAAGGATGACAGTTTACTATTTAACGATGTGTTCGAGGATGAAAACCTAAACGAATGGAAATAAATCAGTACGAAATCGTTTTAGTCAATTTAAATACTACAATCGGCAGTGAAATCCAGAAAACTAGACCTTGCGTTGTGATTTCTCCAAACGAGATGAATAAATACCTAAGGACGATCGTGATTGCTCCAATGACAACGAGCTCAAAAAATTATCCAACAAGAGTAGAAGTAAAACACGATAACAAAATGGGTTGGATTGTGCTCGATCAGATCAGAACTGTTGATAAGCAAAGAATTATAAAAACTCTCAGTCGGTTGTCAAAACCAGAGATAAAAGAAGTTAAAAGCATAATAAAGGAGACTTTTGTAGATTAACAACTAAGCCTAACAGCCTGTCATAAATCATGGCTGTTAGTAGAATATTGTTTCTTTAGCTCTTTGTAGAGAGCCCGAAAATCCGCAGGATTGACTTATTGATGAAAAATTAATTTAATAAGCCAATCCTGTGGATTGCCTCGGTAGTTATCGCAAATTTTTATACTTTTATTCAGCCACGAATTTATACAGTGGCGCTAGCGCCATATAAAGGTCAATTAATCATGAAAGTTACAGCTGAAAAAAACGAACAAATTTCAAAAATGACATTTGCGTCTGTTTATCCACATTACTTAGATAGACTAAAAAAGAATGGTAGAACTAAAGAAGAATTTCATCAGGTTATAGAATGGCTAACTGGTTTTAATGAAGCAACAATTCAAAAATTGATTGATGAAAAAGCAACTTTTGAAACATTCTTTCAGAAAGCAGAATTGAATCCAAATGCTCACCTCATTAAAGGCGTAATTTGTGGTTATCGCATTGAAGAAATACCGGATGAATTTGAATTGTACAGAAAATGTAGATATTTAGATAAGTTGTATGATGAAT
>NZ_CAXBEQ010000012.1:0-48849 GCF_963974845.1 uncultured Marivirga sp.
ATGGTAATGGGGTTTTAACTAATGCCACCACCTCTACGCCAACTTATACGCCAGATCCTTTGGATGCCGGTGCAAATGTGACGCTAACACTTACGGTCAGTGGAAATGGGTCTTGTGTGGATGCGGTCGATACTAAAGTCTTAGCGGTTACTGCTGAGCCTACTGCAAATGCTGGAGCTGATGATGAAGTTTGTGAAAATACTGCTTACACCGTTAGTGATGCCGCAGTTACTAATAGTGCTGGAATTAACTGGACTTCTGATGGTAATGGGGTTTTAACTAATGCCACCACCTCTACGCCAACTTATACGCCAGATCCTTTGGATGCCGGTGCAAATGTGACGCTAACACTTACGGTCAGTGGAAATGGGTCTTGTGTGGATGCGGTCGATACTAAAGTCTTAGCGGTTACTGCTGAGCCTACTGCAAATGCTGGAGCTGATGATGAAGTTTGTGAAAATACTGCTTACACCGTTAGTGATGCCGCAGTTACTAATAGTGCTGGAATTAACTGGACTTCTGATGGTAATGGGGTTTTAACTGATGCAAATACTATTACACCAACTTATACGCCTGATCCGACTGATGCAGGTACAAATGTGACGCTAACACTTACAGTCAGTGGAAATGGGTCTTGTGTGGATGCGGTCGATACTAAAGTTATTGCAATTTCAGTTCTTCCAGTTGGGACCGTAACTTCCACTGGTTCAGAAGTATGTATTTCAGAACCAATTACCCTGGGAGGTACAATAAATTCGGGTGCTTCCACAGGTTCTTGGATTATTCAAACTGGCCAGGGATCTGGTCCTGAGAATTCTGGAACTCTGTCTGCCACTGCAAACAATTCTGGTACCTGGGAATCAGTTTTCACTCCGGATGGATCCTATTTTGGAAATGTAACCTTTGAATTTGTAGCAAATTCTGGTTCTTCTTGTCCTAGTGATATTACCACAAAAATTATCACAATTAGATCGCTGCCAACCGTGGTGGATCAGTCCTACACCCTTTGTGAAGATACTTCCGGGTCTGGCAGTGTAAACGTAAATTTAACATCATATAACACCGATGTTACAACTGAAAATCAATCGAATGTTACAATTGCATGGTTTACAAATAGCAGTTTAACAAATCCAGTTCTTGACGAAACTGACGTAGATATTAATGGGAGTGCCACTTATTACGCAAGAGTTACATTAAATGCAACTAACTGTTTTGATAGGGCGCAAGTGGACTTTACTGTAAATCCTCAAATTGTTTTAACCGCGGGTTCGGATGAAATAATTTGTGACGGAGATGTATTAGATCTTTCTAACTCTTCGACTTTACCATCCGAAAGTAATGCATCTACTCTTTTATGGACATCAAACGGAGACGGATCATTTAATGATGATACAGCAATAACACCAATGTACACACCGGGGCCAACGGATTTTGCAAACTCACCAATCACATTGACTTTAACGGCAAGTTCTGCAGGCCCTTGTGCAGCTGAAGTAGATCAAATGGAACTCACCATAAATCCTGTACCGGTAATCGACCCTGTTTCTGACTTAAGCCTTTGCCCTGGTGATACCCATGGGAGTACAAGCTTTAGTGCTGATATATCTGGTGGTACGTTCAATTGGTCATTAACGAATTCATCTCAGTTAGGAATTTCGTCTAGCGGCACTGGTAATCTACCGGCCTTGAATGCTCAATCAAATACGAGCGGGGCCGTTATTACTTCTGTTGTCACTATTGATTATGTTTTAAATGGATGTAGCGCTGCCTCCGAAACTTTCAATATAGATGTTAAACCGACTCCTGTTATAGATGGTGTAAGTAATATTCAAGTTTGCCCTGGATCCACAGTAAATGTAAACTTCAATGCAAATACAACGGGCGAAACATTTTCATGGTCAAATGATAATACGGCCGTTGGAGTAGGACTTGTAAGCAATGGGTCTGGCGATATAAGCTTTACAGCTGAGTCAAATAATACAGGTGCTGCAATTACAAGCAATTTCACTTATTCGGCCACCCTAAACGGTTGTGCTAGTACTATCAAAACTTTCACAGTAACTTTATTACCAAAACCGGTAATAGCTCCTTTTAGCTCTATCGAAGTATGTTCTTTTGATAACATAAGTACTTCCTTTAGTAGTAATGTAAGCGGAAGTACATTTAGTTGGACTAATGATAATACAGCAACTGGAATTGCTGCAGCTGGCAATGGTAATATCAACGTTAACGCAAGCGAAAACCTATCTGGGGTTGACCAGGTCAGTAATATTACAGTGACGGCAACAAGAAATGGTTGTATTAGCGAAGTTGAAACCTTCACAGTAACAGTTAAACCAAAGCCTATTTTAAACACAGTTTCTTCTTTTGAAATCTGTGCTACTGATAATATTTCTGCAACGACCCTATCTGATAATTCGGGAGGGGCTAGCACAATATCCTGGACAGCTTCAAATGCATCTGCAATCGGTTTGCCTTCTAGCTCTGGAACTGGAAATATACCTGCATTTACTGCTAATAGTAATAATACAACCGCTACTATTGTTTCCAATGTTACGGTTACAAGTACATGGGATGGATGTGTAAGTGATCAAATCAATTTCCAAATCAGGCTGAAGCCGACTCCAATAATGAACTCCATATCAGATGATGAATTATGCGCTGGTGAAATCTATAGTGTAAATTTCGGGAATAGCTTGGGAGCTTCGACAACTTATAGTTGGGTAAATGATAATACTGCAATTGGTTTAGCTGCATCTGGCAATGGAGACAATATCAATTTTACAGCAAATAGTAATAATAGCGGCTCTCCAATTGTTGCTAATATTATAGTCACACCGACAAATAATTCTTGTGTTGGCACATCGCAATCGTTTTCATTAACTTTAAATCCATCACCGGTTATTTCACCAATTAGTGATGTTGAATTATGTCCGAACAATTTTATTTCGATCCCAGTAACTACTGATTTATCTAATACCAACCTTACATTAACAGTTTCTGATAATTCGGTTTTTGCAGTAGGCCCAATTTTAAATGGGCAAAATATTGAATTTACTACTAACTTAAATACAACAGGTGCAGACATAACATCTAATATTGAGGTTACTTCAGAACAAAATGGTTGTGAGTCTAGTGAAGATTTTAATGTTACTCTATTCTATGAACCACTTGTTAGTTCGGAACCTGATGAAGGACCTTTATGTTACCCGGGATCTGTAAATAGCAGGACCTTTGGACATGATTCTGGCACGGGGAATTTCAGCTGGGAAGTAACCAATGCAGACTTAATCGGAGATGCTACTCCTACGTCAGGAACTGGAATCTTCCCAGGTTTTGATTTAGCAGATAATCAAACAGGAATACCGATTGAAGGATATGTGAAATATTTTAGTGAAAGAAATGGATGTTTAAGTAGTCCTGATTCATTTAAAATTACTTTAAAACCATCACCTATAATACTAAATACAGACACTGCATTTTGTGAAGGTGATTTCGTAAATATTGATTTTTCTGATAATGTTGGGGATGATGCAACTTATGAATGGCAAATTGATAATTTAACTATAGGGATAAATAACAGTGACGGTACGACTGACCAGTCTATAACGCCTGCTGGATTTACAGCGGTTAATTCTTCAGATACAGAGGATAATGTGGCCAATATAACAGTTTTCTCCACTATTGATGGTTGTGCGGGACCTGTTAAAACTATTGAGGTTAGAGTACTGCCAAATCCAACTTTGTCTAATAATATTTTAGAATTCACAACTTGTTCAAATGACACTTTCTCGTTTGTGCCAGAGTCTAGTATACCATCTACCGATTTCGAATGGACCTACATTTCTGGTGATACTTCGGTTGTGCAAGGAGTAGAATTGTCGGGTACAGGCGACATTAATCTCGATCTAATTAATACTTCAGGCACGGATCAAAACTTAGTATATGGAATCACTCCTTTAAATAGTAATTGTATTGGCACCAGTGAAGAATTAACCATTACAGTAAGACCAGAAATCAAATTTCAAAATATTCAAAACGAGTACTTTGTGTGCAGTGGTCAAGATTTTGAATTACCAATAACTTTGACTAACAATCTACACGTAAATGATATTGAATATTTCTGGACGGTGTCTGAAAACGAAGCTGGCGCTAATGATAGTACTGCTACTGCAATTGGAGGAAACCTTACAAATTCTGTATCTGGCCAAAGAGATACCGTAGTATACACCATTACACCTAGACTTTTAGATGGGACATGTGCAGGAAATACTGAAGTTTTTTCTGTAATTATTAATCCAAATGCAATAGTTGAAATATTACCTGCTAATGACATTTGCGAAGGAGAAAACCTTACACTAGAAGCTCAATTATTAAATGGATCTGGAAGTGGCCAGTGGAGTGGTGGAGATGGATCATTTACTTCAAGCACCTCTCCTATCACTACATATATCCCAGATGAAAGTGAGTATGGTGAAAATGTTACTTTACGATTTACAGTAAATGACCCTGATGGTAGTGGCCCATGTACGTCAACCTTTGATGAGGTGACCGTAGCAGTAAATCTTCTACCCAATGTAGCAATTACTGGAAATCCATTCCCGAACAATTTGTATTGTATAAGAAACGGAATCAAAGAACTTACCGGAAGTCCAGCTGGAGGTATTTTCACTGGTAGAGGTGTTTTTGAACAGGATGGAGCATATTTCTTCAATCCTGAGACAGCAACAGTTGGAGGTCCATATACTATCACCTATGAATTTACCAACAGTAACGGATGTACTAATTCTACTGAAACCACAGTTCAAGTTACCAATGGACCAAACTCAAATTTTGAAATAGAAACCGATGACAGCGAGGGTTTCTTTTGCTCTAATGCCTTCCTTGAACTAGATCCAACTTCATCAGGAGGAACGTTCAGCGGCAAGGGTATAGAAATTTTAGGTGGTATCTCCTACTTTAATGCTTCATCACCAGAAGTAGCTGGTCTAGATTCCGTTGAAATTACTTATACAATATTTGAATCTGAAACCAGCTGTACAGCGTTTACAACGAAGAAAATAAGGAGAATTCCTGCGCCAGAAATTGAAATAGTTTATCAAAATATTTGTGATGTTGATAATGCAGTTCAAATTTTCATTGATCCTGGTTATGATCACCCTCAAGATTCTTTAGTGTCATTCCAATTAGAATATGAAAATTCACCAAACAGGATATATGAAGAAGGTCAAATCGAGCAATTCAGCTCTCCTGGTGTTAAATCAATTACTATTGTTGGAACAACTGCTTTAGGATGTACTTTTGAAAAGACGACTACAATAAATGTTGGGAACATTCAAAAAACTGATTTTTCAGTTAATAATTTGAAAACCAGTAGCAATGGTCAACAACCAACACAATTTACCAATCAAAGTATGCTAGATGTATTGAATGGCGACCCAAGTTTAAATTTAATAGAGTCATTCCAATGGGATTTTGGGGTTGAAGGTGTGAATACAGATATTTCTATCCTAGAAAACCCATCATTCAATTATGAAAATGCCGGAGCTTACGATGTAAAATTGGTTATCACCTCATCTTTAGGATGTACAGACTCAATCATAAAAACGATTGATATAGTTCCTGCTGTAGATACATATCCATATTTGGAAACATTTGATCAAAATTCAGGTGGTTGGTATTCTCAATCAATAGATACTATTTCTAGTTCTTGGATACATGATTTCCCTAATGGAGCCTTCGTAGGTAAAAATGACAATCCAAATCCAGGTAAAATTTGGAAAACCGCTACAGATGGTATATCGGGTTATAAAGTCAATGAAAATTCCTTCCTATACAGCCCAACTTTTGATCTTACTAGTTTAGAAAAACCAATGATTGCTTTCGATATGTGGTTAGATGTTGAAGACGAAAGATTTGAAGGTGCAATATTAGAATACTCCACTGATGGTGAAAACTGGTTTGTATTTGGATCAGAAGGTGATGAACTAAATTGGTATAATATATCAAACAGATTTCCAATTGGAGGACAAACTTCGAATGAAGATGCATTTGCTTGGTACTTTACAGAGAATCAAAGAAATTGGATCAGAGTTGCTCATTCGATTAGTGAGGATTTAATCAGTAATTTCCTTAGTGTCTCTTTTAGAATAAACTTCAGAGGAGATAGGTACAGTGGAACTCCTATTGGTATGGCAATTGATAACATATACGTAGGCGAAAGACAAAAGCTGGTACTACTTGAAAGCTTCACAAATTTAAATTCTGCGAATTATATCAATAATAGAAGTAATGTAGAAGATTTGGTTTCTTCTGAAGTGGGCAAAGATGTGCTTCCAATGAATTTCCATATTTCTTTGCCATCTCCTGATTCGATCAATATCAGGAATTCAGTAGAGATGGATGCTAGAGCAAGTATCTATGACGTAGATGAAAGCCCTACATTAATTATCGATGGGGAGTTATTTGAAGGAAATATATTCGAATCTCCTAACCTATTGAATAGTGAATTTGAACAAATTATAACACGAAGGTCACTTTTAGAACCAAGTAATTTAATTGAGGTTTCCATTGATGAAACTGCCAATGAAAACACCATTCGTTTTGATGCTAGCTTAAGTCCAAATAACGATACTACCATTAATTTGATTGGGTACTACTTTATTATTGAGAAATCTATTGATAATACTGAACTTACAAATATCGTACGAAAGATTTTGCCAAACATAAATGGAGTAAATCTAGATGAACTTTCAGAAAATATAACTAACACGTATGAGTGGGAGGTGAATTCAATCTATTCTAATGATGATCTAGCTATTGTATCCATAGTTCAAGATAAAATTACAAACAGAATATTTGAAATTAATATAGACGATGTAAATCAAGCTAAATATGCTAAAGTGATCCTAAATATTAATGAAGGATTTGAATCAATTGGAATGAATCTATATCCAAATCCAAGCAGAGGAAATCTAAATATACGCTTTGCTAAAGCTTTAAATTCGGATATTGACATTATGATCCTGGATTCAAATGGTAAAATCATAAAGACAAGTAAGATTCCAAGTAATACAACTGAAACTGAACTTGACTTAAGTGGATTTGCCTCAGGAGTATATCATGTCATCTCCAAAAATTCTAATGGAGATCTCAATCGACAAAAAATAGTCTTGATTGATTAATTCTATTCATATAATTTTCAAAACTATATTGATTAACTGGCGTTATTTGACATATGAGTGTATTTAGTATCATAATTTAAGGATAATGTACACTCAGTTTTATTAAAGTATTTTTTTACTTAATTTCGTGAATTCTTAAACCATTGTTTCAACATTTAATATAATTTAATATACATGTCAGACCACGCAAAATTATCATACGCAGGAAAAGATTACGACCTACCGGTCATTCAAGGTACTGAAAAAGAGATAGCTGTTGATATTAGTAAACTAAGGGCTAGTAGTGGACTTATTACAATCGATCCAGGATTTAAAAACACGGGTTCTACTAAAAGTGCTATTACTTTTTTAAATGGGGAAGAGGGGATCTTAAGATATAGAGGCTATTCTATAGAAGAACTTGCCGAGAAATCATCATTTTTGGAAGTATCATATCTATTGATATATGGTGATTTACCAACTCAAGCTCAGCTAGAAAAATTTCAGAATCAAATTACCACACACACCTTGGTTCATGAAGATATTAAAAAAATATTAGATGGATTCCCATCAAATGCACATCCAATGGGCGTTTTATCCTCTTTGGTTTGTTCATTAACAGCTTTCTATCCTGAATCATTGGATCCTAACAGATCTGCTAAGGAAGTTGATTTGAGTATAATCAGAATATTATCTAAAATGCCAACTTTTGCAGCTTGGGCATTTAAGAATCAAATTGGGCATCCGGTAAATTACCCTGATAATGAGTTAGATTATCAGTCAAATTTCCTTAAAATGATGTTTGCCCTACCAGCAGAAAAATACAAAGTAAATCCAGTGGTGGCTAAGGCACTGAACACTTTATTAATTCTGCATGCTGATCACGAGCAAAACTGTTCCACTTCCACTGTTAGGGTAGTAGGAAGTTCGCAAGCCAGTTTGTATGCCTCAATATCAGCTGGTATCAACGCACTATGGGGGCCATTGCATGGTGGTGCTAATCAAGCAGTTTTAGAAATGCTAGAACAAATTGAAAAAGCAGGTGGAGATACCGCTAAATTTATTGCGAAAGCAAAAGATAAAAATGATCCTTTCCGTTTAATGGGATTTGGTCATAGAGTTTACAAAAACTTTGACCCAAGAGCTAAAATCATCAAAAAAGCAGCTGATGATGTCTTAGGGCAATTAGGAGTTGATGATCCGTTATTAACTATTGCCAAAGAATTGGAACAAATTGCTTTGAAAGATGAGTATTTTGTAGAGAAAAAACTTTATCCTAATGTTGATTTCTACTCAGGTATTATTTACAGAGCGATGGGTATTCCGACAGAGATGTTTACTGTCATGTTCGCATTAGGCCGACTTCCAGGATGGATCGCACAATGGAAGGAAATGAGAGAAAATAATGAACCAATTGGACGACCAAGACAGGTTTATACTGGAGAGAATCTTCGTTCATATGTTGATTTAAACAAGAGATAATTATAACAAGTAATTTATTTTCAAAGTCAACCTATAAATCTGGGTTGACTTTTTTATTTTTACAGAAATAACAAAACACATAGATGAGTTTACAAGAAGAATTTAAAAATGCAGCCGAGAGGTCAAAAACGGATATCAGTGAAAGGCCTTCAAATGAAGAACTGCTAAAACTATATGCACTATACAAACAGGGAGACGAGGGAGATGTTAAAGGAGAAAGACCTGGAGGTTTCGATTTCAAAGCCATAGCAAAATACAATGCTTGGGAAGAATTAAAAGGTAAGTCATCAGAAGACGCCATGAAAGAATACATTGACCTAGTCAATAAATTAGCTAACTGATAAATATATTAATTTGCAACCAACGGAAACAAATATATTTCTCAAAAATATAGCTCAAACTTCGCCCTTTCCCTTTTTATTAGAGATAGAACGCGCAGAAGGCATTTATTTACATTCAACGAATGGAAATAAATATATGGACTTAATTTCCGGTGTTGCAGTTAGTAATTTAGGCCACCAACATCCAAAAGTAGTAAACGCGATTAAAGAACAACTGGAAAAGCACATGCACATTATGGTTTATGGTGAGTATGTGCAATCATCAGTAAATAAATTAGCAAGAATCCTTGTTGAAAACCTTCCACAACATCTAAACAGTGTATATTTCTGTAATAGTGGAGCGGAATCCATTGAAGGAGCATTAAAATTAGCTAAGAGAGTTACAGGTCGGACCGAATTACTTGCATTCAAAGGTGCCTATCATGGCAGCACGCATGGGGCACTAAGTATTTCAGCTAATGAAAAGAAAAAGTACAGGTTCAGGCCTCTTCTACCTGACGTTCGTTTTTTAAGATTAAATAAATTCGAAGATTTAAACTTAATTAGTAGAAAAACAGCTTGTGTCGTAATTGAAACCATTCAAGGTGATGCAGGAGTTCGAATTCCTGAGAGGAAATTTTTAGAAGCATTGCGTAAAAAATGCAATGAAACAGGTACTTTGCTAATTATGGATGAGATTCAATCTGGAATTGGAAGGACGGGGAAGCTTTTTGCATTCGAACATTTTGGAGTTGAACCAGATATTTTATGCACTGCGAAAGCGCTAGGAGGCGGATTACCACTAGGCGCTTTTATTGCAGATAAAAATCATATGGATTTATTTACCAAGCAACCAATGCTAGGGCACATCAACACCTTTGGTGGAAACCCAATGAGTTGTGCAGCAGCTGCTGCTACCCTAGAAGTCATCTTAGAAGGTAATTTCTTGAATGAAGTGGAAAGGAAAGGTGAGAAAATTGAAAATTTAATAAATCATCCATCAATAGTAGAAATAAGGAGAAAAGGGATGATGTTTGCCTTTGAATTTGAAACTGAAGAAATTGTAGGTAGGATTGTTGAAAACTGCCTGGAAAATGGTGTTATCTGTTTTTGGTTTCTTTCGTGCCCAAACAGCTTTAGAATTGCTCCTCCCCTAACAATAAATGACGAGGAAATTGAAAAAGCCTGCAAGGTCATTAATGAGGCTATTGAGAAAGCCGTAAAGCTGATTAATAATGATCAGTCATAATTATTGTAATTGGTAAGAGAATATGGCAGCTTTTCATCTCTTAAAAAAAATAGACGCTAATCAGTTATCTAAATTAATAGATAGTTTTCAAAAGGAACACGTGAATGTTAACTATCAACCTTCAAGGCATTTACTTGAATTTTCGGAAGGAGAAGAGTTATCTGTTCGACTACCGTTTTTCATCAAATACGAACACCATAAAATAATACCCTCTAATTTTCTTATCGTCTTGATTCACTCGGGGGAAGCTGCCCTGGCTTATTCTGAGGAAGATCAAATTACAGAACATAAGATGGTCAAAGCTTATATGGTAAGACAAAAGCAAGGAAAGAGTCAGATTAAACACCTTAAAACTAAAGGGAAATCTAAAGCGGGTTCTCGAGTTAGATTAGCAGGCACCGACCATTTTTTTGAGGAAATAAATGAAAAAATATCAGAATGGAATGAGTATTATGATATTGATAAAATCGCTATAAGTTGCAATAAAACGCTACAGCCTTATTTCTTCAATAGAAGTGATGCCGCACTAAAAAAAGATGATAACAGGATAATCAAAATTCCTAAACATATACAAGAGGCAAATTTCGAAAACTTAACATCTATTCACAAATATCTAATATCAACGGAGTTGAATTTTGAAAACTCTGAAAAGGATTTTATAAAGGAATTGGTTTTAAATATAACAAATGAGTAAAAAAATAAACTGGAGAAAGGAAGCAATTAGCTGGGGAGTAATGATTGCCATTTTTGGAACACTTTACATCACAGGCTGGCATGCACCTGTTATGGGGAAAATACAATCTTGGCTTTTAGCCACGCATCTGATTACGCCATCAATAGAAAACATAGAAATTGAATCTTTTAATTTTGATGGCGAATTAATTACTCCTAATGGCGAAAGAATTTCTTATGCGCAATTACAGAACAAAACCATTTTCATTAATTATTGGGCTACTTGGTGTCCACCTTGCTTGGGTGAAATGCCCCATATAGAAAAACTATATCAACAGCTTAAAGATAATCATGATATTGCGTTTTTAATGATTTCAAAGGACAATGATTTTAATAAAGCAATAAAATTTAAAGAAAAAAAAGAGTATGAATTACCCATCTATCAGGAATTGAGAAGCCCAGTACAATTACAGTCTCAAACCCTCCCTACGACCTTTGTGATTAAACAGGGAAAAATCGTCTTCCGAAAAGAAGGTATGAGTAATTTTAATACTGAGGAATTCAGAGATTTCTTAAGCAAAAACTAGAATCTTTAGCTCAATGAATTTTTGCAAAACCAAATTGGTTTATTAGGTATAAACATCTTATTTTAGGTGAATTATTTAAAATCTTTAAAATCGATTCCATGAGCTGGTTACGAAAAATTGGTTTCTTCAGTGCTTTTATCATTCCTACCTTAACCATAGTAGGATTCTACTTTGGTGGAATTGCTAATTTATCTGCATTAATTTTCGTTTATGCGTTGATACCTTCCATTGATGCAGCTGTTGGAAGAGATTACAATAATATTCCCAAGGAAGCTGTAAAGAGTGTTTCCAATGATTTCTATTACAGATTTATCACCTATTGCTGGACATACTTTCAATTGGCATTTTTGCTTTGGGCTGTATGGGTTGTTTCAACTAATCAATTAACAGTATTTGAAGCAATTACATTCACTATTGCAGTTTCCTTATCTACGGGAGGAATAGGGATAACAGTTGCTCATGAGTTAGGGCATAAAAAGTCAAAATTAGAGAAGTTTTATAGCAAAGTGCTATTAATGAGTGTTAGTTATATGCATTTTTATATCGAGCACAATAAAGGTCATCACCTGCGTGTTTCCACACACGAGGACCCTGCAACCAGCAGAGAAAATGAAAGCTTTTATGCATTTTGGTGGCGCTCTGTAAGTCAAGGTTATTTAAGTGCCTGGGAAATAGAAAACAAGCGATTAGAAAGAAAGAATAAACCCAAATTCTCCATTCATAATCAGATGATATGGTTTACACTTTTGCCTTTCATTTTTGCTTTTAGCTTAACTTTGGGTGTAAGCATCATAATAGGAGCGTTCACCTGGATTCCATTTGCATTCTTTTTTGCACAAAGCTTTCTGGCATTTTCCTTATTAGAGGCTGTCAATTATGTTGAACATTATGGGTTAAGAAGAAAAAAACTAGATGATCAGCGCTATGAAAGAGTAGCTCCGCATCATTCTTGGAATGCCAATCATATGGTGAGTAATTTCTTTCTTTTCCAGCTTCAAAGACACTCAGACCATCATTTTAATGCCATCAAACGATATCAAGTTTTGGACAATTATGAAAGTGCTCCACAACTGCCAGCAGGATATCCAACAATGATTCTTCTGGCACATTTCCCTCCATTATGGTTTAAAGTGATGAATCCAAAATTGCAAAAATGGAATAATCTAAAATCGACAACTTCCTAATTAAAACTTGTTAAGGCCTATCGAATACATGTGATTAGCATTCTCAAACATCATTTTGGATTACCTTTTAACTGAGTCGACAATATGACCACACCTAGCGCCATTAAGGCGATAAACAAAAAAGATGCTTGTAAATTTAGCCAATCTGCCAAATATCCGATTAAAGGAGGTGCCAATAAAAATCCAAAAAAGCCCATTGTGGAAACGGCCGCTAAAGCCACACTAGAGCTCATAGATTTAGATTTTCCAGCAAGACTAAACACCAAGGGGACAACTGAGGACACTCCTGCGCCCACAATAAAAAAGGCCAATAAGGAAACGATTTTGCCTGGAAACAAAATCAAAATCAATAGTCCGCTGAAATTCAGAAGGCCACTAAAAAAGATAATTCTTTTCACGCCAAATTTAGTAGTGAAATAATCGGCAACAAATCTAACCCCTGCCATACTAATCATGAAAAACATATAGGCTAACCCTAATATATCTTTCGGTGCATTCACCACTTTTTTATAGTACACTCCACTCCAATCAAACATGGTCCCTTCGCACATCATAGAGCAAAAGGCAATTATCCCTAAAAGCAATAATGACCTATCAGGAATGGCAAAAATCGGCTTATCCTCGCTCTCGTCTAAGTCTGATTTAATTAGATACTTAAAACTAATAATTGCGGCAATAATGCTAGCACTGAAAATTAAGATGTAATGATATTTCAATAAGATTTCCTTACCTATCATAAATGCACCTACAATTGCACCAAAGAAGCCGGCTAAACTCCACATTCCATGAAAACTAGCCATTATATTCTTTTTATACTCTTTTTCTAAACTGACGGCTTGTGTATTGATTGCAATATTTACCATATTACCCATTAAGCCGAAAAGAAATAAAACAAATCCTAAGATGAATATATTTTCAGATATTGCTATGGCGACTAAGGACAGTAAATAAAGAATAATTGATAATCGTGCAACTAAAAAACTATTCCATTTTGCTACTAAAAAGCCCGCTACAGGAAGTGAAATGAATGAACCTATAGGTAACATGAGAAGGAGTGTACCCAATTCAGCTTCACTTAATGAAAATTTTTCTTGAATAGTGGGGATTCGAGATGCCCAACTAGCGAAGGTAAGTCCGTAACAAAAAAATATAGTGCTAATTGCCCATCGTGATTTTACCAATAGACTTTGCGGAAAATGAGCCATTCGTGAAATGATTTTCGAATAGAATTCAAATTTAGCGAGGAATTATTCCTAATAATACCATTTTGACCTGCCTCTCCTCAACATTTTTCTCACATCACGTATAAATGCTAAGGCTAAATATATTAATATTGGGGAGCCAAATGTTAAAAAGGAGGAATAAATAAAAAATATTCTAATATGAGAAGTAGGAAGATCCATCATTTCACCCAGTCGGGTGCAAACGCCAAATGCCTGATTTTCGATGAATTGTTGAACTTTTTTCATAATATCCCTTGAATTTAAACAAATAAGGCAAATGCCTCGTTAATTATTCGATAAAAGTAGAAATCTTTTCTTAAATTTACTAAATACATTGGAATAGTTCCAATATAAATATAATTTCGCATTAACTTCCAAACATAATCAAATAATGAATCAAATGAGACAATTATTTTACGCAGCTGTTCTTTTAGGAACAATGACTTTTTCAGGTTGTGCATTAAATAAGATGATGCAGGCCGCAGAAGAGCAAGCTATTGATGTAACTCCAAATCCTCTAGAGCTTCATGGTGAAGAGGTAGCATTCACGGTAGACTTTCAATTACCTTCTAAAATGCTTAAAGACGGAATCACCTATACAGTAAATCCATACTACGTCTATGGCGACAAAGAAATTGCTTTAGATGCAGTGGATTTTGTGAAAGCTGATTTCCCTAACAGCGATACAGAGCCAGTTAGAACAAGTCAAGAATTCACATTCAATTATGAAGAGGACATGAATGTAAAAGGTGAATTGGTAATGCAAGGAACTGCCACAATCGAAAAGAATGGTAAGTCAGCATCTACTGATAGAAAAACCTATGCGACTGGTATCATTACCACTTCTCAAATGGTTATGCCTTCTTATCATGCTGCTTATGCTGATCATGGTTATAACAACAAAGAAGAATTGGTACCAACAAATGTTAATTTTTACTTCGACCAAGGTAGGTCAGTTTTAAAAACTTCTGAATTAAGAAGCGATAGAGGTAAAAAATTCAATGCATTTATAGCTGATAAAAATGTAACAAAAACTGTTACTATAACAGGTACTCACTCTCCAGAGGGTCCTGAAAGAATTAACAGTAACTTGTCGCAAGATAGAGCTAAGGCAATTGAAAACTACTACAGAAGACAAATGAATCGTTATGACTACAAAGGCATGGCGGAATCTATTGAATTCATTTTGAAGCCAGTTGTTGAAGATTGGTCTGACTTCAAAAAAGCGTTAGCTGCATATGATGGCATAACTGATGCTCAAAAGAGCGAATACACTAAGATTGTAAACGGTTCTGGAAGCTTTGAGGAAAAAGAAGATAGATTGCAAAAGTTATCTACATACAAAAAAGTATTCAAAGATATCTACCCTGATTTAAGAGCTGCTAAAACTGAAGTATTAACAGTTAAAGAGAAAAAGACTGACGCAGAAATCTCTGTTTTATCTAAGCAAGTAGCTGCAGAAACTACTTCAGCTGATACATTATCTTTAGAAGAATTAATGTATGCTGCTAGCATGACTCCATCTTTAGAGGAGAAAGCTACTATTTTAAAAGCTGCGACTAAGAAAAACGATGATAGCCCAGTTGCTCACAACAATTATGGAGCAGTTCATTTAGAGTTAGCTATGGACGCTGAAGGAGATCAGATGACCTCATTAGTAGAACAAGCTATTACTCAATTTGAGATTTCTAATAAAAAATCTGAAAATGCTGAAGCTTATGCAAACTTAGCAACTGCTTATGCTATGCAAGGAAATTACGAAAAAGCATATGATGCAGTATCTAAAGCTGATCAAATGACTTTAAGTAGCGAGAATGAAAGAGGTTTAATGGGTGTTAAAGGCGCGTTAGAAATCATGATGGGTGAGTACAGCGATGCTTCAACTTCTCTCAAAAACACTGATGATTCTGAAGTTAACATGTTTAACAAAGGATTGGCATTAGTATTGCAAGGTAATTATGAGAATGCTGTAAGTACATTACAAGAAGTTGCAGGAAAGACTTCAGGAAAAGGTGTACATGCTCAGGCTCACTATTTAGCTGCTGTAGCTAGTGCAAGATTAGGTAAAGAAGCCGATGTAATCAGTCATTTAGAAAAAGCTGTTGCAGCTGATTCTAGCTTAAAATCGAAAGCATTGTCTGATTTAGAGTTTTCTAACTATTCATCTAACGACAACTTTAGAAATGCATTGAAGTAAAATTCAAATCATTTTATATCAAAGCATCAGCCAGCAGGCTGATGCTTTTTTTTTGCTCAATTGTAAGCATAATTTCGTCAAAAGGATATAATCTTAAGAAAAGTTTATGAACTCTTAGATTTGAGTTGGTAATTGGCAGTTGAATAACTATTTTTACCCTGTAAAATTTACAAGATAGATGAGAGAAATTCAGTTTAGAGAAGCACTTAATGAAGCAATGTCCGAAGAAATGAGACGTGATGAAAACGTTTTCATTATGGGTGAGGAAGTAGCGGAATACAATGGTGCATATAAAGTAACACAAGGGATGTTGGACGAGTTTGGTCCTAAAAGAGTAATTGACACCCCAATTACTGAGCTAGGATTTTCCGGAATAGGTGTTGGAGCAGCAATGAACGGAACTAGACCAATAATAGAATTCATGACCTTCAATTTTTCATTAGTTGCAATAGATCAGATTATTAATTCTGCGGCAAAAATGATGAATATGTCTGGTGGCCAATTTAATGTACCAATAGTTTTTAGAGGAGCAACAGGAAATGCAGGCCAATTGGCGTCTCAGCATTCACAAAACTTTGAAAACTGGTATGCTAATACACCCGGTCTAAAAGTTGTTGTCCCTTCAAATCCATACGATGCTAAAGGATTACTGAAATCTGCTATTCGTGATGATGATCCTGTTATTTTTATGGAATCAGAATTAATGTATGGGGACAAGGGAGAAGTTCCTGAATCGGAATTTCTTGAACCGATCGGTAAAGCCAAAATTACTAAAGAGGGCAGTGACGCTACATTGATATCTTTTGGTAAGATGATGAAAGTAGCACATGCTGCAGCAGAGGAAATGGAGAAGGAAGGCTACTCAATTGAAGTAATAGATTTAAGAACTGTCCGACCAATTGATTATACTACCATTTTTGAATCTGTTAAGAAAACCAACAGATGCGTAGTTGTAGAAGAAGCTTGGCCGTTAGCGTCTATTTCTGGTGATCTGACATTTAATATTCAAAAAGCAGTATTTGACTTTCTGGATGCACCAATATTAAGAGTAAATAGTTTAGATGTGCCTGTTTCCTATGCTCCTACCCTTTTGGAAGCAGTTTTACCTAATAAAGAAAGAACAATAAAAGCACTGCGAAAAGTTATGTATTTAGACTAAAAATCATTAAAACACAGCATCAAAAGGCTAATCTTGTTAAGGTTAGCCTTTTTTGTTCCCAAAAAATTAGAAATAAATTTTTAAATTATATTCAACTAGCATGCAACTACTTCCAAAAAGCAGAGTCTTTGATATAGATTTAAACAAAATTGAGGAGGTCGCTGCTGTACTGTCATTGAAAGTATTAAAAATCAATAGCTAAGAGTGTTGTAAATATTTAGTCGATTATTAGATTCTATAAAAAAGATTGGAAACGAAAAGTATACATATACATCAGGATTTAATAGTCAGTTGTAAAAAGGGTGATCAGAAGGCATTTAAAGAATTATACCAGCTTTATGCTAAATCAATGTTTAATGTTGCTTTCAGGATATTAGGTGATAATGATGAAGCTCAAGACATTTTACAGGAAGCATTCATTAAGGCGTACTATAAGATCAACCAATATAACTTTCAAGCTACATTTGGTTCCTGGTTAAAGAAGATAGTAGTCAACCAAGCATTAGACTATTTGAGAAAGGCATCTAAATGGAAAATGAATGAGTTAGCTGATGAAGACATGACAGAAGATTTAGAAATAGATTGGGAAGACATCGAATTGCAAGTGGATATTGTAAAAAGAGCCATTCATCATCTTCCCACGGGGTTTAGAACGGTAGCAAGTTTATATCTAATGGAAGGATATGAACATAAAGAGATTGCAGCGATACTTTCTATTTCAGAAAACACTTCTAAATCACAATTTCACAGAGCAAAGATTAAAATAAAAGATTATATCAAAGAATATGAGCAAGGGAAAAGACAAGCTGGAGCAATTTACTAAGGAACATAGAGAAGAATTAGAAATAGATTTCAATCTTGAAGTCAGCTGGAATCATATAGAGGACAGAATATCTCAAAATAAGAGAAGCAAGTTTTCTATTTGGATGGTCGCTGCTTCCATCATGCTAGTGCTTAGTGTTGGCTGGCTCATTTTTGATAGAATACAATTAACTAATAAAATCAATGAATTGGAAAACTTATCAGTAAATGATAAACCATACTCAGAAATTGAAGCATTCTATAAGCGAAATATAAATGAAAAAGCACTCTTAGTTCATCAATTGACTAAAAAAAGAAACATTAGAATTAGCTCAGACTTAAAATCATTAAATAAAAAATACGAGGATTTAAAATTGAAAATAAAGAAACAGGGTGCTCACCCTCAATTGGTCAATGCCATGATTCAGAATTTACAAACTCAAATTGAGATCCTTGAACAACAACTGAACATCTTGCAAGATTTACAGGAATATAGTCATAACGATAAACAAGAAAGCAATGAAATATCTATTTAAAACTTTAATAATTGTTCTAATACTGAAGGGCACAATTTCTTTTGCGCAAGATGCGAAATATGAAATAATGGATAAATCCTTTACGCCCAACAATAAGCAAACTATGTTAGAAATTGCAAATAACTTCGGTAATGTAAACTTGGCAGTATGGGATAAAAACTCAATTTCAGTCAAAATTACTCTTGAAGTTGAGGGCTACGATGAAAATGAATCTAAAAAAATTCTCGAGAAGATTGATCTAAATACTAGTCAAACTGGAAGTTTGATTTCTATTAAAACCACTCTTAAATCACACAGCAATACTTCATTTAGAAAAAAGAGCTTTAAGATTAATTATGAAATCAATTTACCTGATGGTCATCCTTTATCTGTTACAAATGAATTTGGAAACATTTTCCTCACCGATTATTCTGGTAATACAAGAATCAATTTGGAGTATGGGAACTTAACCGCTGGAAGTTTGGGCACTCTTAATTTAACTCACGAATTTGGCAAAGCAGAAATCGAATCTATTTCATCAGGTGAATTTGAGCTAAGCTATATAGACGAATTTGCATTATCTAAAGCAGACTTACTCGATCTTGAGGGTGAATTCTCTAAAATTAAAATTGGAGATATTACAACCATCAACTTTGATGTTGAATATGGTCAACTGAATATTGAAACGGTCTCCAATTACAAAGGGAGCGCTGAATTCTCGGAAATAAATATTGACAAAGTTTATTCTAATTTTGATCTAGATGCTGAATATGCGAGTGGGACCATAGACGTAAAATTTGTTAGTAAAGACATAGAATCATTTCAGCTAAATACTGAATTTTCAAAATCTGAAATCAAAATGGAAGGTGGGGCTAATTTAAGATTTGACACAAAACATTCATTCGGGAAACTGACAACTGAAGGGTCAAACATCAGTTTTAGTAAAAAAATGAAAGATATGTCCGATGAGGAATACGAAGGAACTATTGGTGGGAACGCAAATCAGAATTCGACTGTCCTAAGAATTAAAACCTCTTATGGTGGTTGCAAGTTGATTGCGAATTAAGCAAAAAAAAAGGGCTGTTTCTAAACAGCCCTTTTAAAATTTCTTTATTTTCCTTTTAAGAATCTTTTGGTAAAACATTGGTAGTTATTCGAACGCTTCTTTCTTCTCCAATATTTGAAACAATCCTAACTATTTTATTTTGTCTTCCCATTTTACCACGGCTATTAAACTTAACCGTAATTTCACCTTTTTCTCCTGGTGCTATTGCCTCTCCTTTTGGAAAACTAGGGACCGTGCATCCACAAGTAGTTTTAACATTTGAAATAATTAACGGTTGCTTCCCTGTATTCTCAAATTTAAAAATATGCTCTACCACATCTCCTTGAGTGATATCTCCAAAATCATGATTACTTTCCTCAAAAGTAATTTCTGGACCATTAGTACTTTCTGTTGATTGAGCCACTGCTGACCCTATCAAAAAAAATGTAGCGAAAAATAATATTGCCTTTTTCATAATTGAAATATTTGATTTTTGATACGATAAGTAAAATTACGAAATTTCAATAAAAATGATACCAAAAATAACATTAAGAAGAAAAATGAAACAATTTTTTAAGGTTTTTAAAGCTAGAAAAACTTGGGATGGAAGTTGACTAGAAATAACTCTTGTGTTGATCTAGTAATTGCCGTATATAGCCATCGTATATATTCTCTATTCACCATTTCATCTGTCAAATAACCCTGATCAACATAAACTGCATTCCATTGTCCCCCTTGAGATTTATGACATGTCAAGGCATAAGCAAATTTAATTTGAAGTGCATTCAGGTATGGATCCTTTTTAATAGCCGCTTTCCGTTCAGCTTTAGTATCTAGATCCATATAGTCTTCTGCCACCTGATGATACAAATTCTTATATTCTTCATTACTCAATGATGGACCATTGGAATGCAAGGTATCTAAAATTACTTTCACCTGAAGATTAGGATGATTGTCATAATCGGTTAGTCTGATTTCTAAATCTGCAAATCGCAACCCATACATCTCTTCAAAATTAATTACTTTAACCACTTCCATGAAATCGCCATTGGCTAAAAATCCACCTGGTGTATCTTCAGTTTGGTAAACGTAATTATTTTTAACAATCATTAAGAAATCACCAGCTTCTAATTCTCCTTCCATAAAGTGGATTTGTCTCCTAATATACTCATTGTACTGCACCGCCATTTTATTTGAACGACAAATTATTACAGTATTTTCAACGCCATACTTTTCGTAAGCATACCGCAATCCATCTTCTAATCTTTCCCCTGTCATTCTAAATATATCCTTGTAAGAATTAGTATTAAAGTGAATTCTAAATTCATTTTTAGAAAGTTCACTCCGTAAAGCGGTTGCATTAAACAAAATCCCAGAATCTTGGGCTTGACGCATTACCTCAGTCAAAACCGTCTCTATTACTTCAGCTCTATAATTACTTTTAAGGAAATTAGCATCGAGGCCAGCACTGTTTACTTTCCCTACAGGAGGTAACTGGGCATCATCTCCAATAAATAGTATTCTATTGCCCTCATTTTGAAAAACATAACTAATGATATCATCCAATAAACTGCTATTACCAAATCCCTTTTCATCTGATAACATACTTGCTTCATCTATAATGAAGAGCGTCTTTTGATGGTAATTCTTTTGAAGTGAGAAATTAGGTTCACCACTGCCTACTTCCGCTGTCTGACGATAAATCTTCTTATGAATAGTAAGTGACAGTCTCTTTGAGTAATTGCTCATTACTTTTGCAGCACGACCTGTTGGAGCCATCAAAACATACTTATAGTTAAACAAGGGTAGAAATTGCACTAAAGCACTGACAATAGTAGTTTTACCGGTACCAGCGTAACCCTTGAGCAATAAAATAGGTCTATCCTCATCTTTCAGATCAAAGAACGGATCCAAAGCTTTGAAAAATTGAGACTGCCCAGGAGTAGGCTCAAAAGGAAACTTTGACCGTATAATGGCCGATGCACTAGGCATTCATTTTATGGTTGATATCTTCTGGATTGATTACAGCCATAGTTGTAGTGGCTTTGGCTATCAAGCTTCGTTCTTCACCGTCTACTGCCCAAATTTCTGCCTCACAAAAGTTTAATTTCCTTCCCTTTTTAACCACATAGCCAATAGCATGCAATTTTTCTCCCATTCCGGCTTTAAAGTATGATACCTTTATTTCAGCAGTCACAACATGACAATCCATTGGTACAGTTGTGTATGCAGCAAAACCAGCTACAATATCTGCAATTGTGGCTGTAACGCCTCCGTGCACCAAACCCTTTTGCTGTTTATGGATTTCTTGAATATCGAGCCAGCCTTCAGTTTTACCCTCTTCAATTACTGACAAATCGAAGCCAATATGCTTCATAAATTCTTGTCGCTCTAAAAACTTTTCAACCCTTAACTTAAAATCTTTTTTCACTGTATTTTCCTGCATTTTATGTAATTTCAAATATTTCACAAATATAAGCATATTGATGACTGGAAAAGCAAGGGAAAGTGTCAATCAAAAATTCGGTGGCAAAGTAAGGGTTAGAGTCGGTGGGATATTAATTGAAGAAAATAAAATTTTACTTTTAAAACATGAGGGGGTTGGAAAAAAAGAATATTTGTGGTCCCCACCCGGTGGAGGGCTAGATTTTGGAGATGATGCAGAAAAAAACTTAGAAAGAGAGTTTGTAGAAGAAACAGGCTTGCATATTCACGTTCATGAATTACTGTTTGTGAATGAATTTATGACCAGTAGCATCCATGCTATTGAATTATTTTTTAGAGTAGAAAAAACCGGAGGAATTCTTAAATTGGGAAATGATCCTGAAATGGGCAAACAACAAATTTTATCCGATTTAGCATTTTTTGATGAAAATAAATTAATAAACACAGAAAATGACTACTTGCACAATATGTTTATAGGAATAAATAAACCTCAAGAAGTTTTAAATCTTAAAGGATATTTTAAATTTGTGAATAATTCCATAAAATAGCATTTTAAAATAATTTCTAAATAGAGAAAAAAAATAGAAAGATGAGCAAAACAAAGATTTTATCAATAGTTTTCTTCGTGGCTGCAATAGTAGTAGGCTACTTTTTTGTAGATAGCATTGCCTATGATATTCAACAAGAGAAAAAGATTAAGCGAGAAGAGGCTCGAGTAATCAACAAATTAAAACAAATCCGATCAGGTATGATTGCTTATCAAAGGGTGAATGGTCAATATACTAGCGATTGGGAAAAATTGATTAATTTTATTGACACTGGCGATTTCTACCTAACAGAAAGATCAGAAACTATTATCCAGAGAGATTATGGTGGGGACAGTGTTGTAATAAATATTGATACGCTTGGTACAATACCAGTTTACGATTCTCTGTATGCAAATATTCCAAACTTCGATTTACAAAACTTGCCATACAAGCCAGGCTCAAAAACCAAATTTGAGATTTTTGCAGATAAAATCATCAAAGGGTCCGTGAAAGTTGACGTCTTCGAAGTAAAAGATCCTGAGCCAATTAATCCTAAGAGAAGGGAAGATGATAATGAAAAAGCATTAAGAGTGGGCTCTAAATCAGAAGTAACAACTGCAGGAAACTGGGAATAATATTTTGGATATAGCAAAAGAAAAAGTTTTTAAAACCATAAGGAAGGTTAAGGATGATAAGTTCTCTATTGAAAAAATTGAGCATTATTGCTTGATTTTAGAAATTGGAGAAAGAGACCTTCAGGTATCGGTTATAGATATTAAATCTAATCGGGTTTTAATACTTGAAGATTATAGTTTAAGTAAAACTGAGGATGAACATCAAAAAGTGCAAGTTCTAAAAGCGCTTTTTGATGAGCATCATCTATTGATGGTTGGGTTTTGGAAAGAAGTAATCCTATGCTTTAAAACGCCAAAGTACTGCCTAGCACCTCTCTCCTATTTCTCAAAGGACAATGCTAGGGCAATTCTGAAAATGAATTGCCAAGTTGAACCGTCCGATTCTGTAGGTTATTATAAGGTGAATAGTAATGACTCAGTCAATATCTTTACCTATCAGAAAGAAGTTCTAAAGTTCGTTCGATCAATTTATGTAAACAGCAAAATAAAAGTCACTCACCAAAGTGGTATGTTAGTGAACGCGGTTCTATTTAATCCGCCCTTTGCAAATGAAAATGAATTGTCTCTGTACATAGATAGGTTTTACCTCCATGCATCTGTCTGCAATAATGGAAAATTGTTATATTTTAACTCTTTCAAAATCCAGAAATTTGATGAGTATATAAAATATATCAATCTGATATGCAATGAATTTAAAATTTTGAAAAAGGAAGGAATTATTAATCTTTGGGGTTATATAAAAAAGGACTCTACTCATTTTCAAGAACTGCAAAAGAATTTTCCAGCTATTAAAATTGGGAATAGGACCAAAAAATTAAATTTTGGATTCAAATTTGATGAAATAGCCGAACATCAGTATTTTGATGTATTTGGAAACTATTTTAATTTATAATTCATGTCAAAGAGAATCGCCATTTTCCCTGGTTCATTTGATCCTTTCACGAAAGGACATTACGATATTGTCGTCAGAGGATTAAAGATTTTCGATGAGATCATCATTGCAATTGGCTACAATTCAAAGAAACAAAACAGGTATTTTGATATCGATTTGATCGTGAACAAACTTGAAGAAACTTTCGAAGGCGAATCCAGGGTTTCAGTTATTGTATACAATAAATTGACATCAAATTTAGCCAAAGACTTAAAGGCTGGTTTTTTGTTAAGGGGATTGAGAAACACGACCGACTTCGAATATGAAAACAGTATAGCACAAGTCAACAAATATCTAAACGAAGGTCTGGAATCTGTTTTTCTAATAACGGCTCCAGAATATGCTGCTATAAGTTCCACAATTATTAGAGAGGTACATAAATTCCGAGGAGATGTGGACGAATTTTTACCCTATAAAATTGACTAAATTAGCTGCATTTCTACCCTATGGAAAATAGTTAATGATTTTTAAAAATTTATTAATATTATTTTCATACAACTTATTTAAAAATACGTTAGATTTCGCCATATAAAATTCAATTAAAAAATGGCACTTAATGAAGCATCAGATTTCGCAACATTTGACGAATATGATGACAAAGATTACGATGAGCTCGAAGATGATTTTTTTGATGACGAACAAGATGACATCAAATTAAATGATGAAGACGAGGAAGAGGACACTTGGCGATTTAAAATCGATGATAACTTAGACGAAGATGCTGAAGATCAGGATTTTGATTTTGACGATGACGATCTGAGGAAAGATTTGGATGATTATTAAAAAAAATAGGTGGTAAATATTTGCCACCTATTTTCTTACCTCTACTTTCTAATAGCTAACCAATTCTACTTATCAATTAGCTTATCTTGCCTACTTGGCAGGGAAAACTTGCAAAGCTAAATTTTGAGCTGCAGCAAACGCATTTTGATCTATGCCCAAATTAACCTTCTTTTTATTAAAATACGCTACCATATCTTCTGTCACCATATTACCCACTAAATCATCTTTAGCCATAGGGCACCCACCAAAGCCTTTTATAGCACCATCAAATCTTCTACAGCCAGCAGAATAGGCAGCCTCAAGTTTTTCCCAAATCGTGCTCGGATGGCTGTGCAAATGGGCACCAAATTCTATATGTGGATATTGAGGAATCAATTGCTCAAATATCCATGATATGTTTTCAGGATTGGAAACTCCGATTGTATCTGAAAGTGAAATTACCTTGACATCAATTTTATTTAAGCTTTCCACGAACTCTTGAACAAAACCAGCATCGTACGGATCACCGTAAGGATTCCCAAAACCCATCGATAAATAAACAACCAGTGTTTTATCATGAGCTACAGATACTCCTTGAATTTCGTTTAAATCCTTCATTGCTGTTTCAATAGAACGCTTGGTATTACGTTGCTGAAATGTTTCGGATAAAGATAGTGGATATCCTAAATAAGAAATATGATTAAACTTGACGGCCTCAGAAGCTCCTCTTTGGTTCGCAATAATTGCCAGTAATTTCGAACTAGATTGCTGCCAGTCGAGCTTTTCAAATACCTCAGCACTATCTTTCATTTGAGGTATTGCCTTTGGAGAAACAAAGCTTCCTGCGTCAATAGTATCAAAACCAACTTTTAACAATTGATTCAAGTAATCGATTTTTTGATCTGTTGGAATAAAATCATGCAAGCCCTGCATAGCATCTCTCGGGCACTCTATAAGCTTTACCGTTTTAGTGTTTTTCGTCTCCATAATTCAAAACTAATCATTAAGACTTTCTGCTAAAAGAAATTCTTTTGCTCATTGAATTTCAAATACAGAGAAATCATAAGAATAATAGCGAATTTTTAATTTCATCTTACTAAATTTCAGCTTCGTACTAAAAATTACACGTGGGAGTAGTCATCAAACAAAGCGCTTATGCCTCTATTATCAACTATTTGGGAGTTGCAATAGGTGCTGTTAATATGATATTTCTTTTCCCTGAGTTTCTAACGCAAAAGGAACTAGGTTTATTTAAAGTTATTTTTTCTATGGCCATAATACTTTCACCTTTTGCTCAGGTGGGCCTTGCTAGAACTACTTTGAGATATTTTCCCCGTTTTAATAAAGGTCATAAATCATCAGGAAGGTTTTTCACATTTGTACTGATCATGGGCTTTTTCACCATTTCAGTTTTTATCGGCCTGTTTCAATTGGTTGATCAATGGGTATTTGGTTTTTTTGAAAAGAATGCCCCTGAGCTCATACATCAATATTGGCTAATTATCATTTTGGTGGCAATTATGGTGTATATCTCCATTTTTGAAGCATATTATAAAGCTCAACTCAATGTGGTGATTCCGACATTCATGAGGGAGTTTTTTCTGAGAATAACTAGTAGTGTCCTGGCTTTCCTATATTTTCTAGACTATATTTCATTTGAGTGGTTTTTGCGGTTTTCTGTTGCCACTTATGCACTCAGCCTCTTACTATTATTTTCTATCGTTATTTTAAAGGGGCAATTAAGATTCAATTTTTCAATCTTTCAACTGAAGAGGTCATTCATCCAAGATATGACAAAATACATGTTTTTTATTATGGCCAGTGCTGTAGGTTCTGTTATTGTTTTGCAAATAGATCAATTGATGGTGACTGGGTACTTAGGGCTGAAAGAAAATGGGATTTATGTGATTGCATTCTTCATGGGTACGGTAATCGAAATCCCAAGAAGGAGTATTTCACAAATGTCAGATGCATTAATTGCAAATGCATTTGAAAATGAAAGGCTAGACGAAATTAAAAAGATCTACAAGCAAAGTAGTATCAATCAGCTGATTTTAGGAAGTTTTGTGTTTATTTTAGTGATAATAAACTTAGATAATATTTATGCAATTATGCCAAAAGGTGATGATTATGCAAGCGGAAAATGGATAGTCGTATTAATTGGTTTAAGCAAGTTGATAAATATGAGCTTTGGCGTCAATTCAGAAATCATTGTGTCTTCAAAATTCTACAAATCCAATATTTATTTTGTA
Organism: uncultured Marivirga sp.; assembly: GCF_963974845.1. Classification (NCBI taxonomy): domain Bacteria; kingdom Pseudomonadati; phylum Bacteroidota; class Cytophagia; order Cytophagales; family Marivirgaceae; genus Marivirga; species uncultured Marivirga sp. Next base: position 27,150 of record NZ_CAXBEQ010000012.1, read on the forward strand.
ATCGTGTTAGCCGTATTAACGATTGCATTAAATGCTTTTTTAATTCCAAAGTATGGTTTAACTGGTGCAGCAATTGCTACCCTATCTTCAATACTGTTGTTTAACGTAATTAAATTGATTTACATTTATATTAAACTAGATTTTCAACCCTTTTCTATTCATACTTTAAGTACCCTTTTGCTTTCGGGTTTGTGTCTTTTTCTTGTAAGCATTGTACCCCAATTTTCAAATCCAATAGTAAATGGCGCTTACTTAACTATGCTAACTTGTTTGATTTTTGGTCTTTTGATGCTGTTTTTTAAACCTTCGAAAGAAATCACGAAGATCATTCAACCACTTAGAGATAGATTTAACTTTTAAAAAATGAATTTATATTCTGAATAACAAATTGAATATCTTCTTCTGAATGACTAGGGTGAATGGGTAACGATAGAACAGACTTTGATGCTTCAATAGCGCTAGGGAATTGCATATCTACATTAAAAACGGACATCTCTGAAAGTGCTGTTGGATAATGTATATCTGTCTCAATTTTTTTTTGCCTTAAGTAGTCTTGAAGTGCATCTCTCCTATTCGTTCTAATTACAAATTGATGATAAAAATGGCCGCTGCAATTCAAGGGTAAAGCCAGACCTTGTAAGTGGGTAAAATATAGCTCTGCTATCTCTCGCCTTTTAATGTTATCCGCATCCAGGAATGGCAGCTGGGCGGAAAGCACAGCGGCTTGTATTTCATCCATCCTACTGTTTCTTCCCATCTGAATATGACTATTTCTACCGGATTGGCCATGGTTAGCCCATAACTTACATTTTTCGGCTAAGTCTTCATTACTAGTAAGAATAGCCCCCGCATCGCCTAAGGCTCCTAAATTCTTCGTTGGGTAAAAACTAAAAGCAGCAATATCACCAAATGTACCTGCCAATTTTCCGTTTAAAGAGGCTCCATGTGCTTGGGCACAGTCTTCAATCAAGTAGATTTCATTTTTCTTGCATATTGAAACAATCTTTTCAATTTCAGGGTGAACCAAGCCAAATAAATGTGGAAGTATAAGAGCTTTTGTCTTTGGAGATATTTTTTCTTCTAGTTCTGAAAGCTGGATCCCAAAATGATCTAAATAAATATCACAAAATACTATTTTCCCACCGACTAATTTGATAACAGAAGCATCAGAAAACCAGCTGAAGGCAGATGTGATGACCTCATCCCCTTCCTGAATTTCAATACTCCTCAAGATAATCTCCAACGCATCTGTACAATTTGCCGTTGGTATCAAATAATCCTGACCTAAGTAATTGGAAAAATCTTTACAAAATTTGTTTAGGTATTTACCATTCATGAAAACCCCCTCATTCAAGACATTATCTATCGCGGATCTTATTTCTTTTCGAACAGGTGATAATTTTAAAAAGGGGATCGACTTAACGGGCATATCTTAATTATAAAAATAGGGTATTAAATAAATATATAGTCATTTATATTTGCAATAACAGCATCACTTTTCCAACTTTAAATTTGTTTTTGAAGTAATAGAGCTAGAAAATTCATTAAATTGAAATTATATAATTTTTACCTCAAAGATTAGAATTTTTAATTAAAAATAAGCCATAAATGAAAAAAGTAGCAATAATGACTTCGGGGGGAGATGCGCCAGGTATGAATGCCTGCGTTCGGGCAGCTGTTCGGGGAGCCGTTTACCATGGAATCGAAATATATGGAATTTACAGAGGGTATGATGGCATGATTGAAGGGGACATTGTGAAAATGAAATCTCATTCGGTTAGTAATATTATTCAAAAGGGCGGTACTATCTTAAAATCAGCCAGAAGTGAGGAGTTTAAAACTAAAGAAGGAAGAAAGAAAGCTTTTGATCATTTACAGAAACTTGGGATTGAAGGATTAATCACCATTGGTGGAGATGGTACATTTACAGGCGCTAAAATTTTTTATGATGAATATGGAATTCCTACAGTTGGAGCTCCAGGCACCATTGATAATGATTTGTATGGCACTGATTATACCATTGGATTCGACACTGCTGTAAATACTGCACTGGGTGCAATAGATAAAATCAGGGATACTGCCGATTCACATAATCGTCTTTTCTTTATAGAAGTAATGGGACGAGATTCCGGCTACATTGCTATTCGTTCTGGAATTGGAGGTGGAGCCGAGTTGGTAATGGTTCCTGAAACCTCCACTAGTATCAAAGAGGTTATAAGCACTTTGCGAGAAGGCTGGGCACGTCACAAAACATCTTCCATTGTGGTAGTAGCCGAAGGGGATGAGGAAGGAAATGCTATGGAAATTGCAGCAAAGGTAAAAAAAGCCATTAATCAGAAAGATATCAAGGTTTCCATTTTAGGTCATATCCAGCGTGGTGGTTCTCCTAGTGCACAAGACAGAATTCTGGCCAGCAGATTAGGTTTAGGCGCCATTGAAGGCTTAATGAAAGGGGAAAAGAATGTAATGGCGGGGATAATAAATGATAAATTAGTTTATACATCCTTTGAAGATAGTATAACCAAAAACAAGCCCCTGAATCAGGAATTAATTCACATGGTTAAAGTGTTGAGCGTTTAAATAGAGCCTATTGGGCTTTTAAATGAGCCAAATTTATATCTATTTGATATTCAACACCAAATAATAAACTTTTGTGAAATCAATCAAAAGATTTCATGTAATTAAAACTCAAATAGGGGAAATGGAATTAAAAACCACATTAGAAATAAAGCCAGTTGAAGAAAAAATCCATCCTCACGATCGGATTACTTCTATTGGGAGTTGCTTTGCCGATCATATTGGTAGTCGCTTTGAAGAGATGAAAATGGATATTTTGAGTAATCCATATGGAATTATATACAATCCAATTTCTCAAATGCGACTAATCAAATCAGCACTGAAGGGAGAAGATTTAAATGAAGAACATATAATTGAAAACCGGGATATATATAATCACCTGGATGCTCATTCCATTTTTGGCAAGAAGAATCTGATTGAGTTAAAAGACGGGATAAGGGAAGCTTCCGCCAAATTGAAAGATTACTTGGAGACTTCTAAAGTATTAATTCTAACCTTCGGAACGGCATGGGTTTATCGCTATGAAAAAACCCAAGACATTATAGCTAACTGCCACAAGCTTCCATCCCAAAATTTCCAAAAGGAATTATTGGAATTGCAAGATATAATTGAAGAGGTGAGCTCTACAATAGCATATTTAAGAGAAGTAAACCCAAAAATTCGAATAATTTTGACTGTCAGTCCTGTTCGTCATACTAAGGATGGAATACCAGAGAATATGTTGAGCAAGTCTATTCTTAGGTTGGCTGTTCATAAAATAAAAACAAGCATCGAAAAGACCTACTATTTTCCTGCTTTCGAATTAATGATGGATGATTTACGGGATTACAGATTTTATGCAGAGGACATGATCCATCCCAATAACGTAGCCAGAAATTTCATTTGGCAACGATTTAGAGAAACTTTCTTTTCGGAACCACTTTTCGCCTATTGTGATAAATGGCAGGCGATCAAAAATGATCTAAACCATAGAGTGATGAACCCTGGTTCCGAGGAACACGTCCAATTCTTGGAAGCATTGTATAAAAAACTAAGCCGTTTTTCAGTAATGGGAAATGTGGAAGAGGAAATGAAACATGTAGAAAAAGAATTAGAAGATGCCAAAAGCCAATAAACTCATTCATGAGAGCAGTCCCTATTTGTTACAGCACGCCCAGAACCCAGTTGAGTGGCAAGCTTGGGGAGAAGAAGCACTAAATCAAGCCAAGAAAGAAGATAAACCAATAGTATTGAGCATCGGCTATGCTGCATGCCATTGGTGTCATGTAATGGAGCATGAAAGTTTCGAGGATGATGAAGTAGCCAAAGTGATGAACGAAAATTACATTTGCATTAAACTAGATCGTGAGGAAAGACCCGATATCGACCAAATCTATATGGATGCTGTCCAAAACATGGGATTAAATGGTGGTTGGCCTTTGAATATGTTTTTAATGCCCAATCAAAAGCCATTCTATGGCGGAACTTATTTCCCCAAGCACAAATGGTTAGAAATATTGGATAAAGTCGCTATGGCATTCCAAAGCAGTCGTGATCAGTTAGAAGAGTCTGCAGATAAATTTGCACAAGCCCTTAATGCGCCAGATACGGAAAAATTAGGGCTGGGCAACTTAAAATCAAATGAATTCAACAGTACAATACTGTCGGAAGCTTACCAAAAGCTAAGTAATTCTTTCGACTGGGATAATGGCGGTACATTAGGAGCCCCTAAATTTCCAATGCCAGTCATATGGAAATTCTTAATGAAATATGCCTTTCACAGTCAAAATCCTGAAGCTCGAAAGGCACTGGAGTTGACCTTAAGCTCCATGGCCGATGGCGGGATTTACGACCAAATAGGCGGTGGGTTTGCTCGTTATTCTGTTGATGCGGAATGGTTTGCCCCACACTTTGAAAAGATGTTGTATGATAATGGACAACTCATAAGCTTATATGCCGATGCTTATCGATTTACCCAGAATCCATATTTCAAAGAAGTATTTGAAGATAGCATAAAATTTAGTGTTCGCGAATTGATGGACCCGTACTGCAGGTTTTATTCTGCCCTTGATGCAGACTCAGAAGGTGAGGAAGGCAAGTTTTATACATGGACTTATGATGAACTCCAGAAGCTGTTCGGGAAGGAGTATGAGGCAGTTCTTAAATTCTACAATGCCACGGAAAATGGAAATTGGGAAAATGAAAGAAATATATTGTTTCGTCACAGCACCCTTGAAGATTTTTGCAAGGCTGAAAAACTAGATTATGATGAATTCAAAAAGCAACTCAAGTTCGTAAAGGATCGGTTATTAGACAAAAGAGAAGGTAGAATCCGCCCTGCTTTGGATGATAAGATTCTGACAGGATGGAATGCACTGCAGATAAAAGGAATTTGTGATGCCTATAAAGCCCATCAAGATGAGAAATATAAAGCCATCGCCTTAGACAATTTTATTTTCTTAAGTGAATTTGTTTGGGATGGAAATCACCTATTCAGAAGTTTCAAAAATGATCAGGTGAAAATTAAAGGCTATTTGGAAGATTATGCTTTGACCATACAAGCTTGTTTAACAATTTTTGAAATTTCCTCAAATCGAAAAGCTTTACACTTTGCAGAAGAATTGGCCCAATATGCCGTTGATAACTTTTATGATACACAAGAAATGCTATTCTATTATACCGACAAGACTAGCGAAAAGTTAATTGCAAGAAAAAAAGAGATCTTTGACAACGTCATTCCTTCATCCAACTCAGTGATGATTGAAAGTCTGCATTGGCTTGGAATCTTGAAGGGAAATGCTTCTTTCACCAAAATATCAGAGGATATGCTTAAGCAAATCCAACATTTACTCGTAAGGGAACCAAAATTCTTAGCGAATTATGCTTCAGCTTATGCGTTGAAAGCGCACAAAAGCTTTGATGTGGTTATAGTAGGTAAAGATGCTAAAAAATTTCAAAAGGAGATGTGGTCTCATTATTTGCCTAATTCTTTCATTATGGCCATAGAAGAGGAAAATGACAAAGAATTAGTCTGGCGAGGAAAAGAGATCATCAATACAAAGACGAGCATTTATGTGTGTGAAAATAACGCCTGCCAACAGCCTGTATACGATGTCCAAGATGCTATAGCCCAAATGACCAAATGAGTCAACTAAGCTTGAATACGATAGAGGAAGAGAGCCTGCAGCAAACATTTTTCGTTCAGGTTCTCTTGCCTGTTCCCATCCCTAAAACTTTCACCTATCGCGTTCCAAGAAAATATGAAGAACAGCTCCAAGTTGGTATCAGGGCCATTGTTCCATTTGGAAAAAAGAAAATTATAACGGGTGTGATCAGTTCAATTCACCACGAAGCACCAAAAGAATATGAAGCCAAATATATTCTAGAAATTCTCGATGAATTTCCTATCCTTAGTAGACAGCAATTCAAACTATTTGAATGGATGGCACAATACTACATGGCTACTGAAGGTGAAGTGCTTAATGTTGGACTGCCATCTGGTCTAAAATTGAGCAGTGAATCGAAAATCCAATTAAACCCGGCTTTTGAATTAGAACAGTCACCTTATATATTTAGTCAAATTGAAGAAATAGTCATCAAGCTGTTGAAAAAAGAAGGGCTGCTCTCCTACCAACAGTTTGCAGAACTTACCAATGGAAAACAAACCAGTCTTTTATTAAAAGAATTGCTCAAAAAACAAGTTATTATGCTAATTGAGCAAGTTCAAGAGCGCTATAAGCCCAAAACTGAGAAGCGTTTAAGGTTGCACAAGGCTTGGCTGAATGAAGCTCAGTTAAGTGAACTGATGCAGTCTTTAGAGAAAAAACATAAGCAGCTAGACGTCCTTTTGAAATTTCTGCAGGAAGTTCCAGTATTTAAGCACCCTAATAAAAATGAAATAGGTTTAGCAAAAAGTGTTTTTAAAGAAGAGCAATTTTCTATTTCCTCCATCAACACGCTTATTAAAAATAAAATATTTGAAGAATTTGAGGTGATCACTTCTCGATTGGACTACCTTAATAGGCAAGAAAACCTAGATCATGAAATTAGTTTAAGCCCAGCTCAAGAGCAGTGCAGAAATGACCTCAACACAATTTTTGCCGATAAAGATGTAGCCTTGTTGCATGGAGTTACGGGTAGTGGAAAAACAGAAATCTATTTATCGCTTATTAGAGAAGTAATTGACAGCGGCTCGCAGGCTCTATTTCTATTACCAGAAATCGCCATAACCACTCAAATGATTCAGCGAGTGCGGAAAATATTTGGAGATCAAGTAGGGATATATCACTCCAAGTTTTCAGATGCTGAAAGAGTAGAAGTGTGGCAGGGAGTTGCAGAAGGCAATATTAACTTTGTGATAGGGGTACGCTCTTCCGTTTTGCTACCTTTTAACAATCTTTCACTAATCGTAGTAGATGAGGAACATGAAAGTAGTTATAAACAGCATGAACCTGCACCGCGCTATAATGCCCGTGATACCGCTGTGGTACTATCAAATATCCATCAGGCGAAGTTGATCTTAGGATCTGCTACACCATCTTACGAGAGCTATTATAACGCTAAAACTGGTAAGTACGGGCTGACTGTCTTGAACGAAAGATATGGAGAAGGCAGAATGCCAGAAATTGAAGTCATTGATATGCGAAAGCAAAAAGCCAAAAAACTGGTTAAAGATGATTTTAGCCATAGTTTTTTAGCTGCACTTGAGGCAGAAATGAATAAAGAAAACCAGGCCATTATTTTCCAAAACCGAAGAGGATACGCTCCATACTTGCAATGCGAAACTTGCGGGTGGATTTCAGAGTGTGAGAATTGTTCGGTCAGCCTAACTTACCACATGCACCAGCATGAGTTGAAGTGTCACTACTGTGGATACCGACAAAAAAGCCCAAGCGCTTGCTTAAGTTGCGAATCTACCGCATTAGTAATGAAAGGCTTCGGAACCGAGAAAATTGAAGATGATTTAAAACTTCATTTTCCAGAAGTAAAAATCCAAAGAATGGATCGAGACACCACTCGCAAAAAGTATTCATATCAGCAGATAATAGAATCTTTTGAAAGCGGAGAAACACAAATATTGATTGGCACACAGATGGTGACTAAGGGATTGGATTTTGAAAATGTGAGTATAGTGGGAATAGTAGATGCTGATAGAATGATGTACTATCCTGATTTTAGGGCACATGAGCGCGCTTTTCAGCTTATGTTGCAGGTCAGCGGCCGAGCCGGAAGAAGTCACAAAAAGGGCAAAGTATGGATTCAAAGTTTCCAAGAAGACCACCCCTTATTTAAATATCTGTTGAATTATGATTATGAAGGATTTTATGAACTTCAGCTGAAAGAAAGGCATTCATTCTTCTATCCGCCTTACTGCAGATTAATTAAAGTAGTATTAAAAGGAGCGGAAAGCAATTCTGTACGAAATGGAGCGAAGTTACTTCATGAGTCTTTGACTACAATATTAGGCAGTCAGCGAGTTTTGGCGCCACACGAGCCCATGATTTCCAAAATAAGAAATATCTACCATATGGAGCTTTGGATAAAATTAGAAAAAGGATATCCTTTAGAAAATACAAAAAAACAAATTAAAGATTCCGTCACTAGGCTTCATGAAAACAGCCAATTCAGAAAATTGCGTGTAGTTTTTGACGTGGATCCACAATAGTTAGTCTTTGAATGTACTCTGTTTGAAAAAAATCTTAGTGGTTAAAAAATCTGAACTTTAGTTTTTTATTAACTAGTTAAGATAATTTTTCTAAATTCGTTATTAATTATTTATATTTTTTGAACAAATTCTATCAATATAACCTATTACTACTAAGATTCAAGAATCCTGAAACAGAAAAGAATTTTAACCTGGGCTGCTTTAAGGAGGATTTGAATGCACTACGATTTGTTATTGTTTTAGGAACCGCCCTGAGCATTATTTTTATTTTCGTGGACGTGATGCGGTATGAATTAGATATGATTTCTGTAGCCTTTCGGGGAGGAATGGCTTTAATTTTGATCGTTTTAGGTGGTCTAACCTTTTTGTTTAAAGAAGAAAACTATCAATTCACACAATACATGGGCATTTTAATTGCTCTCTTTGTATCTACGGTTTTCTTTCTACACTACCATTTTAACGAAGATCCCGCATTTGATATTTTCCTGTCAAATATTTTGATGGTACTAATTTTCATTACTTCCACGATCATGGGAATGCGGTTTCGCTATGCAATATTGGTGAATACAGTTAATTTCGCTACGTACATTTTATATATTGAGAACATCAATTACTCTCTTATTGCAGAAAGACAAATTTCACAGCTTTTCGTCATCTACATGGTTGGAATATTAGCCTCATACATTCTGGACAGACAAAAAATGACCTCCTTTATTCATAAAAATGAGTTGGATTTAGAGGTGCAAAAGGTTGATGAACTCAATAGAGTGAAAAATAAGCTATTTTCAATTATTTCACATGATCTCCGGGGCCCTATAGTCTCTTTAAAAGGAATTGTAGGCTTATACAAAAAAGGAGCTGTGACTGTAGATGAATTCAAGCAGCTTACCAATAATTTAGAGGACGATTTAAATAACTCTTCCAATCTATTGGACAACCTTTTGGCATGGTCAAAAAGTCAATTACAAGGATTAGATATTAATAAAGGGCGAGTAAATCTTCAGGAGGAACTTTCCATGCTAAAAAATTTATTTAGTTCTCAATTGAAATCAAAGGGGATTTCTCTCGATATTGATTTAGAAGATCAACAAGAAATAGTAGTAGACAAAGAAACTATTCAAATTGTATTTAGAAATATATTGTCTAATGCTATAAAATTCACTCCACTAGGAGGTAAAATCTCAGTAACATCAAAGAATGATGATGATGGGATGATAGCTATTTCCTTTACAGATTCTGGTATCGGAATGCCCCCAGAAAAGCTAGATAACTTATTCCAAATCAATAAAAATACATTAATAGGTACCTCCTCCGCTAGTGGTGCCGGCATAGGTTTGCTCTTGGTAAAAGAATTTGTAGAACTTAATAATGGCGATATTGCTGTAAGCAGCGCTTTGGGGAAGGGAACGACCTTTAAAATTAGACTCCCTACCCAATAGGTATACCTAAAGGCTATGAAAAAGTATTAAATGTATTAGCAAAAAGCTTTCATCTAGTGAATTCCACATTCAAAGTCCTTCTCACCCTTTTATACTTATTACATAAACTGCAAATTAAAAGCATTTCATCTATTGAATGAAAAGTTGATGAAACAGTTTGTTTGAACTTTTGGAATCAAAACACGCTTATTACGAAATCATTTCAATTCTTTCAAGGGTATTCCATCTTTTAAAATTAATTTTGCAATATGATATTAGTAGGTAATGCAGTCATCACTGATGACATCAAGGAAAAAAACTTCGTTTGTAATATTGAGAAATGCAAGGGTGCTTGCTGTGTAGAAGGAGATTTGGGAGCTCCGCTTACAGAGGAAGAATTGCCAATTATGAAGGAAATCTATCCTAAAGTAAAGCCCTACTTATCTGAGAAAGGCATTAAGGCCATTGAAGAGCAAGGAGAATATATTGAAGATTGGGAAGGAGATTACAGCACCACTACCATTAATGAAAAAGAATGTGCTTATGCCATTTATGATGAAAAAGGTATTCTAAAATGTGGGATAGAACAAGCGCATAATGATGGAAAAATTGATTTCTTAAAGCCCATATCCTGTCATTTATATCCCATAAGAATCACTAAATATGATGAGTACGATGCTCTAAATTACGATAGATGGCATATTTGTGATCCAGCCTGCGAATTAGGTGATAAATTAGGTGTACCGATTTATAAATTTACGAAAGATGCTTTGATCAGGAATTACAGCAAAGAGTGGTATGAAGAATTGGTCAAAGAAATTGAATCAACTAATGAATAAAACTAGATCATTAAATTAGGGAGTGTAACCGTAAATCTGGTCCCTTTATCAACTTCAGAATCGACTTTAATTTCTCCGTTAATCTTTTGAATGGTCTCTTTAACAATATAAAGCCCTATTCCTGTTCCTTTGCTATCATTGGAAGCTCTGAAGAACATTTCAAAGATTTTTTCTAGATATTTTGATTCAATGCCCAAGCCATTATCGGTAATTTTTAAGACCGCCTTTTCACGATCAACATTAATACAAATTTGAACAAATGGATGCTCAATGTAAGGATTAAAATACCGGATTGAATTAGAAATAAGATTGTTAAAAATAACTTTCAATCTTCTTTTATCAGAATAAAACTCAATACTGGAATCAATTTTAATTTCCTTCCTGATGCGATCAAAATTCTCTAAGTATTGGTAATTATCCATGGTCTCTTGCAAGATTTCGTGGAAGTCAATAAATTCAGGCTTCACCTCTTGCCGTGCATTTCGAGATAAATCAACAATATCTTTGATAAAATCATCCAGTTTATTAATGCTCTTATCAACCAAGTCTAAGTATTGACCTAATTTCTCTTTATCATTCTCATTTTTGGCCAAATTGATCAAGCCTTTGACTGAGCTGAGCGGTGCTTTTAAATCATGTGAGGCACTGTAAACAAAACTGTCCAGCTCAGTATTCAATTTCTTCAATTCCCGATTTTGCTTTTTCAGCTTTTCCTGCGCACTTTTTATACCGGTTACATCTCTTATAGCGCCATCAAAATACTTCACGCCTTGATCATCTTCGCTTACCATACTACTTAGGAGTCCAGTAAATATCTCTCCGTTCTTTTTTCTAAATTGAACTTCAATATTGGTTACATCTCTTTTCTTAATAAGCATTTGTCCTAGTCTTTCCCGGTCTTTAGGATTAGCATACAGACTGTTTAGTTGGGTATGTTTATAAAGCTCATCCTTGGATTTAAAACCAAACATTTTCATAAAGGCATCATTAATGAAAATTAAGCCCCTGTCGTGAGAACTTCGATAAATTGCTTCCGAAATATTTTTATTGACTGATGCAAGTATTCTTTCACTACTCTTAATTCTTTCCTTAGCTTCGTAATTATCCGTAATATCATTTGTTAAACAGGCTACTCCTGAAATTTCCTGCTTGAACACAACAGGGAATATTTTAGAGTCAACTACTTTAACAATTTTATCTCCTTCTCTGTAAAAATCACGGTAATTTTCTTCCTTACCATTTAAGGCAATGCTGATTCTTTGAATGGTCTTATCATACTGCTCAGCTAAATCTTTTTGTTCTAACACATTCATCCCTACCTGGGGAGTTAAGCCATAGTGAGTAAAGAGATGGTCAATAAATTTATTATTAAATGCCATCAAATTAAATCTTGAATCTACCATCCAGATCATGGAATCAAGGCTATCGAATATTGATCTCCAGCTGGCTTCTTGATGCATCACCTCCCCCACTTGAAATTGCAGTTTATTGTGAAAATTAGATTTCAAGGCTGTGTACTCCTCTTCCAGAACCTTATAGTCATGAATCACGGTATTCACCAATTCATATACTGGACTTAAAGGGTTACCCATTTCAAAATTTATTGGCTTGGTTTCTCCTTTTTTCCAGTCAACCTGGCCAAACACATCATTTAACTTTTTGAAATCAATATTATTGGATTGAGCCTGGAGCCTTTGAATTTTCAACTCTTTAATCTCTGCTACTAATTCTTCCTTGCTTAGTGATTTTAGGTAATCATCGGAATGCATTTCAGGCTTTATCCCTTTTACAGCATAATCAATAGCCAAAGTTGGATTAACTACCTCTTCAACTCCCTCAATATGCTCTGATTGATGGGATTTATACAGATCTAAAATTACTTTAGCGATACCATGATAGATAAAAAGCATCTTAGACCAGTATTTGCGAAAAGACAGATCAAAAAGATGTATTTCCTCTCTGGCTGAGGAAGGAATAGAGTTCAATTGAGTGGCATCCATAATTAAAGTCAATTTACTATTTTGACTTAAATGGACTACCTTTTGTAAGTTCTTGAAAAATAGTTGTGATTTATGGCTATCAGGTTCACCCATCGTTACCACATAAAGGATCTTGCTTTGAATTAACAGATAGTAACATTTAAAATCTTGAAAATCTGTAATATTCACCCTATCCAAAATCTCAAATTCCAGCTTCTGGTCTTCAAGTATCTTAACTATTTCATTTAAATATTTTGTATTCAATACAAGCGAGATTTACAAGCAATTACAATTTTTAAAAATATGGAAAAATTCTTTAAAAAAATTTCTTGAATTCAGGATTTATAGAGAATGTATGAAATCGCTAAAACTCTAGTAAAAAGTAAGCGTTTTGAACTGAGGAAGGGAATACAAAAATCACCAACTAATCTCAACCGAACCAAAACAAAAAACCCAAATTAGAGGTGTAATTTGGGTTTTGACTGTGAATTGTATTATTCAAATTATTTTTGAAATCCTCTAAGTTTAATCTCTGTTAGTTTTCTTTTGGTGTCCATTGGAAAATCTCCTTTCATCATCCAATCATAATAACCAGATTCTTTTTTCAAAACCTCTTCAACAGGATGACCCTTATGCTTTCCGAAATTAAAAACTTCTACACCTGCATCATTAAAAACGAATCTACCTGCTAGGTCGACCATGTTATCATTGGTGATTTGATGTAAGGTTTCCACATTGTTTTCAATAGTTCCAATCACCTTGCCTTTTAAGTCCTTTAAACTTTCACCTTCATACCTTTTTATTTGCGCATCCAAGACCTCTAGGGTTGCTAAAGTATCTGCTTCTGCTGAGTGCGCATCCACCAAATCTTTATCACAATAAAATTTATAAGCAGCCGTCAATGTTCTCTTTTCCATCATATGGAAAATCTTCTGAGCATCTAGTAATTTCCGTTTTGAAATATCAAAATCAACTTCTGCCCTTAAAAACTCCTCGACTAATACTGGAACATCAAATTTCAATATATTAAAACCTGCCAAATCACAGCCATGTAAAAAAGCGGATAATTCTTTAGCAACACCCTTAAATGTGGGTTTATCCTTCACATCTTTATCATAAATACCGTGAATCAAACTACTCTCCACTGGAATAGGTCTTTCAGGGTTCACTTTTTCAGTATTTTTGATAATTTCACCATCCGGCATCACCTTTACAAAAGAATATTCTACAATTCTATCGTTGACAACATTTGTACCTGTGGTTTCAAGGTCAAAAATGACCATTGGGTTATTGAGTTTTAAAAACATATTATTGAACTAGAGTTTGTGCAGTTTCTTTTAAATTAAGTTCACCAAAATGACCAGAGCTTAAAAAAGCAAAAGTTTTTACTTGTCCCTTCTGTTCGATTAATGCTTCTTCTAATTCCTTAACATCATCAAAGAATTGAACATTAGATTGTCCAAATGCTGTCTTCACGTCATTTTCATTTAATGCCGTTCCACTTTCTACTTTAAGATTCTTAGGATTAATATATATAAACGCAACATCAGCATGCTTTAAGGTGTCTTTATATTCTTGAATAAAATCCTTATCCAAGCTACTAAAGGTGTGCAATTCATACGCAATACAAATTTTTCCCGCTTTGAACTGATGATGCAGCGCATTTACAGTAGCCCTCAGTTTTGAGGGAGCGTGGGCATAGTCTTTATACACTTTTACTCCGTCATTTTCTGCCAATAGCTCCAGTCTATTTTTAGCACCTTTAAAGGTTGAAATGGCTTCATAGAACTTATCATCTGTAATCCCTAAAATATTGCAGACTTCATGAGCTGCATTTATATTCTGTAAATTGTGTCTTCCAAAAATACTGATTTGGACTTTACCATGATCTTTTGTTTTCAGATAGGTTATTCCATCCTTTATTTCAGAATCATGTGAAGCATAAGGTAGTTTACGCACATCTTCCCTGTCTTTTGCGCCAACAATATTGGCAAGGTTATCTTCCTCACAATAAATTAATGAGCCAGCTTTAGGAGTTTTATCTGCAAATAAATCAAACTGCTTTGTATATTCTTCAAAAGTGGAGAACACATTTTTATGATCCCATTTAATACCGGAAATTACTCCAATGTGATGGTCATATTTTAAAAATTTGGGCTGTGGATCTAATTTGGACGCCAAATACTCATCGCCTTCTATGATAATAATGGGTGCATCAGAAATCTGGACAGTTAATTCAAAATCTTCTAGCTCTGCCCCTACCAAATAATCAAAAGATTTTCCTGCAGATTTTAAGACGTGCATGATCATGGCCGTAATCGTACTTTTCCCATGACTGCCCCCCACCACAACTCGCTGTTTATTGGCAGATAATTCACGAACAAATTCAGGAAAAGAGAAAATAGGCAAACCTAATTCCTGCGCTTTCTTTAATTCAGGATTATCATCTTTGGCATGCATACCAAGAATTACGGCATCCAAATCTTGTTTGATGAGATTCACATCCCATCCAATCGAAGGATTTAAACCAGCTGATTTCAATTTGCCGGCTGCAGGTTCGTAGATTTCGTCATCAGAACCAGTTACCTTAATATTTCTTTTTTGCAGTGCCAAGGCGAGATTATGCATCACGCTTCCACCTATTGCTATAAAATGTACTTGTTTGATATGATTTATTTCCATTTGGTAAATGTTAGATAATTCAAAAATAGAATAAAGTTTATGCCGTGGCAAATTATCTTAGGTTTTTAGATGTTGATAAACTGTGGATAAGTTGTCGGAAACTTGGACAGTTTTTCTTAAAGATAAAGAAAATATTAATTTAGCTTTGTTAGCTTTTGAAATTTCAAAAATTAGTAGGGGAAATATATGGAATCAAATAAATCATCCGCATTAAGAATAGGTCAAAAAAATAAAAAGCTTGATTTAAGCGAAAACATGGGGAAAATGCCCCCACAAGCGGTCGATTTAGAGGAGATTGTATTAGGTGCTTTAATGCTAGAAAAAGATGCTTTAACCAATGTTATTGACATTTTAAAACCTGAAAGTTTTTACCGAGAAGCCCACGAAGAAATTTATAAGGCCATCGTGCAACTTTTCAACAATTCGGAACCTGTTGATTTAATGACGGTTACGAATCAGCTTCGAAAAAATGGAAAATTAGATTTAATTGGTGGTGCTTACTATATCACCTCCTTAACTTCTAGAGTCAACTCAGCAGCCAATATTGAATACCATGCCAGAATCATTGCGGAGCAGGCTATCAAAAGGCAATTGATTAAGATCTCGCGTGAAATACAAGAGGATGCCTATGAAGATACCACAGATGTATTTGATTTATTGGATAAAACAGAACAGGAATTATTTGATGTAACCAATTCTAACATCAAGAAGAATTATGCCGATATGTCTTCATTAATGAAGCAGGCATTTGTGGAATTAGAAGAGCGAAGAAATCATACGGATGGATTAACTGGAGTTCCTACCGGATTCTCAGCTTTGGATCGTGTTACTTCGGGTTGGCAAAAATCCGATATGGTTATTATTGCTGCTAGACCGGGTATGGGTAAAACTGCTTTTATCGTATCTGCCCTCCGAAATGCTGCTGTAGATTTCAAACAACCTGTGGCCATCTTCTCTTTAGAGATGTCTTCTGTCCAATTAGTGAACAGGCTCATTTCTTCAGAGGCAGAGCTTGATTCAGAAAAAATTAAAAAAGGCGACTTAAAAGATTATGAATGGCAGCAGTTAGTGCATAAAACTGCAGCCTTGACAGAAGCCCCTATTTTTATTGATGACACTCCTGCCCTATCCATTTTGGAACTACGGGCAAAATGTAGAAGACTCAAGCAGCAACACGATATTCAATTGGTAGTTATTGATTACCTTCAATTAATGTCAGGGGACACCTCTAAATCTGGAGGCGGTGGAGGAAATCGAGAGCAAGAGATTGCCTCTATTTCTCGGTCATTGAAGAATATTGCCAAAGAACTCAGTGTTCCGGTTATTGCCCTTTCTCAGTTGAGTCGAGCGGTTGAAACCCGTGGTGGAGATAAAAGACCGCAGCTTTCCGATTTGAGGGAATCAGGATCAATCGAGCAGGATGCTGATATGGTAATGTTCCTTTACCGGCCAGAGTATTATGGCATCACAGAAGATGAAAACGGAATGCCCACTTCCAATGTAGGGGAAGTGATTATAGCTAAGCATAGAAATGGGTCCTTGGAAACAGTGCCGCTTAAATTTATCGGTAGATTTACCAAATTCTCGGATTTGGACTCACCTAGTGGCGGTGGTGAACCGGCTGGCTACGGCACTACTTTCCCATCGCAAGCAGGAGTACCTTCCGATTTTGATGCTCCTAGCTCTGTTACCTTACCGAGCAAAGCAACGGGAAATGATAATTCTCAAGACGCTGACGAAGCTCCATTTTAGGATAGAAACAGGATAATATTTTTGGTTTTAACCAGATAAATATATTTTTGGAACAATGGCATCCGAGCTGACCGGTTTCTGCACATTAAGATCCGAATGATTAACTTGCTGATAGAAGCTAATAGGTTAAAACTTGAATGGTTTTGTTGAATTAAAAAATATTGTAAAAATGAAGGCACTGATTATATCAGAAAATAATCAAATAGAAATTGTTGAAAAGCAAAAACCACATCCGAACTCAAATCAAGTCTTGATTAAAATTCAGGCCGTAGCCTTAAATCATAGGGATCAATTTATAAGAGAAGGAAAGTACCCCGGTATCCAAGTGGGGACAATTTTAGGTTCCGATGCATGTGGAATCGTAGTAGAAGCTGGACCAGATGTAGATCCCTCATGGCATCAAAAAGAAGTTCTAATAAACCCGAATGTTGACTGGGGTGATAATTCCAAAGTACAATCATCAAAATACCACATATTGGGTACTCCTTCAGATGGTGTTTTTTGTGAATATATGGTGATTGAGCCCAATAAAATTATCGAAAAACCAGCACATTTGAGCTTTGAGGCTGGAGCGGCTCTTCCTCTAGGAGGAATGACGGCTTTCAGAGCGTTATTTCATCATGGAAATTGTCAAAAAAATGAGAATGTATTGATTTCAGGGGTTGGAGGCGGAGTAGCACAATTTGCATTTCAATTTGCATTAGCGACCGGAGCTAATGTTTTTGTTACTTCCAGCGATGAATTAAAGAGAACAAAATCTATTGAGTTGGGGGCAAAGGAAGCCTTTAACTATAGAGATGAAAATTGGGTAAAGGTAGCAAAAGAAAAATCAGGAGGTTTTGATTTGGTAATTGACAGTGCAGCAGGAGATGGAATAAACGATCTGATTAAACTAATGAAGCCAGCTGGCAGAATTGTGTTTTATGGAGCAACCCAGGGCAAACCAAAAAACTTGGATGTGCACAGAATGTTTTGGAACCAAGTTACTTTGCAGGGTAGCACTATGGCTAATGATGATGAGTTTAAAGCCATGATTACCTTCGTGAAGAAAAACAGAATTGAGCCAATAATTGACTCTATTAGACCTTTTGAAGAGATTGCTGATGCCTTTGATAAAATGAAAGAAGGTAAACAGTTTGGCAAATTGGTAGCCAAACTTTAGATCTAGCATCATTTCAATAACATAAACCGCTGCTGGCATCGGTAGTGGGAAATTTAACTTTCTACTGCATGTAATCTTGCCACTTCACTAAAGTAAACTTACGCTTGCCTTTTTCATCTTTAAAAGAAAAAAAACCATATTCATAGCAGAAAAGGTAAGTTTGCTTTTTGCTATTTCGCCAAAAGTGAGTGAAGTATTTTGGGTCAAAACCATATTTAAACAGTTCTCCTGACTCTACAGTAGCTTTACCAGCTCTGTTATAATTTTTCAGAATCCTTCTATTCAGCTTAAGCTGTTTATCCACCTTCTTGAAGAGAGAGCTCTCTTTCTTCTTATTTTTCTCATAATGGTAGTTTGATTTGCAATAAGGACTACAGAATTTCTTTCCTTCTCTTCCATTTACCTCCTTACCGCAATTTGGGCATGCTTTCATAACCGTAGATTTTTACGTTTAATAAACGTTTAAATCTACGGTTATTTTTGTAAAACAATAAATCATTGGCAGTATTTGCATAAAAAAAGTTATGGATATACAGAAACAAATAACACTAAAGCATTTACTCATCAATAATGAAAAGAAAATCGGGATTCAATTTTACCCAGACAAGGTAATACAGGCATTAATCAAATCATTAGAGAACGTAAAGTGGAGCGAAAAATATCAAATGGTGTATGTACCTAATACTCAACAGAATTTCTATTCTATATTAAAAACCTTTAAAGGAGTTGCCTGGGTAAATATGAGGTATTTTGCCAGAAATAAGTCATTTAATACTAATGGACAGGACTTAAATATAGATGATTTAAGAAAACGATTTACTAAAATTCCTGAATCTTACTTCCAAAAACTAGAGCTAAAAAAATACGCTTACATGACAGCTAAAAACTACACTTCTTGCTTCGAACGTTTTATTAGGCATTTTCCCAGACAAAAATTGATAGAAATTGATGAGGAAGATATAAAAAACTATTTAAAAGGACTGGTTCAAAGGAAATATTCAGACTCATATATCAATATGGCTATTAACAGTATCAAATTTTATTATGAAGTAGTAGAAGGAATGCCTAATCGCTTCTATTCCATTGAAAGACCCATGAAAACTGAGAAACTACCAGAAATATTAAATAAAGATGAAGTGCTTTCGATGATCAATAAGACATATAATATTAAACATCAATGCATCATAAGTTTACTTTATTCTTCAGGACTTAGAAGAGGAGAATTACTCAATTTAAAAATTAGTGATATAGATGGAAAAAGGATGACCATAAGAGTAAATCAGGGAAAAGGGAAAAAAGACAGATTTAGTATTTTGAGTGAAAAGCTCCTTCTTAAGCTGCGCTTATATTATAAACAACATAAACCGGTGCACTATTTATTTGAAGGTAAAAAAGGGCAGCAATACAGTGGAAGCAGCGTAAGGCAGATTGTTGCAAAAGCAGCAAAAAGTGCAAATATAAGAAAAGCAGTCCGACCACACATGTTAAGACACTCATTTGCAACACATTTGTTAGAAGCAGGAACAGACTTGAGACATATTCAAATACTTTTAGGGCATAATTCAACCAAAACCACAGAAATTTATACTCATGTAGCTACGGATACTTTTAAAACAATTAAAAATCCACTAGATTGCGCCTAAACTATAAAAGGTATAGTGACAACTTTTATGTCACTAGCCAATTGTTGTATTTAATTCCTTTCTTAAGATTAGTCTGCTAGTCAGTTGGCAGAAAGAGGGTATAAAAATCGGATTGATTAGCCTTGAAAAGGCCTAAGTTTTGCGGGCGAGCCGTGGAAGCAGAGTGCTTCTAAACGGTAGAGACCGTTAAAAAACTTAGATTAAAGTTAGCCGATTCTTGCCAGAAAGTCAAGAAATGGAGAGGCTAATGAAAAAGCAATCATTTTTATGAGGGATTGGATTGGACTTTCTACCAGCATGACAACGGATTACATAGCCCTAGCTATATACCATTAGGTCATGCCTCCAACTGACATGGCAGATGAGGCAGGAGGATTTAAGAAAGGAACATCGTATTTTTCAATTACCATTATTTCTACTACTTTAGGAGTAATTAAAAATATACTAAAGACAACATCAGCTATCGAATCATTTAAGAAAGGTCATCAAATCACTAAGATTCCCAATCAAAACGATCGATAGCCTGACGTTGTATTTAATTCCTTTCTTAAGATTAGTCTGCTAGTCAGTTGGCAGAAAGAGGGTATAAAAATCGGATTGATTAGCCTTGAAAAGGCCTAAGTTTTGCGGGCGAGCCGTGGAAGCAGAGTGCTTCTAAACGGTAGAGACCGTTAAAAAACTTAGATTAAAGTTAGCCGATTCTTGCCAGAAAGTCAAGAAATGGAGAGGCTAATGAAAAAGCAATCATTTTTATGAGGGATTGGATTGGACTTTCTACCAGCATGACAACGGATTACATAGCCCTAGCTATATACCATTAGGTCATGCCTCCAACTGACATGGCAGATGAGGCAGGAGGATTTAAGAAAGGAACATCGTATTTTTCAATTACCATTATTTCTACTACTTTAGGAGTAATTAAAAATATACTAAAGACAACATCAGCTATCGAATCATTTAAGAAAGGTCATCAAATCACTAAGATTCCCAATCAAAACGATCGATAGCCTGACGTTACAGGCAAGCGTAAAGACCGACACGACAACGAAATATTAAGGCTGAAATTGAATATTTAAAAAATGGCAATAATTGATATAGATTTTGACTTTCGACAGGACAGTAAGTGTGGAGACCCTGACACAGACAGTCAAAAATTATATGAAGCCCACAAGTTATTATGGAGTAAAGAATTGCCGAATGGAAAAATATTTACTTTGGAAATTAAAGGTGACAGTTATGGCAGATTTCTAATAAGAAACAATTTGTGTATGAACTTGTCAAGCGACAGGATGTGTCCGCATTTTGACGGAAAATATAACAATAAGTTTGACGGTTGGCTTTCAGACTTGGAAAAAGAAGAACTCAAACATAAAGTACGGACAATTGGCGGACATATAGTTTTTCCTGCCCATAAAAAGAATGGCTTCACAATTAATCAAGCCAGAGGTGTTAGCAGAATAATTTGCGATAGGTTTGATTTGACATTGGAATGTATTAGACGTTTTTACAGAGACGAAGAAAGCCCGCTTTCAAAGACCTTAACAAACTACAAAGATTTTTTTGACTTGTTTATTGACTTCAAAGGTTATATTGACTTCTTTCATCTACAAGACTTTATTGACCAACAAGAACAAGTTGAATTTTCTTTACCGTTTGACAATTTCAATAGACCACCATTACCTCAGACTATTGACGAGTATAAGCAATACAAAGAGCATACTATAGATTTAATGAAAAAAAGAAACAAAAGGATTTTAGAAAGTATATTCCAAATCAATTAGGACTATGATGAAAGGTTTTGGAAACATAGGACGAAAAAAACGCCAGCCTGTAACACGCGGTATAAAAAATTGCCGGGATAGTAGGTTATTCAAGGTTTGTAGCCCGCTTCAACTTTTGTGTACCTTGATAGGAAATCGCCCGCAATCGGCAACTTTTCATACCGCCACCGTTAGTAGCAATTCCAGAACTTGCAAATGAAATTCTTAACGGACAGATATATTA
>NZ_CAXBEQ010000013.1:0-43170 GCF_963974845.1 uncultured Marivirga sp.
CCGAATGCGGGAGTATTCACAGGCACGAACGGAGCAGCCTGTAACGATTCGGCCTTTGATTTAACGACTTTATTGGACGGCAGTCAGGATGCAGGCGGAAGCTGGTCAGATGATGACACAAGTGGCGCTACGATCACGGGTAATACTGGAGACTTCGCAGGAGTAGCTTCAGGAACCTATAACTTCACTTATATTGTAAATGGCTCGGGGAGCTGTACAAATGCTACAGAGACAATTACTGTGGATGTTGGGAGTCTTGAAATAGATGATGTTGTCACTCAGCCAGCTTCTTGTGGGGCAGAAGGTACAGTTGAGTTGAATGTTTTAAACGGATCTGCAGACTTAGTAAAGTGGACTGATGAAAATGATAATGATGTCACTGGAACAGATCCGTTATCATTTTCAGCAACAGCAGGAACTTATACCTTGCTCGTAAATGATAATACTACGAATTGCCAGTTTACTAAAACATATAATCTGGTTGACCCAGCACCATTTACAGTGGATGCTGTAGTTAGTAATCAAACTGAATGTAATCTTGATAATGGAAGTATAGATATTACCATTAATTCTGGTTCTGGCAGTGAAACTTTCCAATGGACAGGTCCTGGAATTGATGCTTCAAATGAAAATAATGAAGATCAGCAGGATTTAACACCTGGAGATTATTCTGTTGTAGTTACCGATAATGGATGTACTGTTACTGAAAATTATACTGTGGATCCAGTAGAATCAATTAGTGCTACTTTAAGTAGTGAACTTGCTTCATGCGGTTCTTCTGATGGCACGATTTCAGTAAGAGTGGCTCAAATTGGAAGTAATACATATGATGTAGTATTGAAAGACTCTTCTGGTGAAGTTTTAATTGATTCTTTGGGAATAGACGTTGCGAACGATTCTGTTGTATTTGCAGGACTGTTTCAAGCCTCCTACAGAGTTATAGTAACTGATAATGTTACCGCTTGCTCTGATAGCTTAAATATAGTTGTTAATGAGGATGCCCCATTTATACCAAATGTATCTAGTGTTACCAATATTCAGAATTGTGGAGATTTGGGCAGTATTAGTATTACTTTTGCAGATGCAAATGAGCCAACTTCATATGCGTGGGTAAATGAAGCAGGGGATCCGGTAGGAAACGATTCTCCTGATCTTAATGGGGTAGAGGCAGGTTTGTATACGGTGACCTTATCGGATGCGAATTGCACAGTTGTTATTAGTGACATCGAAATCACCCAACCAGCAGAATGCGATTACGATTGCGAAGACTTCAGAGTTACTCCAATTACGGAAGCTGCAACTTGCTTGGGAGTGGATGATGGAAAAATGTTTTTCTTATTACGAGATGTTAATGAGAGTTCTCCTGAATTGAATTTTGATATTAAGCCGACTGGTACAGATGATTCGCTTTATCATAGATTTACAGTGACCAACATCGGACAAGGGTTGATTGTAGAAATAGACACCACCTTTGCTACCGGAAGCTATACTGTTGTTGCATCTGATCCGAATTTGGATTGCACTGCTGATACTGTAAACATTAATATTGGGACCAAAACTACACTGTCAGCTACTATTGATATAGAACAACCAACTTGCACCATTTCTACTGGTTCAATATCAGCAAGTATAGCAGGAACGACAGATTCTTTTAAATACATACTGTATTTCGATGGTGACTCTTTAACATCAAATATGACTGGTGTTTTTGCTGACTTGGAAGAAGGTGATTATGAGATCGAATTTAATAACCAAAGTGCTAACTCATGCGGGCTATCTAATCGGACTTTTACAATTGAAAATACCGCTGTTGTAGATCAAAGTGCTGTGGACATAAATGTATCGAATCCAGATTGCGGAGAAGTATTTGGATCAATAGCCGTAAGCCTAAATAATTTACCAAGCAATTATGAATTTATTTTGGTAGATGGAAATGATGAGGAAGTAGCTCGAAATTCAACTGGTATATTCAATGATGTAGCTGAAGGAACATATGTTGTACAGTTCGAAAATGTTGTTGACCCAGGAGCTTGTCCAATCGCTGATAGAGGTGGAATTGTAATCGAAAATGACGGTTCCTTTTCTGCAGTTGCAAGTGAAGTTGAGAACATAGTTTGTTTCGGTGATAATACTGGTTCTGCAATAATTACGCTGGAAGGAATATCAACAGGATTCTATTCTTTAGATAACGGACAACTATGGACTGAGTTTACTTCAGGAAATAGAATCAGTGGACTACCAGCTGTGAATAATCTCTTGGTAAGTGATGAGCCTGGAACCTCTGATTGTGAGTTATCGGTAGCTGTGGGTATTGAGTATTTAAGTCAACCAATTACTTTGGATGGAAGCATTGAATTGATTACGCAAGCTAGTTGCACAGTTTCTGAACAAGTAGGTGAGATTAATGTTCCTGCTGTTTCTGGAGGGGTTGCTCCATATGAATTTTCGATTGACGGCAAGGTAGTAGAATTAGATGCTGATCGCAATATTGGAGGTCTTGCTAGAAATGTAAACCAATTGACCATCACTGATGATACAGGGTGTAGCGAAAACTTTGATATTCGATCTATTGTTTCACCAAATGAGGTTAGGGCAGTGGTAACTGAAATCAATCCTAATAATAATTGTACTGATGATCCAGAAGGTATTTTAGTTGTAATTGATGAAGCCACAATTGATAATGTGCCTGGGCCATATAACTTAATTCTTAATAGAGTTAACGAGACGACTACATCCGAATATGTTTTAGATATTAATACGAATGGAAGTAGGGAATTCCTAATATCTCAGTTTAATATTGACGAAAATATTCCTTTTATTAAAGGAGCAAGATATAGATGGACTGTACGAGCAGTTGATAATGATCAAGCCTGTTCTGCAGATAATTTTGTGACTATAAACGGTGGAGCAATTATTCCAACCTTTGATATTGAAGCAAGTGATGTTGCTTGTTTCCAAGAATCAGGATCTATAGAATTATTCAATATTATTGCTGATGAAACTATTCAATTATTTATTGAGGTTTATGAAGGTAATGATGTGGATCCTACTGAAACGTTTACTCTTAATTCAATACCAGAAAGTAGAAGATTTGTGATCGACCAAAGTATTTATGGTATGATGACTCGTGGCGATTATATAGTGAAGTTGTCGCAGCAACCAAGTAATTGTAGCAGCACAATTGAATCTGAAAACGCTAGCGTATTCATTGATGCTCCAGTTGCACAATTAAATGTAGAATTGGTTCCTGAACCTAATTTACCGCCTGGCATTGAGAGAGAAAGAACGGATATGAATCCTATGCCAACTACTAGACCGGATAGGGCAAATGGGTCCATAAGCATCAGGCTGGTTGAACCAATTTCTGGTGCAAATGGATATTCTGCTCAGATATTCTTGTTGACTCCATTAGGAGGTAATAATAGCTCTGATTATGTGATACCGACTGAACCTATTGAATTCGATGCGGACAGGACAATAACCTTTGCGAATTTATTACCAGGTATTTATGAAATTGAATATTATGATTCATTTGGATGTGGTTTGGATGGCAATAGGTTAGTTTTTGATGGGGAAGGTTCTTCGGATATCACGGTTGATTTCGAT
Source organism: uncultured Marivirga sp. (assembly GCF_963974845.1). Taxonomy (NCBI): domain Bacteria; kingdom Pseudomonadati; phylum Bacteroidota; class Cytophagia; order Cytophagales; family Marivirgaceae; genus Marivirga; species uncultured Marivirga sp. The sequence continues at coordinate 3,607 of NZ_CAXBEQ010000013.1, forward strand.
AGAAGTCCGTTTATTCCGAATGTTTTCACGCCAAATAATGACGGTAAAAATGATGAATTTAGAATTCTCAACCTACCTGATAATGGCGCTGAACTAATTGTAACTAATAGGACGGGAACAATAGTTTATAGAGATAGTAATTACCGATCAAGTAACCTTTGGGATGGTGGTGATAATCCTGACGGGATATATTTCTACCAATTAACAGTAGATGGAAATGTTCAATCTGGATGGGTAGAAATCATCAGAGGAAAAAGATAATTATTTGAAATACTAATGCGAAGGAATGCCAGCTCTTTTAGGGCTGGCATTTTTTATAATAAGGGACTTTAACTTTCGTTCGTAGTTCATGAAAATTAAGTTAGTAATCGTTCTTTGTCTTTTTAGCTTTAGCGTAGTAGCTCAAAAATATGGAACAGCGATCGGTCCTCGGATTGGGGAATCAAGATTTGGAATAAGTGTTAAACAAAGAATTCTCCCAAGCTTTACCGCAGAAGCAATGACAGAGTTGCAATCTGATGCCTATCAATTTACAATACTTCCTAAATACCACTTACCGATTACCGGTGAGGGTTTAAATATCTTTTTCGGTGCAGGGGCTCATATAGGAGGCCTAAAAGAATTTGGAGCAACTTATGGTTATGATCTGATGGGTGGAATCGAGTGGAAAATTCCGGCTTTGCCTTTAGTAATTGGGGCTGACGTTAAACCAGCTTATCATATTAACCATGAAGACTGGTTTGAATTTCCAGCAACTGTATCGGTGCATTATGTTTTTTCTAAGGAAACCAAAGCGAAAAGGAAGAAACAAAGGGCGAAAAGAAAGAAGAGAAAGGAAAGACGCGAAAGGAGAGAAGAAAGAAGAGAGAAAAGACAGGAGTGGTGGAATGATTTTAGGAATATTTAAAAGTTTTTAATGGTTTTGTCTTGCATTTTTAGATTATTTCAATGTACTTTGAAATACAAAGTATAAATATGGATCAACAGAAGTATATTCAAGACATTAAAGAAATTAGAGAAATGATGGATCGCTCTGGTCGATTTATTTCTCTTAGCGGTATTTCAGGAGTGGTAGCAGGAATCATTGCTTTAGTTTCTGCTTTTATAGCTTATCATTACATCTATTTAGACACCGATTACTACAGCTTTAAAGTGATTTACTTATCTCCTCAAACAATTCAGGACATATTTTTATTGGCCCTGACCACACTTATCTTATCCATTGGTTCTGTTATAGTACTGACTCACAGGACGAGCAAAAAGAAAGGTCAGCACCTTTTGAATAAGCATGCTAAATTAGTTTTGATAAACTTAGGAATCCCATTATTTACAGGAGGCATGGTTTGTATTATTTTAATTATTAATGGCTACATAGGTGTAATAGCACCACTTACTTTAATTTTCTATGGATTGGCATTGATTAATGCGAGTAAGTACACTTTGGATGATATTAGAAGCTTAGGGATTGCGCAAATCATTTTAGGGTTGATAGGTCTATACTTTATTGGTTATGGCCTAGTTCTTTGGGCGCTAGGTTTTGGGATCTTACATATTATTTACGGTATTATAATGCGTTTGAAGTACGGATCGTGAAGGAGATACTAAATAAATTGGATAAGGCATTTGAAAATAAAGTGCGCTTAGGGATTATGTCTGCTTTGATGGTAAATGACAAAATGGACTTTGTATCATTAAAAGATTTACTAGGTGTGACTGATGGCAATTTAGCTAGTCATTTGAAAAATCTTGAAAAAAAAGAATTTGTGGGTTTCGAGAAAGAATTTGTGGATAGAAAACCAAATACGACCTACAAAGCCACTGAACTTGGTATTAGGGCATTTAAGGCTCACATAAATGCAATTGAAAAATTATTAAGTAATAAATAAATTTTTTTTACACTTAGACTTTGAATTACAAAGTACTCTTAATATGAAAAAATTTGGAAAAAGAAAATAGTCTATTCGAAAAAGTGAGCACTTGGCTCAGAAATTCAGTGATGTTGAAACTCTTAACGATTACTATTCTGATGCTACTTTTGCTGATTCCTTCAGCTATGATTCAAGATGTGATTAGCGAAAGACAAAACTTGCAGCAAGAAGCCATTAGCGAGGTCAGCAGTAAATGGGCCAACAGCCAAGAGTTAAATGGCCCAATATTAACCATTCCACTTTTGTATGAATTTGAGAAAGACGATAAAATGGTGGAGACTATTGTTTATCAATATGTTTTACCTCAAGCATTAAATATTAATGGTATTTTAAAACCTCAAAAATTAAGAAGAGGGATTTATGAAGTGGTGGTTTATGATTCAGATTTAAAAGTGAACGGAACATTTAATATGGATATTAGCTTTGATGAAAATCATTTAAAGGAAATTCAATACGAGAAGGCATTTTTAACCATTGGATTTTCTGATTTACGAGGGATCAGTAATAATATCAATTTCAAATGGGGAAATGAAAACTTAAAAGTAGAGTCTGGTAGTAAAATCACCGATTTGGTCAGTTCTGGCATTACCATTTATCCAAAAGCCATCAAATCGCAATTAGGAAATTCGATTGATTTTGATTTCTCAGTGGATTTGCAAGGAAGTCAAGACTTAACTTTTGTTCCGGTAGGAGGGACGACTCAAGTTAATTTGCAGTCGGAGTGGTCATCTCCAAGTTTCAAAGGAAATTTCTTACCCAAAAATAGAGAGGTAGATGAAGCGGGCTTTACAGCTCACTGGAATGTGTTGGAATTAAATAGAAATTACCCGCAATCATGGTCGGGAAGAATTATGAAAGATAAAATGGACGCATCTGCCTTTGGGGTAAACTTGTTGAATGAAGTAGATGATTACAAGAAATCGCAACGCTCAGCTAAGTATTCAGTGATGACCATTGCACTCACATTCTTGGTTTTCTTTTTAGTGGAAGTGATTAATAAAAAAAGGATTCATCCCTTCCAGTATATTTTGGTAGGCTTGGCTCTATGCTTATTCTATGTTTTGTTGGTATCCATATCGGAACATTCCAATTTTGATTTGGCTTATGCTATATCAACTTTTGGCATTGTAGGTATGATTTCATTTTATGCTTTATACATTATTAAAGCTCGTAATTTGGTGATTATTCTGGTGTTGACTTTGATAGGGATTTATGGTTTTGTATATGTCACCCTGCAATTAGCGGATTATTCTTTACTTATAGGCAGTATTGGATTGCTCATTATTTTAGGACTAACGATGTTTTTCACTAGAAAAATTGATTGGTATAATTTTCAATCTTCTAGTCAAGAAAAATTTGTTGAGCAATGAGTAAGTTATCAAAATTTGAGCAATACTATCTGAACGCTAAAAGCAATAGATGGTATTGGTTGTTTTCAGTATTCTGCAGAGTTTCATTGGCTTATGCATTCATTGTGGCAGGAGGAATTAAGATCATTGGGGAACGCTTTGCAAGTGGGTTGTCAGTTTTACACCCGATGGGTGCATATCTTGAGGCATTACATCAAACAGGATATTATTATACCTTTATAGGATACGCTCAAATCATTGCAGCTGTTTTATTATTAATACCTAGAACAGTGGTTTTAGGTGCGATGCTTTATTTTCCAATCATCTTAAATATATGTATGCTGTCGCTAGCAGTGAGATTTGAAGGTTCTTTTGTGACATCCCCACTAATGGTGCTCGCAAATCTTTTTCTGTTAGTATGGCACTACGATAAGCTAAAATTTCTTTTACCCTTCAAGAATTATCTTGATGTTACTACAGCTAGAAAGCCTAAGAAGTATAGTAATAAATTCCCAATTGTTTTCTTTTTAAGCGTTCTTGTTACCGTAGCACTTATCGTTTCAATTTCTCTTTTTGGTTTTGATGCAATGCCTAGAAATTCTAGTTCAGATTGTCAAAAGCAATTTGTCAATACTGAAAATGAGCGTTGGGGATTTAGTTTTTGTGATTGTATCCATAATGAGGGGAGGTCTTTAGACGATTGTCTAGAGCAGTATGATATCTCAAAATTGTGAATACTTATATGCAGTCTCTCTCACTACTAGCTTTTGGCTAGTGGATACTACTAACCCCTCTAACTGTGTTTAACTATGCTGTGAAAATGGATTTAAAAGGATCAAGTGGTTATTCCCTTCCGGAGGCATAGGTAATAATCAGTAGCGGGACGTTAGCGATCGTGGATGAATGGAAATAAAAATGGTCTTAGCAGCTTCGTTAAGACCTTTTATCTTAAATCTTGTATCTAGAATCTAGATTCTAGGTTCTTATTCAATTACTCACCCTCTTAAACTGCTCAAAATCAGGCTTCCTTTTTTCCAAAAATGCATTTCTGCCTTCTTTGGCTTCTTCTGTCATATACGCTAATCTGGTCGCTTCTCCTGCAAATACTTGCTGTCCCACCATGCCGTCATCGGTGGCATTGAAGGCAAACTTCAACATTCTGATAGACAAAGGGGATTTGCTCAATACTTCTTGTGCCCAATCAAATGCAGTATCTTCTAATTCTGCATGAGGCACTACGGCATTGACCATTCCCATATCAAAAGCTTCTTGAGCGGAATAATTTCTTCCTAAAAAGAAGATTTCACGGGCTCTTTTTTGTCCGACCATTTTAGCCAAGTAGGCTGAACCGTAACCACCATCAAAGCTAGTTACGTCTGCATCAGTTTGTTTGAAAATGGCATGTTCTTTACTAGCCAAAGTCATATCGCAAACCACATGCAAGCTATGACCGCCACCTACTGCCCAACCTGGAACTACGGCAATGACCACTTTCGGCATAAAGCGAATCAATCTTTGTACTTCCAAAATATTTAGACGTGCAACTCCATCGTCTCCAACATAACCCTGTTCTCCTCTGGCTTTTTGGTCTCCGCCACTACAAAAGGCATATTTTCCATCCTTTGGAGAAGGTCCTTCGGCAGATAACAAAACAACGCCTATATCATCATCTTCACGGGCATGCAATAAGGCATCGAAAAGTTCAGCTGTTGTTTTTGGTCTAAATGCATTACGTACTTCCGGGCGATTGAAAGCAATTCTAGCTACATGATTAGCTTTTTTATAAGTGATGTCGGTATATTCTTTTACCGTTGTCCAGTTAATTTTACTCATGATATCAATTGATTTTTAAAGTCTTCGAATATTTTTTGGTTGGTTTTACTATCAGTTTTTATTTCTATGATGGCGGAATGGGGATAATGCACAAACTTATCCCGTATTGTATTAAAGCTTTCTAAATTATGAGCCGAAAAATGAGCGATGCCAAATTCGCTGCACAGGCTTTTGGCTTCAAGTCTTTGCTCTGTTTCAAAAAACTCTTCCAGTTCAGCTTGCTCTTTTGGTCCTTTAATCATTCTGAAAATGGAACCTCCGTGATTGTTGAGTAAGATGATTTTCAAATTTGGATAAGGATATTTATGCCAAAATGCATTGCGGTCATAAAAAAATGCTACATCACCCGTGATGAGAAAATGACTTTGATCTGGGTGTGCTATGGCATGACCAATCGCAGTGCTTGTAGAGCCATCGATTCCACTCGTCCCTCTATTGGCCCAAACCTTAATATCTCTCTGTGATTTCAAACCAATATAATTAGCATAGCGCACACTTAAGCTATTCGCTAAATGTAAATGACTTCCTGCTGGTAGATTTTTCATCAGTTCCTGCAATGCAGAGAATTCACTAAAAGCCTGATTTGCTAAAAACGATTGCGTTTTACTTTCTGCTTGCAGATTTTTATCCTGCCACAGTTTTAAAAATTCAGCTGATGAACTTTTATTTATATGCTCTAAGAACGCAGTCGGTTCCGTTTCAACTTGTCCAGTTAACGACTGAAATGGATCAGCAATAAAAGCATGATGCGCTCTTACCTGCCATTGTTCTTTTACATTTTTTCGAAGGAATAATTTCAAGTTCTTGGAAATAATACTTTTTCCGAAGCTGATAATTAAATCGGGGATTTCTTCCTCTTTTGAGTCCTTAAGCATTTTCATACAAATGCTATCAGGTAAATTGATTGCATTATTCAATTGGTAGCCATTGGAAATGATATCTGCGAAAACAGGGATATTTAGCTTTTTTGATACTTGATTAAGCGCGTCCAAAAAGTCTTTATGATAATCATCTTGCCCTAATAAAAAAGCAATCTTTTCCTTTGACTTTAATTCTTGTTGGAGTTTCTCGATTTGGCTTTTTGTCAAGCACTTTTCTCCAATGACACTTTTTATGATTTTAACATTGCTGTCGTAGTTCCAATTCTTAGTTTGCTCGGGATAAAATGGTTCGCGAAAAGGGATATTAATATGGACAGGACCATTGATTCCACTTTTGCTTTCCAAAATGGCTTCATTAATAATTCTATAAGTTTGCCATTTCGCATCAGCGTGCGATAAATCAATAGCAATATTATAACTGTTCTTGATATGCTTCCCGTAAATATTTTCTTGTCGGATGGTTTGTCCATCCCACTGATCAATCCATTCAGGTGGTCGGTCTGCAGTGATCACTACTAATGGAATTTCTTGAAAATAAGCTTCCGCTACCGCAGGTGCATAGTTCAATGAAGCAGAACCTGAAGTACAAATTAAAGCAACTGGATTTCCCTCAGCTTGTGCCATTCCCACTCCAATAAATGCTGCTGAGCGCTCATCACTAATGGAAAAGCATTGGATTTTAGGATGACGGGCAAAAGCTAAAGTTAAGGGAGCATTTCGGCTTCCAGGGGAAATAATGGCTTTTTCAATTCCTTGCTGGTGACAAATTTCCGCTATATAATTGATAATGTCTTGTTGCATAATTTGGATGCAATTTAAGGATTGAGCGGAGTAATCTCACCATATTTTAATCCTTTTGTGCTTTTCAAAAATGCTTTTACCCAGCCCACCTGAATTTTAGCCTGCACTTTCAACGGGATTTTGTTTTTATCGTCAGAAACCCAGACGGTCATATCTTCTCCACCATCGAAAATGGTACCTTCTACCAGTAAAGCGCTGAATTTTATGGTGCTATAGACCTTTTCATCAGGCATTTCCAGTTTTTCTTTGCCTAAATACCTGACAAAAAGGTTATATACTTTTCCATTAACAATGAGGTTGAAGGGTATTTTTTGGTCTTTTTTAAAACCGCTAAAATCTAGATTTCTTGCATAGTAGATAGCAGATAAGACGTCCCATATACAATCATCATAAGAGACGTTTTTCTTCATGGTTTCAGTTTCATCAGAATTATAAACTTCTGCGCTAATGTTTTTTTGCTCAGTATCAAACCAATATTTATTACTGACTTTATAACTGCCTTCTTTGGTATTTCTATGGAAATAAAGTGGTTTTAATTGTTCTTGAGTGCCTATCGCATCAAAAGTATCTCGAACCTTATAAACCCAATCCCATTTCGGCATAGAGCGACCATACCCTTTAAACCAATGGGCATCATAGCCTTCCCATTTTGCCTCTTCCACTGCAAACATAACTTCACCCGCATCTACCCAAATCACGCCCCAATTGTATTTGACATCATACCACAATTCTTCTCCTGCTTTATAAGCGGTGGTTTGATCTAGGCATTGCGCAAAAGCTAATTTAGATGTACTTAGGCATGCTAGGAAGTAAAGTAGGAAAAGGTATTTATTCATATAAGCAATAAACGATTTAAAAGTATATTGTTAGATTATTTTCACGATAATTCATCCTTATTTTCATCTTGCGGAATTTGATAGCCAATTTTTCGGCTTATCATTAGTTGTATGGGTTTTTCATGTCTCCTTAATTTTAAGGAATTACCTAATAATTCAATTTTAGATTGCCACATAAAGCTGTCGTAGGGAGTAAGTCTGTAGAATTTAATTTTATTTTGCTTACAGTATAAATCCAGACAAAAGTTAGCGATAGCATGAAGTTTCCAGCCTGAACTTCCATTTCCTCCGAAATAACCAGGCTCATCTGCCTTATTCAATAACTTTTCTGCAAGTGGATTAGTCCAGATTTCATGAGTTAGACCACCTTTAAAGGCTTCTTTTTCTTTCGACCGACAAAAGGTCTTCCATTTTTGCAGATCAAAAAACGGGATATCTTGATAAAAGCTGTTTCGTAGAGTTTTGAGTCTGTAGCGATTGAAATGATATTCTGGCTCGAAAAATAAATGATAATCAGTCGGCTGAAGGTTTAGCAAATCAAAGGAAAAGATTAGATTCTTTTCCAAGAAAGAAGTCCATTTAAGCTCCAATTCTTCTGCTAATTCCTCAAAATAGTGGGGATACTGTTGATGTAGTTTTTTAAACTCAATGTCCACTCTCAAAAAGTCAGTTCTGAGGTCTATCTTTTCAAGATATTGTTGCAGTGGGTTGATTAGCTTATTTTGGATAACTGATATCGTTGCCATTTGGCAAAAATATAAAAAGCAATGAAGGGGGGAAGGCATAAAGGATTATTTTTATGCCCGGCCACCTTAAGGACTAGTAAAAAAGTTCTACCTAATTTTCTTATCAGGCTTGAGCTAGTTCTCTGTTCTTAATTCTTTTTTTCTTTTTCTTCTTCTTTTTAAATTTTCTCCCATACCACAGTAAAAAACCTGTTACCGGTAAAGAAGCAACCGTTAAACTTGCTAAAAATGTAATTATTTTTCCTGGTAAACCGGCAATTGCTCCTATATGGGTATCGTAATTCATTCGTATTAATTTATCTGGAATATTGGCTTGCTTGTACTTGTTGTAATAAGTGCCAGATGGAACCTCTTCAAAAGTGTATTGATCGAAAAACACGAAGTCAGAATTATAGAATACTCCATCCTCATTTGAAATTTCCACATAAATGGTGGATGAGTTTGAATGAGGAAGATGAATTTCATAGTCCATAGCATTAGGATATTCTTTCTGTAATTTTTCCAATAGTTGGTCTATGGATTTAGGTGCATTAGTAGATTGACGTTTGGAACCATCGGGAATGAGGAATGTAGCTTCTTTCTGGCCGCCCATTGCCCGGTAAACGGCTTTATTTACGATGGGGAAAGCCATTATTAACCCAGTTAGAATAAAAATTAAGGCGAATATGCTCACATAGAAACCAAAAATGCTGTGGAGATCAAAGTTTTTTCTTTTCCATTTAGTGGTGGATTTCCAATCAAATTTGAATCGTTGCTTTTTATTCTTTTTATTTCTTGGCCACCAAAGGTAAATTCCGCTAATGACTAATAGTAAGAATATAACAGTGGACCATTTTACAATTTGAGTTCCGATGGCTTCTGGCAACCATAGATGTATGTGGCCATCCAAGACAAAAGCAAAGAAGCCAGTTAAATGGTTTTCAGTTTTAAGAATAGTGCCCTGAATAGGGTGAATAAATACAGAGCTATAAAAAAGAGGTTCAGCTTGGTAAAATATGGCTTCAATCGGTTCTGATGTGTCATCGTAGAGAATGCCATGTATTAATTTGTTGGGATATACAGTATGTGCAATTTTTTCTGCTTCAGTAATGCTGAGGAAATCATCATTCGATTTTTCAATAGTAATTTCTTCTTGGGTGATGGCTTTTATTTCTTCTCTAAAAACCCACAGGCATCCTGTAATGGCAACTATAAATACAACCATGCCTGATCCTAAGCCTAAAATGAGATGAATTTTATTTGTTATCTTCTTCATTTATTTTCTTTCAATGATTAAGAAACCAGAATAGCCCAGGGTTATTCCCGGGCTATTGGTTTCGCGTTACTGAATATTTTTAAGAGTTTGCAAGAAATCAGAACTTGAAATTTAAACTCAAGGAATAATTCCTTAAGTTTTGGGGCGTTACCGTTGACCATCCTGAGAAATATTGCTCATCCATAATGTTATTGACTTTTAAAATAACATCATATTGGAAGGTAGAATAGGATAGAGAAGCATTGAAAATCTGATAAGCAGGAAGCGTGAAAGTTCCAGTACCAGCTCTATTTAGGGTTTTATATTCGCTGGCTATATTCCCTCCAAAACCAAGGCCCAATCCTTTGAAATCTCCATTAGGGATGCTATAACTAGCCCAAAAATTGATCAACTCTGCCGGCCCAGCTTCTTCAGGCCTTAGTCCCAAATAGCCTGAAGCTTCATAATCTTTGGTTACTTCACTTTCATTATTGCTGTAACCAGCAATTAGATTTAGACCATTTACTGGATTTGCGGTCAGACTCAGTTCATAGCCTTTGCTCACTACTTCACCTCCCTGTATAGAATTATTAATATTTTCTGGATCAGTCATTAATCTGTTGGCTACCGTAATATGATAATAGCTAGCTGTCGCACTTACTCTGTTGTTAAAGAAATTAGATTTTATTCCTCCTTCATACTGATTGGCATTTTCGGGATCAAAAGTCTTTAGTCTCGGGTTGGAGCCATCAGCATTAGCTACCTGCTGTGGAGCCACATTGCTAAATCCGTTCATATAGTTGCCGAAAACCGACAGCTTATCTTGAAGCACCTGATAGACTATACCGAACTTTGGTGATACTGCGTATTGCTGTTCGATTTCTTCTCCTGAATAAATCGAAGGCTTACCACCAAAGCGATCCAAACGAACGCTAGCCATAGCGGATAGGGCAGGAGTAATGTTGATTACGTTAGAAATGTAAGCGCTCATCACCTCATTGGAAGCACTGTTAATACCACTATAGCTTTCTTCCAAAAGCGCATCTGTTCCTGCTTGAGTTAATATGCCAGTATCTTCCTGTGTCTGAATGTTTATGGTTCCGTTTTGAACATAAGCAGAGCTATTATCTGTTAATTCTGAATTGAAATAATCTAGACCAATCACTATTCTATTCCTCAAACCTCCAATTTTGAAATCGCCTAAAAAGTTTTGTTGAATATCAGTTGTATTAGTTTCACTGTTTCTTTTAGAAATGTATCTGGCAAAACTCTCACCATCTGTTAAATCCCATAAGTAGTGATAGAATCCCTTAGCTTTGGTATTGCTTCTTGAGACTACAGTTTGTGAAGTCCAGTTATCAGAAATTTCATATAATGCCTGAGCTTGCAATCCGAATGAGGGATTTCGGATAGTTAAATCATTAGAATTGAAAGAACGTGAATAGGCATCTTGAAATACATTAATGTTATCATAAGATAACTCAGCTCCTCTATTCAAGAAAAGCATTGGATTATTGGCACTTTCGCTTTGTAAGAATTCTGTATTAAGTAAGAAAGTCAATTTTTCACTCGGCTGAAATTTAAAAGAAGGCGCAATAAAAAATGATTCGCTAAAGCCTGCATCCTGAAATGAATTTTGCTTGTTGTATGCCATGTTTACTCTAGCAAAAGCTTGCTCAGAGATTTTAGTATTCACATCAGTTGCAATTCTATTCAAACCATTGCTTCCGGTTATGTAGTTGATTGAACCCCCAAATGATTCATATGGCTGTTTGGTCGTAATATTGATTAAACCACCATAAGAAATCACAGGACTACCAAAAAGTGTTCCCGATGGTCCTTTAATGATATCGATAGATTCTACATTGGCAGGGTCAAGTCCAGCATTATTGATTGCAGGCATACCGTTAACTAAAGTAGGTTGCACCGAAAACCCTCTCATAGAATAGAATTCTGCTCCATCTCCACCTCTTCCAGTAGATTCCCATAGACGGGTGACACCAGTCGCATTTTTCAAGGCATCATTCATATTGGTAACTACCTGTTCTTTTAAAATAGTTTTAGGGATAGAATTATATACCTGTGGATTTTCGATGTCTTTTAAAGGAAGTTTCGAAACAATAAAACTACTATCACGGTGAAATTTATTTTTCTGTGTATAAGTCACAGTGATTTCATCCATTTGAAGTGCATCATCTTTGAGCGTGAAATTGATCTTCAAATGCTCATTTTCCTGAATATTAATTTTTCTTTCTGCCGACTGGTATCCGACAAAGGAGCTAATAAGTGTATATCTCCCTGGTGTGAAAGTAGTTATAGAATAATTTCCATTCTGATCTGTAACAGCTCCGGAATTTATTTCTTTCAATACCACATTGACAAATTCAATAGGAGACCCATCAGGATTTGTAACAGTGCCTGAAATTGTGCTTTGCTGGGCGAAAGCTGACTGCAGACCGATTAATAAAAATATCGGGAGTAAAAATCTATTCATTTTATATCTATATTTAGATTGATTAAAAATAATAATGCAAACATATACACTATTTATAATCAATCCAAATAAAAATAATTGATTATATTTAGAGTTTTGATTGATAAAAATGATTGGTACTAATCATTTTGTGTAATTTGCTATGCAATTCGATGCATAATTTTTAATTACCAACTCTAGTCCAAATCCTCATTTCTTTACTACTTTAGCAATTCATAGATTTAAAATACATGTCATTAAAAGAAATACTAGTAGGCTTTGGGAATGCAATGTGGGGAACGCCCCTTCTCTTGTTATTGATGGGCGGAGGATTATTTTTCCTTATTTATTCTCGTTTTCTTCCATTTCGATATTTTAAACATGCTGTTCAAATCCTAAGAGGAAAGTATGACGGTGAAAAAAGCGAGGGAGATATTAATCACTATCAGGCGCTTTCAACTGCATTAGCCGCTACAGTAGGGATGGGAAATATTAGTGGAGTTGCTGTTGCTATTACAATGGGAGGTCCAGGTGCAATTTTCTGGATGTGGGTAAGTGCCTTTGTGGGTATGGCTACAAAATTTTTCACTTGTACTTTGGCGGTTATGTTTAGAGGTAAAGATTCTTTAGGGAATTTACAAGGAGGCCCTATGTATGTAATCCGTGAAGGTTTGGGTAAAAAATGGCAACCCTTGGCAGTTTTATTTTGTGTGGCAGGTATGTTTGGGACAATTCCAAGCTTCCAATCCAATCAACTAACAGCAGCTATAGGAGAGGGACTATTGTTGCCATTAGGTATTGAACTGACTTTTGGAATCAAATTAACAATTGGAATTATTTTGGCCATTATTGTGGCGCTGGTGATTTTGGGAGGCATTAAAAGAATTGGAAATGTAGCTGGAAGAATGGTTCCTATGATGGTAGGGATTTATGTAGTAGCCGTAATAGCTATTTTAGCATTGAATTATGAATTAGTACCCCAATATTTGAAACTTATTTTTGTAGATGCTTTCACAGCTAATTCAGTTTTAGGAGGAGCAGTTGGTGCTATTGTGGTTGCAGGTGCCAGAAGAGCCGCTTTTTCAAATGAAGCAGGAATAGGAACAGCTCCGATGGCACATGGTGCAGCCAAAACGAACGAACCGGTTCGTGAAGGTTTGGTGGCGATGATGGGACCAGCCATTGATACTATCATAGTTTGTACTATGACTGCTTTGGCTATTTTGATAACAGGCATATGGCAAGACCATACTGAAGGTATAAGCGGAGTGACGCTTACAATTAAAGCCTTCGATGATTCTCTCTGGGGGGGTAGATATTTGTTGGTACTGGCATTATTTATTTTTGCGATTACATCTCTTTTCAGCTATTCCTATTATGGAGGAAAATGCTTTGCTTATTTGTTTGGTGCTCAGCACATCCGCTGGTATCAATATTTTTATATCGGAATGGTAATCTGGGGATCCATAGCTTCTTTAGGTGCAGTAATAGGTCTGATTGATGGTATGTACGCACTGATGGCTTTTCCTACTATGATTTCGGCATTTATCCTGGCACCTAAGGTCATGAAAGCGGCCAAAGTTTATTTTGCGAAAAGTGATTTACAATAAATGATTAAGTTAAGGCAGTTTTCAGTTTCGAATTAACGGTCGAAATAATTCAAAATCGAACTTGCTAAAGATTCCAAAGGCTGTTTTTTGATCAACTACAATGTGACTAATTCTGCCGCTAGTCATTTTCTTGTTTCTTTTAAAATTTGCGATCGTTGATAAAACGATACCGCCTACCCCTTTATACAGAGCCTCTCTTTCAAGCTTCGTAAATTTTTCTTGTTCCAAAATAGGAGCCAGAGTCTTTCCTGTATGTTGATAATATAATCTATTATCAGGCCTAACGCTTAAAACAGCATCAGATTTAAATAGCGTTAATGTATCTATAGCTTCATCAATAGTTTCTGCTTCCAAAAATGGGAATTCTATAGAGATTGTCATGACAGCATCATAATTTCTGCCATTGTGCTCTTCATAATCTATTGATTGTTGAATAGTATCGTTCAAGCTTTGATTTTTATCAGCATAAGCTTTTGGTCTTTCGATAATAATGATTTTCTCATTTCCATTGAACTTCTCAACAGCATGCCTTAAAATGTCCTCATCTGCGCTGGAAATCACTAAATGACTGAGTTTGTTACTTGCTAAACAAGCTTGGACTTTCCTTTCTAATAGACTTCTACCTTCAATTTCAAAAAGTGGAAGATTAATGTTATCGATGAAAGTGTTTCTCACTGGAATGATTCCTAAAGTTGATGGAGATTTGAAGTTTTCATCTACAAATACTGATTTGATTTGCTTACGGGTTTTTAAGATTTTATCCTCATTAGTAGTCAAGTTTTGTCCATGCCGTCTATAGGAGAATAGGGGCTCGTTTATGTTACTTACTTTATGATGAGTGATGAATTTGATCCAAAGATCATAACCATCTTGGCACGTAAAGCTTTCGTTGTATCCGCCCAATGATTTTAAAAACTCAAGGCGAATCATTGTACAAGCACCGTGCGCAGGTTGGTCGTACAGAGATACTTCTTTCTCGAAATTATGACGTTGTTCTAATCCCGTACGGTTTCCATCTGCATCTACATAATAGTAGTCAGGAAAAACTAGGCCCAATCTAGCATCTTTTTCCAATGCAAGGCTCATTTTTTCTAGTGCTGTTTTTTCCAAGAAATCATCAGCATCTAAACGCATCAAGTATTGACCATTTGCGGCACGCATCGCTACGTTATTGGTAATATTCAGCCCTTTGTTTTGCTGATAAATTATAGAGATTTGGTCCTGTCCTCTGTAGTTTTCGATAATAGCTTTACTATCATCAGTAGATCCATCATCAATTATGAAAAGCTCAAAGTCTTTCATTGATTGCGCTAAAACACTTTCAATGGCTGTTTGAATGTACTTTTCATAATTGAAATTGGTTATATATACAGTAACTAATGGACGATTTCCCATAGTGATTTATGATTTAAACGGGACCCCAGCCAGCGTAATTCCGTCTGAAAATATATTTTCATCTACAAATTGTTGTAATTCCATTTGAACAGAGCCGGTTTTGGTGAAAGCATCATAAGCACCAGTTTTTGTAGATATTTGCATTAATGTCTCGTAAACATCCATTCCGTAGTACCAAACTGCTGCTGGTTTGAACTTGTTTTTGTAATACAACTCTGATGCTGAAGCATCTGTGAATGCCATAATGTGCCCCATAGGGTCTAAATGCCTAATGACGGTATCAGTTGATAATTGCTGTATGGCACTACTCAGTGAATGCCATCTTGGAAGTTTTGAAATTACCATACCCGCATCGCTCTTGGATACGATATCATAAGCTTTCTCCAATATCGCAGATGGATTTGGAGTGTGTTCTAATAATCCCCAAAAAGTCACGATATCATAACCATCATAATCGCTTTCTATTTTGAGGAAGTCTCTGCTATCAAGATCAATACCCCAGATTTCCTTCGAAAAATCACGACTTGACTGGCTTAATTCAATGCCGTCAGCGGCTATTCCTTCTCTCCGACAAGCTTCCACAAAATGTCCAGCGCCTGAACCAACATCTAGGATTTTTTTAGGCTTTCGTCCATGGGCTTTTTCAAAAACTTCCATAGTCCATTTTAACCAGGGAACTGCAATAGCATTTAATCGTGATTCGGCAGCGGTTTTATCAGTATAAGTAGCTGCATATGTGATATCATTAAGGTAGAAGCCTTCAATTGCGCTTTTTGACGGTCTTTCTAGCACATATACATGTGTGCAATTATTACACATGGCATATTTCGCCCCATAGATATTAGTTTTTAATTCTGTATTTTGCGAGGATTCACTACAAACAGGGCAAGCTTCTACTGGCTCTGTGTTTTCAGGCTTATAAATATCAGTTCGGCTTTCCTTATAGTAAGCTTGATTTTTTTTAAGTTTTTCAACGATATTTTTTTTCAATGCTAGAAGATCTGTTTTTTTACCTAAATAAGTATCTACTTCAAACTGTTCGGCAGCATCTTTTTCAGTTCTTATCCACTGTTCTTGATTTCTTTCCCCTTTTTTTGACATTGGGGTCAATCTCATCCAATCCATAATTTTTATTTATGTGGGTTATTCAAAATAATCCCAACTTAATTTCTGATATTTTTCTAAATCTTGTAATGCTTTTTTACCAATTAATTGGTCGTATTCCCTAGCATCAATTCCATGAAATGGTCTTAATACTGTTAAGTCTTTTTCACTTAAAATTTCTCCTTTTTTAATGTCTTTTAATGGATACACCGCCCTTCGAAATGATTTGTCGTGCCCATTATTTATTTCAATTGGCAAGGCTTTCTTTTCTGAGGCACCTTTCAAGGTATTGATTAATTTAATTTTCTGAATTAATTCCTGCACCTCGTCTTTGGTAAGCGATACTTTATGATCCCTGAAAGTTTTGCCAGTTCTATCGTCTGTAAAATGAAATTCCAACACTTCAGCACCCATAGCAACTGCAATTTCCATAGCATAATTACCTTCTGTATGATCTGAATATCCAACGGCACAATTTAATAATTCCTTAAAGCGATGCATCACATTTAAATTGGCATCAGAATTATTGATAGGGTACATAGAAGTACATTGCAAAACCGCTATGTTTTCTTCGTTTTTGTAGAAGTCATTTTGTTGCCTTAAAAAGTCAATGGCTTCTACCACTTCCTTCTCGCTTGCTAATCCAGTTGAAATCAAAATAGGCTTTTGATATTTTGCTAATTCCCTCAACATCGGGTATGCAGTCAAATCACCAGAACCCACTTTGAAAAAATCCATATAAGGATTTATCCACTCCAATGCATCAAAATTCCATACTGAGGCAGTATAGCCCACTTTTTGATTATGGCACATTTCTGCTAATTCAATATGTTGCTCTGGATTTAACTCAAATTTTTTGAAATGCTGGTTTCGGTCAGGACTTTCCAGTTTACTTACCAATCCATCGCCTGTGTATATTTGAAATTTTACATAATCAGCACCAGAATCAATTGCTAATTGGGTTAGTTTTTTGGCATATTCAAAATTACCTTCATGATTACCGCCAATTTCTGCAATTAACAACGGGCCGTGCTTTCCCTTCCAATTATTCTGCATTCAAATACATTTTTGTTATAGCCTTCCAATCATAAGTAAAATGAGGATTGTCCATATTTTTTATGATTGAACTTACAAAGTTAAAATCATTTTGGGTATCTACCGCCATTTTTAAACCTTTTGCTTCTTCCATTTCTTTATTTTTGAAGAAATGAAACTTACCCAGATTTTCATTCTCATAAAAATATAGTGTAACATGCTCTCGATGAGATTCTTCTTTAAATTTTTTGATTTGCTGCTGATAAAATGAAGAAGAAACTACTTCCACGCTCATGCCTGTTGGGAACGTTCTGCCTTTTACGTTGGATACAAAGTCGTAATTATTTTCCAATGCTAAATCAATTGCTTTATCTACCAATTGTGCATCCGTAAAAATATTATCACCATTTATTCTCACCCCATAATCAAAATTGAAATGTTGCAAGCAATCTGCAAATCTTTGGCTTACATTTTTCAAATCACCTTTAAAATATGGGATATTGTGCTTTTCACAATATTCAACTATTGGCTCATCGGTAACTTGGTTTGAAGTGGCAATCACTATGTTTTTATGGTAGTTGGATTGTTGCAACCTTTCAAGAATGTAAGCGAGCAATGGTTTTCCATTGATTTCTTTTAATATTTTCCCTGGCAATCTGGAAGAATTAAATCGGCAAATGACTATAATCCCTACTTTCATTTTCTTTCACTGATTTTCTTAGCTGGAATTCCACCAAAGATTTCATTACTTTTTATATGCCCTGATACTACTGCTCCTGCGGCAATTACTGCCCCATCTTCAATGGTAGTTCCTTTTAAAATTTTTGCTCCAGTTCCAATCCAAACATCATTGCCAATGGAAACTGGATCCGTGACATTTGGCTGTTGGTTGATAAGTGTTCCTTTTTTTGCAGTGTGATCACTATCCACTATATAAACAAATGGAGCAATCAGGCAATCATCTCCAATTTTGATGTTTTCTGAGGCAAAAATAAAGGTATGAAATCCAACGGTAGCGTTTTTACCTATGCTAATTTTAGCCGTTTCATTGCAAGCACAAATGCGACTTCCTTCTTTTAAAACTGCATAATTATCAATAGAAATGTTTTTAGGAAAACGCTGTAATTCTACATTTTTATCAAAGAAAACCTGTTCTCCTAAAAAGCCAATTCGCTTTCTTTCTTGGAATGATCGCCAACGGTTTTTCCAAGTAAACTTCAAATGTTTTCTTAACTGACTAGCCATTTTGTTGCTGATTCACAAAATCTAAAGGGAAAATTGATTCCCAATCCTGCTTATTTAATTTTTCCTCAATATGGTGTTTTTTGTAGAATTCATCCATAGTCTTCCAATATTCTTTTCTCCTGCTTTCAAAGCCGGTTAAATTCATGCTCTCAAAAACATAAATCGTCTTTCTAAAATAGGGCAGCTTGGCAAATATGTTTTTATTGAAAAAATATTTACCAAAATGCATTAAAAAGTATAGCCTTAGATGACGGAGGTTAAGTTTGGGTTTTGATTCCCCAGGTTCAATTTTATTTAAAGTTTTAATTAAAAAATAGAGCGCTCGCAAATGATTTTTACCATCTGCATAACCTATGGTATCATGAATTAAAAATGCTCTGTTTTTTTGGAGCTCAGGCCGACTAAATATTTTGATGTCTTGAGTAATGTAGTATTCATCGATTACCTCTTGAAGTTCTGTGTAATTAGAAACCTTTGGAGAGCCAATATGAAGGTTGTTTCTAGGGAAATCGGTTCCATCATTAATTAAAATAGTTTGTTTTCCTAACATCCAGCCTTCTAATGATGTGGTGGTCTCAAATCCCATCCAAAAATCCGATACATTGATAAGGTCATGTATTTGCTCTTTATGCCAAAAATACAATACATTGTCATAGTCCAGTAACTCATTCATTTCGTTTGGCCCTTCGGATAAATCAGATTCAAATGCTTCTTTGGGATGTCTTTTAAAAACGAATAGAATGTCAGGATTATTTTCAATGGCTAGCTTCAGTATGTCTCGAACATATACTCTGTATTTTTTCACCCATTCGAAACGTTTTTCTTTATCATTTGGGAAAATATGGTTTAATGCAACATCCTTATGAGCGCTGTATATCTTTCCAAATCCCCAACCAGCGTAGCCAATAATTTTGGTGTATTTTTCTTTGTTATATTTTTTTAGAAAAACATCTCTTTGCATGAATTTTCCATAAACATATCGGTCAAATCCTGTTGCGCCAGTCAATACAATTTTCTCCTTTTGCTCATTTGGAGCTATTTTCTTTATAAATTCTTGCGTTCTTTCAGACCAACATGTAACCCATTCTTGATAAAAGAATTGATCTTTATTGTACCCCCAATATGGAAAGCTTCCATCTGTTCTAAAATTACCTTCTGATTCTAAGGCAAAAACCTTAATTCCGCATTGGTAGGCATATTTTGCTATTTCAAAATACATATGATGCCCTTTTGCGTTTGGTAAAATAATTAAATCTGGTTTTTCTATTTTAATCTTATGGATATCCCATATAAACAATACTGTAAGTTCACAATTAATAGCCTTTTCCAAGCCGTATAAAACAGGAAGTACTATTTCTGTATCCCTGCCCACAGCTTTATCAAGAAAACAAAATATCTTTAACTTTTTGGGCTTATTGTTCATGGATTTCATTCAGGTAATGAGATATCTTTTGCGTTTGTTGTTTATTGGAGTATGTCTCTATTTCTTTTTTATCCACATTTATTGCGTTAGGTTTTTGAATCAAATCTTCAATAAAATTCCTAATTCCTTTTATATCTTCATATTCAAAACTACTTCCAATTTTACACTTATTAATAATTTTGGAGGCATCGCCATTGGATTTCCCTAAGCATAGAATGGGATTGTACGTACGTAAATATTCATATAATTTACCTGGTAATCTACCCTCTGCATTATCAGCTTTATTTAAAGGTAATAATAGTAGATGGGCATTCATTGCTAATTGTAAAGATCGTTTTCTTGATATTATTCCTTTGTAAATTACTTCGATTTTTGAGTTGTCGTTCAACTCCTTCTGTACCTGTTGATCAACTTGCCCAGCAAGTATAATTCTAATTTTCCTATTAGTTTCAATTTTCGATAATTCGTCAATTAATCCTACAGGGTTTCTATCAATTCCTAGTAAACCAATATGGACTATATCAAAATATTCATCATTTTGATTTTTCTCTAAGGATTTGAAATCGTCCTCATCATAGCCATAATAAATCACATCCACGTTTTTTGCTCCAATTGACTCCAGTTCTTTTTTCCAAGTAGGGCTGGCTATGGTGATTTTTTTTGCTTGCTGAAAAATACCCTGCTCCATTATTGAATGTATTTTATCAGCAAATTTTGTAATATACATCATCTGGTAATAATCAGCTTGTGTCCATGGGTCTTGAAAATCAGCTAACCAAGGAATTTCTAAATCTTTTGATAGAAAGTAAGCAATTCGGTTATTGGTATGTGGGGGACCATCAGAGAATATTGCATCAACAGGATTAACCTTCAGATATTTTTTTAAATATTTCACTGAAGGATTAATCCAAAGACTTCTAGCATCTGGAATAAAGAAATTTCCCCTAATCCAAATGCCTAATTTGTCTAAGAAGTTTTGCTTTTTATCACGAACCTGCACTATGGAATTCAATGCGTCTTCTTTTTTTCTTCTGGTAAGCCATTTAAAAACTTTAAATGGTTCAATTATAGGCTGTTTCAAAATGGTAATCCCTTTGGGGATATCATCATATCCTCCCTCATCATAATAAGGGTAATGGGCATTTTCAGCAGTATAAATTACTGGCTCCCAACCAAATTCTCTTAAATATTTAGCGATTTTTAATGACCTTAATACACTTATCCCTCCAGACGGTGGCCAATAATAAGTAATGATCAATACTTTTTTCATAAGGATTTCCTAATCTGATAAGCTAACCCTCCAATTAATAAAATAAAGATCACAATTGAACTTCCCAACATCACCTTGTTACCGATAAAGTAAGCATCTGGCTTAAAGTCAAATCTAATTTCATGATTGCCAGACGGGATTTCCAAGCCTCTTAAAACATAATTTACTTGAAGGATATCAGTTTCTTTACCATCAATATATGCTTTCCATCCTTTGGGATAATAAATTTCTGAAAACACTGCTAAACCATTTGAATTATTATTACTGGTGTAAATTAATTCGTTTGGAGCATAAGAAATCAGTTCTATTTCACCTTTTGAAATTACCTCCTGCGATAAATCAAATCGATCAGTATTGACAACTGCTTCTTGCTTTGTATTTATATTTCCCAATTTTTCGATTTCTTCATCCGGATTTGAAACTGTTTTAACCTCTTCTACAAACCATGCATTTCCATTTGCTTGCTGATTTGGGATTACTTGTCCAGCTTGGTTACCGAATTTGATATATTTTGTATTGAGCATGTTGATGATCCCGAAATTGGATAAGTCAGAATCACCACTTCGTAATTTTTCCACCATTATGCTCATCTCATTTTGCAAATGATTTTCTATCAAATCTTGATATCTCCTCATTTTCGCCCCGTGATAACCGCCAACGGAGGAATGATAATAAGAGGTACGAGCTTCATTGAATGGGTTGTTGAGATTTAACACCCTGTAATGTCCGTCATCTTGCAAAATTCTTTTATCTGCTTCGGTTTTAGTTATCAATTCACCTCTATTTTCCTTTACAAAGTTATCTTCATTTAAGTATCTTTTTGAAACTGGAATTAAATCAATTGCTATAACTGCCACTACTAATCCGATTGCAAGACCATCTTTGAGTTTATTTTCTTTCCAAAAATAAAGAATCCCCCCTGTTGCGATGATAAAAAAGAAAGAACGGAAAGCATCAGTTCTTAACATAGATGCCCTTTGTTCTCTAATCAAATCCACTAACCAAGGTTGATCACCTAACTGCGCATCTACTGCTCCACGGAATCCCATCATAAAGGAGCCTATTACGAATAACAAACATAAACCTGCAGCTATTGCTATTGTAGTCAAAAACTGTTTTTTTACCTTAGGCCAATTAGCATTTCTCAATTCCTTGATTCCTAAGAAACCTAAAAGAGGCATACATAAAAAAGGCATAGCCACAGTCATGGAGACTGCGCGAAATTTATTGTAGCCAGGGAAATAATCAAACATAAAGTAGTTGAACACTTCAAAGTTTTTTCCCCAAGAAAGAATGATGCCTAGTGCTGATGCAGTAACTAGCCACCATTTAATTGGACCTTTGACAAAAATTATTCCCAGTATAAATAAGAATATAATAATAGCTCCCATATAATAGGGGCCACTAGTGAAAGGCTGATCCCCCCAATAGGTTGGAACATTTTTCACAAAGGACCGGATTTGTCCAGTTCCAGCGCCTCTGGATTGTAATCCTTTTGCTAAATCTGAATCCGTTGATATTTCTTCTTGACTAGCTCCTCCAAAAAAATTAGGGATTAAAAAAGTAAAAGGTTCCATTATTCCATTACTCCATGCAAAAGCATAACTTCGATCTAATCCACCTGAGGATTCAGTATTTGAACTTAATTCTGCTTCTCCTCTAATTGAATATTTCCCGTATTCATAAGCAGTCCAAACTTTACCAAGATTCGCACCCAAACCAAGCAATACGGCAATAGCCAGAACTCCAATAGCTTTTCCAAAATCAGGCAAGGTTTTATTTTTGATGGCGGCTATTAATTGTAAGAGTCCAA
This sequence comes from uncultured Marivirga sp., assembly GCF_963974845.1. Taxonomy (NCBI): domain Bacteria; kingdom Pseudomonadati; phylum Bacteroidota; class Cytophagia; order Cytophagales; family Marivirgaceae; genus Marivirga; species uncultured Marivirga sp. Next base: position 26,583 of record NZ_CAXBEQ010000013.1, read on the forward strand.
ATACTAAAACTACCAATAATAAATAATAGGTGATTTGAAGATGGTTAGAACGGATTTCTAATGCCATCGTGAGCGCTGTAATTATAAAAGCCCATAAATACTTCTTTTGAAAGGCTAGGACAATTCCTGCCAATACAGCTGGCATCCAACTAATAGCGGCTACTTTCCAAATGTGGCCTGCTTCCACTGAAATCAGAAAAAAGCTATTGAGCCCGTATGCCAATCCTCCTCCTATTGCTAAATATGGGTTCACTTTAAAAACTAAAAGCAGTATATAAAATGACAACATTGCAATAAATGTATGGCTAGCTGGGGTAGGGATTATTTTTTCTATAGTTCTAGGGATATATTTCAGTAACTCCCCTGACCATTGAACATTGATCAAATAAGCAGGCATTCCACTGAACATGCTGTTGGTCCATAATGCTTCCTCACCTGTCTGTTCGCGAAATTCGTTTATTTCCTGATTGGCACTTTTCCCTTGAATAACATCATTTTGATTGAGTTCCTGATTTTCCATAAAGATGGGCCAATACATAAATATATTTATGATTATGAATATGACAACGGCAACAATATGAGGCGTGAAATTTTTAATGTTCATTTTACAATGGTTTTTGGAAATACAATTATAGTTATTTCTTTATCCCGTACCAAGATGATAACTTTGAAAGCCTTTAATTTAAAGCCTTATTACTTGATTTAGATAATTTAATCTATTTGATTAACTTGTAATTATACTTTTTATTCAATTCAAAATATTTTAAAAATGAAACTACTTTTCCTGCTTCCAATTTTTATTTTTAGCCTTTTATCATGTCAGGCCCAAATCCCTGATAAAGAAGGTCAGATTGCTGCTGCTGTGCAAGCAGCTCCACCAGAAAAACAGGCAGGGGCTACTGTTTATGGTTTTGATAAAGATGGTAATAAGGTTCTTTTGCGAGAAGGAACAAACGAGCAAATTTGCATAGCAGATGATCCCAATAAAGAAGGGTTTAGTGTTGCTTGTTATCATAAAGATCTTCATCCATTTATGAAAAGAGGAGATGAATTAAGAGCGGAAGGCAAAAGACCTGATGCAATCTTTGAGATTAGAGAAAAAGAGGCGAAATCTGGTGAACTAAAAATGCCTGAAAATCCAACTACTCTTCATGTTTTATCAGGAAAAGAGGGGAAATATAATGTTGAGACTGGTAAAGTTGACAATGCTAATTTGCGATATGTTGTTTATATTCCGTTTGCCACAGCAGAATCAACCGGCTTGCCAATCCGACCCTTGGTACCCGGTGGTGCATGGATTATGAACCCTGGAACTCATCGAGCACATATTATGATTACACCTCCGAATGATTGATAAGTACTGTTTCCAATTTAGGAAGCAGACCTAGCACTAATTGAACTATTTATAATTGTGGATTAAGTGTATAAACAATATTTCAAGACAAATAATAATGCTTTTAGTATTAAATGAAGCTAATGAAATATCTCGACCACTTCTGAGGAACTCGGAAAGGCGGGAGGGGGGAGAGTTTAGCGGGCCTGCTTGCTCAGACAAGCCAGCGTTGGAGTTGTGCGTAGGTGCATTAAACTTTCTTGATTTTTTCTATCTTTTTTATCAAGAAAAAAGATTGGAAGAAACTTAAAGCCATATGCCTGGACTGCTACAGTATTGGTATTATAATTCTATGGCATTGTAGAAAATATTTGTAAAATTTAATCTTCAAGGTGATAAAAAACCTTTGAAAATTTTAGCAAAAAAAAGGTTGAGTTTTGAATAACTCAACCTTTTCTATTTTTAAATTAGAACTAAAATTATCCTTTATATGTCACTTTATAAATCAGTCCTCTTAAGTCATCTGATATTAGCATTTCGCCTTTATCATTTAATATAACATCCACAGGTCTGCCCCAAGCATCTTGCTCTTCGTGATTTAACCAACCGTCTATGAAAGTTTCATAAGTAGGTTCACCGGCATCAGTGTTGCTCACCATCTGAATTCGATAGCCTATTTTTTTAGAACGATTCCAACTACCGTGCTCTGCTATGAAAATTTGGTTTATATATTTTTCAGGAAATAAATCAGCAGTATAGAACTTGATTCCCAGTGGGGCTACGTGAGGGCCAAGGTTTCTGTAAGGCTTTTTAAATTCATCACAGTCTCTCAAGCCTCCAAACTCAGGATCAGGTATGTCACCTCCATGGCAAAAAGGATAGCCAAAATGCTGTCCTTTTTCTGTGGCAACATTAAGTTCACATGGAGGTATATTATCACCCATCATATCTCTGCCATTATCAGTGAAGTATAAATCCTGAGTTTCAGGATGCCAGGTAAAACCTACTGAATTTCTAACTCCCTCTGCGTATACCTCCATTTCAGTTCCATCAGGATTCATTCGAGTAATGCTGGCATAAATGGGTTTATCAGGGTTATTGCAAATATTGCATGGCGCACCAACTGGTACATATAATTTTCCATCAGGGCCAAAAGCAATATATTTCCAACCGTGATGCTTGTCTGTTGGATAATCGTCAAAAATCACCTCGTAAACCGGGCTTTCTAAATTGTTCTCAATGTCTGAAAACTTTAAGATTCTGTTTACCTCAGCCACGTACAAATCACCATCTTTAAAGGCAACTCCATTTGGCATATTTAAGCTGTCAGCCAAAATATATTTTTTATCTGCTATTCCATCTCCATCGGTGTCTTGCACCGCATAAACTTTATCTTCTCCTCTGTTCCCAACAAACAAAGTTCCATTTTCGGATAATGCCATTGAGCGTGCATTTTCAACTTCAGCATAAATGGAAATTTCAAATCCTTCTGGTAAGTTTAGTGTAGATAATAAACTATCATTAACGGCTCTTAATGAGTCTATTTGTACTGTCTTTTTTATTTCAGTCTCTGATACATTTGTTTTTTCTTCAGTATTACCTCCACAGGCATATATGAGTACAAGTGATAATACAGTTAAAACAACTTTTATTTTTCTCATGAATGTAAGTTTTATTTTTTTTGATTATTTATAAATTTCGTCTACTAATTAATTTCTTAGTTTCGGGTATATTAAACTTCTTCCTCCTCAGACATCAATTTCTCCAAAATCTGACTTGCTGCTTTCGCAATATTTGTACCCGGACCAAATACGGCACTTACTCCAGCATCATACAAGTAATCATAGTCTTTTGGCGGAATTACACCTCCTGCAATTACCATAATATCTTCTCTGCCAATCCTTTTAAGTTCGTTGATCAATTTAGGAATTAGCATTTTATGTCCGGCTGCTAAACTTGATGCTCCCACAATATGTACATCATTTTCAGCTGCTTGCATGGCTGATTCTTCTGGGGTTTGGAAAAGTGGCCCAATGTCCACATCAAAGCCTAAATCAGCAAAGCTGGTAGCAATTACTTTAGCACCTCTGTCATGTCCATCTTGTCCCATTTTTGCTATTAATATTCTAGGTCTTCTACCTTCTAATTGTGCAAATTGATTAGCTAGTTTTTGAGCTTTTTTAAAGTCATCACTGTTTCCAGCTTCACCAGAATAAACTCCCTGAATAGAGCGGATTGTAGCTTTATGTCTTCCAAATGATTCTTCCATCGCATCTGATATTTCTCCCAAAGTGGCTCTTTTTCTTGCCGCCTCAACAGCAAATTCCAATAAGTTACCTTTTCCGGTTTTAGCACATTCAGCTAAATCCACTAAAGCCTTTTGAGCTGCTTTTGCATTTCTGTCGGCTTTTAACTTTTCTAATCGTTTTACTTGAGATTTCAAAACCGCTGTATTATCAACCTCTCGTAATTCTATATCACTTTCCTCTTCAGTTCTATAGCGATTAATCCCTACAATTACTTCACGACCCGAATCAATACCCGCCTGCTTTCTGGCCGAAGCTTCCTCTATTCTCATTTTAGGCAATCCAGATTCAATGGCTTTGGTCATGCCGCCCATTTCCTCAACTTCTTCAATCAATTTCCAAGCCTTTTTAACAAGCTGATCAGTAAGGAATTCTACATAATATGAGCCTCCCCAAGGATCAACGGTTTTAGTAATCTGAGTTTCATGTTGCAAAAATAATTGTGTATTACGCGCTATTCTTGCTGAGAAATCAGTAGGTAAAGCAATAGCTTCATCTAAAGCATTAGTATGTAAAGATTGTGTATGTCCAAGTGCAGCCGCTTTTGCTTCAATATAAGTCCTTGCCACATTATTGTAAGGGTCTTGCTCTGTCAAGCTGTAGCCGGAAGTTTGGCTGTGAGTCCTTAAGGCCAAAGATTTAGGGTTTTCAGGATTAAATTGTTTGACAATTTTCGCCCACAATAGTCTTCCAGCTCTCATTTTGGCAATTTCCATAAAATGATTCATACCAATAGCCCAGAAGAAGGATAGGCGGGGAGCAAATTCATCGATTTTTAATCCTGATTTTAAACCTGCCCTGATATATTCTAATCCGTCAGCTAAAGTATATGCCAATTCCAAATCAGCAGTAGCACCCGCTTCATGCATATGGTAGCCACTGATACTGATAGAATTGAATTTGGGCATATTCTTACTACTATATTCAAAAATATCGGAAATAATTTTCATAGAAGGCTTCGGTGGATATATGTAAGTATTCCTGACCATAAATTCCTTCAAGATATCATTTTGAATGGTTCCTGAAAGTTGCTCAGGTTTCACACCCTGTTCCTCCGCAGCCACAATGTAAAAGGCCATAACCGGGATTACGGCACCATTCATGGTCATTGAAACTGACATCTTATCTAGGGGTATTTGGTCGAACAGAATTTTCATGTCCAAAATGCTGTCAATTGCCACTCCCGCTTTTCCTACATCTCCTTCTACTCTTGGATGATCTGAGTCATATCCTCTATGAGTGGCTAAATCAAAAGCTACGGAAAGCCCTTTTTGTCCAGCGGCAAGATTTTTTCGATAGAATTCATTGGATTCTTCTGCAGTGGAAAAACCTGCATATTGACGGATAGTCCAAGGTCTTTGTACGTACATGGTGCTGTAGGGGCCTCTTAAATAAGGTGCTTTTCCAGCTATAAATCCAATATGCTCAGCATCTTTAATAGTGGAAGCATCAATTATGGGCGGAACCGAAATGCTCTCTGCAGTTTTCCAATCTGCTCTTGAATCGGGCTTGCTTTCAGCTTTATCAGTATTTATTGTTTTTATTCGTGAAAAATCAGGTTTCATATGTTAATGATTTCTGTTTAGTTGCCACAAGTTGTCCCGTATTTATCGGGATGGAATTCGCAATAAATATTCTTCAGGCAGTAAATTTAAATTCGCTCTTGAATATTTATCGTCATTTCATATCAGCGCTATTCCTAAGTCTTTTAATAATTGGTCTAAAAATTTCTTTGTATCAGCATTTCTATTGATACAAGCATACAAACCGGAATCTTGTAATTCGGCTTCGTTTGGCTCTTGGCCAGCTATCAAAACTAATCCCTTCTGTTTAGCAATAAACTTTGACAAATTTTTAGGAGTTTCGGCATAACACAAGACAATGATCTTGGCCTTCTTATCCATTGACGTTTCTTCATCTAAATCTTTAATAATTTTTTCAGAAGAAATGCCAATTCCTGCTATTCCTAAAAAACTGTATGCAAAATCTGATTTTGCTTTGCTAATTGCATCAGTGCCGAGCAAAACTATTTGAGCCATTGGTCGAGCATTCTCACCTTTTTCTTCAACTAGTTTTTCCACTCGGTATCGCATATGTTCGATTGTAGAGGTAAGTCTTTTAGCCTCCAGACTTTTGCCACTTTCTTCAGTATCTAGATAGGCACTGATTTTTTCTCCTATTAGCTGATAAGTATTGGCACCTACCATCAAATTTTTGCGAGCCCATAAGTTTTGTTCTGCTTTCGCTGCATCAGTATCAATGATTTGATGAATATTCCCATTCTCAAAATGATGGTCATAGGAACCATCTTCTTCAAGTTCTAGGAATAATTTCCACGAAGCAGAAGATATTTCTTTAATGAGAGTTTCAATATAATAACTCCCCTTGCTTGGGTCCACAATCTTATCTAAATGAGATTCTTCTTTTAATATGTTTGATATGTTTAAGGCAATTCTTTTAAAGGTGGGACTGGATGGTTTTCCTGCTGATTCATCATGCGGCTGAACCCAAAGACTCGTGCATCCACCCATTACTGAAGCCATGGCCTCATTGGTATTGCGTAAAAGGTTAACGTTAAAATCTAAAGCCGATTTTGTCCTAATACTAGTGTTACAATGAATGAAAATATCATCAGGTCCAATTTTGCTATTATAAGCTTCAGCTATTTTTAAAAGATTAAACTTAAATGCTTTTAATTTTGCAATCTCAAAAAAGTAATTGCTGCCTACCGCAAAAGAAAAAATTGTAGATTTCAATATTTTGTTGAGTTCTAGTTTTAAATCAGTTAATTTATCAAAGAACTCAACTGATTTTGCTAGCAATAACCCCAACTCATTAGTAATATTGGATCCTGAATTATGAAATAAGTTACTGCTGATACATAACGGCTTGAAATCTGGGTATTCATCCGAATGTCGGATTAGCTCTGCAATGTTTTCGAAATCTTTAGCATTAATCCCTATAATTCCAGCATCTCGTCCTTCTATAATGTCGCAATGATAAAAACCGCTTATTTTTTTGCTATCGATACCGTGAGCACTTATGTAATTCAAATATTGAGAAATCAAGGAGTAAAAAGGATCATTTGATTCAAATGAAATCATGCAGTACTCTGGCTGTATATCTTTTAATAATGTATCTAGATTAATGTCGGCTTTTTCAATCACAAAAATAATTCCTTCAGCCCCTCCATTTAATGCTTCCAATGCAGATAGATTAGCCTCTTTTTCGGACTTGACCACTACCTTTGATTGGTTGGCCCAATAACGGGCTGGTAGAGCATCGTTGAACTTTTGTACCTGGTTTTGAATGTTAACTTTTGAGTCCTCCGAAGTATCTTTATGATAAAACGGTTTAATAGAAATGCCCTCTGGAGTTTTGGTGATCAGATTTTCAAAAGGTTTGTCTTTTAATTCCTTTAGAATTTGATTTTTCCAGTCTATCGCAGAACTTTTATCAAAATCTTCAAATAATTTTGTATTACTCATTTTCAATTTTGTCGTTTCAATAGTTAAAGTTAACACTTTTCATTCTAGCAATAAACGATAAATTTATAAAAGGTATTTAAATCAAGATCTTTAACTATTTTCTTGCACGGTGTCTACGATTCAATAGCAGATTATTCAAATAATAAAATGTAATTTTTTAAAGAATTTTCAAGTGATTTATAACCATAAATTGACTGAATTGTATTTAACAGCTTGTCAAGTAAATTCGCATTTTTTTCTTCCCTATTTTTTTATCATTTTTGTCAGCCCTGAGGGGAAATAGGGAACTCAAATAAACAATCCGTCAAGTATTAGTGTGAATGGTTAAAGACTGTCAGTCAGTATGGAATAATTGTCTTCACTCCATAAAGGAAGGAGTAGGGGAGCAAAGTTTTAACACTTGGTTTTCTCCTATTGAGCCGGTTAAGCTTGAAAATAACGTATTAACGATTCAAGTCCCGAGCCAATTCTTCTATGAGTGGTTAGAGGAGCACTATGTACATATCCTGCGGAAAGTGATTCATCAGGAACTTGGGCCGGAAGGTAGATTAGAATACTCAGTTATTGTTGATAAGGGAAACGATAAGTATAAACCATTTACTATCAACTTACCGAACAACAATAAATCTAACAAACCAAAGGAACAGCAAAGGGAGCAGCCTTTGAATCCATTTGCTTTAAATGGTGTAGATTTGAGTCAACAAAACTCACAGCTCAATCCAAATTATACATTTGACACTTTTATTGAAGGAGATTGTAATCGATTGGCTAGGTCGGCCGGTTATGCGGTAGCGAAAAAACCAGGAATAACCTCATTCAATCCGTTGATGATTTATGGCGGAGTAGGACTGGGTAAAACCCATTTGGTTCAAGCCATAGGGAATGAAATTAAAGATACGTTGAATGGTAAATTCGTTTTGTATGTTTCGTCCGAGAAATTCACAAATCAGTTTATCGATGCTTTAAGAAATAATAAAATTCAAGATTTTTCTAACTACTATTTACATATTGATGCTTTAATTATTGATGATGTTCAATTTTTAGGAGGTAAAGAAAGAACACAGGAAATATTCTTTCATATTTTTAATCACTTGCATCAAAATGGTAAGCAAATTATTATGACATCCGATCGTCCACCTAGGGATTTGAAAGGACTGGAAGATAGATTGCTTTCCAGATTTAAATGGGGATTAACCGCTGATTTGCAACAACCTGATCTGGAAACCAGAATAGCCATCATCCAAAATAAAATGGAGAGCGATGGTATTCACATTCCAGAAGATGTGATTGAATATTTAGCTTACTCAGTCGATACTAACATCAGAGAGTTAGAAGGTGTTTTGATTTCATTGATTGCTCATGCTTCTTTAAATCGTAAAGAAATCGATTTAGAGTTGGCTAAGCAGACTTTGAAAAATATTGTACATGATATTGAATCAGAAGTAGGCATTGATTTCATTCAAAAAACCATTGCAGAGCATTTTGCAGTGAAAATCGATGACCTGAAAGCAAAAACTAGAAAGAAGGAAATAGTAATAGCCCGTCAGGTTTCTATGTATTTCTGCAAGGAACACACCAACCATTCCTTAAAATCTATAGGCTATCATTTTGGAGGCAGAGACCATTCTACCGTCATTCATGCAGTGCAGTCAGTCAATGACATGATGCAAGTGGATAAACGTTTCCGTGAAGAAATGGAAGAACTGAAGAAGCGTTTTAAAATGAAGAAGGTTTAAGCCCGCTGCCCCCCCCAATGGGAAACCATATTGAAATTAATAGCCAGTCATTTTTTTATTGTCTCATATAGGAATTAGTCTACAAGATTTTAATCGCCTTAAGGTATTGAATTTCAGCATTATAATAGTAAAGGATTAAATCGACCACTTCCGAGCAACTTGGAAAATAGGGAGGGAGGAAAGTTTAGCGAGCCTGCTTGCTCAGACAAGCCAGCGATGACATTAAGGGCAGAAGCATTAAACTTTCTTGATTTCTTGTATCTTTTTCATCAAGTTACCGCAGTCTATTGAACTGAACTTCAAAGAAGATAACAAGATGGTCCTGTGTTACAGGATATAAGCCAGGGTTAAACAGCCTTTGGCTGTTCTTTTGATTCTTCTGTGGTTAAATCTCCAGCTTTAGCTAGTTTTTAGTCTTGTTATATAGTAGAAAAAAGTTGAGTGAAAATGAAAGTAAATAATAATGCCTTTAGTGATATTGAATTGATATTCTATGTGCATTTTGGTCAATTCTAAACGGACTCTTTCCTCTTCAAAAAAGCCTCTTTCTTGATTTTCCTATAATTTTTAGTGGCATGTTCACTACTTAAAATCTTATAAATTTCCGGATGGTCAGGGTATTGGATTAAATAGTTTCTGAAATCTCCCCACTGCTCTATGGCTTCTTCTTGATTGTAAAACCCAAAGCCTTTGTAGTAGCCTTCTTCTACCAAAACAAAAGCCTTTTCTTCAATAGTTCTTCCTGCTCCCATTAGCAAATAATCGCTTTTTTCGGATGTGCAGTAATCAATAAAACCTTGAATTTTTTCATTATGTTGTGCGATAGATTCTTCACCAGTGCATGCTCCTTCACATAAATTAAGACTATAATCAAAGCAAGCCCCCGGGCTGGATTGTATTCCGGCAAATTTTGGACAAATTTTGAGTTTCTTGCTAGCCTCTGTTAAAAAGCTAAAACCAGAAGCATGGTTGGGGAAGCGCATTAAATTTTGCATTCCTGCTTGTTTTCGACCCAGTTGCAATCTTTTATAACCCTGCCGATCTTCATATAGATGGATAGAATATCCAGGGCTGTTATTCTTTTGAGCCCTGTTATACCTTGGCCAATTTTTCCTTATTTCATGCGATTCATGTAGCAGCGCTATTAATTCATTTCCAGTCAAGTAGTAATCTATATGATGGATCTGACTTTGAAATGCTTGTTTGGCTACTTCCAATTTACTTCCACCAAAATGGCTGCTTACCCGCTTTTTGATATTTTTAGCTTTGCCAACATAAATGATTTGATTTTTGGCATTCAAGAAATAGTAAACCCCTGCGGACTCAGGCAATTCCTCATACACTTTTCGATCTAGGTTTTCGGGTACATTGGCGACAGCAGCATTGTTTTTCAATGATTTTTTAATCACCTCCTCTTTATCATGCTGAACCAATTGGGTGAAAAGCTCTGCTGTAGCTATAGCGTCTCCAAAAGCTCGATGTCGGTCATTTATTTTGATCCCTCTGTTTTCGCAGATGTTTCCGAGGCTGTAACTTTTTAGACCAGGAAATATCTTTCGACTTAAGCGGACTGTACAAAGCTTTTTTAATTTCAACTCATAGCCCAAATCCTGAAATGCAGCCTTAACAAATGAATAGTCGAAATTTACACTATGAGCGACAAAAATATTTCCTTCTAATAGCTCATGAATAGTTTTAGCCTCCTCATAGAATTTAGGAGCCTCTTCCACCATTTGGTCATTAATTCCATGTATAGCAGACAATTGTGGAGGAATATGACGCTCAGGATTGATTAAAGATTGATATTCTTTGACCACTTTTTCACCGTCATGTAAAATAATTGCAATTTCACATATTCTGTTTCGGGCTGCGTAGCCTCCAGTGGTTTCAATATCAACTATGGCGTACATGGTTTAGGTATGGACTGTAGTTAGAATGTTTAATAGATTAGATAAAGATAACATATATCTTAAATTTCGGTTCCTCATAAAAAGAAAAACCTCACAGATTTTTCAAGCTGTGAGGTTTCTACTTTAAAATTTCAGTAGATATTATTCAGTCCAACTCATCGGATATTTCTTGTCCATAAATTCTTTACCTTCTTCTGTAACATATAACGGTTTGAAAGTATCTAGCATTACAGCCAACTCTTCAGTTTCTTTTGCTCCAATACTTTTCTCAACAGTTCCAGGATGCGGTCCATGTGGCAAACCACCAGGGTGAAGCGTAAAGGAACCTCTGTCAATTCCTTTTCTACTCATAAAGTTTCCTTCTACATAATATAATACTTCATCAGAATCGATATTACTATGATTATATGGTGCAGGAATTGCATCTGGGTGGTAATCAAATAGCCTTGGTACAAAGGAGCATATTACGTATCCAGCCGCTTGGAAAGTTTGATGCACGGGAGGCGGCTGATGAATTCTTCCTGTAATAGGTTCAAAATCATGAATGGATAAGGTATACGGATATAAAAAGCCATCCCAGCCTACTAAATCAAAAGGGCTATGGTCATAAACATAATGATGGATGTAACCACCTTTTTTGATTTTTACATGATAATCGCCTTTGGTTTCCTCCGTAATCAATTCTTGCGGTGGATGTATATCTCTTTCGCAATAGGGCGAATGCTCTAAAAGTTGGCCCAGTTTATTTCTGTATCTACTCACCGTTTCGATTGGACTTGCAGATTCAATAGTTAGATATCTAATTTCACTGCTTTCCCACTCTAATTTGTAAATAGTCGTTCTGGGAATTACCACATAATCACCAGCTTGAATTTTCAATTTCCCAAATTGAGAGTACATATATCCGCTCCCATCATGAATGAATAACAATTCATCTGCTTCCGCATTCTTATAATAATAATCCATGCTTTGGCGACTTGGCATACACAGCGCCATGGAAACATCTTTATTCATTAACAAGACTTTTCGGCTACCCAAGAAGTCACTTCCTGTATTTTTCACCCCTGAGGTATTAAGATGTATCTGTTGTAAAGTCAAATCCTTATCTGGCTTAGTACCATAAGCCACAGAATTCTTGATTTCCTTCACTCGTGTAGGAGGATTTATATGATATAGGTTGGAATAAATACCCGAAAAACCCAAGGAACTTACTAATTCTTCAGCATAAAGGCTGCCATCTGGTTGCCTAAATTGAGTATGTCTCTTAGGTGGAATATTTCCTTTTCTTACGTAGTATGCCATAATATAAAAATTCTGAATATTATTTTTTAGCTAATGTTTCAGCTTTGTCAAAAAGTTTAAGTGCTTCTTTAAAGACTTCATTTTGTTTGTTAAAGATAGGGTAGAAGCCTTCGTTATTCCAAATATTTCTGGCAATGTAAGCCTTGCTGTACAGTTTTATTAGTTCTTTAGATTTGTTGAAACCTTCGACATCTAAATCAACATTGTTAGTCAAAGCTAGAGATGTTATTTCCTTCAGCATTGCATCTGTTACTTGGAAATTATTGATGAATCCTTGCATACCCATATTTTCCAACATTTTTTTATTCTTTTCATAATATGAAAAAGTGTATTGTCTCAAGGTATTACTTAAAAAAAGCTTATTTAAATAAGTAGAAGTTTCTGCAGTATCCAGCGGAACAAAGTAATCCGGCATGATCCCTCCTCCACCATAAACAATTCTACCATTCTTAGTAGTATATTTTAATGAGTCTTCAAAATGAATGCTGTCAGCTACAAAGTACTCACCATGTTCATATCTCTCATTCATTTCCTGTCTATATTCATCAGGATTTTCACCAAATGGTTTTTGGATTGATCTTCCGGATGGAGTATAATACCTTGAAATAGTCAATCTCAGCTCTGATCCGTCTTTTAATGAAACAGGCATTTGCACTAATCCTTTGCCGAAAGATCTTCTTCCAACTATTAAGCCCCTGTCATTATCTTGGATTGCTCCGGACACAATTTCTGAGGCAGAGGCACTTCCTTCATTGATGAGTACTATTAAAGAACCTTCTTCAAAGCTTCCGTCTTTAATTGCCCTTGCTTCAGAATTATACCTTTTTTCTTTTCCTTTTGTGTAGACTATCATGGCATTATCCTTAAGGAATTCATCTGCCATATTGATGGCTTTATCCATGTAACCCCCAGGATTATCTTGTAAATCTAAAATCAATTTCTGCATACCTTCACCTTCCAATTTATTCATTGCCTCCATGAATTCATTATAGGTAGTTGCAGAAAACCGACTTACTTTAATATATCCTATTTCTTCATCAACCATATAGCTAACATCCACAGAATATTGCGGGATTTTATCTCTAATTATTTTGTATTCAACTGGCTCCTTCAAGCCTGATCGCATGATTTTCAACTCTACTTCGCTGCCTTTTTCTCCTCTTAAATTCTCATGTACTTGTCTGTTGGTTAAACCGACTCCCGCAATATTTTTATCATCCACTGCAATTATCTTGTCACCAGACTGTAGCCCAGCAGTTTCTGAGGGGCCACCACTTAAAGGAGCAACGACATAAAGTGTATCATTGAAAATATTAAACTCTATTCCGATACCTTCGAAATTCCCTTTTAAATCAGCTGAAACCATTTCCAAATCCTTAGCTGGAATGTAAGAAGTGTGAGGGTCTAACTCTTTTATGATTCCTTCAATGGCACTATCTACAAGTTTATCGGTATCTACTTCTTCCACATAGTTTTGATCAACTTGTAAAAGAATTTCTTTTATTCTTGTGATTCCCTCTAAAACAGTATCTTTACTAGAGGAGGGGTTGGCCATTGTAGCGCCAATTAATATGCCTGCCGCCAATGTTGAAAAAATAATTATGGGCAGTTTAATTTGAAATGAACTATTTTTATTTTTATCCATGTGCAATTTTTTATTTTTTCTTGTCGCAGGGAATTTGCAAAAAAAGAAATATTCAGGTGATTTTTTTAATTTAACCTTCGAATTATTTTTGCTCAATTCTCGTTGAAGAATTTTTATTTTAACAAATAACGCAGGAAATTAGTAAATCGTTGGATTGAAAAGCCTTAAAATTAAATTACCTTTGTAAAATACCTAAATTAGTAAAAGTGGAATACTCTCAAAAGAAAATAAAGGAATTAGTTGCTGAAAACTACGTTTTTGCATCAGTTCTTTATTATTTAGGTATAGAATACTACGAATTCGAAGAAGATTCACTTGAAAAGGTGTGTCAGACAAAAGGCGTTGATCTTCATTACGTAGTAAATGAGCTGGAAAGAATTAATCAAAACCAGGAAATAGAAAATATTAAATTACTCTCATTTCCTATTGATTTAATTATCAGTTATTTAAAGCATACTCATTTTATTTTTATCAAAAAGGATTTGCCTTTTTTAGTGAAGTTGGTTAACAAATTGAATAGTTCTCATCCTGATGTTCTGTCCGTAGAAAGAGAAATAAAGGATGTTTTTCCGTTATTTGTAGAGGATTTCGTACATCATATTTATGAAGAAGAAGATACTCTTTTTGAGTATATATCGCAGCTAAAAGCTATTGATGATAAAGAGAAAAACCCTTCTAGCTTTTTTTACAAGTATCCGAATTTTAATATGCAAAAATTTGCAATTGACCATGAGGTGCATGATGACGAAATGAAAGGGATTCGATTTCTAATGGATCAATATCCGATTGGAGATTCGACACCGCTCAATGCAAAAGTCCTTTTTTCTGAATTAGAGCGTTTTGAAGATAAATTGAAAGTGCATGCTAAAATTGAAAATGAAGTTCTTTTTCCTAAAGCCCTGATGTTGGAAAAGTCAGTAAGAAAGAAGTTTGATTCGCTTATTCGTCTTAATTAATAATGCCCAGAGTACTAGCTATTGATTACGGAACTAAAAGAGTGGGTTTGGCAGTTACAGATCCTTTGAAAATAATTGCCTCCCCGATGGAAACAGTTCATTCCAAAGATCTTATTCAATTTTTAAGTGAATATTTCCTGCAGGAAGAAGTAGAGTCTGTGGTTTGTGGATATCCAACTAACGAAGAGGGGGAGGCCACTGATGCTACTCGTCATGTAGATGCATTTATTAATCTTTTTAAGAAGAAGTTTCCGACAATGCCTTTACATTTGCAGGATGAAAGCTTTAGCTCGCAGGAGGCAATGCAAGCTATGATTAGTTCCGGCTCAAAAAGGAAACAAAGAAATAAGAAATCTGGTAATATAGATAAAATTAGTGCTGCAATTATATTGCAACAATTTTTAGAAGAGAATTAATTATGATATATCCTATAGTAGCATATGGACACCCTGTACTTAAAACAAGAGGAAAAGATTTAGAAAAGGGTGAGATAGATTTAGGGGCATTGGTAGATGACATGTTTGAAACCATGTACAATGCTAATGGGGTCGGCTTAGCTGCCCCCCAAATTGGTAAAAGTCTTCGACTTTTTGTGATTGACACGGATCCAATTGAAGAAGAAGGTGAACCTCAGGTAAAACAAGCTTTTATAAATCCAGAAATACTGGAAGAAGAAGGTGAAGAATGGGCCTTTGAGGAGGGCTGTTTAAGTATTCCTAATATTCGGGAAGATGTTGATCGGAAACCGAATATTAGGATCAAGTATTTTGATGAAAATTGGGAAGAACATGAAAAAGAGTTTGATGGATTTGTAGCTCGGGTGATTCAGCATGAGTATGATCATATTGAGGGCGTATTATTCACAGATCATGTTTCGGCCTTTAAAAAACGTATTTTAAAGGGAAAGTTGGCTAACATCAGTAAAGGCAAGGTTACGGCTGACTACAAAATGTTGTTTCCGTTAAAGAAATAGAATATGTAAGTTCAGCAGGTAATTAGCTGTTATTTTGTTTGAACTTATTTTTATATTTGAATAATGCAATTAAAAAAGTCGATCTAGAAATATTGGCAAAATTATTGCAGCTATTATCATATAACTTTTTTTATTCATTATGAATCGATTATCAAAAATATTAGTCTTAGGTATTATTGTAGCCATTAGTGGATCATTCGCTAGTGCTCAAACGAAAAAAGCTGCAGAATTTATTGAAAACGGAATCAATAAATTTGAGGAGAAAGAATACATGGAGGCTATTGTCAGCTTTAACGAAGCAATAAAATTAGATCCAAGTGCTCATCAGGCCTATTACATGAGAGGTAATATAAAGCAGAAATTTGCCGATGTTCACGGTGCAATGAAAGATTACAATATGTCAATTGAGGCAAAAGAAGATTTTTCGGAAGCCTATTTTGAACGAGGGAACATCAAATATTTACTTCAAGATTATTATGGAGCCATTAATGACTATACAAAAACGATCGAATTGAATGAAAATAATTTGGATGCCTACTATAAACGCGGTCAGGCGAAACAACAATTAGAGGCATACCAGGATGCTATTAATGACTGTACCAAAATAATTGAAAAGGATAGAGATAATGTAGATGCATATTACTTAAGAGGAGTTTTAAGAATTGAGTATGGGCAACTTTCTGAGGGTTGCTTGGACTTAAGTAAAGCAGGAGAATTAGGTGATTTGAAAGCTTATGAAATGATTCGTGAAAGATGTAATGATATAAAATGCTATCCTTCTGATTTCGAGTGAAGATGAAAAGCATTGAATCCATAAAAAAACCTGTTTAAAATCAATTAAACAGGTTTTTTTGTTTGTAGTGACCTCGGCAGGATTCAAACCTGCAACCTCCACAGCCGTAATGTGGTGCACTATTCAGTTATGCTACGAGGCCATTT
>NZ_CAXBEQ010000014.1:0-28022 GCF_963974845.1 uncultured Marivirga sp.
TGTAGAAGCTTTTTCTTTCTAAACAATGAAGAAATAGTAATTAAATTTGAAATAACCTTTAGATACAGACTAAGTGATTTATTGTCAAAGAATTAGAATTGAAATAAAAATAAAATATAATAAGTGAACACAATTAATACCGCTTACATAATCATTCAAAAAATAATTATTGCTTCTAAATGGATTTAATATAGCTTGAAATTGCTTTCCATTTAAACCCTTTTCTTTTTGCTTAATCAAGAAATTTTAATGCTTCCATCCTCAATTCCAACGCTGGCCTGCCTGCGGCAGACAGGCTCGCTAAACTTTACTCCATACCAAATCTTTCTTAATAGCTATGGTATAGTACAATAAGCACAATCTTTATGAATTATTTTTTTGGTGCTTTGTAGATTGGGACCGTGCTGCAAGGCTCTCCGTACATTATTGAATTTGCATGGGGCATCATTTTATTGGTAATTTCAGTAAAAGCAAACTCAGGATGAGTTAAATCACTACATCCTTTTATGACTATTTTTGCATTTTGAAATTGGCTATAGTCAATTTCGCTCAACTTCAATCTCAAAATTTCTTTTTCAAGTTCATCTTTATTTCCCTGAATCACGAGTTTAACATTTGAAGAAAGCTTACTGACTAAAAGCATGTAAGCCCAGTTGGGAATAATTGCATCTGTAGAGCATGTTAAATTTACATAGCAATCTTTATATTGATCCCAATCATGCTCTTTCACAAATGCTCTGAAGTCTTTTTCTCTTAAAACCAGCCCTTGAAATAGGTTTTCTTTTAAATCGATGGTTTTTCTCTCGGTTTGTTTGTCCACAATATCTTCCAAGTCGAAAGATACTAAGGGACTTTTTTTTACTTTATTTATGATCTCTTCTTCCATTTCCGGTCTTTATAATATACTCAGCCCTCTCAACGGTTTAAATCTAAAAATGATTTCTTTTTTGACTTGGGAGAATAAAACTCTTTTCCATAATTAGGCTCAAAATAAGCTAAGTCTTCAAATTGGCTCATTTTGAATTTATCAAAGGCCATTTTGCCAAAAAATTGAGCGGATGGATTCACATGATCTATCCAAATAAATTTTTTAGAAACAGGTTTTAATAAATCCTTTGTTTTTTCTGCTCCATTGCCAAACAGATAAATTCGCTCATAATTATCGAGGTAATCTTGAAATGCGTCTGCTTCAATTATAAGATTTGATATTTCCTTTATCTCAGAATGATCGGGTGCTGACACTTTATAGAAAACCTCCATTCTACGTGCATCTAACATTGGAATGTAAACCGAAGCTTCCTCTTTTTGGAAGTTTAATACCTGTACTGTCATACTATCCAAAGAGGAAATCGATATTAGAGGAATTTCAAGCGCATAGCATAATCCTTTGGCAGTACTTAGACCAATCCGCAGACCAGTGTAGGAGCCTGGGCCAGATGACACTGCAATCGCCTCTAAATCTTTCATCTTTAAATCACAATGTGATAAGAGTTGTTCTATTAAAGGTGTTAAGGAGTTCGAATGTGACTTCTCCAAATAAAGGTCCGCATTAGCCATTAACTTAGCATCATTATGAATTGCTACAGAACAAATAGGTGTTGAAGTTTCGATACTTAATATAATGCTCATATCAATTCTAATAATTTTTTAACAATCACTAAAACAATGAAAGCGGAGAAAAGATAACTTACTGCAGAGGCTTTCATTTTTCTACTTAATTTCACTCCGATTCTTGCAGTAATCAAAGTCCCTACAATCAGTGGGCCTGTCACTTGGAATAGAATGTAGCCGGTATGATTTACTGCCACCGCTTGCATGGGTTGTTGAAAGAGATTAAAAACCACCATAGACAAAGATGTAATGGTGATCACTCCTAGAGAAATAGCTTTTGCTTTTTTTACTCCCATTTTAAACCCCTGATTTAAAAACGGGATGATAATAATTCCACCTCCTAATCCAGTTAGTGAAGCGGTTAATCCAGCTGATAAACCGGTTAAGCTCAACAATCTTTTTACTCTAACGCTCGTCTCCTGAAAATCCACTTGCTTTTTAGCGTTAGATAAAGTTGAAAAAAGCATTAAACCTAATAAAACGATTACAACCACATTAAACACTTCAACAGAATAAAAGGGTGTATTTACTATAAAATAAAGTGATAACAATCCTGCTGTGATGGAAGAAATGCTAATGATTATTATCTGCTTAGGATAAAATTCCCCATGCTTATAGTGATTATAGGTAGCGAAAAGCCCGGCAAAAAATGTCCCAAACAATGAATTGGCAATGGTGAACTGTGCTATTTCTTGATTGGGGATTCCAATAAATTGGAATGCGATAGGGAGAATCAATATATATATAATGCCTCCGCCAACGCCTAGTAAGCCCGATATTAATCCACCAATTAAACCTGCTAAGAATAAAAGAAAGTAAAAATCCATTACTTTTTAACTTCTAGGAGATTTTGATACTTTACTTTATCATTTAAAAGCGAAATAGCTTCTTCGACTTCCTCATCGTTTTCAAAAGATGATTCTATCATGCCTTGTCTTTTATGATAGCGTGAAATGATCTCCTCCTTTAAGGCTCTTTTAATTTCAGACTGGAACACTGTCAAATCTTCATTTTTATGATCTTGGATTTCCTTTTCCAGCATCTCAATTTCCTTTTTGATAAAACCGAAATATTTGTCGTTATCTGCAGTTTCTTTTAGCTCTTTAATTGTTTCTTCTGTGGCAGTCGTATAGCTGTAATCTTTACCTGAAACCCAATTGGTAAAATCTTGATATATTTTCTCGGAAATTCTAAAATTCTTTGGGTCTGGTTTTGATTCTAAATTACTGTAATAATATTCAGTAGCGAAATCAAAGACGAAACCTTTTTTTATTAATTGAATTGTGATTGGGGCATATCCCGTGGTAATTACTTCATGATCAGGTGAAACTCCTCCTCCGTCATAAACTAATCTTCCACCTTTGGTTTCAAATTCTGTCTTCAACGAATCTGGAATTTTCCCGATGCTTCCATCCTCATTGCGGTGACTGTAATCAATTGCTTGAATACATCTCCCACTTGGAATGTAGTATTTTGCAGTCGTAATTTTTAATTGACTATTATAACTCAGAGGACGGGTTGCTTGCACCAATCCTTTTCCGAAGCTTCTTTGCCCAACCAAAATACCTCTATCATAATCTTGCATAACCCCCGCTACAATCTCTGAAGCCGAAGCACTATTATTGCTAATTAAAACAGCTAGCGGAATATTGACATCAACTGGATTTTTATTAGAGGTATAGGATTTATTCCATTCCTCAATTTTCCCCTTAGTGCTTACCACTTCTAATCCCTTAGGAATAAACACATTGGAAACCTCAATAGATTCATTAAGCAAGCCGCCAGGATTTCCTCGAAGGTCCAGAATTACCTTTTTAGCTCCTTCCCCCTTCAATTCCACTAGGGCCGATCGTACTGAAGCCCCAGCTCCACTGGAGAATTCTGTTAGTCTGATATAGGCAATATCTTCGCCTATCATTCCATAATAAGGCACGCTTTCGATATTTATACTTTCTCTGTTTAAAGAGAATTTTAGCGGTTTTTTGGAATCCTTTCTTTTGACTTTCACATCCACATTGGTACCTATTTGCCCCTTAAGAAGCGTATTGATTTCATCTGTATCGTAGTCTTCAATTACGTTATCATTAATTTCAATTACTTCATCGCCAATTTTCAATCCTGACTTTTCTGCTGGAGAGCCTTCAAAAACCATCATGACCACATGTCTATCTTCAATTTTCCCCATTGTGGTTCCAATTCCAGCATATTGGCCAGTGGACATGATCCGGTAGTCCTCGATTCGGTCTTCAGGAATAAAGTTGGTGTATGGATCTAAAGACTCAAGCATAGCCTCAATGCCCGTTTCAATTATTTCCGTAGGATTGATTTCATCTACATAGTAAGTGTTGAGTTCTTTATATAAAGTGGTGAAGACATCAAGGTTTTTAATGATTTCAAAGTATCGGTCGTTTTTCTTTACTTGGAATGATACTAATCCGACAAAGGTTAGGGCTAAAAGTGTGATTATTATTTTATTTGATAGCTTCATGAAAAGTTATTTACTAGTTTTTTACTTTACAAAACTCATACTATTTCGTTTGAACTTCGATTTAGAAACTGAGAATGACAGATTAAAAACATTATGACTTAGTTTCTATACTATTATCAATTTATATCTCTAGGCCTTCGCTGGCTTGTCTGCACAAGCAGGCCCGCTAAACTTTCATCCCTCCCGCTTTTCCGAGGTCCTCGGAAGCGGTCGAGTTAGTATTTCGCCACTATTATTATGACAAATTTTAGTTTCTGTCCACAATATTACAGAATTTACACTGTGAATTCTTGGTGCAAACGCTCTAAAGTCTTTTTTAGTTTTTTTGTTAAGACATCAGATGGCATTTTTTTATCAGAAGTGTAAATATAAGCAATCCTCAAATTTCTATTAAGTTTTTCTGGATCAATCAGAATTTTATGCTGTCTGTAGGCTTCTCTTACTTGCCTTTTAATGAAATTTCGGTCGGGGGCTTTTTTAAATTTCCTTTTGGGTACGGAAATCAATATTTGCTGAGGATTGACTTTGGCTTCAAATGGATCAGCAATATAAATGACTTTAAATGGGTACAAATAAAAAGAGGAGCCCTTTTTAAAAAGCTCCTGAATTTCATTTCTATGATATAAGCGCTCATTCTTCTTAAAAGAGAAATCGTTATTGTCCGAGATTACAGACATGCGCTTTTCTGCATTGCAGAATTATTTTCTGTGCTTACCTTTTTCGTCAGAAACAGTTAATTTATGACGACCTTTCGCTCTTCTTCTCGCCAAAACGTTTCTTCCATTAGCTGATTCCATTCTAGTTCTGAATCCATGCTTATTTTTTCTTTTCCTTTGAGAAGGCTGAAATGTACGTTTCATATCTTTATATTTTAAATTTTCTCTTGTTCTTTTATAAGGGCTGCAAAGATAAGCAGTTAATTTCTTTTCGCAAAATTGTTTTTCAAAATACTATAAGAATATCTCGTTTTATATCTCCTTAGAAATCATCAACTTTACGATGCAAATGTAGTATGATTAATTAAATAAATTGATAATGATTCAATATAGATTATCACAAAAGTTTCCGCATGATTCTTTTTTACAAGTAGAAATACTGATTAAGCCTACAAAAGCTGATTTTGAAGTAAAACTTCCTGACTGGAGACCGGGAAGATATCAGCTTGGAAACTTCTCTAAATACTTGAGAAACTTTAATGCTTTTGATAAAAATGAAGAGCCATTAAATTTCAATAAAACTAATAGAAACACCTGGTTAATTCATTGCGAAGATGAGGAATGCATCATCCGATATGAAATTTACACCTCTATTATAGATGGCGGAAGCACATTTGTTGATGAAGAACATTGGTATTTGAATTTCATTAACTGCATGATTTATCAAGCTGATGACATGAAACAAGTTCACAAAGTACACCTTGATATTCCAAATGATTGGGAAATTGCATGCGGTTTGAAAAAAGAAGGGAAAGAATTAGTAGCCGACAGTTTTTATGAATTAGTAGACAGCCCTGCATTGGTCAGCAACAAGCTGCAGCATTTAGAATATAGAGTTCAGGAAACTAATTTTCATTTATGGTTTAGGGGAAATGCCGATTTAAAAAATAAGAATCAGATTTTAGATGATTTCAAAAAATTCACTGCTTATCAAATAGAAACTATGGGCGAATTTGAAAGCAAGGATTATCATTTTTTATTTCAAATTCCTGATGAAAAGGCTTATCATGGAGTGGAGCATCTAAATAGCACTTGCATAGTATTAGGTCCAGCTAAGGAATTTAATTCAGAAACCTTTTACAATAATTTTTTAGGAATCAGCTCTCATGAGCTATTTCATTATTGGAATATCATTAGAATCAGACCTGAGGAAATGTATCCTTATAATTTTGATAAAGAAAATTACTTCACTACTGGCTATGTTGCAGAAGGCGTTACCACTTATTACGGTGATCTATTCCTTGTCAGGAGTGGTGTAAAAGATTTGGATTGGTATATAGATGAACTAAATATACTTTTCAAGCGACATTTTGAGAATTATGGGAGATTTAACACTTCAGTAGCGGAATCCTCTTGGGATTTATGGTTGGATGGTTATGAAGCAGGAATTCCCCACCGGAAGGTTTCCATTTATGTTAAAGGAGCTTTGATTGCTTTAATTCTAGATTTAAAAATCATTTTAGAATCGAATGGAGAAAAAAGCCTTGATGATGTAATGAGAAAACTATGGACTGATTTTTATAAGAAGGACAAGGGCTATAGCTCAGAAGACTATTTAAAGACAGCTGAAGAAGTTATTGGGTATGAATTAACTGATTACTTGAATAAATTCATAACAGGTTGTGAACCAGTTGAAAATGAGCTTAAAATATTATTAGATCAATTCGGCTTTGAAATGGAATTGAAAGCAAATGAAAATTCTATTACTCATCATTTAGGATTAAAAATAAATGAAGAAACGGTGATTAGCATTGCTCCTGATAGTCCAGCTGAAAAAGCGTTTAGAATTGGCGATAAATTAATAGGTATTAATAAGCAGAAGTTTGAGGAAATTCAGGATGTAATTCACTTTGAAGAGGAAACGTCTTATTCTTTTCAATTTTTCAGGAATAATAATTTGAGAGAGGTCACAATTAAAACTGAAAATGGTGGATTTTACAGTCGGTATATTCTCAAGGGAAATAATGATATAAAAGAAGATGAAAAAATCATGAGAAAAAAGTGGTTGAATGTGTGATTAAAATACAAAAGGGTAGGAAAAGCGAAAGGCAGCTCCCCAGCTGCCTTTCTATTTCAACCAAAACCTTACAAAGTCATTGACTTGTATAAGATGTTATAAATGTAGAATGATTTATTTTAGCAGTCAAGCCCCTATCAAACTTTTTTTTAAACTTATTAGAAAATTACTATTTTTAAACTATATTTCTAATTAAAGTACAAACTAATTGTTGCTACATGTAATATTACTTTAAGGATTTTTTAAACGAATCCCAATCCAATTCAATTGCTACCTCGTCAATAGAATCACCAATATTTTCAGACACAAATTCAATTCTTTCTTTTAATGCAGGGTGAGAAGAAATCCATTCAAATCCATTTGGGATCTCTCTATTCTTTTGCTTTAGCTTTAAAAAGAACTGGGTTAATCTGTTAGGGTTAATATTTGCTTCTCTTAAATACTTAATAGCATACTCATCCGCTTCCCTTTCCATCCTCCGACTAAAACCGCTACTCACTACCAACTTGGTAATTTCTTGCATTACTACAGGATCACCACCTGATATAATTAGAATCAAGGAATTCAATCCTATCTCCTTAACTAGGTTTTTGATTACATGTCGCTTTTCTGCATGAGCTAATTCATGTGCTAGCACTGCAGCCAACTCCTCAGGTGATTCGGTTTGTTCAATTAAGCCTGTAAAAAGGAACAATTGCCCATTAAAGGCTGTAAAAGCATTTACTTGATCAGATTTTAAAACGTAAATATCGTATTCATAGCTAACCGTATCCATACCTTTGGCCAACCTCTTAAAAATAACATTCATTACAGAATCTGTTCTTTCCACATTGATTGAATCAAATTCTCTAAAGATTTGATCATTGAAAAAATCTGCAATTTCTGCCTCCTGCTCCAAAGAAACCAAATCTTGTTGCTCAGTTGTGGTTGAAAAATAGGTGAAACCAGCCCATATACCGACCGCAACTAAGATAATTATACCTAAATCTCGAAAATTTTTATTCATCATTACATTTTAGGTGGCTGATTTACCACAGCATGATCATCAAGTTCTTTCTTCTTAAAAACAGACTGATAAGACACTCTTCCGAAGAAAAGAAAGTAGTACATCTCACCCTTTCTTGCTTTCACTGCACCTATGATACTGAAAACAATATAGATTAAATTCGCAATTCCTACCAGCCATAAGTAGCCTTTGAAAACATCTGAAAAAGCGTAGTCAAGAAATATTATCCTAGCACCCCAGAAAACAGCAACAGCATTCAAAATACTTGTAGGAAGTTGGCTTAGTAAAGATTGCAAAGAGTGAAAGCGAACAAACAGACTCTTTCCTTTATTGATATAATAATAAATAATTGCTGCTACCAAATTCAAAATAGGCAAAGGAAGCCCTGCACCTAATGCTGCAAACATCATAAGGTAGGCTCCCATTGCATCTTCTCTTTCCCTAATCTCTAGCTCCTCAGGTTGAGGAATTGGTTGATATTGATTTTCTGTCATTGTGCTAATGGTTTTCCTGTGAACGGTGGATACTCATCTGTCATATACCACATATAAAGATTAACTCTGGTTTGCCATCTTAAGGTCCCAACGATAAATTCGTGCCATGATTTTGGAAATTCGCCTGTAAATAAAACAATCCACCATGCAATAATCACCAAAATTTGACACCAAATTAACCTAAAGAAAAGCACAAAAGCGTGAGGAATCAATACGTAAATAATCCCGAAGAATGCTCTCAACAATACCAAGCCCCTGCTAATTCTTTCTGGGTACTTAACATCTACAGCAATGTACTCATCTTTTGCATCCAACCCAAAAGGAGGATAATCGTCAGCTAAATTAAAGATACGGGCATTTAATCTGGTCTGCCAGCGGATCAACTGCACTTGAAACTCAAAGAAACTTTCTGGATATCTTCCAGTAAACAAAACAATAAAAAAAGAAATAAACCTTAGAATGGCACCCCACAATCCTACAAAAAAAAGTAGAAATAGATGCGGAATCTGAATATAGAGCCAACCAAAAAAAGACCGGAGTAATAACTCGCCACGTGAATAGCGATCTTGATGTTTAATATCAAAAGTTAACATAGTGAATATTGATTTAGTTAAGCCCGAAATTGTAAAATCTTACGATAAATTACAATTTTTAGAGTATTTAATAACGAGAGTATTTTCTACACCATATCTTAAAATGCTCGAAATCAACAAAAAAGGCTCGTAAATTTCCGAGCCTTTTAATAATTAGTATTAAACTTTACGATTAAAACTCGTAAGCTTGCTTTTCCAATACATGACCTGCAATCGATCTTCTTACTTCTTTTAAATTCATAGGATCTATTTTTGTAAATCTCTTCAATCCTAATAACATCATGCGCTGTTCATCACCTTCAGCAAAAGCAAAGATTGCTTCTTTACCTGCTTTATTAGCAATTTCAACTGCTCGGTGCATGTATAAGTTAGTCATATTGATTTGCTGTTTGCAAGCTTCTTCTCCTTTGATATCAACCAATTTCTCAGTTCTTAAAAGAGCAGACTCAGCAGCATAAACCTCAATCAACATATCAGCTAAATTCATTAAGATTTCCTGCTCTTGAGATAGTTTTTGCATATACTTTTGAACAGCCGCACCAGAAATCATTAAGCCAGCTTTTTTCAAATTAGCTAATACTTTTTTCTCTTTAGCAAATAATGAATCATCTTCATCCGCTCCGAAATCAGGAATAGATGTTAATTCCTTCTGCACATTCATTGCAGGCGTCATCAAATCCAATTTACCTTTCATGGCACGTTTCAAAAGCATATCGATCGTCAACATTCTGTTGATTTCATTTGTACCTTCGAAAATCCTGTTAATACGCGCATCACGGTAAGCTCTATCCATAGGTGCGTCAGCAGAGAAGCCCATACCACCATAGACTTGAACACCTTCGTCAGCTACGTAATCTAAAACTTCCGAAGCATGCACTTTTATAATTGCACATTCAATAGCAAATTCTTCAACAGATTTCAATTTGGCTTCTGCCTCTTCCATTCCACCAGCTACTAAATCTTCATAAGCATCGTCAATGTTTTGACCTGCTCTATAAGCTGCTGATTCTGCTGCATAAGTTCTAGCAGCCATTTCAGCTATTTTGTGTTGAATAGCTCCAAAGCTGCCAATAGAAGTACCAAATTGCTTTCTCTCATTAGCATACTGAGCTGCTTGACCTAATACTGCTTTAGATGCGCCAATAGCAGAAGCCCCTAACTTAATTCTTCCGATATTAAGAATATTTACCGCTATTTTAAAGCCATTTTCTCTTTCAGAAAGTAAGTTTTCAACCGGTACTTTGCAGTCGTTAAAGAAAACCTGACGGGTAGAAGAACCTTTAATCCCCATCTTAGCCTCTTCTTCATTCATGGTGACACCACCAAAATCTTTCTCAACAATAAAAGCAGAAAGATTCTTATCATCATCAATTTTTGCAAAGACGATGAAAACATCTGCAAATCCACCATTGGTGATCCACATTTTCTGACCATTCAAGATATAGTGCTTTTTATCTTCTGTTAAAACTGCTTTAGTTTTAGCTGCATTTGCATCAGAACCAGAATCCGGTTCAGTTAAGCAGTAAGAAGCTTTCCATTCACCACTAGCCAATTTTGGTAAATATTTCTTCTTTTGTGCGTCATCGCCATAATATAAAATTGGAAGTGTTCCTATTCCAGTATGTGCCGATAAAGCAACGGCAAAAGAATGCCCAGCTCCTATAACTTCTGCAACTAGCATGGAGGTATTAAAATTCATGCCGAAGCCTTCGTATTCTTCTGGAACTGAAGTTCCTAAAAGACCCAACTCTCCTGATTTATCCAATAACTGAGGCATTAATTCAGGATTACCTTTTACATCATCGATTTCATCTAGTTTAGGATATACTTCCTGATCCAAGAAATCTTTACAAGTTTGAGCAATCATTTTTTGCTCTTCTGTCCACTCTTCTGGAGTAAATACTGCCTGTGCAGGAGTTTCTTCAATTAAGAATGCTCCTCCCTTTGCTGTGAATTTTTTTTCTGTTGTACTCATATTATTAGTATCTAGTATCTAGTATCAAGTATCGAGATATCAGATCTAGATATTTGATACTAAATGGGTTCTACAATTATTTATTTTATAACTATGGTTATGTAAACCAACAAATAATCTAGAGTCTTTATTCTAGACTCTAGATTCTTCTTTTACATCATCTCGTAAATTCCGGCGATACCTTGACCACCACCAATACAAGCTGTGACCATTCCATATTTACCGTTTGTTCTTTTCAACTCGTTCATAACCTGAACCGACAGTTTAGCACCAGAACATCCTAATGGGTGACCTAATGCGATAGCTCCACCATTTACATTTAATTTACTTTGATCAATATCCAGTTCACGAATTACAGCTAAAGATTGAGCTGCAAAAGCTTCGTTTAATTCGATCAGATCTATGTCATTCAATTTCAAACCTGCATTTTTCAATGCTTTTGGAACTGCTTCCACTGGTCCGATACCCATGATTCTTGGTTCAACTCCCGCTACACCGAAGCCAACCATTCTAGCGATTGGCTTAACGCCTAATTCTTTAACCATTTTCTCAGACATCACCATTGTAAAAGAAGCTCCATCATTTGTAGGTGATGAATTACCAGCCGTTACAGAACCGCCTTGAGCAAACACAGGTTTCAGCTTTCCTAAAAGATCTGTATTTGTACCTGCTCTAGGTCCTTCATCTTTATCAACTGTAAAGTCTCTGGTTTTCTTTTTGCCGTCCTCAACGTAGGTCTCCTTAACATTTATAGGTACGATTTCATCATCGAATTTTCCATCTTTCTGAGCTTGAAGTGCCTTCATGTGAGAATTATAAGCAAACTCATCCTGATCTTCTCTTGAAATTTTCCACTGTTGCGCAATCTGCTCAGCAGTTAATCCCATAGAAGTATAATAATCAGGCGTTTCTGTTGCAATCTTATAATTCAAAGCTGTTTTATATCCCATAATCGGAACCATAGACATCGACTCTGTACCTCCTGCAATGATGATATCAGCATAACCTGCCTGAATCTTTGATGCAGCCATATTGATTGCCTCTAAACCAGATCCACAATATCTATTGATTACTAAACCGGGCACTTCTTTACCAAGTGCTAATAGTGATATCATTCTTCCCATTTGCATTCCTTGCTCTGCTTCCTGCACAGCATTTCCTACAATTAGGTCATCTACCATTTTATTTTCCACACCTTCCACTTGTGAAACAAGGTGTTTGATTACATCGGAGGCTAGATCATCCGGTCGGTAAAATCTGAAGCCACCTTTTTTGGCTCTGGTTACTGCCGTTCTATATCCTGCTACTATATATGCGTCCATTTTTTTAAATTTTGAGATTATAGAATCTAGAACATAGAGTCTAGACTTCTGCATTCGTTTTCTTTATAAAAGAGTTAAGCATTTTTTGAATTTCATCTAATGCGTTCTTAACCGCATCAAAATCACTTTCTGACACAAAATTCAGTTCTCTACTTAACAGCAATTGAGTTTCTAACTCAAAACTAGAACCAATAGATATTCTTAAGAACCTAGAAAAATCTTTGCTTGAATCTCTAGAAGAGCCTTCTGCAATATTAGATGGGATTGAAACAGCACACCTTCTAATTTGAGATATCAATCCAAATCTTTCCTCGCTAGGAAAAGTACTTGTGACTTGATATATCAATAGAGATAACTCCATTGATTTCTCCCAAACTTTAAGTTTCTTATAATTGTGCATTTTCGATCTTTATTCTATGTTCTAGGTTCTAGGATCTAAAGTCTAGTTTCTAAGCGGTTTTCCTCCTTGCAATACGGCTTGAATTCTTTCCAGTGTTTTCTTTTCTCCTAACAGGGATAAGAAAGCTTCTCTTTCAAGATCCAATAAGTACTGCTCTGAAACTTCTTGAGGATACGATAAATCTCCGCCACACATTACGTACGCTAGTTTATCTGCTATCTTCTGATCGTGTTCTGAAATGTATCGCCCCATCTTCATACCGGACACCCCCGCTTTAAATAAAGCAATACCGGTTTTTCCTTGCACTTTTATATCAGTCCTTTGAACTGGCATGGTATATCCAGCATCTGCCAATCTTATAGCAGCAGCTTTAGCATCAGCGATCTGACGGCTCCTATTCATACTGATTCCATCAGAAGGACGTAGAATCCCCATATCTCTTGCTTCATGAGCCGAGGTGGCAACTTTAGCCATGGCTATATTCATATAAGCATTTTGCAAAGCGTTCAGCTCAACATCTCCGTCCTGATATCTATCAGCTACTCGTAGAGCATTTTCTTTGGTACCTCCACCACCTGGAATGACACCAACGCCTACTTCAACCAAACCGATATAAGTTTCAGCTGAAGCTTGAACGTGGTCAGCATGCATGGATAATTCACATCCTCCACCTAAAGCCATATTATGTGGTGCTACTACAACAGGTACTGCTGAATATCTTGCTCGCATCATAGTTTGTTGGAATTGACGAATCATGAAATCTAATTCATCATAATCTTGTTCGATGGCATACATGAAGATCATTCCCAAATTGGCGCCCACAGAAAAGTTCGAACCCTCGTTAGAGATTACTACTCCACGATACTTCTCCTCTCCCATTGAAATAGCCTTATTGATGGCTTCTATCACACCGCCACCGAGGGAATTTGATTTAGAACGGAATTCTACATTAATAATACCGTCACCCAAATCGATAATCCCCGCTTCTGCATTGCTCCATATTTCTTTACCACTCTCTTTCAAGTTTTCAAGAATAATGAATTCTTCAGTTCCCGGGATATTTACATATTTCTTACTATCGAGATCATAGTATTGCTTTTGACCTGCTTCAACTTTATAGAAAGAATCTGCACCAGAATCAAGCATATCATAAACCCATTGGTTTGGCTTATAACCTGCTTCTTCCATTTTCTCCACAGTCTTTTTAACACCTAGAGTATCCCAAGTCTCAAATGGTCCAATTTCCCAACCAAAGCCAGTGCAAACTGCTTGGTCAATTCTATATAATTCATCAGAAATCTCGGGAATTCTATTAGATGCATATTTGAATAAACCATAGAAGGAATCTCTGTAGAATTCACCCGCTTTATCCTTACCTCCTAATAAAACAGGAAATCTCTCTTTTAAATTAGATATCTGCTTGGTGGACTCAAGGGTAGAGAATTTAGGCTTGCTCTTAGGCTTGTATTCCATTGACTCCAAATCCAAAGTAAGGATTTCAGTCTTTCCATCTTTTTTGGTCTTCTTATAAAAACCTTGCCCTGTTTTATCTCCTAACCATTTGTTGTCTTCTAACTTCCCGATTACATCCGGCAAATTGAAAGTTTCTCTAGCTTCATCATTTGGAAGATTTTCATATAAACCATTGGCTACTTTTATCAAGGTATCCAAACCAACTACATCAGAGGTTCTGAAAGTAGCAGATTTTGGTCGCCCAATGACAGGCCCTGTCAATTTATCAATCTCATCGATATTCATGCCTAATTTTTGCATGGACTCTACAACTTTCAAAATTGCATAGATACCAACTCTATTTGCGATAAATGCAGGAGTATCTTTACATAAAACCGTTGTTTTGCCCAAATACAAATCTCCATAATGCATCAAGAAATCAGTAATCGCTTGATCCGTTTTTGGTGTAGGAATGATTTCCAATAATTTTAAATAACGAGGCGGATTGAAGAAGTGTGTTCCAATAAAGTGCTTTTGGAAATCCTCACTTCTTTCTTCTAGCATCATATGAATTGGAATACCTGAAGTGTTGGAGGATATAATAGTACCTTTAGTTCTGTGCTCTTCAACTTTTGAAAAAACTTTCTTTTTAATATCCAGTCGCTCCACAACAGCTTCTAGCACCCAGTCACAATCTTTGATTTTGTGCATATCATCATCAAAATTTCCCAATGAAATTCTATTGGCAAAATCTTTATGATATAATGAAGCAGGCTTACCTTTCAAGGTAGATTCAAAAGCCTCATTCACGATACGATTGCGCACTTGCGGATCTTCCTTCGTCAGGCCCTTGTCTTTCTCGGCATCCGTAAGTTCAAAAGGCACGATATCAAGCAAGAGCACTTCCACACCAATATTGGCAAAGTGGCAGGCAATTCTTGATCCCATAATCCCCGAACCTAAAACGGCTACTTTTTTAATGTTTCGTTTCATTTAGTCGCTATGGTTTAAATTTTAAAAAATTAATGAACTGATTCTTTATTATTGTAAATCTCGTTTGAGTCGATTATGCCATTCACTCTGTTGATGACATCAAAAAAAGCTTCTAATTTTTCAGGTTCAATAGTTTTGAATACCTCTTCATTGAAAGCTTTTACCGTTTCCCTTGACACTGCCTTTTTCTCTATCCCTAAATCTGTTAAAAAAATTCTGACAGAACGTTTATCTTCAGGATCAGGCTTCTTATGAATAAGACCCTTTTCTTCCATACTTTTTAACATACGGGTCAAACTCCTGCTTTCTAAGCCCATCAGTGGGGCTATTTTGGTAGCAGGTGTCCCTTCTTTGGAATTGATATTTAATAACACAAACCCTATGGAAGTAGTAATTCCATATTTTACAGCTTGTTGGTTGTACATGCGTGAAATAGCATGCCAGGCCGCCTTAATATTGTAGTCGATGGATTCTTCTCTCTTCATGGAAGTCAAATATACAAAAATATAGTATGCATGCATACTATATTTGAAAAAAATATTAAATTCTGTATTAAAAAAATATATGGGCTATATTTAGTCTCTTCAACGACAATTTCAAAATATTAGATGCACGATAATGATTTTCACCAAAACATCAGTTAATTGATCCCAAGTAACAAATAACTCCAAAAAGAGTATGTACTTGGAACTACATCCATATAAAAACTTTAATTATGAAAAAGAAAGCAGTTTTATCATTTTGCTTAAGCCTAGTCTTGACTTTACTATCTATATCAGTGGTCATAGGACAAAATCGTACTGAAATGATCGGTTCAATAGACGATAAGGTAAGTCTAAAAAGAGAGGGAGATCAATATTTACTCACATATCGAGATAATAATCTAAATTCTGATAAAGAAAACAATGAATTCATCATTAAGGATCAAGTAACTCTTGAAAACCTTTATACTTTTATCATAGACGGATTCGATTCAATGAACCCCGGTCCAGTTCAATTTGAGATGAACAAAAATGAATTAAGATTATATTATAAAAAGAAATTCTTAGGAAAAGATTTGGTTGAAATCATTCATGAGAATAAAGAAACAGAGGAAACTGGCACCATATATAGGCTGAGCCAGAAGGATGTTCAGGAGTTATTCGGGAAAAATTAAAATTATAGGAACGATACCTTTAGAGTAGAAATGGCTTTTTGTTTTTAATTAAGTCAGTGGACTAAGCATGAATTGCTTAAACTTGTATTGAAAAACAGGCAGCTATATTAGCATTAAGCGGCATACTGCGTTTTTATACAATATTAAGTAACAGCTAGGGCTTATAGACGTTCAAAATTAAAAACTCTTTGAAGTCATGAACATTTTACAACTCTTAGCTCAAATTCCACAAGGTGTTCCACATCCTGATGACAGTGAGCCCTTAATACTACAAACTCCTTTTGATTATATACTATATGTGGGTTTACCCATCCTAATTTTAATTGGAGGATATTTATGGTGGAGAAGGAAAAGGAGAAGAGAGGAAGAGGAAGACTAATTCTAAAAATTCTCAATTAACTTCTAGTGCAAATCATTAAAAAAGCTCATGTTTGAAGGATCTTTCTTGAGAATCTCTTCAATATCTCCTTGTTGATTCAAAACTAATCTTATGGGATAAATACTATGAATTTCACTACTTTCAAAAAGATTCTCGGTATCGAGATAGACATGTTCTTGGTTTAGAACATCTTCACCAACTCTTAGTCTCAATAGCTTTTTGGATCTAATTCTCGTCAAAATAAAAAATGTGTTTTCTAAAGATTGAGAGTTGCTTATCAGGAAATTTTCAACATCGGAAATACAACCTTCACACCCTAATTCTGGAAGAATTATAATATCAGAATAGGAAGTAGTTGAAGTATGGTTACTTTTTGTAACTGTTTTAATAATTTCTGAATATTCAGCTTTTTCATTAGAGCACGCAGAAATTAAACAATAAAATATTAATAAATAAACCCTAGTCTTTTTCAATTTCCATTAATTTAAATTGGTCAAAAATTATAGCGTCTTCATTGTCTGAAAATTTCTTGAGATATAAGCCAGTTTTGGAAATCACAAAAGTTCCATAGGACCTTTTACCAAAAACTGTTTCTCCTATGACATCAAAATATCTATCCAATAGAACCATTGAAGATTGCAAGCCATTGAATGCAGCTGGATCATAATTGCTTTCGGGTAGATATACAGTTCTAAAATAAAAATTATCAGAAGGTACATATCCTGTTTCTTGATAACTGCCATTAATAATAAAATGATCCCTTATTTCTTCCTTCGAAATAGAATTAAGCATTTTGGAAGAAGAAATGGATGGAATTTCTTCTATATATTTACTACCTGCATATTTATTAAATACTTTACCATTTTTAAGATCTAAAAACTTAAAATCATGGCTAACTGAAAAACTGAAAAATAATAAAGAATCAATGGGATTGTAATTATGACTCAGCCATCGATATTGACCTCCACCCCAATTACCTTCTCTAAAAATCTCAGGATATGAAATTTGGTAATCAACCTCTTTTGAAACTAAGTTTAATTTAATTAATAAAGGTCTGTTTTCAGCGGTTTCGTCATTGTATTCACCCGCAATATTACCTGTCAGATAAGCTGTATTATCTACAACAACAATTGGAGAATTTGTTGCTACTCTCGCAGCAGGTAAATATTTTTTGCTTTGGTTTAAATTATAGCTGTTTATCATATTTTCCTCTGCATTGAAAAGAAATAATTTAGACATACCATAATTATAAATAAAAATAGAATCTAGGTTATGAATGTGATATCCAAAAATATCCCCTACACCATGAGCACCCTCTTTTTCATATGTCTTTTTATACAGAAATCCTTCGCTTTCAAAATCATAAAAATAAATACTATTATTGTAGTTATTAAGGAAAGTTAATATTTCCAATGAATCTTTAGTTCTAAATACTTGAAATTGATTGCTTTGCGGAGCTGTTTCATCATCTAATTCAAATGATTTTGAGCCAACTTTCATCAATTCATGGCTTGACTCTATTTCCTTTTGATTGTTTTTATTTTTGACTTCATTACTACAAGAAATTGCAAAAAGAATCAAAAAAAAGCAAATGATCAGCCTACTGATTAAATTTATATTCATTAACAAAACATTTATTGAAATAATACTTATTAAAAAATTTGAGCTACGATTAAAATGTTAATATTTAAGCATTACTATAAAAAAATAGAGTAGTTAAAATATGATTTTAACTACTCTAAATAATCATTAATAAAATTATCACCCGAGAGTTTCTTTTTCATCGCCCGCACCTTTTTTCACACAATCATGTGAAATCATTGAATCCTCACAAAAATAAGTATTACCATTCTTGCCAGATGCATATGTACAATCTCCATTATTTTTATCTGGTTCATTATTACATCCTGAATAACCATAATAGGTAACAACAAATAAAGACAAAACTGTCAGTACGATTTTTGATAAACTTTTCATATGTATATTTAAATATTAGTTTGAATCAATATTAATGACTTAGTTTTTTTTTTGCAACTATCATATAATTTTTTTTTTGAAAAAATAGTCTAAAAACAAAAAAGGGGCTTTCGAGCCCCTTTTATTTTATATTCTACTAATTTTAAGATTATCCTCCAAAATCATCAAACCTGATGTTTTCTGGTGGAACCCCCATATCATCTAACATTTTTAATACTGCCGCATTCATCATTGGAGGACCACATAAGTAGAATTCTACTTCTTCTGGCTCTTTATGGTGCTTCAGATAGTTATCGTACAAAGCATTATGAATAAATCCAGTGTAACCATCACCATCTTTATCGTCTAAGCTCTTTTTAATTTTCCAATTATCCTCTTCTAAAGGCTCAGAAAGGGCTACTTGGAAATCAAAATTAGGGTTCTTTTCCTCAATATTTCTAAAATGATCTACATAGAACAATTCTCTTTTCGATCTACCGCCATACCAGTAAGAAACTTTTCTGTCTGTTCCTTGCGTGTGGAATAAATGGAAAATATGAGAACGTAATGGAGCCATACCAGCTCCTCCGCCAATATAAATCATTTCAGCTTCGGATTCATTGATGAAGAATTCACCATAAGGACCTGAAATAGTCACTTTATCCCCCGGCTTTCTAGTGAAAACATAAGAAGAGCAAATCCCAGGATTTACATCCATCCATGTGTTCTTAGCTCTGTCCCACGGTGGAGTAGCAATTCTAATATTCAACATAATGATATCACCTTCTGCAGGGTGATTCGCCATTGAGTAAGCTCTAAATATAGGCTCATCATTTTTCATCACTAAATCCCACAAACCGAAGTTATCCCAATCTTCCTGGAAGATATCTTCTTTGTGTCCTAAATCAGGATGTGGAGTAATCTCTATATCTTTAAATTCACAAGTGATAGCAGGTACATCAATTTGGATATATCCACCTGACTCAAAATCTAAAGTTTCACCTTCCGGCAATTGCACTACAAATTCCTTAATGAACGTAGATACGTTATAATTAGACTTAACTGTGCACTCCCACTTCTTAATACCGAAAATTTCTTCAGGTATGCGGATGTGCATGTCTTCTTTTACTTTTACTTGGCAAGAAAGCCTCACATTTTCTTTCTTTTCAGAACGACTTAAGTGACCTTCCTCTGTAGGCAGAACATCTCCAGCTCCATCTTCTACTACACATTTACACATGGCACAAGTACCACCACCACCACAAGCTGATGGTAAATAGATATCTTGACCAGACAGTGTAGATAGTAAAGTGGATCCTGCAGTTGTAACTATAGGATTGTCTTCATCTCCATTAACATAAATATTAACAGGGCCAGACTGTACTAATTTCGATTGCGCAAACAATAGTATCAATACCAATAAGAGTATTAGCACTGTGAAGGCAATAATTGAAGTGATAATTACTGATGTCATGAACTTTATTTTTGTTCTTAATGATTCAATTAATTGAGTTGCAAATATATTATATAAAATGTAAACCTATAAGCTCGGTTCAATATTTTTATTATAATATATTCGAAAAGCTAACAGTATGAACATTCAAAAAGTTGGCGAAATGTGGAAATTATTGCAAAATATTTTTCCAAGTCCCTTTAAGCCTATTGTATTTGATTGTAGAGGGAAGAGCTTTCCAGAAATATTGGTTCATTTCAACTGCAAATGAAGGCTGCATATAGCAATTGATAGCACAGCCCTCACATTCGGGAAGCTTACCTTCTAATGCTGCTAATTTCTGTACCTCATCTGACTTA
Organism: uncultured Marivirga sp.; assembly: GCF_963974845.1. NCBI lineage: Bacteria > Pseudomonadati > Bacteroidota > Cytophagia > Cytophagales > Marivirgaceae > Marivirga > uncultured Marivirga sp. Next base: position 20,371 of record NZ_CAXBEQ010000014.1, read on the forward strand.
TATAGTTTAAATAAATCTCCATCAATAGCGAAATCCTTTTTTCCTAAATGATAGCAAGGAAGGACCAGTTCGTTTTTGGGTGATATTACAAGAGCAGATGAAGCCGCTTTACAAACAGGGTCCTCTACGTGATTACCTCCATTTTTACGTAGTTCTATAAAAGCATCATTGAGATAAATTTTTTTTCTCTTGCCCATTCGGCTCAGGTATTCTAGATTTTCTTTTGTCAATCCTCCTCCAGTTTTGACGGTATTGTAATCAAAAATCGGATTAACGATTAGTACCAAATCGTTTGAAAGGCAAATACTTTCATAAATTTTATTGAGCTCATCTATATTTTCATTCATGGCCGTAAACAAAATATCGGGCCTTTCTCCTAATGCTATTGCCGCCTCAATTGATTTCATGACAAAATCAAAACATCCTACACCTCTCACTTCATCGTGCTGAGCCGAATCTGCGAAATCTAGCGAAAAATGAAGCATATCAACTAACCCTTTTAATTTTTCGGCTTTTTTTGGATAAAGTAAGCCGTTGGTTGTGATTGTCGTAATGAAGCCAAGATCTTTAGCCATTTTCAGAAAAACCTCAATTTCATTATGTAATAGAGGCTCCCCACCGGTAAAATCAATTACTTTAACACCAAGCTTTTTAAGTGCCTTCAGATTCTGGGCTACGTCTTCCTTTTTTATGTATGGACTTGGTTTTTCCCATATATCGCAGAAATAGCAACTGGCGTTGCATCGATAAGTCACATAATAATTACATAGTACAGGCTTCTTTATTAAACGCATTTTGCTAATTTAGAAATAAGGCTTTCGAAATGCTAAACTGGCCTCAGGAATTATGGATTTAAAAACTAAATTAAAAATAAGAGTTAGTAAACAAGAAATAGAGAACTTAATCAGAGGTTTTGAAGATCAAAATTTTTCATTTGATGAATTGATTGACTGCCTGCAAGTTAAAGAATCTAAATTTCAAGCCTCCTGGCTGATGACTCACTTAGTGGAAAAACATCCTAACATTTTGAATAAATCACACCTAAAAGTGTTTGGTGACCTAGTGAAAAACAATAAACATGAAGGCTTGGAAAGAAATATTTGGCGAACGCTTAGCTTTGTTGATATACCACCAGAAAGTCATGAAGACTGGATTAATCTGGCCTTTGACAGGCTGGAACAGCAAAATACCGCAATCGCTATTCAAGCTTTTGCTATGACTGTTTTGGAAAAGCTTTTAACAAATGAAAATGAATTACGATCGGCTCTCAAAGAAATCCTGGAACTAAAATTAGAGCGCCAGCCCAGTCCTGGCATTAGATCCATAGCAACGAAAACAATCAAAAAATTAAATTCAAAAGCAGATAAACAGTAAGTCGCTGGATACCTAATAAAAAAATGCCAATTGGTCAAATTGGCATTTATAAATAATTATAAGAAATAGAAATTTATTTCAACATCTTCAATAAAGTGGTCAATTTAGTTTTTAGTTGCCTTCTGTCCACAATAAAATCCAAGAACCCATGTTCCAGTACAAATTCCGAACTCTGGAAACCCTTAGGTAAATCTTTCCCAATAGTTTCTCTAATTACCCGAGGACCAGCAAAACCTATTAAGGCACCTGGTTCAGCAATATTAAAATCCCCTAGCATAGCATAAGAGGCAGTTACCCCGCCAGTTGTAGGATCAGTTAATAAGGAAATATACGGAACTTTTGCTTCTGAAAGCTGCGCCAACTTAGCAGAAGTTTTTGCCATTTGCATCAATGAAAATCCAGCTTCCATCATTCTTGCACCGCCCGATTTTGAAATCATTAAAAACGGAACTTTCTTCTTGATAGAATAATCAATTGCTCTTGCAATCTTTTCACCCACAACAGAACCCATAGACCCTCCAATAAAACCAAAATCCATACAGGCCACACATAAATCTAGACCGTTGATTTTGCCGTGAGCTGACCTAACTGCGTCCTTCAAATCTGATTTTTCCTGAGACTGCTTAATTCTAACTGGGTAAGGTTTACTATCTACAAATTCCAAAGGATCACCAGAAGTCATATCCTTATCAAGCTCTGTGAATTTATTATCATCAAAAAGGATTTCAAAATATTCCTTAGAACCAATGCGAACATGGTACTCATCATCAGGACTCACATAAGCATTTTGCTTAAGCTCCCGCATGTGAATAATTTTTCCGTTCGGGGTTTTATACCACAAACCATCTGGTGCTTCTTTTTTATTTTCAGTAGGAGTTAGAATCCCTTTATTTTGTCGCCTAAACCAAGCCATATTGTTTCAATTTTTTATTAAAACCCATATCAGGTTTTAGATGGAGGGTCAAAGATAAATGAATTGCTTGTCAATTGCCAAAGTAAAAGTTTAAAACCCATCAGGATAATTAATTTTCTTCCCTATCATCAAGTATTTAATATATTAGGTGGGCAACCCATATTTCCAGTGAAAACAACAAATTTTGGATTTCAATCCACTATTTTGCTGGTAAATTTCCCCTTTCTAACGGTAACGCTTTCAATAAAACCGACTCATTCAATTGTCAAGCACTATTCCTAATTAGCAGATTCTGAAGTTTATAAAAAAAATAAAAGGGAATCCCTAACAAACGTTAGTATCTGATACACAACATTTTAAAAAATTATCTCTAAAATTTTGATTATATAAAATAACAATTCAAATTTACGGAATGAACGTTCATTCCGCAATCGAAAACAAGCTTGACAAAAAGACATTAATACTGGAGACAACGCTAAAACTGATTTCAGAAAACGGTTTTCACGGGACTCCTATTTCCATGATTGCAGAAACAGCAGGGATTGGCGCTGGTACTATCTATCGATATTTTGAGAATAAGGAAGATTTAATCAATGAACTGTTTAAAGAGATCAAAAGGCAAATCATGCATGCTATGCTAGCCGATTACAACGAAAATGACAGCTTTAAAGAAAGATTCAAGCATCTGTGGATGAATCTAATCACTTTTTTTATGCAGCACCCAAAAGCATTTCAATTCATCGAGCAGCACAGATACGCCAGTTATATGAGTAAATTAACAAGAGAGGAAAGTTTTATGATCATGTCTCCTGTTATGATGTTCTTTATTGAAGCCAAGCGAGAGAAGGCTATGAAAGACCTTCCAGTTTACACCATAATTTCTTTATCATATGGACCAATAACCTCTTTAGCAAAGCTGCAAATTGATCATCAACAACACTTAAGTAAAGAACGCATTGAACAAGCTGCAGATGCCTGTTGGGATGCTGTCAGAAGAATTTAAATAAAATTACAAACATACAATTATGAAGACACCAAATGTAGTTTTTAACGGAATTGGCTCTTATATTCCAGATAAGATCATTCCAAATGCACATTTCTTAAATCATGAGTTTTACCAGGAGGATGGAAAACCGTTTGAAGTCCCTAATGAAGAAATCATTCAAAAATTTGAAAAAATTACGGGAATCAAAGAGCGAAGATATGCCAATGATGACCAATTAAATTCTGACTTAGGTGCAATAGCTGCAAAAAACGCTTTAAAGAACAGCACTATTGATAAAGAGGAATTAGATTATATTATTTATGCTCAAAACTTTGGGGACATAGAGGCTCATACTAACAGGATTGACAATATGCCCAGTCTGGCGGCAAAGGTCAAAAACAAACTTGGAATTCAAAATCCTGATGTAGTATGTTATGACATTATATTTGGTTGTCCAGGGTGGGTCCAAGGTGTGATTCAAGCTTACCAAATGATCAGAAGTGGGTTTTGCCGACATATAATGGTCATTGGTGCAGAAACACTTAGCAGATGTGTTGATCCACATGATAGAGATGGAATGATATTCTCTGATGGAGCTGGAGCGACCATAGTTTCGGCTTCATATGATGACGATCGTAAAGGAATATTAGGTTTTGCAAACAGAACTGATGCCAATGAAGAGTTGAGTTATTTGGCAATGGGCAAATCCAATAAACCTGGCATGGATAATGATGCTCGTTACATTAAAATGAAAGGCCGTAAAATATACGAATATGCTTTGGATGAGGTAGCTACAGCCATGCAATCGGCCCTCAAACGTTCTGGTATTTTTATGGAAAATATCAAAAAGGTGTTGATCCATCAAGCCAACGAGAAGATGGATGAAGCTATTTTAAGAAAGCTTGGTCAGCTATATAATCTAAGACTAGAAGCCAAAGATATGATGCCCATGACGATCCAAAAATTTGGTAATAATTCAGTAGCAACAGTGCCAGTCATGCTAGATTTAGTTTTAAAGGGAGAAATTGAAGGCCATGAAATTAAGGAAGGAGATGATATTATCTTAGCATCCGTTGGTGCAGGGATGCATATTAACGCCATTATCTATAGAATGTAATTTGGACAAAAAAAAGACCGCAAATGCGGTCTTTTCAAACTCTTGAATTGTAAAAGAATTAACCTTCTACTTCTTCTTCAACCTCTTCAGCTGCTTCTTCCATTTCTTCTCCACCTTCTTCTACTTTATCCTCTGCTTCTTCTTTGATTTCTTCAGCAGCATCACCCATCTCATCACCAGCATCTTCTACTGCATCTTTGATTTCTTCAGTTGATTCTTCAATCTGATCTTTTGCTTCTTCTTTTTCGCTTTTGTTATCGCAAGCAACTACTGCTAAGGTGAAAGCACCTAATAAAAACAATGTGAATAATTTTTTCATAGTTTAATCGATTATGGTTTAAAGTGTAAATGTATCTAATTATTTAGATTGACAAAAGTATCTATCTATTTTTTTCTAAAAACAAGCTTGATTGGCACCCCTTCAAAGTCAAAATTCTCCCTTAATCTGTTCTCAAGGTACCTTTCGTAAGGTGGCTTTATGTATTGAGGAAGATTACAAAAGAATGCAAAAGTTGGTGTATATGTTGGTAACTGTGTTACGTATTTTATCTTAATATACTTCCCTTTAAGGGCAGGAGGCGGATATTTTTCAATCTCTTTTAGCATTACTTCATTCAAAGCTGAGGTACTCACCTTTTCAGTTCGACTGAAATAAATTTTTGTAGCCAGTTCAATAGCTTGAAATATTCGCTGCTTTTCAGTTACAGATGTGAAAATAATGGGAATATAATCTAATGGCCCTAATTTCTCCTGAATTTCTTTTTTGAATTTATCATGAGTTTTTCCATCTTTCTCAATCAAATCCCACTTATTAACCATGATCATAATGCCCTTTTTGTTCTTATGGGCGAGACCAATAATTTGCATGTCCTGGGATTCAAATCCACGTGTAGCATCAATCATGATAATACAAACATCACTATCTTGCAGTGCTTGAATGGCCCGAATCGTTGAATAGAACTCTATATCATCCTTTGTTTTAGTTTTTTTCCTCAAACCAGCCGTGTCCGTCAGGATAAAATCCTTTCCATATAGCTTATAGTGAGTATTTATAGAATCACGTGTAGTTCCTGCTATATCAGTTACAATAGTTCTTTCATCACCTAGTAAAGCATTTAAAAATGAAGATTTACCTGCATTAGGGCGTCCCAAAATTGCTAATCTGGGAATTCCTTCAAATGGATCTTTGTGGTCATCGTTAGGAAATAGTTCTACTACAGCATCTAGCACTTCTCCTGTCCCAGATCCGCTGGCAGAGGACATGCTAAAAACTTCATCAAAACCTAAACCATAAAACTCTCCTGCCATGTAGCTCTTTTCTGTGCTGTCTGCTTTATTGGCAATTACGAACACGGGTTTACCAACTTCTCTAACGATATTGGCAAAATCTTTATCCATATCGGTCAAGCCTGTATGGCAATCCACCATAAACAAAATCACAGTGGCTTCTTTCAGCGCTTCTTTTACTTGTTTTCGAATTTCTTTTTCGAAGATATCACTAGAACCTGTAACGTAACCACCGGTATCAATGACGGTGAATTTTTTACCTGTCCATTGCGCTTCACCGTATTGTCGATCTCGCGTAACGCCCGATTCGTTATCCATAATCGCTTGCTTTCGCTCTACTAGACGATTAAAAAAAGTGGATTTTCCGACATTCGGTCTTCCTACTATTGCTACTATGTTTGACATTTTTAATTACGAATTAATAATTTTTTAATTACGAATTGGAAATGAGCACTGAACTTTATTCCATCTTCGCTTTTGTAGTTTTTTGTATTGAACCAATGATTTTCAATATTTCTTCACACATCTCAATCATAATTGATGCAGTATTAGGTTCTAATAATCCAGAATCTTTTATTAGCCTTAACCAATAATGTGTTTCTCTTGCCTCTTTGTATGAAATTGAAAGTTTAGCTAAAAAGTCCTTTCTTGATTGAGCGCCAATCGCTTCCTCGACATTTGCCCCGATAGAAGTACCTGATCTTAATACTTGGGAGGATATCTCAAAATGAGTTCCCCTTTTTAATAATTGAGCAATTCTAATAACCTCTAGAGCAAATTGATAACTTTTTAATTGAATTACATTTTGCGATTTCATTTTTGGGGATGTTTAGTTGAAAATTTTTCATGAGATGAAGTTAATAAAAACTATCAATGTCATCTCAAATTTCCCAATTGATAATTCGTAATTCGTAATTATCTAATAACCAAATCTCTTCAACTTCAAATCCTTTTTCCGCCAGTCTTGCTCTACTTTTACGAAGGTTTCCAGGTGGATTTGCTTATTGAAGAAGGTTTCTAGATCCTTGCGAGATTCAATTCCTACCTTCTTAATCGCTTCTCCTCCTTTGCCTATGATAATCCCCTTTTGAGATTTCCTTTCCACATATATCTCAGCTCTTATTCTAATGATGGTTTCATCTTCCTTAAATTCGGTGACCACCACCTCACAACTATAAGGCACTTCTTTTTTATAATTTTGAAATATCTTCTCTCTGATGATCTCCTCTACAAAAAACTTCTCCGGTTTATCCGTCATTTCCTCCTTTGGAAAGTAGGGAGGATGAACCGGAAGCAAATCAATTAATTTATTGAAAAGACCATCAATATTCACTTTTTCCAAAGCCGAGACCATAATTTGATGATCAGGCTCAATAATTTCAGCCCAATATTTCATTTTGTCCTCCGCTTGAGAACCTTTCGATTGATCAATTTTATTCATGACCAATATAATGGGCACTCCACTATTTTTAATTCTGTCAATTAAAACATCGCCTTCTTCATACTTCTCATACAAATCAGTTACAAAAAGCATTATATCAGCATCTTCCAGCGCAGCTTTCACAAATCGCATCATGGAATTATGCAGTTCATATTGCGGACTTAGAATACCAGGCGTATCGGAATACACAATTTGAAAATCTGCACCGCTCAAAATACCCATAATTCTATGTCGAGTGGTTTGAGCTTTGGAAGTAATAATAGAAAGACGTTCCCCCACCAAAGCATTCATTAAAGTAGACTTTCCCACATTTGGTTTTCCTACTATACTTACAAATCCGGCCTTGTGCTGATTTTCTGACATCAATTAAAATTTATTTTGCAAAGGTACTTGATTTTTCGAAAACCTTATCATACCTTTGTAATCCTTTTGAGGGAAACACGAGAAAAAGTGTTGAAAACAAGAGTTTATATCGCGGGGTGGAGCAGTTGGTAGCTCGTTGGGCTCATAACCCAAAGGTCACAGGTTCGAGTCC
>NZ_CAXBEQ010000015.1:0-12527 GCF_963974845.1 uncultured Marivirga sp.
CAACCCACTGGTGAACTGTAAAAGTCACAAAGTAGGGAGCTCCTTGATCTTTCACCACATATTCAAATCCCATAGAAACAATAGTTTTCTTAAATTAACAACCTTCATTTATTGATGGATTAAAAATCCTTTGTTCTTTAAGTCGGATTACAAATCCTATGATCTATATTCGACATTACAAATGTCGAATAGCCAACCTCACGTTCCTGTTCGACATTTGCAATGTCGAACGGCTATCCCCGGATTTGTAATCCGTTTACCAATATCTCTGTTCGACATTACAAATGTCGAACGCTTATCCGCGGATTTACAATCCGCTTAACCAATCCCCAAATACTCCTTTACCACACCCACCGACATATTTTCCAACTGCTCCTCACTAAATACCGCCTTAAAATTGTCGTAGTAATTCTTAAATTCAATACCCTGCAGCATATTCAGGAAGTAATCGCTACCATAAATGATGCGGCTTTGGAGCTTCTTATTATCAGCTGTGTCGGTTTTAAAATAGCGGTCAGCAATCGTTTTTAGCATATCTGGGTCAGTCTGACAAGATAAATCAGTGTACACATGATCAAAATCCAGTATCAATCGTTTTATTTCTTCTTGCCATTCATGACTACCCCCGCCAAAATGCGCTAAGCAGATTTTTAGATTAGGGTATTTCTCTAACACCTTTCTCCATAAGGTAGGATGATTTAAACGATGCGCTCTTTCTTTAATGGACTTATCAAATCCGCCATTTAAAATATTAGTCGCGAATGTTATTTTCTCTTTATTCTGAAAAGCTAATTCGTAGGTATACTCATTATCTGCAGTATCGGGCTGCTGCGTACAAATATCCCCGTACACTTCTAAGCTATCCGTAAAAGTAGCAAAGCCGGAATCAGAGCAATGCGCCATAATAGGAATTTGGTTTTCCTCACACCATTTGTATAAACTAGTGCCATGCACAAAAGCCTTGGTAGGATCAAATAAGTTCAAATCAGTAGGTGAATACCCATTAGGGGTGTAGAGCTTTACGCCATGGAACACTTTTTCCTTACCAATATTGTCTTCCACTTCCTGAGCCATGCCTTCCCTGCGCGGATCTACTGCCAGAAATGGAAATATGTCATGACCATATAGTGTTTTTAACTGCTCTAATTCTTTCTTCTGTGTTTTAAAAGAATCCTTTGCATCCGATAATACATCAGCATTGACAAGATTTAAGCCCTTGATAATTTTCTTTGCATATTTCAGAATGCGTACCGAATCTTCATTGACTACCCGCTCCCCATTAAAGACAAACTCATCATTCTCCTCAAAACGCTCCACTAAGCCATCCATTTTATCTATAAACTCCCCATGCTTTTCCTTAAACTCTTGCATTTTTTGTGCAATGACGGAAGCTGCATTATTCGTATCATAGTCATTCCTAAAGGTCATTTCCAAGTCAAACATTAAAGGGATGTAGCGGAAGGTCTTAGGCGAAACCCTAGTGTCCCAATAATCCTCTTCCAAATCATGCAGCATTTGGCGTGCCCCTTTGTTGAATAAGAAGTAGTTGAAAACATTTCGAATCACCCTTCCAATGCCATGTTCATTCGCACTTCCTTCACGAGTACTAATTGGCTGCAGCTGTTCATTAGGATTGTCCTGATCTAGGTAATCCACAATATCGCCCAGCAACATCAAGATCAATCGACCCGTGATCACATTTCTACCAAACAGATGACAATGCGCATCAAAGTGATCACCCGATTTCAATTTATTATAGTCTACTTTTTCAGATTTTTCCGTAAAGAAAAAGCTTTCAATTTGATCTTGGCAATCCGGTTTTTCAATCAATCTACCATGTAAAGCATCACTGATCATGTAGTTTTTGTATTTGGCCGGATTATAGCCTTCAATGGCTACGTATTGACTAGGCAAACTGAATTGATTTTTAGTGCTGATCACCCAGTCATTATGTTCTGTTAAAATCAAATCAATCCCTAACTCTAGCTTTCTTCCCCACCAGCCATTGTTTTCATAATTACCCGCTACAGGCAGATAACGGGTAGTGGCTTGAACAGGGGTATTGTAAATAATATGATGCAATCTATCGCTGCCGGGCTTCATCACATCCATGCCGGGCTGCTTGATGACCCATTGAAAAGAATGCTGCAATAAGGAAGCGATAAAAACCACTGGAGCCCCAATGCCAATCTTTCTCATGACTTTCTTCAGCATCTTTAATCCAAAAGCCATTCCTTCGGCAAAAGACAAATAGCCCACGCCATTACCAGAGGCCACCAAAGCTACTTTCCCTATCTTAATACTGTCTTGCTCATAATTGGCTAAAAATTGCGCCAGCAAGCCGCCCTGACTCGTACCAATGATATCCACTTCCTGATCAAAGGATTGAATGTCTAAGGCATTCAACATGGAAAACATCTTTTGGATGTTGCCCTCCGCATCCCAGAAAAAGGTAGGATGATCAAAAGCGATGACTTGTTCGTATTTCTCTTCCTTCAAAAATTCTTGTATCCACATATTTACCTCGCCAAATGAACCCTTCGTACTGGCGAAAGTGCCATGCAACAGCAATAAGGTTTTTTTACTTTCATCAATAGCCCCAAAGTTGGCGTTAATAAAGTGACCATTGGGCTTCATGACCAATAGCCGATGATCTTTTACAAAAAGACCTGTTTTGTAAGCAGCCAGTTCATCTTCAATCAATTCTACTATTTCTTTGCTATTGGAGGGTAGGTCTTTTTCCTTATGTTTTCTAAAGGCCCTTTTGAAGATGAGCACTTTCACAATAAATTCCTCCTGTTTGTAGCGAGTGGATAAACGATAGCGATTGGGTATCCCGGGAACTTCCTCTATTGCTTTATGAGGAAGGGCATTGAATTTATAGACAAGGCGATCACGTTCGTTGGTGTTATGGGCATCTGTAGACTCAGGCATAATATAATCCAATTCTGCGGCCTCGTTATTTTTGATTTGATGCTGATAAAAAGCCAAGGCTCCTTCTTCTGGAGCCAGAAAAGCATCTAATCTGAGTTTGGGGATTTCGTCTAAAGCAAATATTTCAGGATAGGGAATATCTAACTGACTTAGATTGATGACTTTTTCCTTGATGTCATTTTTAACATCCAGCTCAGGATACATTTGTTGGATCAGGCGTACCTCTTCTTCTACGGTAGATTTTTCTTTGAATACGTCATTGCCTTCATTGGAGCAATACAACTGACCCTCCCAATTGACCGGATCATCATTGGCATAGCCCAAAGTCCCCCAAACCCCCATGATTTTATCCGCATCCTTGCGGTTTAGAATTTTTGGGATGGCCGTATTTTGTAGATATTCTAAGTCTTTATCGGCTTTTTCAGATCGTAATAGGATAAATTTTTTCTCGGTGGGGGATGCCATAAAAGATAGGGCATCTAAGGCAATAGGTCTCATAAGCTTAGGTTTTAGTTAAAATAGTTTACTAACTAAAATTGGGACTAATCTTTGAGATTTGCAATACCTATTAATGAGTAAGTTACAAACTATATAGCTGGGCTATTGCTTGTGAGGAATGGAGAAGTTTGTTTGAAAAAAGTATACCGACCATGCCAAGCTAGGGCTAAGGGGACCAGCAACTACAAGCGAATTCATGTGTTACATACTCAGCGGAACATAGCAGTTTCTGCATTGGGGCTTTCGCATTGAAGAGTAATTGTTGGAACCACAGCTATGACAGTAATTTTCTTGAAAATCCATATTCTCATATTGCGACCATGTTATAAAGCAAGTGTAACAAAATGGGCGTTCAGGATTATGATCAATATCAACTTTACACCTTATGCAGTGACCTACATTTTTGTTATAGTTGTAGTTGTTATAGTTGCTATTATTGTAGCTGTTATTATTTTGATAATATTGACTGGATTTTTGTTGGGTATGCTGGTACTGGTCTTGTCTAGCATGATTTGATTTATGAGGTTGTTCCTCCAAGATAGAAGAGTCGATTATCGAATTGACCTCAGTTCTGGTCTTTTCGAATAAAACTTTATCTTGATTTTGGTCTATAAAAACACCCATTTCCCTATTATTTCTTTCTGAAAAGTCATACATATTCATCGATGTAATAATCATTTCAGACTCATTGAAATAACATTTCGCATGGAGATTTTCACAAAAATAAAGATATACTGAATTTAGACTAGTGATGTCTTGATGTTGTTGTCTCGTCAGATTGTCCTTGCCGTAAATTATATTGATCCTGATGTTTCTATTGCTAGCATCAATTAAGCGATTATACAAGTCTTTACTTATCTTCAAATAGGGAGAAACTAATGTTATGTGTTTTTTAGCATTAATAATTATTTCCTCTAATTTAAATGAAACTCCTCTAGTTGTTAGAAAATCTGCCATAAAATAAAATTAAGCCTCAAATATAATAGGAACCCGGAATATATTTTAACCTTTATTATAATTAATTAAAACAGATAATTATGTAGATGAATAAAAATAGAAAAACTTTTGAGGTATAGTATCTTTTAAAATAATAGTTCCACCATGCAAAGCATGGCGGGAACGGGGAATTGGCAATGTGTATAGCGAATACTTGGAAGATTGAAAATTTATACTTAAGTTTGCATACTATAATTAGCACTATGCAAGATCAAAAATCTACGATAAAACCCAAAAAGAAGAACTTCAATGTTCTGAGTTTCTTCAGTGGTGCTATGGGGTTAGATATCGGTCTGCACAATGCTGGATTCGAAACTCTTTTGACTTGTGAGATTGATAAGGCAAGTCGTCAAACTATTCTTGCGAATAATCCTGAAATTGGATTAATTGGAGATATAAGAGCTTACACTACCGAAGAAATTCTGGAATATGCTGGTCTTAAGTCCAAAGAAGAAGTTGATTTGATTGTTGGTGGGCCACCATGTCAGGCGTTCAGTTCAGCGGGGAAGAGAATGGGATTGGCAGACGATAGAGGCAATGTTTTTTTAAAGTTCATAGAGGTAATTGAAAATATCAGTCCAAAGTTCGCTGTAATTGAGAATGTCAGAGGTCTTTTGTCTGCTGCATACGATATTGACTTAAAGCCCGAGGAAGAGGAGTTTCTACCATATGAGCTAAAAGAGCTTAAAGGCGCAACCATGTTTTATGTTTACAATAGGTTGCGAGCAGCAGGATATCAGCTGTCATTTAATCTCTATAATTCAGCTAACTATGGAACACCGCAAGTTAGGGAACGAGTAATAATTATTTGCTCAAGAGTAAATGAAAAGGTTCCGTATTTAAAACCGACCCATTCTCAAAATGGAGATTTTGGGCTTCCTAAATGGAATACGCTAAAAAATGCTATTGGCAACCTTAATGGCAGTAATACGGAGTTTATTAAATTTCCTGAAAAACGACTGAAGTATTATAGAATGCTAAATGCAGGACAAAACTGGCGGGACTTAAGTGAGGAAATGCAGAAAGAGGCTTTGGGTAAATCATACCATTTAGGAGGCGGAAAAACAGGTTTTTTCAGAAGGTTAAATTGGGATAAACCTTCTCCGACTTTGGTGACTCATCCCGCAATGCCTGCCACGGATTTGGGCCACCCTGAAGAAGACAGACCACTAAGTGTTCAAGAATATAAACGAATTCAAGAATTCCCTGATACTTGGGAAATTCAAGGCAGTCTTATTAATAAGTACAAGCAAATCGGAAATGCTGTGCCTGTCAGTGTAGGTGAAGCCATAGGGCGATTGATTTTGGAACTTAATGAAGGTAAAGTGTCCGAGAACTTGCCAAACTTTAAATATTCGAGATATTTAAAAACTGCCGATCAAGAATTTATTCAGGACTTTCTAAGTAGAAGTCGAAAACTGATTGAAGAAAAAGAAGTAAATCAGCTTTCGTTATTTTCGTGATTACGCCCATAAGGACTTTCGTCTTCTAGAAAAACTGACCCAGGGTTGTTTGAAACAGCTTTTCTCACAAATTCTCTGTATGACTCTTCAGTGAGTAAATCATTTTCATCCTGAATATTAACCAGCGTATTTAGTGATTCCCAGTTAGTTTTTCCTGTTTTTGAAAATCTTCTAAACCAGTGTTTGATCTTTGTTCCATCCCGGACAGTTTTGCTCGAACTATTCTCACTGTTGTCACTATTTTTTATTTGTAGTAGTTGACCATCTTCATGGCAAAAGTCAATGCTTTTCATTGTCTCGCCCCAGCAGCAATGCCATTTATATTTGAGAAGTTTAGAAGCTACATACTCTTCTAACAGGGAGCCTGCAATATTCTCAGCGGACATAGAAAGTCTATGACCATATTTAATTGATTCTAAGTCTTCAGTCGAAATAGGAGTTCTCGCAGAAATTATCTCATCTAAGATTGGATCATGTTGAGTTCCAATTGGGTTACTGGTTCTTTTTGAAGGTCTATTCTCAAAACCATTGATAAATCTATTCGTCCATTTCCGCGCAAAATCTTCAAATCCTTCTGTTTTACCAATGTGGTTTGTACAACAGATTTCAGGAATCTCAATAACTCTATCTGCAACAACTTCAAGAGAGTCATCCAGTTTGTCTCCTGCTTCATTTCTTACTATTCTTAACCAATCTTCTTTGCTTCCATAATTGAAGCTTTCGAGTTTTTTCCAAGGCATATTAGTCATTCAATATTTCGCTCACTTTAACTTCTAAAGCATTGGCAATTTTCTCGATATTCAGAAGTGTAATGTTCTTTTCAGCACGTTCTATCATTCCGATATACGTTCTGTGTAGATCCGCTCTATGAGCTAGTTCTTCTTGTGAAATGTCCTTTTGCTTTCTTAATTGGCGGACTCGTTCACCAAACTTATTTAGTATTTCTGATTCGATAATCACTGCTAATTTTAGTATGCACAAAGCTATCTTTAGTCTTCATTTTATACCACATACTATAGTTAGCATTCAGGTCATATGGGACACAAAAAAGCAATGTGTGCGAAAGCACTCTTTGCTTGTGCGTTGGCTTTTTTTTTAATGGGGCACAACACAAGCTAACCGAAATAATATAAAATTGTAAGAATAATCGACTAAACTTATAAAATGTACGACCTAAATAAATCCGTAAAAGATTCTTGCGCTTAGGGCTAGTTGCTTATCTCATCTTTTTTGATGGCTTTATATAAAAGGGAAAGAAAATGGCTCCGTAAAACTTCCGAATACTGTTGCGGTAAAGCAGATGGATAAATCAATGGTAATATAACGTCTCGTTATTATTGTCAAAAAAGAGATCTGGCAAATATCAAAGTTCGAAAACTTAAGGCTAAGTGCGTTATTTTTCTTCAAAGGTTTCGTTTATTCGTTCAAATAGCTTTTCGAAGTTCCCTAAAGATTCTTCTGATAATTTATCTAAATATCTATCTCTATTTCTTAAAAAGGTATCCGCAGGGCGTCCGTGATTAAATCTTGGTATGCCTTCTAATCTAGCTAACTTATTGACAATCTGATCACCACCTTTAAGGTCTTCGGTTTTATGATTTTTGTCAAATGTGTCATTATATATGCTCAAGTAGTCTTGTTCCGAAAATAAATCTTCAATGTCAACTAAATTAGATTCAACTATTTCATTGAGACTTATTATTTTCTTCGATTTCAGGTAACCTCCTTTTGAGAGATTTGCAAGCTTTTGATTACCTTCTTTTCTGGCGTCAACAACAACAGTCAGATCTAAATGAATTCCCAGAAGAGCTACAAAAGTTGGGATTAAATCTGCCCCACCTACTGGAATTAATGTCCAATCGTCTCTTAATCCTGTCCGCCCTTTTTCTATTAAATAATTAGAAATGGCCGAAATATAAGTGAAGTCAGAAGTACCTTCTAATATTAAGTTATTCGTAGATATGAACATATGCTGCGCTAAGTCATATCCTAAAGCACCTTGAAGCGGAAATAGCGTGTCAGGATCAGAGGTTAATACATCAGCTGTTACTTTTGATCCTTCATCTCTATTTCTTTCTTCTACTATTCTTGCTCGTTCAAGTTTATTGGGTTGTACCATAAATGGTGAGTGTGTAGTATATATAACTTGTCTTTTAGATGCCAACCTTTCTTCGATAAATCGCAAGAAATCAGCTTGCGCTTTTCCGTGTAAACCCAGACCTGGCTCATCTAATAGAATTATTACTGGCTCATCTTTATATTCATACTCACTGAATGCAGCCAAAAAAGAAAAAAACCATTGAAAGCCTGTTGAATGTTCGTCAAATGGTAAAGAGAGAAAATGTTTGTCGTCCCAAATTCTTATTTTTAGTTCATCAATAACTGTAGTTTGATTATTTCGGTTTGTAACGGTAGTTTTATCTATATCAGGATTAACTCTAAGCGAATTGTTTTGACTCCAATATTCGAGAACATCTTGAGTAAGTGCATTTGCTACGTTTTCCAATTCTCTTTTCCTTCTTTCATAGTCAGGATTTAAAAGGTATTCATCATCTGCTGCCGCCATTCTAAGAAGAGATTTTGCCGTCAATTGATTGTCATCTAAAGTGGAGTCTTCAGCTTCAAGAATCTCTTTGATTTTGACTGAATATGGTAGTGTACTGTATTCGTTAAAGTATATGAATTTAGGAATGAAGTTCTGAATTGTTTTGTAGCAGGCTGAAAGTAATGTCTTTGAATCTCCGATTTCCTCTTTTAATCTACTACGCAATTTTTCAATAGACTCCTTTTCCTTATCACTTGCTTCTTCATTTGTCTCATAATCTTCAAGGAAGTCTTTTAAATATTCAATATTGGAAAAATTGGTTATTTCCTTTCTAGTTTCCATACTAAATGAAAGTCCGTGTAATAGGTTTTTCAGATACTGGCCCTCATCTAAATTTAACCAATGATCAAGAGTACCGTCATATGACTTATTCAGAGTTAGAGTTTTATCTTTTAGTACACCTTCTCCAAATAGCTCATTCACAAGTTCGATTTCATTATCTTCCAGTTCAAAGGTGGTGTTCACAGGGCGTTCTTTTTTCAAATCAATCCCTTTCATTCTATCTTTCTTTTCTAGCCAAGCGGGATATTGGTCTTCAAGTTTAAAATCAGCATTTTTACGAACTGGGTTCAGTCTGTAAAGTGCATTTAGGAAAGAAGATTTACCTGATTCGTTTTTACCTACAAGACAAGTAATATCATTTTCAATCTGAACAGGAGTTGAATCAATGATATTTCTAAACTTTTTAATTGTTACTTCCTTTAGTATCATATGTATTGTTTAAATGCACTACAAAAAATAGCTATCAACAATCCTTATATTTATTATTATTCCATTATCGGAATTCTAACAATTTTAGCATTCTTGACATTCTAATTTAACACAACCTAACCGAAATAATATAAAATTGTCAAAATAATCGACTAATCTTATAAAATATACGACCTAAACAAAGCCATAAAAGATTCTTACGCTTATGGCTAGTGGGTTAGCTCTTCTTTTTTGATGGGCTTTATATAAAAAGGAAATAACATGGCTCCATATACTATCCCCATTATTTCACCCGCAATGGTAGTATATAAATCAAAGGCTAAATATCCTCCTGTTCGCCAAGTCCAATAGGCAGTACAGAATGCAATGGCCATAGTACCAAAAAAGGTGTAGGCAAGCCGATTATACCATAACCGCATCAAAAATTTAAAGAGGATGAAAATAACTGCTAAGGTTGGCACAAGATAAATACCCAGAAAAAAGATGAATTTTAAAAAGAATAATATCTCTTCCCAGTTGAGGGCATATTGGTGGGGGTACCAGCCTGGACCTGGCACATGGGAGTAGGGTAAATAGCCTATCAATCGAACAGTTATGAGGTATAAAAAAAGGCCTCCAAGAATGATTAAAGTCCCAAAGAGCAGGTGTTTGCCAAAGTTTATATAGTTTGTTTTCAAGGTTTTTATGTTTTGATAGAGTGTTTAATATTGTTTGTGTTTTTCTGAGGGTTTCAAAAAGCTAGGTTATTTGCTTTCATCTATATACCCTTCTTTTTGCTTGATCAAAAAGAAGCAAAAAATCAAGAAAGTTTAATGCTGCTACGCTCGAGGCCTACGCTGGCCCGCTAAACTTTCCTCCATCCCGCTCGCACGGAACAAAAGTTGTGCTCAAAATCGAGCTTTTAAGGATTTTAAAGAGAGGTTCTTGACCAAATATTATTTGCTTCCATATTAATTTAACCATTTCTAACCAAATATTATTGCTTCCTGTCGGGCTTTCACCTGTCCTGTCAGACTATTGACCCTTCCTGTTACATTTTTTGGCTTCCTGTCGGACTAATGACCCCTCCTGTCAGACTTATGACCTTTCCTGTCGGAATAATGATGCTTCCTGTGAGACTAATGACCCGTCCTGTCGGACTATTGACCCTTCCTGTTGCATTTTCTCTGCTTCCTGTCACAATTTTAGCCTTCCTGTCTGAATTTCTATCTTTCCATATACTATAAAACCCCTCCTGGCATTCAAGAGGGGTTTATAAAATTAGGCGGTAGTGAAGTATCGACTAGAATAACCTTCTAGTTTCCCTTCATCTTTCCAGAACAAATATTTGCCTGCTTGATATATTTCATCCACTACTTGCTTAAGGTAAGTGTAAGCTTTATCTCTAGTAATTTTCGGACTGCCCTCTTCTTTCCTTTCGCCATTGGCCTTAGCCAGTAAAACACTAAGCTCAGTAGCTTGATTGGCGGCTTGATCTAATTTAGCCTCATCAAAACTGATAGCCGTTAATAATGGCAAGTTAGCATTTCCTAAAGTGGCTAGATCACTTAAATCTTGGACCATGTCAGAATCGCTTGTGCCTTGCTCAATGCCACTAACTTTATTCAATAAGTCTGGGCGTTTACGGAAGGCATAGCGAAAAGAATGCTCTATTTCATTTTTCAAATCATATGCTTGAGGGCTTATCTCCTCCCATTCTTGCTGTGCTTCTTCCATGGTGTATCGATCCTTGTTCCAAACCGACTGTGCATAGCGCAGTGCACCAATTCGTTCCTCCATCTCATCAAAATAAGCTTGAGGTACGCCTACTTCTACTAATTGAGCTTGATCCTCATTGCTCCACTCTTGTAAGTCAGAAGCTTCCTGTACATAAACATCTACAGGCATGTTAGGGATTTTTGTGTCAGCTGGCTCTATAGCTTCAATAGTACCTTTTAAGGTTTCAAAATTTTCCTTTGACATTTTTCTTATTATTTAGTTGAACATTTATTGAATTCTGCATAAAAACTTCCGCTCCGAATAGTGGTTCTAGCCTCTTCGGGTTAAAAAGTACTGCTTGAAATGAAGCAGTATTGTAAAGCTTAAAATTGTTGGATATACTTGTTATTGGGAATGTAATAAACTGCAATAACCTTGGGGTTTAGATTGAAAATTTCACTATACATACTTACGTATATGAAGCAAACTTATTAAGTCGTATTTAGAAGTCCAAAAAATAATAAAATTATTTATAATAGACTTTTCTACCCATCCCTTAGCCACATAATCGCTGCGTACTTACTTCTTTCTATCAAATGAATGGTATAATTCAGCCGGGATCTTCATTTCACTAGAATATTTCATCGATCTTTTATTGGCTAGGTCGCAGTAAACAGATGATATTTCACTCCCAATATAATTTCGATTAGTTAAGAGCGCCATTTTTGCGGTGGTGCCACTGCCCATAAAGCAATCATATACAATATCATTTGGATTGCTCCAGCTTAATATATGGTCCTTAGCTAAGTCCTCAGGGAAAATTGCAGGATGTTCAAAAGCCTCGGGGTCTTCGGAGCTGTGGCCTTTTCCAACAGCATATTCCCAAACATTGGTTCTCCTGCCATACTCACCATATCCACCTCTCGCTACTTTCTTAAGTGTACCGTTCACCAATCTTTTAGTTCCATTATCGCCATTACGGCTCTCCTTATTTCTCCGGTCCTTGATTAGATTAATAGTTTTTGGAGCACCTTTGCTGAACACGAACATATATTCAAAGCCTTGCCAATAAATTCGATTGTTCCCACTAGCCCCTTTGGGAGGCTTTTTAAAAATCATGGTATCCATGAGTCGAAAACCACTCTGCATGAAAGTCAGCGCTTGCCTAAAA
Organism: uncultured Marivirga sp.; assembly: GCF_963974845.1. Classification (NCBI taxonomy): domain Bacteria; kingdom Pseudomonadati; phylum Bacteroidota; class Cytophagia; order Cytophagales; family Marivirgaceae; genus Marivirga; species uncultured Marivirga sp. The sequence continues at coordinate 12,077 of NZ_CAXBEQ010000015.1, forward strand.
CTTGTTCCAGATTCACTACCATTGCTAGTTTTATCAGACACAACCCAAACCACTACTCCACCCTGCTTTGTGACTCTAAATAATTCAACCGCCACTTTATCAACATGAAAGGAATATTCATGATAATCTCTCATATCATCATAGGGAGGAGAAGTCACGGTAAGATCTAGAAAGCAGTCTTTCATTCTACCCATGGTCAGCAGGCAGTCTTCATTATATATCTTATTGACTTGCATGTGAGGTACAGGTTGATTCGACCTTAAACTTACAAAAACATGTGGTTTCTACTGAAGTATAAATTAAAAAATTAGAGGAAGAACCTCTATTTGAGGGCTATTATAGGTATGCAAGCTCTGTTGCCCAAAAAGTATAGGCATAAAAAAACCCTGATAGAACCATCTATCAGGGTTAAAATAAAAGTTGGCAACGACTTACTCTCCCACCTTTTACG
>NZ_CAXBEQ010000016.1:0-12468 GCF_963974845.1 uncultured Marivirga sp.
AATGATTGAATGATGACTATTATGGTTATTACGTACCTCATGTTGTGCATAACGCCACTGTATAAATTCGTGGCTGATTAAAAGTATAAAAATTTGCGTTAACTACCGAGGCAATCCGCAGGATTGGCTTATTAATTTAATTTTCACTAATAAGTCAATCCTGCGGATTGACGGTCTTTCTACAAAGAGCTAAAGGAACAATTACCTGCAAACAGCCATGATTTAATACAGGATGTTGTGCGCTGTTTCTTATTCCTTTTTTATTATTTTATTCAAGCATCGAGTGATTGCTTCTCGAATGTCATCTGCTTCCGTTGAACCTTGTCCTTCTGCTGTGCATGAACAAACAAGTGATGTTGTTGACGATGATATAAACTGTATGGTGACTTCAATTGTATAACCACCTAGCCCTGTACTTCTTCTACCGCTTTCACCGTAATTAATAATCAAGGTTTCGCTAGATATATCGTCTTTCAATTCTGGAATTAATATATATCCTTGCTTAGCTAAAATTCCCGTAATAACATCTCGTGGGTTAACACTTTTACTCGTTGAATAATATTGCCCGCTGACTGATGCTCCAGTACTCGAAGTCAGACTTTTGGTGTGGGAAATATAAATGTATTTGTAATCCTTAATATCGCCATTTTTTATTGCGGTTGCTGGTTGCAAGGTAGCGCAACTGATTATAGCTAAACAAAAGACAGATAATGTTAAAATTTGATTTAGTTTCATTTTTAATATTCTACACAAAAACAATTTGGTAATTCACAAATTGCGCACAACGTTAAGTATATGAAGCGTGGCATCCCGCAGGGTGCCATGATTTCATATACAGTGTTGTGTGTTTTATTTTTCTAAATATTTGTATTGTCTTCCTAAAAACTTAACTGTTTCTATTTCACCTGTTATTAGAATTTCATTCTGTTCGATTTTCAAACGAATAGTCTTGAGATCTGTAAGAAAATGAGGATCATCTCTTAAAATTACATTCCATTTTTCTTCATTTGACAATTCCTTGTCTACAATAAGAACTACAGACTTTCCTTGCTCGCCAAAATTTCCCACTGAATTAATTCTTCCTAAAAATGCATATCCCTTGTCCGCCCATTCGTATAGTTCACTAATTCCATCTAACAAATCTTTTTTTTTGAACTCGATTTCTTCAATTAACTGTATTAATTGGGTTCGATGTAGCGTTCTGTAATCAATTTCAGAATCGAGAAGTTTTTTAACCGCTATTCTAGCAGAACTATCCTTGAAATTAATTGAAATCAATTCTGTGTACAGTTCCATTCCCAATTCATCCTCAAGATGTTGGTTTGAATAAACCCATGATTCAAATTCCTTTGCTGAAATTCGATTCTCAATGAAATCTGCTATTATTTTTGATATTTCTAATTGCATTTAATATTACACTAATTGTTAGGTGTAGTGTTTATATCTTATTTTTCTTTTTTGGTTTAACCTTCCCTTGTATAAGTTTTTGTAAACTTTCAATGCGAGCCAATAATTCGTCAAATGTTAATATTTCAACATCTTTGCTATTACTACGGAGTAATTCAAATGACCTTAACTGTTTTTTTGTTAAACCCTTAATTTCCCCCATAAGTACAACACATTTTGAATTATATGTTTCAAATGGTTCTTCCGTTTCCATTTTTATATTAGCAAAGTGTTTCTGGAAATTATCTCTTTGATTCAGAACTTGAGAAATTCCACCTGATAAGTCATCACTTAAACCAAAGACGTCTGTTCCCCTATACGGCTTGCCTTTTTTAATTAATTCAGTTTTATGTGTTTTAATTTCTATAAAAGCTACATTCTCCGTCAAATTATTTTTAACCAAAAAGTCGTTTAGCTTCCCATTTTTATTAGAAAGGTTCTTACCTCCAACGTAAGCCTCATCCTGAAATAAAATAATCGGGAAAGAGAAGATATGTGAAAAAATCCAACTGTGCTTATTTAAGTATTCTTGCCATTTCTTTTCAGTTGCAGTTGAATCAGCAGTACGATCCATGAGAACTTTGAATTCTTCAATGACATCCTCTATGTACTTTGCATCTAATTTCTTTTTAGTGTCTAGAAGTGTTTCTGAGGTCAAAAAATCATCAGTAACAGACAATTTATCAAACATTTCCTTAATGGCTGATTTATCTTTATCTGAAAATTCCTTTATAGAACTTCCCCAAGTTGAAACAACTTCTGCAATTGAATTTTTAACATATTTCAGCTCTACTTCTTCGATATCATCAGGAAAGACTACTTTTAATTGCTGCTGAGCTAAATTCGCTCTGTCTTGAGATTGTTGATCAAGTTTGACTGTAAAAACATCATACAGTCTTCGCATGATGTGTTCATTTAAAATGATTTTATTATTGGTAATATCTATTTTAGGAGTTCCACCCTTTTTAATCTCTATTGTTTCTATTTTAAGTTCTCCGATAAAATCTCCTATCGGTTTTAGTTTGGAGTTAAACCCATAACCAAATGCGGCAGCTTTAATCGTTCCAACTGGAAGTTTACCTTCAAATCCATTGTAAATGAATTTCTTAACATTTGCATATTTGTCCTTGCCATCGTATCCCCAAGGAAAATGTACCTCGCAATCCTTATTGAGATAAACTTCTTTACTGATTTTTTTTATTTCTTTTTCAGAGTCGATAAATTCATAAATAATTCGAGTAGCAGTTTTCTTTAATTCTTTTTCTTCTCTAATTGGTTCTTCTGTTGCCATATTCTTAATTGCGCATTCTGACTAAAGTTTTTCAGTATCCCAAAAATCTATTATTTAGATTTATTAATTCTTTCAATTTCTGTAATCTCCCGTTAGCCTGGAAGTCAATGGCTTGGCTACAGGAATTACACACAACGCCACTGTATAAATTCGTGGCTGATTAAAAGTATAAAAAATTCAGTTAACTACCGAGGCAATCCGCAGGATTGGCTTATTAAATTAACTTTTACCAATAAGGCAATCCTGCGGATTGCCGGGCTATCTACAAAGAGCTAAAGGAACAATAACCTACTAACAGCCATGATTTATACAGAATGTTAAGCTCATTTATTTTGATATATCCTTGAATCGGCCATTACGAAAGTCATTTAAAACATTTTTGATTGAAAGAGCTATGCATCGTGCGGTTTCAAATGCGTATTTAACAAAAGCCCAATCTTCATCGTTGATTTTTTCGAAAAAGTATCTTGATTCCACAAAAGTGTTGGAGATTGCCTGAAGAGCTTGATTAAAGTCCCTAAAATCGACTCCATCGAAAGGTTCTTTGGTTGGTTTTTCAGGTACATCTTGGGCAGTCATCAAACCTATTTCTACCAGTAAGGCATTTTTCGATTTTTCAACTTTCTTATATTCCTCTTCTATGGCAGATTTCAAGAATGGGGGGAATTCCTTATACAAATCTGTTAAATTATGTCCATAAACTACCCCATCTTTTCTTCCTACTATCATAAAACTTTTAAGATATAACTCTATCGAAAGACCTATCAAAACATTAGCTGAAATCATTTTTCCTAATGGAGAGTTGTTTGGGTCTTTTTTCAGGTCTTCTTGAATTTCGATATCAATTTGCAATCCATGATTATACATCTCATCAGCCTGTTCAATAGCTATCGGCAAAGCATTCCTATTTATTTTTTGACTTTTCATGATTGATTGAAATTTGGTGTAGAATTGAGCTTAACGTCAGGCTATCGATCGTTTTGATTGGGAATCTTAGTGATTTGATGACCTTTCTTAAATGATTCGATAGCTGATGTTGTCTTTAGTATATTTTTAATTACTCCTAAAGTAGTAGAAATAATGGTAATTGAAAAATACGATGTTCCTTTCTTAAATCCTCCTGCCTCATCTGCCATGTCAGTTGGAGGCATGACCTAATGGTATATAGCTAGGGCTATGTAATCCGTTGTCATGCTGGTAGAAAGTCCAATCCAATCCCTCATAAAAATGATTGCTTTTTCATTAGCCTCTCCATTTCTTGACTTTCTGGCAAGAATCGGCTAACTTTAATCTAAGTTTTTTAACGGTCTCTACCGTTTAGAAGCACTCTGCTTCCACGGCTCGCCCGCAAAACTTAGGCCTTTTCAAGGCTAATCAATCCGATTTTTATACCCTCTTTCTGCCAACTGACTAGCAGACTAATCTTAAGAAAGGAATTAAATACAACGGCCCTGGCTATGAGCAGTAGCGTCCCGCAGGGCGCTATTGCTTATAGGTTTTGTTGTGGCCAGTTTTTTATTTCCATTTATTTATTCTCTCAGTCTTGTCCTCAAACTCGGAGGCAAGGGAATGTATTCTTGATTTAAGAAGCAATTTACGTCCTTCTACTGTTCTTGTGTACACCAATTCACATGCCCCTACAAAACGTCTCCATTGTCTCTCGAAATATTCAGCGAACTGTTTTTTACGTCCAATGATTTCAGGCACTGAATGATAGTCTTTTTGGGAAAGTACATTCAAAAAGAAACTCTTACGGATGACCACATATCTCGGATTGTCAACCGTACCAATGATTTCCTGCAAGGATTTGATAAATGTTGATTTCTCGTAGGTTGTACCTCCCTCCAAATGGCAGTAGATGGCTCCATAATCATCAACATCTGAAACTACGGTCAGCTTTGAATAGTCCGTATGAATTGCACCGACTTTTATTAGCGATTCAAGCAGTGCTTCACCTATTTGATGTATGTCTTTTGAAATATCTCTGTATTTCACGAATGCTCTAAAGGTCTTAAATGCAAGTCGACCAAATATTACGAAACCTAGTCCACCAATAAACATTAGCCAGTAAATCAAATCTTCTTTACTCCTTATATGTCGTGCGGCTCTACCCAATCCTTGTAACGCTTCAAATCCGAATCCGACTAACCCAGAACCAAGCATACCTAATAGATATTTAATGGTTCGGTTATAGTAAAGTGATTTCAGGGATTTATACTCTTTGTCCTCAGGGAAAGGAACTTTAATTTCTTCAATCAATGTTGCACCGCTTTCCAAGGCCTGTTTCCACTTTTTCTTGAGTTGGTCTCGTTGTCCAGCATTGGTAAGCATACGGTTATTAAGATTGACTATTTCTTGTTCTATTGTCAATTGGTCAGGCAGGTCTAGGCGACCAATTCCATTTTCAATACTCACTTCTTCTCGAAATGACACTCCTACAAAGGCTTTGAATCGCCTTTTTAGTAACTGAATATCGTCACCTCCATCGGGTGTTGTTGTGTCAGCACATACCAAATGCCAAATATTGCCCGTCTTATCAATGTTTTGTCGCTCCGTTCTAATCGCACGACCTCTCATTTGATTGGACAGAACATATGAGCCAACGAAACTTGCAAGGATGAGAGAATTAATTGAAGGAGCGTCCCAACCTTCACCAAGCAATGATTTTGTTCCGACAAGTACCTCAATGTGTCCCTTTTGAAAAACCTGTGTGATGATATGAACAATATCATGCTTTAATTGCTCTGTCGAGTTTACTACCAAGTATTGGTTATCAAAAGGCAGGGGTGAAGTGGATAGACGTTCAATTTTGTATTTAGCAGCCATCTCTTTGAATGCCTCAAAAGCTGAAACAGGAACAATAATTAATGAACCAGTCAGGACGCCAATCTTAATGTTCCGCTCATTGGTTCTGCGCAACTGCTCGAATATTGGCAGCACCCCAATCTTGTTCAACTCCAACGAGTTGGTTGATTGGCTCACAAGGAACTCCTTGCGGATATAGTCGGTGAGAATAACCATCCGCAAATCTTGCTTCAAGTGGTCATGCTCAAAATCAACAATTTGGTCAATGCTTCTTAATTTACTGATGCTTGAACTCAGGAAGTTGTTGATTTTTCGGTTGTGTCTGAAATTCACAGAACGTCTCTCTATTGCTCCGTTCCGTTTTAGTTTGTTGGTTAGCTTTTTCTGATGTTCTTCATATTGTGCAAAATTGTCAGGGTCTTTGTACAGGTAGAAGGTAAGCAAGATTTCAATCCATTCATAATTCAGTTCAGGAACTGTAAACTTCTTGTCTCCAATTATCTCAAGGTGGTCTTTTGTGATTTCCTTCCCAACTGCATTGAGGAATATCAAGGTAGCAGAGTAATATTCAAGATTGGTGTAAATCCAGTCCAGCTGTTCGTTTGGCGTCTGATAAATCGGATGTCTTTCAAGGGCTTGAATTAGCGGCTGGTCAGCTTTGATGTCATTGAATAATGTTTTAATTCGCTGGCGGTACTCGTCAATTTTCTGACTCTCTTCAATAGTTGGGCGCGAAAAAAAGACGTAGTCCTGATGTGGACACAAGTCGCCTTCTACAACCAACTCCGGCACGCTAATCTCCGCATCAACAGGCCCGTTCAGTTCAATGTAACGCTGCCATTCTAAATGAGAAACATCATAAGGTGGAGTAGCAGTAAGCCCAACAATTGTTGGGTTCAGTGCCTTTTTGACCTCTGTTAGCGATTGCCACCACGCATTTTTGAGGTGATGAGCTTCATCAACTACAATCGTCCCAATGTTTTGAGCTTGTAAAAGCTGAATGATTTCTTTTGTCTTTGAATTTCCCTTGCCATTTCCGTTGTTTCCGTTTTCTTCTTCTGATTCTTCTTGTTCTTCATCAAGGTCAGCCCCTGAACAAGCAGCATGAAGTGCTTGATAAGTCGCAACTGTCAGGAATTGGGGATTCTTGATGTCCCTTGAAATCCAGTCGGGTTTTTGTTTGACCTGTAAAAACAGTTCGCAGAATCGCTGTATCCATTGGTTTCTGATGGCTACAGTCGGAGCTAATACCAGTGTCGGTTTGTCCAGTCGTAAGGCAACTTCCAGTCCTAATACTGTCTTGCCGGAGCCGGGAGGTGCTATGATGTGCAGATGGTTGTCGTCAAGATGTCCTTCTAACTCGTCAAGTACTCGCTCTTGGTATTTTCTCCAGTCGTATTTGAATTTTATGTCAGAAGGAAATTGCTTCAAGTCTATCTTTGTCGTTTTTCAAATTGGCCACAACGTTAAGAATATGGGGTGTTGGGCATTTCATAGCTCCGTACTACCAATTCTCTATATATTTTCTTAAATGTAATTAATGTCGAATTTAACACTATCTGCCCAATAACCTATATTTAGTGTTAGCGGTATTCTTTTTGTCTTTATTCTATAGGTTGGTCTCTGTTTCATCCATGTCTGCAAATGGTTCAAAAGTTATATATTGTGGTTTTTTGAAATAGGGATATTTCACATTCAAAATTTTCTCCTGTTCTTCTTCATTGATCACAATCATGAATGTAGGGTCTTCATATTGTCCAGACAAAACACTTTCTATTTGATTAATGGTGTAAATTCGGTATTCTGCATTATACATATAAAATGTTGGAGTGTTTACAATGAATATTCCTTGAGTATCAAATTCGGACAGGTCAATGGTTTCTCCTTTATACTTCTTTTGAAAGTGTTCTTCCAAAATGGATTTATTATCATTAAACCAAACAAGTTTATTTTTCATGGTTTCATTGTATGACTTTGTCTTTCTAGAGCCGACTGAAAATGCATTAAAGTCATTTTTCTGGTTTACCAAATCATATCTCCCTAACAAATGTTTACAGTCACAGATATAGATCGTCTTTGTTTTAGGACTAAGAATTATGAAATCAATTTCACCAAGTCCAGAAACATCAATACTTGTTGTTCCATTTTTATGTTTAATTTGTTTCACATTGCGGTCATACATTATGCCTTGAGTTTGCAATATTTTTTCAACTTCATCATCCAGCCATTTGTCGTGATCATCTTCTTTCCTGTGCACATAAGTTTTGAAACATTGGTTTTTCATCCATTCTTCTGGCGCTTTGCCCCATGGAATGGCATTTGTCGAATATTGAAGAATGGCTTCAGTCCAACAGTTCTTCCCAACAAATGCAAAGTCTTTACCATCAATATTCCATATGATTATTGGTCTGTATAGATAGCGATTCAGTTTATATGGTTTACAAGCCAAATCCATTAAGTCCATTTTGTTTGACTTGTCTAATCTTAATCCTTTAAAGAAGTATTCTGCTGTTTCTAGTGGCACCCCAAACATTCGATTTAGATTGACTGTAAGGGTTTCCCAACCCACTCCCATAGTTTCTCCACCTCTTGATTTTAATTCTTCATGAATAGTAGCAATTAAATGTCCAACATCTTCGTATCGAATTCCAAAGCAATCTTGCAATGCTTTTTTAAGGTCTGTAAGTCCTGCAAGCTCAGAATTATCAACTACTGACTTGGTTAAGTGCGATCCAAATTCTTTACTAATGTGTTCGAAAATAAATTCATAGTGATGTCTTCTACTGAAAAAATACTTACCTTCTTCAAATGAAATGTCTACAACATCCTCAATCATTGACTGTTCAGCATATAAATCGACACATGTAAGTATTCTTTCTCCCAGATACAATAGGTCATTTACAATAGGATCTATCCGTTGTTTATATTTTTGGTCGGTTGTTTCACCTGTAGCCATAGAAACTTCACAGCCCATTTCTAAAATAAACTTTAGTATTCTTCTATATGAGGCTATATACCTACCACTTATCTCTGGAGAGATATCTTGATGAGGATGCAGAAAAGCTAATTCCGTGGCTTGTTCATGGAACCAGAAAATATTGCGATAAAAAGTATCTGAGGTCTCAGAGTGACATATTTCTTTGAATTTTGAAATATAATATTCCAAGCTAAAAACAACAATCTCTCTGACATTGTCTTGATTTTCAAAAGGTCCATTGCCAAATTTATCAGAGATGCGGTTTGATAATTCAGTCCTGAATTTATCTTCGGCATCTTTTTCACCTTTGAAGACGAAGTATTTATCTTTTACAATATGAACTCCCATATGACAGAATATTAGTTGCCGCTAACGCGAAGCTAAAATGCGTTTGCAACACTTCGCTAATGAAAAACTAAAGTAGCGAAGCCAAACCATAACCACAATTATTGTAAGAAAAAAGAAGAAAACCTTCCTGAATGCTTGACCTAAATCTAAATGAAATAATCAGTTTGGCTTTGTGGAGAACTCTCTACACACTTTGCTAGAAGCAGTAAGCAAATGCATTTTTAGCAAATGTTAGAGTGATTTTTCATTTCCACCATTGCCTGTTTTCTGTTTTTCTAGCACCCTCTATATCCATTTTATCTGGAGTTCCTCCGTTAGCTATCAGGAAGATAATCCATCCATTTGAAGCGTATTTATCAGCTGGACGAAATTCGCTTGTTCCTACATCCAAGTCTCCAGATAAAGGTATTCTGCTGTCTCCCCAATTTGCTATTAAATGTTTATCACTGCCATATTCAGTCCAGGTACCAGCAAATTGATTATTATTGTACATTGCAGAGACACTCCATAAGTCGTTATAAGCCAATTGCCCACTTTCATCTTTATACCAATTGGTAGTGAATCGACCAGTAAAAATTCCAGCATGTGATGATGCCTGATTCTCAAAGAATTTATATTCCCCAGCAAGAATTCCCTTATTGCCAGAGGGATAGTCTTCTGAAATGAAGTAATATGATTCCTTAATCCTTATTGTGCCTTGAAACTCACAAATATTATCATTTACCATGCTTTTTCCATAAACTAAGTATTCCAAAGGGTCAGATGGGTTTTTAATAATTGATAGGAATTTTATATGTAGTCGGAGATAATTCTTACCGATAAAGCCCAAACGTCTTTCGGTTGGATTGTTCAGCCAGAAACTACTGAGATTCATGATTTTTAGCTCTTCTAAATTCGGTTCTGTAGTTTTGTATTCGGCATCAAGATAGATTATATCTTCATAATCTGATAATCCTTGGCTATAACAAGTAAAAGATACGATCGAAAAGAATATTAAAATTAATATGAGTCTCATTTGATTGTTGGTTCTGGTTCCATTATTCACTCTAACGCCACTGTATAAAACCCGTTTGTTACACTAGGCTATGAAATACTGAAAGTAGTAATTTATGCTTTCTTCGCAAACGGATACACTTCATTAATTGCAAAAGCTTTGAATAATTAGGTGCCATAATTGATCAATGCATTACACTTGGTTGCTAGCTATGAAAAGCAAGCTTAAATTACGGGCTATTTTGCACTCAATTCGCTACAAGGTGGTGAGCAAATGGGTTTTATATCTTGTTATAGCTTTTTTAGTTTTCAAGGTCCACTGTACTCTTCGAAGGTTCTGTTGACATGTAAAGAACAGTGATGTGCTTTTCTTTGCTTCTAATTCTGTCCAAGATATTTCCATATTTTAAAAGACCTTCAATAGATTCTGTTTCCTGGTATTTTTGTCCATTTACTGTGTATGAGTAAGTGATTTTATATCTGTCAGTAACCACTTCTGTTCCCAATTTTGTTTGCTTTAAATTCTCAACAGGTTGGTATTCGATTAATTGTCCCTCTGTCTGTGAGTCAAAGCCAGAAAGTCGCTTACTGTCTGCCATCTGGGGGTAATAGAAACTGAAGAAAATAAGTGCAAAAATTAAAAGAACTACTAATGTCCCCCAAATTATATTTTTAGGATCCCATAGTTGATAAAATTTCACTTTCTTTGCCATTAGCAGTGTTTTGAGGAGCTTATTAGCTATAACGTTAAGAATATGGGGTGTTGGGCACTTTAAGGCTCCAAACTACCAATCCGCTACATATTTTCTTAAATGTAATCATTTTCAACTTTAGCATTATCTGCCCAATGACCTATATTTAGTGTTAGGGGGTGTGTTTATTCATCAGCATCAGGTTTATTGCAAGTCCTTCTTTCATCAGAATTGTGGATCTATAGATTTGCAAGGTAGTAGTCGCTTCTATTATATCAACGTCTTCAAAATGGAGGTTTTCGAATGAAAGTCCTTGATATCTCTTCTCAGGATCGTTCTTAAGCATAGGGTTCTTCATAGGTTCGAATGAGATTTGACTTTCAATTAGCCCATACGAGCGAAGAGTTTCTGAGTACTTATCCAGTTGGGATTTCAATTTAGTTGCCAATCCTTCATCAATCATTAATCTTTCAATTTGTTCATTCGATTGCGGGTTGAAATATGAACCATTCTCGTTATAACCACCAGAAGCATTAATCATATGTTCTTGAACATTCCCGATGAAATCTATCAATTCAGATGTCGTTTGTCTAAGTTTAAGGATGTCCGCATAAAGTAAAGAATCTTCTTTTAGCATACTTTCCAATTGATCCATTGAGCGAAAATGAAAAGTTAGCGTAGAATATTCCAATAGCTGATTATTCAGCTCTGATTGTTTTGAAGATTTCTTGTCTGTACAGGAGAAACAGAGAAATATTACAGTGCAGGTGATGTAAATTTTATTCATTTTTTATAATCTATAAAAATGTCGAATTAATGCCCCCTAACGACCGTATAAAACCCGTTTGTTATACTGGTCTATGAAATATTGAAAGTAGTAATTTATGCTTTCTTCGCAAACGGATACACTTCATTAATTGCAAAAGCTTTGAATAATTAGGTGCCATAATTGATCAATGCATTACACTTGGTTGCTAGCTATGAAAAGCAAGCTTAAATTACGGGCTATTTTGCACTCAATTCGCTACAAGGTGGTGAGCAAATGGGTTTTATATCTTGTTATAGCTTTTTTAGTTTTCAAGGTCCACTGTACTCTTCGAAGGTTCTGTTGACATGTAAAGAACAGTGATGTGCTTTTCTTTGCTTCTAATTCTGTCCAAGATATTTCCATATTTTAAAAGACCTTCAATAGATTCTGTTTCCTGGTATTTTTGTCCATTTACTGTGTATGAGTAAGTGATTTTATATCTGTCAGTAACCACTTCTGTTCCCAATTTTGTTTGCTTTAAATTCTCAACAGGTTGGTATTCGATTAATTGTCCCTCTGTCTGTGAGTCAAAGCCAGAAAGTCGCTTACTGTCTGCCATCTGGGGGTAATAGAAACTGAAGAAAATAAGTGCAAAAATTAAAAGAACTACTAATGTCCCCCAAATTATATTTTTAGGATCCCATAGTTGATAAAATTTCACTTTCTTTGCCATTAGCAGTGTTTTGAGGAGCTTATTAGCTATAACGGTTCGGCTATGCGTAGTGCGGGATTTGAAAGCTGAAAGTTTCAAATTTGCACTGAGCCAATAGTTTATATTTTGTTTTTAATTTATTCACTTTAAATACCAAATTAAAGTATTGGCGGACTCCTTAAAATGCACTGACCTTTCGTTTAGCAGAAAACCCGCATTACGTATAGCCATTGTTGTAAGTAGTGCTTTTTTATTCACTTACTTAATTTCAAAATCCGAAACGCTCCTTGAATTACCAAAATGAAAACGATTGTTCCGATAATCAAATCAGGCTTGCTCGAACTCAACCAATTTACCAAAAGTCCAGCTATTATTACTCCTAAATTGATAATCACGTCATTTGAGGTGAAAATCATACTCGCTTTCATATGTGCCTCTTCTTTGCTCTTTGACTTT
>NZ_CAXBEQ010000017.1:0-4622 GCF_963974845.1 uncultured Marivirga sp.
ACTGGGGATTTGGTTGTTTTCTAGCTTTATTTTAAATCCAAAAGTATGGATTTTGCAAACAATCCAAAAATAATTAGTTGAAAATCTGAAATAGTTGATTTAATTTTTTCTAATCTTGGAAGCTAAGGTCCTAATTAAAGTGCTTCTATACGAAAAAACCCGCAATCTTTTGACGCATTGCGGGTTCTTGGTTATAATAGTATTGAAGTTTACTCTTCTCCACCTTCAATGCCATGTAATTTTCCTAATTCAATATCGATATGCCATAATCCCATACCTTCTTCTCCAATTATATCAAATATTTCTAAGGCTCTTCTAGCGATAGTTTCTTCCTCTCTTTGTTCAGTAACGAACCACTGTAAGAAATTGAAAGTGGTGAAATCTTTCGTACTGAAACAGTGATCCACTAATTCATGTATTGATTTTGTCACCTTAATTTCATGCTCCAAGATCAGCTCGAAAACTTCTCTTAAGCTATTGAATTCATGCCTTATTTCACTGATTGCCGGTTGTCGTGCATGTCCGCCAGCTTCATTAATGTAACTAAAAAGTTTTAACATATGACCTCTCTCTTCGTCAGAATGGTCATATAAAAATTTTGAGGAGTTTACATAACCTTTTGTCTCGCACCACGAAGCCATTGATAAATAGTAAGCAGATGATTTTCCTTCCATTTCGATCTGCTGATTAAGTTTCTTTTCTGTTTCTATTGCTAATGATCTATTGGGTGTTATTAAATCTTTCATAATAATGTCATTTTTGTATTTTATGCATTATACATATAAATGGACAATAAAGTTGAATCAAAACTCAATCTGAAATTGGATTTCTTCTAAATATGGACTCAGTATAAATAATAGAGCATAAAAAAAAGGAGCTTTCATTTTGAAAACTCCTTTTAGTCTAACTCTTAAAACTAGATTCTTGATTCTAGAATCTTAATATTAACCTCTAGCTTTCGCTTCTTCCTTGATTTTATTTAATGCAGAACCAGCCTTAAACCACTCTATTTGAGTATCATTATAAGTATGGTTGGTTTTGATAACATCTTTGCTTCCATCCGCATGCACTACTTCAATAGTGATAGGTTTTTCCGGTGCAAATTCTTTTAAATCTAAGAAATTGAATGTATCGTCCTCCTGAATTTTATCGTAATCTTCTTCGTCAGCAAATGTTAAGCCTAACATCCCTTGCTTCTTCAAATTGGTTTCATGAATACGAGCAAATGATTTAACCAAAACAGCTTTAACACCTAAATGCCTAGGCTCCATAGCTGCATGTTCTCTTGAGGAACCTTCGCCATAATTATGGTCACCCACTACTATAGTCGGAATACCTTTAGCTTTGTATTCTCTTTGAGTAGCAGGAACAGCTCCATACTCTCCAGTGATCTGGCTTTTAACTTTATTGGTTTCTTCATTGAAGGCGTTTACCGCACCAATCAAACAGTTGTCAGAGATATTATCCAAATGACCTCTGAATCTCAACCAAGGACCAGCCATTGAAATATGATCAGTAGTACATTTGCCTAAGGCTTTGATCAGTAATTTAGCGCCAGTGATATTTTTTCCATCCCAAGCATCAAATCCTTCCAATAATTGTAACCTTTTAGAATCCGGAGCAACTTTTACTTCTACAGTGCTACCATCTTTTGCTGGAGCTTGGTATCCATTATCTTCTACTGCGAATCCTTCTTCAGGTAATTCAGCACCAAAAGGAGGGTCTAACTTCACTTGCTCTCCTTTTTCATTTGTTAAGGTATCTGTTAAAGGATTAAACCCTAAATCACCACTTATTGCAATTGCTGCTACCATTTCAGGTGAAGTTACAAATGCGTGTGTATTAGGGTTTCCGTCAGCTCTTTTAGAGAAGTTTCTATTAAAAGAGTGAACAATGGTGTTTTTCTCGCCTTTATCCGCACCAGTTCTTGACCATTGTCCGATACAAGGGCCACATGCATTAGTGAAAATAGTTGCGTCTAAATCTTCAAAAATCTTCAATAAACCATCGCGATCTGCAGTAAATCTAACTTGCTCTGATCCAGGGTTAATTCCAAATTCTGACTTCGTTTTTAATCCTTTCTCAACAGCTTGTTTTGCAATAGAGGAGGCTCTTGATAAATCCTCATAAGAAGAATTAGTACAAGATCCGATTAATCCCCATTCTACTTTAGTCGGCCATCCGTTTTTTTCTGCCTCCGCTTTTAGTTCTGAAATTGGAGTAGCTCTGTCTGGAGTAAAGGGACCATTTACATGTGGTTCTAATGTTGAAAGGTCAATTTCGATCACTTGGTCAAAATACTGCTCAGGATTGCTATAAACCTCATCATCACCGGTTAAATGTTCACGAACTTCATTGGCAGCATCAGCAACATCATTTCTATCTGTTGATCTTAAATAACGCTCCATAGCGTCATCATAACCGAAAGTAGAAGTTGTAGCACCGATTTCAGCCCCCATATTACAGATCGTTCCTTTTCCAGTTGCAGAAAGAGATTGTGCTCCAGGACCGAAGTATTCTACGATAGATCCTGTTCCACCTTTCACAGTTAAAATGCCAGCTACTTTTAATATAACATCTTTAGCAGAAGTCCAGCCGTTCAATTTTCCAGTTAACTTTACACCAATTAATTTAGGGAACTTCAATTCCCATGGCATTCCAGCCATTACATCTACTGCATCCGCACCACCAACTCCTATTGCTACCATTCCTAAGCCACCAGCGTTTACAGTATGAGAATCGGTTCCGATCATCATTCCCCCAGGGAAAGCATAATTTTCCAGAACTACTTGGTGTATAATACCTGCACCTGGTTTCCAGAAGCCAATTCCATATTTATTTGAAACCGATTCTAAGAAATTAAAAACTTCTCCAGAAGCCGTTAAAGAACTTCTTAAATCTTCCTTTGCGCCTTCTTTAGCTAAGATCAGGTGATCACAATGTACGGTAGAAGGAACTGCAGCTTGATCTTTTCCCGCTTGCATGAACTGAAGAAGTGCCATCTGGGCTGTTGCATCTTGCATGGCTACTCTATCTGGAGCGAAATCTACGTAAGATTTTCCTCTTTGAAATGCGTTTTTTGCTTCCCCATCCCATAAATGTGAGTAAAGTATCTTTTCAGATAAGGTTAAAGGTTTGTTGACTACCTGTCTTGCAGCAGTGATTTTTTCACTCATTCCAGCATAAACAGCTTTAATCATGTCTATATCAAAAGCCATATTGTTATTTTTAATTTAAAATTCTCTGATTTTCTGCAAAGATACAAAATCAACACTTTTATCCTATGAGGGAGACGGGATTATCTGTATTTGTAAAAGTTCTAATTATCGATATAAATAACTGTTGTATAGAAAGTTAAGGTTGTATACTTAAAGTTTTACTTGTTTTTTATTGTTTAGAATATTGAATCACTTATATTTGAATTGGGATGGAAGCAAGCAAAGTTATTTGTTCCTTTTGTATGTAAATTTAGATAGATTCTTCTTTTCTTTCGATTAATTTATAAGAAATGTACTAAAAGGAGTTAGATTTGTGGTTAATTAATTTGGCAAGTAATTACATTTACAGTGTTTAAAGAAGTACTTAATATGAATAGGTTTATAGCAATAGTGGTATTTGTAATTTTAGGTGTGCCTTTTATGGCTTACTCACAAAATTGCACAATAAAATTTGATTACAGTGTAGAAAAAGAGGAAGGAGTTTATTCTCTGACCTTAAAAAATGAGAATACGTCAGGCTCGTTTGAAGTGAAACTTTATGACTTAAATAATGGAAAAATTATTGACACGAAAACGCTACAATTTTCTAGCGGGGAAGAAAAGTTATCATTTTTAAATATTGTACCAGGTCGATATGCAATCTATATAAAAGACAATAATTGTAATATATCAAGGACTTTAGGAGGACCGACTGGTATAGATTTAACCTCTGAATGATTTAGGATATGAATAAACTTTACACCAAAATATTTGGCTTATCATTAGTATTTTTTCTTTTTGGAGCAATTTCAAATCAAAGTTTGAATGCACAGTGTCCTACGGCAGGCGCTGCAAATAAAAGCCATACAGACATTAGCTGCTTTGGAGCGGATGATGGTACTATTACTGTTGAAATGACTGATGGCACTGCTCCTTTCCAGTTTGATTTGTACGATAATAATACTGGAACATTTGTGACCCTTTCTGTTACTGAAAATCAATTACCTGACGGACGAACAGTAATTTATTCAGATGTCCCTCCTTCATCTTATCAGGTAGTTGTGTTTAAGGCAGGATGTACTCCTGTCCAAGTTTCTGACGGATTTACTGGATTTTTGATTGAAGAACCATCACTTCTAAGTGCAAACGTTGTAAGTATTATCAATGATTGCGATGGAACTGGGAGTGGTGCAATAGATATTGATGTTGCAGGAGGTATCGCCCCCTATTCTTTTGCATGGTCCGGACCAACTGCAGGGATTGGTGATACTGATAATCCAATAAATTTGAATGCAGGTGCCTATGATGTTGTTGTGACAGATGATAATGGCTGTACAACTAATATTAACGGTATTACAGTAGATGTTGGACCGAATGCGGGAGTATTCACAGGCACGAACGGAGCAGCCTGTAACGATTCGGCCT
>NZ_CAXBEQ010000018.1:0-1550 GCF_963974845.1 uncultured Marivirga sp.
AAAGGATCCATAAAAACCCGTCAAATTGCATTTTTGGCGGCAGATGGTGTGGACTCCAACTCTCTTACTACTATGAAAGAAGCGCTTGAATCAGAAGGTGCAGTTGTCAAAATAATTGCCCCTAAATCGGGTTTTATAAAAGACAACTCAGGCAATGATGTAAAAGTGGACCACAGTATTTTGACATTTTCATCGGTATTGGTGGATGCTATTTATGTTCCTTCGGGGGAAAAAAGTGTTGAGAAATTAAAGCAGACTCCAAAAGCTGTTCACTTCATAGACGAAGCTTTTCTGCACTGCAAAGCCATAGCAACAGATGATGGTGCAAGTGAACTTGTAAAGATCACTTATGTAGCCAACTACCTGAATAAAAATATAGATAAGCTGGCTGATAGCGGCTTACTGCTAAGCAGTACTTCAGATAAGAGTTTTACCGAAGCATTTATCAAAGCAATAGGTAATCACAGGTTCTTTGAAAGAGAAAAAGAAGGAAAAATACCAGCTTAAACCACTATGGGAAACATTGATTTGTTTCCCATTTTTTATTGAACACTATGAAAGAATTAATAGACGCAGCAAGAATAGGCGATACGCAAAAAATAAAAGATCTTCTTCACAATGGAGCAGATGTGAATTATAAAGATGACAAGGGATATAGCCCCCTCACTATTGCCACTTATAACAACCAGATCGAGACTACCGAATTCCTCTTGAAAAACGGTGCAGATGTAAATGCAAAGGACAACAGTGGAAACACTTCCTTAATGGGAGTGTCATTCAAGGGCTATGCTGAAATTGCCCAGATTCTACTGGACTATAATGCAGATATAAATGCTACGCATGGCAACGGGGGTACAGCATTGATGTTTGCGAGTATGTTTGGAAAAAATGAGATAGTTAAGCTTTTATTGGCTAACGGAGCCGATAAGATGATGATGGATCATAAAGGTTTGATGGCTGTGGATCATGCAGGTATGCAGGGAAATTCAGAAGCAATTGAACTGCTGGCCTAAGACCGACCTCCTTAATGGATTACACTGACTAAGATAATTGTCAGTTTAAAAATCACTAGTTATTTACAGATTGAAAATTTTAAAAAATGAATATTAGTATAATAGCCTAAAAAGTGTCAGTTTAAGATTAACCTTTATGGACATTAACCATTTCCTAGTTACCATCCTGTCCGGAGTGATAGGAACTTTAGCTATGACTGCCTTTATATACTTGTACGCTTACTCCACCTCTCATTTTACCAAGGTGATCCACATTTTAGGAAATATGTTAGTGGGGGAAAGAAATTATTATTCTCCAACGAAATCGGCTTTTCTGGTGGGAATGGCGGCTCATTTTGGGGTAGGAATTCTTTTCTCTTTTGCCTATTTCCTATTATGGAACTGGGGTATTTTTAGGATTGATCTGATCGATTCAATATTGATTGGATCAATAAGCGGTGTTTTGGCTGTAGTAGTTTGGAAGAGCTACCTTAAACTCCACACCCATCCTCCCCAAATCAACCTGTTACACTATTTTACGGCGTTGTTTATAGCCCA